>NZ_QJUJ01000003.1:0-604101 GCF_004327275.1 Phytopseudomonas daroniae
CAAGGATTGGGATGCGCGGCCCGTAGGATGGGTGAAACCCATCATGCATTCCCCACCATTCACCGTGTGGTACGAGTTGACCATCCGCAGGGTCGGTGTGGGCAGCCGAGCGGGTTTGGGCGGCGATGGGTTGCACCCATCCTACAAGGATTGGGATGCGCGGCCCGTAGGATGGGTGAAACCCATCATGCATTCCCCGCCATTCCCCGTGTGGTACGAGTTGACCATCCGCAGGGTCGGCATGGGCAGCCGAGCAGGATTGGGCGGCTGAGTTACTTGGCGAACAGCTGGCTCATATCCTTGAACGCCTTGAACTCCAGGGCGTTGCCGCACGGGTCGAGCAGGAACATGGTGGCCTGTTCGCCCACCTGGCCCTTGAAGCGCACGTAGGGTTCGATCACGAACGCCGTCTCGCGCTCCTGCAGGCGCTGCGCCAGGGTTTCCCAGACCGGCCACTCGAGAATCACGCCGAAGTGCGGTACCGGCACATCGTGGCCGTCCACCGGGTTGCTGTGGGCGGCTTCCTGGTGTGCCATCTTCGGGGCTTCGTGGATCACCAACTGGTGGCCGAAGAAATCGAAATCCACCCAGTGGTCGCTACTGCGGCCTTCGGCACAGCCGAAGACTTCGCCATAGAAATGTCTGGCGGCTGCCAGGTCGTAGACCGGAATGGCCAGGTGAAACGGGGACAATGCCATGATCAGGCTCCTTAGGTCGGTGCCCATCGATTTTAAGTGCAAGATTTTTGATTAAAAGCGAATATTCTTGCCATCCAGCTCAAATGAAGTCGATCAATGCTCCGTGAACTGAAGACCTTCGTCGCCGTTGCCCGCTATGGCACCTTCGCCGCGGCCGGGCTGCGTGTCGGCCTTACCCAGTCCGCGGTGAGCGCGCAGATGCGCGTGCTGGAACAGAACCTCGGCGTGCGCCTGTTCGACCGCAGCGGGCGCAGCGCGGTGCTGAGCGCTGGTGGCCGTCACGCGCTGCCATTGGCCGAGCAGATCCTGGGCCTCTACGCACAGATGGCCCTGCCCACGGCGCTGGCGGAATGGCAGGGCGAACTGAAGATCGGTGCCATCGCCAGCGTACAGACCGGGCTGTTGCCCGAGGCCCTGGTGCGTTTTCGTACCCAGGCTTCGCAGGTGGAACTGAAGCTGGTGCCCGGCGTTTCCCTCGATCTGCTCGGCCAGGTGGATGCCGGCGAGCTGGATCTGGCCGTGCTGATCCGCCCGCCGTTCGAACTGCCCAAGGAGCTGCTGCAGGTCGAGCTGGTACGCGAGCCTTTCGTGCTGATCGCCCCGCCCGATCTGCCGGGAGACGATCCACTGCAGCTGCTGCGCGAGCAGCCCTTCGTACGTTACGACCGGCGTTCCTTCGGTGGCCGCCAGGTCGAGCGCTTCCTGCGCGAGCAGCGCCTGACGCCCCGTGAAGCACTGGAGCTGGATGAACTGGAAGCCATCGTGCGCATGGTCGAGTGCGGCCTGGGGGTTTCCCTGATTCCCCGTGCCGGGCTCTGGTGCCAGCGACCCTCGGCGTTACGCGTGCTGGAGCTGGGCGAACTCACCTTTCACCGTGAGCTGGTGGCGATTCTGCGCCGGGCACAGCGCCAGCCGGCACTGGACTGGTTACTGCAGTGTCTTGGCAAAAATGATAATTGAAAACTATTCTCATCGGCCGGTAAGATGCTGCTCCTTCCCGCTCAGGTCAGGTATGTCGATTGTCGGATCTGGATCTCAAAGGCCTTTTCCAGCAGCACGCCAGAGCGCTGCAAAGCTTCCTGCTGCGCAAGAGCCGTGACCCGCACCTGGCTGCCGATCTGGTACAGGAGAGTTTCCTGCGTCTGACCGAGCAGGCGCGGCACGAGCACATCGACAACTCACCGGCCTATCTCTACCGCACCGCGCGCAACCTGCTGATCGACCATCGCCGTCAGCAGGAACGCCGCAAGACCGACCTGGTGGGCGACGAGGTGCTCAACGCTGTCGAAGATGAGGTCGACAGTCTGGAAGACACGACCGAGAGGCAGCAACGTATGGAGCTGTTGCAACGTGCAGTGGCCGAACTACCGCCGCGTACCCGCGAAATCTTTCACCTCAACCGCATCGAAGGCCTGACCCATGCCGAGGTCGCCAGGCGCCTGGAAATCAGCGACAGCTCGGTGCAAAAACACCTGTCCAAGGCGCTGGCGCATGTCATGGAACGACTGGGTGAACGTCCATGACCGTAAAAGTTACCGATATCACCGGGCACTTTTACGGTAAAAGGGCCGCCCAAGCGTCATTACCCCTATAAGAGAAACCGAGAGCACGACGTGAATAGCCCAGACCTGCAGGATCGCGGGATTCGCCAGGCCGCTGCCGAATGGGCGGTGCGCATGAGCGACTCGCCGCTTAGCGAGGACGAGCAGCAGGCGCTACGGGCCTGGCTCGCCCTCGACCCTCGGCATGCCGAGGCGCTGCAGCTCGCCCGCCGAACCTGGGGCGATCTGGCGGCCCTGCCGGTTGCCGCGCAGGAGGCGCCACGTCGTGTACCAACCGCCGCCGTTGCCGTTGCGCGCCCACGTCGGCGACGTGCTCTGCGCTGGCTGAGCAGCGCTTCGCTACTGTTGCTGTTGGCAGCAATCGGCTGGACGCAGGGCCCGGCCCTGTACCTGCCGCTGGTCGCCGACCATCTGACCGCCACCGGCGAAGTGCGCACGGTCGAACTGCCCGACGGCAGTCAGGCGATCCTCGACGCGCGCAGCGCCATCCGTCTCGATTACACCGAGCAGGCACGCCGTGTGGAACTGCTGGCCGGCTCGGCGATCTTCCAGACCGCCCCCGTGGGCAAGCATGAATCACGGCCCTTTATCGTCGAAAGCGCCGGCGGCAAGGCCCAGGCCTTGGGTACCCGCTTTCTGGTCAGCCGCAATGACGCCGAGCAGGCCCTGGTCGGCGTCATGCAGCACCGCGTCGCGGTCAGCAAGAACAGTCACAGCCTGATCCTCGAAGAAGGGCAGAGCGCCCGTTACGACGCCGATGGCCATATCGAGCGCCTCGACCTCGACCTGGCGCGCGCCAGCAGCTGGCAGCGCGGGCTGCTGATCTTCGACCAGGTGCCGCTGGCGCAGGTGGCGCAGCAGCTCAACCGCTACCGCGACGGGCATATCCTGATCGCCGACGGCCAACTGGCGCAACGCAAGGTCAGCGGCGTATTCCGCCTGGACTCGCTGGACGGCGCCGTCGCCACCCTGACCGGCGAACTGCACGCCCGGCATACCGACCTGCTCGGTGTCACTCTGATCTACTGAGCACCGGTGCCTGCCGCACATGTAGGATGGGTGAAACCCATCAATTTGCCGATGGGTTAACACCTACGCGGCCCGGCCCATCCTACGACCTGCACATGCCGCGAATCTTGCCGAATGGCCGCAATCGAATCGCCCGCAAGCGTGCTCCTACACGAACGCTGGCTTGCCGACGCGGCCTGTAGGATGGGTGCAACCCATCAATTTGCCGATGGGTTAACACCTACGCGGCCCGGCCCATCCTACGACCTGCACATGCCGCGAATCTTGCCGAATGGCGCAATCGAATCGCCCGCAAGCGTGCTCCTACACGAACGCTGGCTTGCCGACGCAGCCTGTAGGATGGGTGGCAACCCATCAATTTTCGATGGGTTAACACCTACGCGGCCCGACCCATCCTGCAGGCTCATATAAATCAATGGGTTATCTGAGCTTTGATGAGAGCCGGCTTGCCGGCGATGCTTTTGCGCCCTCACGGCCCAATCGCCGCTGAAGTGTTTCCCGCGATCTGCTGGGCCACCCGTAGGGCCGTCTCCCGGCTCTCCACCGTTTGCAAACGCCTGTGAAAAAAACTCGAAAATTCCTTACTGAGTTTTCCGGGCTGGAGCGTCTTGCCTATTGATAGTGATTTTCATTACTAGAAAGGCACACGACAAGCAGGGTAAATGGGGAGCTAGGGGAATGAGTCATCAAGTAGCCAGGGCATCACGAGCGCAACGCTCCGTTCGCCTGGCCGGCAGTCTGGTGGTAGGCGCGACACTCGCTTTCAGCGGCGCCGCCTGGGCGCAGCAGGCCGCCGGCGACATGGCGCCAGCCAGTACCAACGCCGAACAGATCACCTTCGATATTCCCGCACAGCCGCTGGGGAGCGCTGTGGTCACCTTCGCCGAGCAGGCCGGGATTCAGGTGTTCTTCGACAGCGGCAAACTGGCCGGCCTGCAAAGCCGTGAACTGAAAGGCCTGCATTCGCCGCAGCAGGGGTTGGGCCTGCTGCTCAGCGGGTTGCCGGTGAGCTACAGCTTTACCGGCGAGCGGCGGGTGAATGTGGAGCGGGTGGCACAGGTTGGCGGGACGGTCGAGATAGCTGCCACCCAGGTGCAGGCGGAGCGTGAGAGGGATTGGGTGCACGAAACGCCACGTTCCGTAAGTGTGATCACGCGGGAGCAAATTGATAAACGCCCGCCACGGCATGCCGCCGACATGCTGGTGGATACGCCCGGTGTGACCAGTGCGGTAGATCGCCACAATCCTGCTCTATCGGTAAATATCCGAGGCATGCAGGACTTTGGTCGGGTCAACATGATGATCGATGGCATGCGCCAGAACCATGTGGAGAGTGGTCACCAGCGGCGCAACGGTGAGATGTACGTCGATTCGGAGCTCCTGAGTAGCGTAGTCATCGAGAAGGGCCCTAACGCCGGAGTGTATGGCGCCAATGCGATTGCCGGTAGCGCCAATTTCCGCACGCTGGATTACGACGACATCATTTTGCCGGGGCAGGATCAAGGTGTACGTCTGCGCGGCACTACCGGCGTTGGCGGTTATGCAAATGGCATGCATTTCCAAGGCAGTGCGGCAGTTGCGGGACGCTTCGATGACCGGTTAGAGCTATTGTTCGCGCGCAGTAATAAGAACCAAGGAGAGTATAGGGTCGGAGATCGCGGTCGCACATGGTTCACATCAGGGCTGCCCCCTTCAGGAATCACTCCTACAGGCCAAGAGGAAATTAGAGAAGTTCGTTTTTCCGACCAGGAACAGGATTCTTTGCTAGCCAAGGCCCGTTTAAAAATAAATGAGGATCATAGTCTTCAATTTTCTTATATAAATACAGAAAATTCCTACGCTAATGTTTCAGCTTGGTCGCAACGAAATATTAATGGATGGAGCGCCTATGGTGATGCGAAGGCGTCATCAGACTCTTATTCTTTAGATTGGAATTTCTCGCCAGATAACCCGCTTATTGATTTAAAGGCGAAGCTGTATTTTGTTACAACCGATAACCAGCGTGTAACAATGCCTACTCCAAATTCGGAGGCGGATAATGTATGGAACGCTAGTGCAAATTTTTGTCTACAAAACCCCGTGTCGTCTGATTGGATTCAGTACTGCATGGATGGAATGAGGAATAAAGTCAATACTCGCACCGATACATGGGGGGTGACGCTGGAGAATACCTCATATTTCGATGTTGGCATGCGTGACTTGGATGTTTCTGCGAATTATGGTTTTGAGTGGTTTCAAGATGAGGGTAAATCTAAAAACTCCATTGATCGTAATGGAGTTTCTACTGCGTATCTCAATGAGTACGCTGGGAATAATTTGAACCCCAATGGGCGTCGTGATGTTGCTAGCGCCTTTGCTTCATTGACAGTAAAGCATGAGCCGTTCACGCTAAAAGCAGGCTTGCGCTATGACTGGTATCACCTGCGTGGAAAAACAGATGTGCCAGGTACACAAAGTAGTTATCTGGATAGATTTGATTCGTTCATGGATTATTTTCATTGTGGGCAGGTCAATGAAAACAACCCGGCCGCTTGCGCCGCGGGATATGCAGGGGGCATTGATGGTGCGGTAGCTTTCTTGTTGGACGGCAGGCGTCCGGTCGATCTATGGACAGATGTACGTTTCGAACCCCATTGGATTGAAGAACGGGGTTCTTATGAATATGATGTCGACCGCAGCATGGGCAGATTCTCTCCTTTTATTTCGGCCTCTTGGCAGCTTACGGACTGGTTCGAACTATTCAGTAACTGGGGCAAGGGCTTCCGCCCGTCTGCCATGACTGAAACCCTATGGGAGGGCGGTCATAGCGGAGATACTTCCGCTTATATGTATCCCAATCCGCTTCTGGAGCCCGAGCGCTCTACCAGTTGGGAGCTGGGGTTTAATATCTTACATCGTGATCTATTTAAGCCCAGTGATAAAGTAAGCATGAAGATGGCTTATTTTGACACGAGAGTAGATAATTTTATTTATACCTCGTCGGTTAATGGCATGCCTGGCCAGATTCCGGCTCTTGGGCTGGGCAATGCAATGTTTGTGAATAACCTCGCGGAAATGAAGTTTCGAGGGGTTGAGCTGGAGACAGACTATGACGCTGGCGGTTGGTATGTCGGTGGGCAATATACGAAGTATTTGGGCGGGCCAAATGATTTCTGCAAGAAACTCTATCCATTAGGCGTCCAGTCTGATCGTCTTGATCAGCCTAATGAGGATGGATCGATGACTTCGGAGCATCTACAGGCAATCGCAGCGGGATATGGTTCGTACCGGGAACTATTGGACGCAAGGGTTGTATGTCCTACTTCATCAGTCATGAACTCGGCGCGAATCATGCCGATGGATCAGCATGGTATCCATCTTGGGATGAGAGCGTTTTCTCGGACGTTGGATCTTGGGGTGCGTTATCATCGTGGCGAAGCCAGTACGGATTATGGTAATGAGCCGCCATGGGATTCATATACCACTTGGGATCTCTATGCCCGGTATCAGCCAACGCAGAACCTGTTGTTGAGCTTTACTGTGGAGAACGTACGGGATGAGAGTTACCAAAGTGGGTATTCAGACAACTATTCGAAAACATATGCCCCGGGGCGTACGTTCCTAGTGGGCTCCGAGTTGAGATTCTAATTGAGTGAAGTGATTTCGCTCGATGGAATGGTAGCGGCAAGGCCGTTGCTTGGTTGGACATACAGTTTTACTGTATGAACAGTGTGAACATTAACTTAATCGTGGAGTTCAGAAATGAGCACAGTAACTGTTGGTTACAACGAGAGCTACTTTCCGTACGACTACTATGCGGATGACACTTTCAAGGACGTACTTGAGGCATGGGCTAGCAGTGGCATTCCCGGCACTCACCCGACCAACACCGGCGGATTCTTCACCGGCGGAGTGGATTACGGCAACCTCTACGGCGACACTTACGCCTTCACCACTGGAAATGGTTACGCCTTCTCGGTTCAAGGCAATCTGACGTATGACTTCGATTTGCAGACCTACCAAGGCACCCATACTGTCTACGGCACTGTCAATTCCATCTCCTTTGGGGGTGGCCTGACGGGTAACGGTACCGTCAATAATCCGTTCCTGACCATTACCTTTGATACTCCGCTTACCAGCGAGCTTTCTGAAGGTTTCAGCGGCGACGTGCATGAGGTGGTCTACGGCCTGATGAATGCCAATGTCAGCGCCCTGCTCGCCGTGCTGGAGAGCGGCTACGGTGTGGATGTTGACGTCGATACCATCGAGGATCTCGGCACGCCGTTTGCCTCCCTGGTCGGTGTCGCCGAAGCCGAAGACTACCTGCTGGCAGCCTGATCGCCATGCAGTAAAAAGCGGATAAAAGATCGCTCTTTTACCCGCCCGGAAAACCCACGCAACCAAGCTTTTTGCCGAGACTGGTTGCGTGGACTGCGGGATTCTCCCGCCCCCTTCGTTATCGAGTCAATCATGAGCGGACTGTCTCCGACCAACGCGTGCGTGCCGGATATAAGCCGGGCTGTGTGTGCTGCCCGATTGCTGTGTTGTCTGGAGCGGCGCCCATGAAGCCTGCGAATACCAACAAGGGCAACGAGATCATCGAGGCCCTTTCCGCCTACAAGAGCGCCTTCTGGAGCGTCGGCATATTCTCTGCCGTCATCAACCTGCTGATGCTCGCGCCGGCGCTGTACATGCTGCAGGTCTACGACCGCGTGCTGGCCTCCAGCAACCAGATGACCCTGGCGATGCTGACCCTGATCATGGTCGGTCTGTATGCCTTTATGGGCGTGCTGGAGTGGGTGCGCAGCCATGTGGTGATTCGCCTGGGTACGCAGATGGACATGCGCCTGAATCAGCGCGTCTATAACGCGGCCTTCGAAACCAACCTGAAAAGCGGCAACCTGGCCGCCGGGCAGGCGCTGAGCGACCTCACCAGCCTGCGCCAGTTCGCCACCGGCAACGCGCTGTTCGCCTTCTTCGATGCGCCCTGGTTCCCGGTGTATCTGCTGGTGATCTTTCTGTTCCACCCCTGGCTGGGCGCTTTGGCGCTGGCTGGCGCGGTAGTCTTGACGCTGCTGGCCTGGCTCAATCAGCGCATGTCCAGCGCGCCGCTCGCCGAGGCCGGGCGCATCTCCATTCGTGCCAATCAGCAGGCCACGGCCAACCTGCGTAACGCCGAAGCCATCGAAGCCATGGGCATGCTGGCCAATCTGCGCCAGCGCTGGCTCGGTGAGCACAAGGCGTTTCTCTATCAGCAGAACCTGGCCAGCGAGAAGAGTGCAGTGATCAGTGCCTGGTCGAAAAGTGTCCGCCTGGCGCTGCAGTCGTTGATGCTCGGCCTCGGCGCCTTGCTGGCCGTGGCCGGCGAAATCACTCCGGGCATGATGATCGCCGGCTCGATTCTGGTCGGCAGGGTGCTCAGCCCGCTGGATCAACTGATTGGCGTCTGGCGTCAGTGGACGTCGGCGCGCCTGGCCTACCAGCGCCTCAGCCAGTTGCTGCAGAGCAATCCGGCTCGTGCCGAAGCGATGGCCTTGCCAATACCCTTGGGCGCCTTGCAGGTCGAGCGGATCACCGCCTGTGCGCCAGGCACGCGCAATCCGGTGTTGAGCAATGTCGGCTTCGCTCTGGAAGCCGGCGATATGCTGGGTGTGCTCGGCCCATCCGGCTCGGGCAAGTCCAGCCTGGCGCGTCTGCTGGTGGCTGCGCAACCGGTGCTTGCCGGCAAGGTACGGCTGGATGGCGCCGACCTGCATCAGTGGGACAAGGCCGACCTGGGCCCGCACCTGGGTTACCTGCCACAGGACGTGCAGTTGTTCGCCGGAACCATCGCCGAGAACATCGCCCGTTTTGGTGTGGTGGATGCCGACCAGGTGGTCGCCGCCGCACGTATGGCGGGTGTGCATGAACTGGTGCTGCAACTGCCTCAGGGCTATGACACGGTGCTTGGCGAATCCGGTGCGGGCCTGTCCGGTGGGCAGCGCCAGCGTATCGGTCTGGCCCGGGCGATGTATGGCCTGCCGGCACTGATCGTACTCGACGAGCCGAACGCCAACCTGGATGACCCCGGCGAGAAGGCGTTGCTGTCGGCCATCGAACAGCTCAAGCAACACAAGCGCACGCTGGTGCTGATCACTCACAAGCCGGCTCTGCTGGCGGGGGCGGACAAGCTGCTGATCCTGCGTGGCGGGCAGATGCAGGCCTTCGGCCCGGCGGCCAAGGTGATGCAGGAACTGCAGGCCGCCGCCCGGCCGCAGGTCGCCCCGGCGCTGAAGGTCGCGCCTTCCATCAGCATGAGCTATGGCAGCCAGCCGAGCACATCCGTCTGAGCATCGAAAATTAAATTGAAAACCGTAGGAGCCGGCAAGGTGAGGTGCCCCGTTGTTACTACCGACACGCTGGCGGCGGCTCTCGTAAAAATATACTAACCAATTGATTTTTATTGATTTTGTAGGATGGGTGAAACCCATCGGCAACTGATGGGTTGGCACCTGCGCGGCCCGACCCATCCTACGGCCTGTTGCTGTGCAACAGCTCCTACGTATCAAGGATCGGGAATACCCATGCAAACCAGCCTCAAACAGGATGCCGCCATCAGCGCGGATGTGTTGCAACTCGATGAGCGCGGCTATGCCCGTTTCGGCCGCTGGCTGGTCATGCTCGGTTTTGGCGGGTTCCTGCTGTGGGCCGCGCTGGCACCGCTGGACAAGGGTGTGGCCGTTTCCGGCAACGTGGTAGTCGCCGGTAACCGCCAGGCGGTGCAGCATGTGGCCGGTGGCCTGGTGGAGCGCATCCTGGTGCGCGATGGCGATCAGGTGCAGGCCGGCCAGGTATTGCTGCAACTGGATGAAACCCAGGCGCGCGCGTTGCGCGATTCCCTGCGTGTGCAATACATCAACGCCCGGGCCGGCGAGGCACGCTGGCTGGCCGAGCGCGATGGGTTGAGCGAAATCGATTTCGCCGCGGATCTGCAGCAGGATCGCAACGATCCCTGGGTCGCTACCGCGTTGAGCCTGCAGCAGCAACTGCTGATCAGTCGCCGCCAGGCTCTGGATTCGGAGCTGGCCGGGTTACGTGAAACCATCGCCGGCACCGAGGCGACGTTGCAGGGGCTGCGCGATTCGAAAGCCTACAAGGAAGCGCAGCGCAGTTCCATGCAGGAACAGTTGAACGGGCTGCGCGAGCTGGCGCGTGAGGGCTATATCCCGCGCAATCGTTTGCTGGAGACCGAACGCCTGTACGCCCAGATCAATGGCGAGATTTCCCGCGACCTGGGCGAGCTCGGTAGAACCCAGCGCCAGGTGCAGGAGCTGCGTTTGCGTAGCGAGCAGCGCCGGGAGGAGTACCGCAAGGAAGTGCAGCAGCAGTTGGCGGACAGCCGCCTGAGCGCCGAGGAACTGGCCAGCCGGCTGCACGGCGCCGAGTTCGACCTGGCCAATACCCAGGTGCGGGCGCCGGCCAGCGGTACGGTGGTCGGCTTGAACGTTTTCACCGAGGGCGGTGTGGTCAGCCCGGGCCAGCCGCTAATGGAAATCGTGCCCAGGGATGCACCGCTGCTGGTCGATGCCCAGGCCCCGGTAGAGCTGGTGGACAAGCTGCATCCCGGCCTGCAGGTGGAACTGATGTTCGTCGCCTTCAACCAGAGCAAGACCCCTCGCGTCAGTGGCGAAGTCACTCTGGTATCGGCTGACCGCCTGGTGGATGAGCAGACCGGCATGCCCTATTACAAGGTACGCACCAAGGTGAGCGAAGAGGGCATGCGTCAACTGGCAGGGCTGGAGATTCGCCCCGGCATGCCGGTCGAAGCCTTCGTGCGTACCGGCGAACGTTCATTGCTCAACTACCTGTTCAAACCGCTGGCCGACCGCACTCATATGGCTCTGGTGGAAGAATGATGATGCATCGCCTGTCGTGGTTGCTCGTCGCCTTGTTCGTTCCATCCGTCCACGCACTCGACCTGCAGGATGCCTATGCCCTGGCACTGCGTAACGATCCGACCTTCCATGCCGCGCTCAAAGAGCACGAGGCGGGACAGGAGGAAATCGCCATTGGCCGTGCGGCGCTGCTGCCCAGGCTCAGCTACACCTATAGCAATGCCCGCAACGAATCGGAGGTCACCCAGTCGGATACCCGTATCGAACGCGATTACCGCAGCTACTCCTCCAACCTGACCCTGCAGCAACCGCTGTTCGACTATGCCGCCTGGGCCGGATACCGCCAGGGCGTGGCCAGGGCGCTGCTGGCCGACGAGCGTTTTCGCGCCCGCAGCCAGGAGTTGCTGGTGCGCCTGTTCGAGGCCTACAGCAGCGCGCTGCTGGCTGCCGAACGCAGTTCCCTGGCCCAGGCCCAGCGCCGTGCCTATGGCGGGCGACTGACGCTGAACAAGCGGCTGTTCGAGGGCGGAGAGGGTACCCGCACCGACATGCTGGAAACCCAGGCTCGCCATGAACTGGCCCTGGCTCAGGAAATCGAGGCGCAAGACGCTCTGGACGCAGCGCTGAACGAATTGCAATCCATCGTCGGCGAGCCTCTGGTCATGCAGGATCTGACGCCCATGACCGAGACCTTCGAGGTGCAGCCACTGCAGCCGCAGCGTTTCGATGCCTGGCGCGATATGGCCCTGGCCAGTAACGCCGATCTGGCCAGCCAGCGCCATGGCCTGGAGGTCGCCGAGCAGAACGTCAAGCGTCTGCGTGCCGGCCATCTGCCGACCCTCAGTGCCTACGCCAGCTCACGTCTGACCAGCTCGGATTCCGAGAGCAGCTACAACCAGAAGTACGACACCGACAGCATCGGCATCCAGTTCAGCATGCCGCTGTTCGCCGGCGGCCGGGTAACGGCCTCCAGCCGGCAGGCCTCGCGGCAACTGGAGCAAGCCAGTTACGAGCTGGATGCACAGACCGCCGCGACCCTGGTCGAGTTGCGACGCCAGTACAACCAGTGCGTCAGCAGCGTGGCCAAGGTGCGCGCCTACGAATTGGCGGTGGCCTCCGCCAGTACCCTGGTCGAAGCCACGCAGAAAAGCGTCATCGGCGGCGAGCGGGTCAACCTCGACGTGCTCGATGCCGAGCAGCAGCAGTTCGAGGCGAAGAGCAACCTGGCCGAGGCCCGTTACGGTTACCTGCGTGCCTGGCTGCAACTGCGCTACCTGGCCGGGGTATTGGGAGAAGCGGATTTACAGCAATTGAGCGGTTACTTCCCCAGTCCAGAAAGAGCGTCATCTCCAGCCCCGGCAGATGCCCCGTAGGAGGGGCGGGCGCGCAGGTGAAACCCATCAATCGCCGATGGGTTTCACCCATCCTACTCTGATGGCAGTTATCGCCTGGTTGTAGCCATCTGTACCGAACAGCTTGAAAGGGATGGTGCTAAAACATCATCCACCGCGTGAGCGGTGCTGGCCGAAACAAGCGTTACGCGAGGTCTACTTGGAAGCCAGCAGCCAGTAGGATGGGTCGGGTCGCGCAGGTGCCAACCCATCAATCGCCTAATGGCTGGTTGCCTGGCTGATCTGCAGGCGCTCGACAGTTATTTTACCCACAGCAGATGAGAAGCATTACCATCCTTGCGATTCGTATAGCGTGATGGTTTGAGCGATGTTCGACGAGTTGTTCCTGGCACAGCGCGGCACCCTGCTGCGTACCTTGCAACGCATGGTCGGCAACCGCAGCACCGCCGAGGATCTGCTGCAGGAAACCTACTTGCGGGTATCCGCTGCCCTGGCCGAGCATCCGGTCGAGCACCTGGCACCCTTCATGTTCCAGACTGCCCGCAATCTGGCCCTTGACCACCTGCGCGGATTGCGTCGGCAGAACCTCATCGTGCAGACGGACGTGCCCAGCGCGGTCATCGAGCAGGTTCCCGCCCGTGCCGCCACGCCCGAAAGCACCCTGGAAAACCAGCAGTTGCTGGAGGCGCTGGATGCCGCCATCGCCGGCCTGACCCTGCGCCAGCAGGAAACCTTCGTACTCAATCGCCTGCAGGGCTGGAGTTATGCCGAGATCGCCGCGCATTTCGATGTGTCCCTGAGCACCGTGCAGAAGGATCTGAAGCTGGCCATGGCCCTCTGCGTCGCCGTTCACAGCCGGCTGGAGGCGCCATGATTACGCGTTTCACTCGCCCAGACGTCTACAAGATAAGACCGTGAAAATGCCCAACGAGAACGATACCGTGCTGTCATCGCAGATCCCTGACCAGGCACCGCCCACGGTGATGGATACGGCGCTGGATTGGCTGATCCGCCTGGAGGAAGCCGATCCCGCCGAGCGCGAGGCCTTCATCCTCTGGCTGGATGCCGACCCGGCCCATGCCGCGGCCTTCGACCAGGCAGAGCGTGCCTGGAACTCATCGCTTGCCGGCGCCGTGGCGGTGCGCACCGCCGCACGCCTTGCGCCTGCCCCCGCGGTCGCCCTGCCAGCACCGCATACGCCTGCGGGGACACGGCGCCGTCGCCGTTGGTCGCGTTGGGCGACGGCAGCGAGCCTGGTACTGGCGTTGCTGCTGGGCACCCAGGCGGATCTACCGACACGCTTGCAGGCCGACATCATCACCGCTCGTGGCGAACAGCAGCGCCTGCCCCTGGAGGATGGTTCGCAGGTCATGCTCGACAGCGCCTCGGCCCTGGCGCTGGATTTCGATGCTCGAACGCGGCGTGCGCGGCTGCTGCGTGGCGCTGCCTATTTTGATGTGGCCAGTGATCCTTCCCGTCCTTTTCTGGTCGAGGCTGGCAGTGCACAGGTACGCGTGGTCGGTACCGCATTCGCGGTGCGCTACCTGGACGAGCAGGTGCGGGTCAGCGTCGAACGCGGCATCGTCGAGGTCAGCGCCGGTAGCGAAAGCATACGCCTCAGCGCCGGCCAGGAGGCCAGTCTGAGCGATGGCCGGATGAGTGTGCAGCGCTCGACTGGCCAGTCCCTGGCTTGGATCAAGGGACGCCTGGCGTTCGAGGATGCGCCCCTGGGCGAGATCGTCGACGAGCTGCGCCGTCATTATCCGGGCTTGATCCTGGTGGCCGATGCTGAACTGGAGTCCCTGGCGGTAACCGGCAACTATCGCCTGGACAATCCCCAGGTGACGCTTCGCGCGCTCGCCGCCCTGGCCGGTGCCGAACTCAGCGAATGGCCGGGGGTGTTGATTCTGCGGCGTTGAGGCTTTTGTAATTCATAGGGTGTAGAGGCGAACTCTTTTGCCGAGCCTTGTGCGAGAAGCGAATTGCCGTGATCCGTCAGGTATCCATGGGTGATGGGCTGTCGCCCATCCTACGTTCGAGATGTAGTGAGTAGGCCGGCTCCTGCAGATGCGAAACCGCCAGTTCGGGTGGATGGCTGGGTACCGTTCGGCCGTGTCGGTTCACTGGCCTTGTCCGAACCTGGCAGAAATTTTTACGCGATTCGATAGGCCGGGTCGTCATGTCATGGCTTTGCGATTAATACGCATTAACATGACTCGTGACGGGAGAGGCAATGGATCAGGCAATCGGCAAATACCCGAGAAAACAGGGTATGTATAAACGCCACCCACTGGCATTGGCGATCGTTCTCGGACTGACCCAGGCGATGGCCGGTGGCGTGCTCCAGGCGGCGGAAACAGACGAGATCGTCAGCGAGCAACAACGCTACCGCTTCGGCATTCCGGCGCAACCGCTGACCTCTGCCCTGAACCGATTCAGCGATATCACCGGTTGGGAGGTCGGTGTGCCGGCCGTCATCGCCCGGGGCAGGCAGTCCGCCGCGCTGGCAGGCGAGCTGAGCCCGGAGCAGGCCTTGCAGCGGCTGCTCTCGGGAACCGGCCTGGGTTTTCGCCTGGTCGCCGCCGACAGCGCACTGCTGGAGCTGCTGCCCGAACAGACCGGCTCGGCGCTGGAGTTGGGTGCCACTCAGGTGCAGGCGGATCGCGTTGATGAATGGATCTACCAGACGCCAAGATCGGTCAGCGTGATCACCCGCGAGCAACTCGACCGCAACCCGCCGCGGCACGCTGCCGACATGCTGGTCGAGACCCCGGGCGTGTACAGCGCGGTGAGTGCCCAGGATCCCGGCCTGTCGGTGAACATCCGCGGCATGCAGGACTTCGGTCGGGTCAACACCATGATCGATGGCATGCGCCAGAACTTCAACGAGAACGGCCACCAGCAGCGCAATGGTCAGCTCTATGTGGATTCCGAGCTGATCAGCAGTGTGGTGATCGAGAAGGGGCCACGCTCGGACGTCACCGGTGCCACCTCCATCGCCGGCAGTGCCAACTTCGGCACCCTGGCCTATGACGACATCATCCTGCCGGGTCAGGATCAGGGCGTGCGCCTGCGGGGCATGACTGGCCTGGGCGGCCACGGCAATGGCGTCAACTTCATCGGCAGTGCTGCGGTGGCCGGGCGCTTCGGTGACAATCTGGAACTGCTCGGCGCCCGCAGCCGCCGCAGTTTCGGCGACTACTCCCCCGGCTCGCGGCGGGAGAATTTCGACTTTCTCACCTCCGGCGTTCAGGATGGTAGGGAAGGAGTCACCCAAGTGGTCGACCGCATCAAGTTCTCCAATCAGGAGCAGGACTCCGAGCTGTTCAAGGGCCGTCTCACCCTCACCCCTGAGCAATCCCTGCAGTTCACCTACGTGGGAACCGACCTCGGCTACAACAATGTCTCTGATCGTCGGGTAACCAACCCGGTGGACGGTTCCGCTCGCGACGGTGAGGAGGCCTGGATCAAATACGGCGATGCCAGCGCACGTTCGCAATCGTTCGGCCTTGATTACTCCTTCAACCCGGACTCGCCGCTGATCGACTTCAAGGCCAAGCTCTACTACGTCACTACCAAGAATCAACGCGATAACGACGCTGGCCGGCCAATTGTGACCGACGGCGTGGATATGACCGAGACAGCCTGGCGTCTGGGATTCTGCCGACAGAACCCGATCCCGGCGTCTTGGGAACCCGCCTGCGAAGCTGGCCTGGGCAATGAGACCGAGACGCGTATCGATACCTATGGCTTCACCCTGGACAACACCGCGCGCTTCACCCTCGGCGGTGCCGAGGGCTTCAGCTTCAACCACGGCCTGGAGTACTACCAGGACAAGGGCACCTCCAAGACCAGCAGCGATTACCAGGGCGAAACCATCGCCTCGGCGCAGAACACCCTCAATCCCAATGGCAAGCGCAGCATCGCCAGCGCCTTCGGTAGCCTGACCTTCGAGACCGAGCAGGTGACCCTCTCTGCCGGTCTGCGTTACGACAGTTACTGGCTGAAGGGTAAGACCCAGCTTCCAGTTACTGACTGGGCCTATGAAAGCCGCTCCCAGTATTACAACAGGCAAATTACGCAATCTCTTGAGACCAGTCGGAGAAACTGCACCGACTTCAGCCTCCGGGAAAGCCAGCGGATCAATGCCTGTAACAACATATCCCGGTTCGAAGGATACTTAGCCGATCCGACTACGGATTCCAGGTACTCCACCGATTTCTATGCCGGCCGATGGTCTTCCAATCCGGGAATGCGGGAATATCAGGTAGATGAGCATCAAGACAAGCTTCTGCCCACGCTCTCGGCGGCGTATCGTCCGACTGATTGGCTGGAAGTGTTTGCATCCTGGGGCAAGTCCTGGCGCCCACCGGCCCTTACCGAGTCGCTGATGCAGGGCTCGCACCCCGGCGATCCCTTCGCGCGGATGTATCCCAACCCCTATGCCGACCCTGAGACCTCACGCAGCTGGGAGCTGGGCTTCAATGTCGACCATGTCGGGCTGATCCGCCCCGACGATCGTTTCCAGGCCAAGGTCGCCTACTACGACACACGGGTCGACAATTACCTGATCACCTCTATCGTCAACACTCTGCCCGGCCGAACCGGCGGCCTCGGCAACACCATGTTCGTCAATAATCAGGTGCCGATGAACTTTCGTGGTATCGAGTTCGAACTCGATTACGACGCACGGCGCTGGTACACGGGTATCAACTACACCCATGTGATCGGTGGTGATAACGACATCTGCCAGAGAATCTACCCCCTGGGCAGCGATAACATTCGCGAAGACATGCCCCGCGAAGACGGCAGCTATTCGGACTTCCATAACGACGCCATCGCAGCTGGTTATGCCTCCTACGAGGCCTACCTGGATGCCCAGGAATCCTGCGCTGGCGATGTGTTCGGCATGAACAGTGCGCGCAACCTGCCGATGGATCGCGGCAGCTGGGTAGTCGGTACCCGATGGTTCAACGAAAGCCTGGAGCTCGGCGCCCGCCTCAACTACAGCGCTGCCGGCGGCCCTGAGGACTGGGACTACGACCTGTGGCCCAGCTACACCACCTGGGATCTGTTCGCCAGCTACCGGGTCAGCCGCAACCTGTTGTTGCGTGCCACGGTAGAGAACATTCGCGACCGCAGCTACGTCAGCGGTTACTCCGACATCTTCACCAAATCCTATGGCCCGGGCCGCACCGTCATGGGCGGCTTCGAGCTGCAGTTCTGACAGTGACCACTGCCTTCGATGGTCACTACGGAACCGTGCTGAAAAGAGCGCGGAAACCGGCATCGAGCGATGCGGTTGACGCTCTTTCATCCGCCATGGTTACGACGTGTGGTGGATGGGGCACGGCGCTCATGGCAGACGTGCGCGCCACCCTGTGTTTGCTGGAGGGTCAGATGTCCCACACCAGATTGACCGAGAAGTTGCGCCCCGGCTGGGTCAGACGGTCGAGGTTGGCCGGGCTGGTCACCCCTGCTTCGCCTACACCGTCATAGCCGCGCACGTCGTCCCACAGCCAGTATTGCTTGTCGGTCAGGTTGTACAGGCCGGCGTTGACGGTGAGGTCGTCGGTCAGCTTGTAGTAGCCGCTCAGGTCGAGAATGCCGAAGCCCGGTGTGCGGAACTGGCCGCTGGTGCCGTCCGGTGCATTGAAGGCGCTGTCGTCGATGCGGCTCTTGCGCTTGACCAGGGTCCAGTTCAGCAGGGCACCGTAGCGCTCCTGATCGTAGCCCAGGCCGAACACGCCGGTCAGTGGGTTGACGCTGTTCAGCGGCTCGCCGGTATCGTCGTTGCGGCCGCGGGCATAGGCGATCGAGCCTTGGGTGTAGAGGCCCGGCAGGGCGCCGAAGCTGTCCAGGTTCAGGCGGCCCTTGAGTTCCACGCCGCGGATGCTGGCATGGCTGATGTTCTGGCTCTGGAAGGCCAGGGCGTTGCTGTTGGCGGTGATGGCGTTTTCGTCGATGAAGTCGCGGTAACGGTTGTAGAACAGCGCCACATCGAAGCTACCGCCCTCGAAGTTGCCGCGCAGGCCGGTTTCCACGCCGCGGCTTTTCTCCGGGTCGAGATCCGAGTTGGGTTCCACGGTATAGCCGCCGGCCAGGTTCTCGAAACGGCCGTACAGCGCCTTGGCGGTCGGCGTACGGAAGCCTTCGGCGTATTGGCCGAACCAGGTGTAGTGGTCGTCGAAGGCATAGGTGACGCCGAGCTTGGGCGACACGCGGTGCCAGGTCTTGGTTTCGTCGCTGTACTCGGTGACGTTGCTGGCGGTGATGGTGGCGAGAAACTCGTCGGTCAGTTTCGGCTCCAGACGGGTGTAGTCGTAGCGCAGGCCGGGCAGGAAGGTCCACTGGTTCCAGCGGATCTCGTCCTGGACGAACAGGCCGTAGGTGTCGATGGTCGGGGCGGGGAAGTCGCTCTGCGGGGTCGGAGTGTCGGCGCTGGCGGTACTCACCGCGCCGACGGCGCTGCAGTTGATGGTGCCGCTGGTCTGCGCGGCCAGGCAGATACCGTAGCCGGTGCGCAGCCCGGTGACCTTCTGGTGCTTGAGGTTGGCGCCGTAGGTCAGCAGATGGTCGGTGTCGCCGATGGCGAAGGCCTTGTCCAGCTGCGCGTCGAGCACCCACTGGCGATCCTTGTAGTAGGTGTCCCGGTAGCGCATCACGTCGCGAGTCACCGCACCGGTGACGAAGTTGGTGGGAACGTAGTTCTCCACGGTGCTCTGGTCGGTCTTGGCGATCTGGTAGTTCAGGCTCCACTTCAGGTTGTCGGCCAGCAGGCTGTCCAGGGCCAGACTGTGCTCCAGGCCGAAGCGCTCGCGGGTGATGGTGTCGTTGCCTTGGCGCGAATGGTAGTAGCCGAAGCCACTACCGGCATTGAACGGTCCGCCCACCGCGCTCAACTGGTTGGTATCGCGGTCGTCCTTGTATTTCTCGTAGGTCAGTTGCAGGCGGTCGCTGTCATTGTAGTTCCAGCCGAGCTTGGCCAGGATGTTGGTGGTGCGTACGTCCTCGGGGTTGGCCTCGGTACGCGTCAGCCCGGTACCGCCGGTGCTGCCGTAGGATTCGGTCTCGTGGCCGTTGCGCTGGGAGAGGTGCAGCAGGGCGTCGAAGTCGCCATGGCGGCCGGCCACGGTGGCGGAGGTCAGCCAGCTATCGTCGGCCGAGCTGTAGCCGGTCTTCAGGCGTGCGCCGACGTCCTGGCCGGGCTTGATGATGTCGTCCGGGTCGAGAGTGAAGTAGCTGACCGCGCCACCGATGGCGCTGCTGCCATACAGCGCCGAAGCCGGGCCGTGGAGGATTTCCACGCGCTTGACGATTTCCGGATCCACATAGTTGCGATGGGTATTGGCGTAGGGGCCGTTGAAGAAGCTGGCCGGTACTTCGACACCGTCGATCTGGGTCAGTACCCGGTCGCCGTCGATACCGCGGATGTTATAGCCGCTGATGCCGGCGCGCTGGCCGGTGCCGCCGACCGAGACGCTGGGGTCGTCACGTACCAGCTCCTTGATGGTGTTGACGTTCTGCCGGTCGAGCTGCTCGCGGCTGTGCACGCTGACCGAGCTGGGGACTTCGCTCACGCTCTGCGCCCGGCGTGTGGCGGTCACCGTCAGCGGTTGCAGCGCCATCGCCTGTGTGGGGGTTCTGATCAGTACCACGCTGCGGGCGCCGACGCTGTGGTAGGTGATGCCGGTACCCTCGAGCAGGCGTGCGAGCGCCTGCTCGGCCGGCAACTGACCCGTGAGGCCGGGCGAATAGACGCCGCTGGCCAGTTCGGCGGGCAGGCCGACCTGCCAGCCGGTTACCTCGCTGAAGGTATTGAGCGCGCTGACCAGTGGTTGCCGGGCGATGGTGAATCGGTAACCACTCGCCTGGTTCTGCTGCTGCGCACCCTGCCCATCATCGGCGGCATGGGCGCTCGACGGCAGGCTGGCGCACGAAATGGCGAGCGCCAGCAGGGACAGGCTGGCAGTGGACAGTCGGCGCGACAGCGGGCGCCTGGAGTGAATGGTCATCGTTGAGCTCTCTGGAGGGTTCGTCGAAACGTAGCAAAATACGAATTATTTGCATTGGCTTCTGACGGGACGAACGAGAGCGGGAAATGCCGTAAAAATTTTTCAGGGTCAGTTGAGAATCAGCAGCGCCGGGTACTCATGCAGTCGTGCCGAGGTCACCTGGGCCAGCGAGCGCATCACTTCCAGGGGGTCGTTGAGGCGATAGTTGCCGGTGACGTTGAGATCGTTCAGGTGCGGGCTGTTGCTGACGATCCAGCCCGGGTAGTAGCGCCGCAGCTCGGTCAGTACCTCGTGCAATGGACGGTTGTCGAATACCAGACGGCCTTGCACCCAGGCGAGTTGTGGGGCCGAGGCGCGATTGACGAGGTTGCCGAAACCGTTGCGGCCGACACGAATGCTGTCGCCACTGCCCAGGCTCACGCGGGTGTCGTCGTCACGCGAGTGCAGCTCGACTTCGCCCCGCTCGACGCTGACCTCGGCTTCGTCGCCCAGGTAGCGCACGGCGAAAGCGGTACCGCGCACCGAAACCTGCACGGGGCCGGCCTTGACTTCGAAGGGGCGGCTGCTGTCGCGGGCTACATCGAAATAGGCCTCGCCTCGGTACAGGTGAGTGACCCGCTGGCGCTCGTCGATCTGACTGGAAATGGCGGTATCGGTATTGAGCAGCACATGCGAGCCGTCGGCCAGTTCCAGACTCTGCCGCTGGCCGACGGCGGTGACATGATCGGCCTTCAGGCGCAGCAGCAGATCGCTTTGCACGATGACGCCACAGGCCAGTAGCAGCGAGGCGGCGACCGCCAGCAGCCTGCGCATGTGCCTGCGAGCGGGCGCAGCGGTTTGCCGCCGGGTTTCCAGGCGCGCCGCCGCTTCGACCAGCAGCGGCGACTGCCAGTGGCTCTGTACCTGGCGGAAGGCTTCGGCATTGGCCGGCGATACGTCCAGCCACTCGGCGAAACGCGCGCGGCAGGCATCGTCTGCGTCTTCCAGCAGGATCAGCCAGGTGAGCGCCTGATCCTGCGGCGTGTGGTTTTCGGCAGTGGGCCCGTGTTGGGACATCGAGCGATTCTCGCGACTGGGGGCGTCCATTCTGGCCGAACGTCCAGGTAAACGATAGTCGCTCATGTCGGCGGATTCAGCCTGTCGAGCAGGGCCATGCAGATGGCCATGATCAGTTTGAGTTCTTTCTGCACCGTGCTCAGCGAAACGCCGAGTTGGGCGGCGATTTGCGCGTGGCTCTGGCCGTGCAGGCGGCTGAGGATGAAGATCCGCTGCTGGCGCTCGCTCAGTTGCTCCAGCATGCTGCCCAGGCGTTGCAGGAGTCTTTGCGCATGCAGGCTGTCCTCGTTGGAGGAGCCGGGTGCGGGGACGGCCTGGATCACTTCGTCCGGTACATCGTCGAGCAGGGTTCTGGACTGCATGCGTACGCGCCGCAGGTGATCCAGTGCGAGATTGCGTCCGGTCTGGAACAGAAAGGGCTCCAGGTGCTCGACCTTGTGCTCGCGCAGACTATGGGCGACCCGTAGATAGGTCTCCTGTACCAGGTCTTCGGCGATGCTGGCGTTCTTCACCATCTTGACCAGTGTGCGCAGGAGCGGGGTGCGCTGGGTCAGAAATACGCTGTCGAGATTAGAGGTGGTCACGGGCAGATCCGGTTCGCCGACTACGAGTTAATGATAATCACTTTTAATGGGGCCGGCTACCGGATGCTATCCTTTCAGGCGTGGCCGGATCAGGCCTATCGCCTTTGGTTCGTAGGGTGAATCGGGGCGCGCAGCTGACGCTTCACCTACGCGGTCCGATCCGTCCACCGTTTTACGATCGCAACGGTGGACAAAAAGAGCGTTGTCCACCCGGTCTGAATGCCTCGGCCTTGTCCAGGGAGACCCGGATCCGCTCAGAAAGCTGATCCGGCGCTTGAGCGCCCGTCGAGTTTTTTTACTGACTCCGGGGGGCTCGTTCGTCTCTTATTAATGATCAATGTGAAAGGTTGGCTGTACGCATGGCCTGCTGGCGTGCCGATGGCCGACCGCCGATGTCCAGACGGCGACGACGCCATTCGGATCCGAGTCTGCGCAACCCTATCGTTTCTCCGTCATCAATGAGACCCCTCATGACTGCATCATCGCCCCTGTCCCATGCCCTGCGTTCCCAGCGTCTCAACCAGATCACTCACGAGCCGCACAGCAAGCTCGATGACCTGGTCAAGAGCCATGACCCGTTCAGCAGCCGGGAACGCTTCGCGCGCTTCGTCGCGGCCCAGTACCTGTTCCAGTACGACCTGGAAAAGCTCTATACCGACCCCGCCCTGATCGAGCTGGTACCCGACCTGCCGGCGCGCTGCCGGGTCGAGCAGGCGCGTCTGGATCTGGCCGATCTCGGCCTGCCGGTGCCGCAGGGCGATGACGCCATTCGTAGCCGTTCTCTGGGGCTCGGCGCCGCCCTGGCCTGGCTATTCGTATCCGAAGGCTCGAAGCTCGGCGCGGCCTTTCTGCTCAAGCGCATGCCTGCACTGGGCCTGAGCGAGACCTTTGGTGCGCGCCATCTCGGCGAGCCGGAAGGCGGCAGAGCGCAAGGCTGGAAGGCGTTCGTCGCGACCCTGGATGCGATCGAGCTGGATGCCGAACAGGAGCGTGAGGCGGAGGCGGCGGCGATTGCCGCGTTCGAGCGCTTCGTGGTGCACCTGGAACGTAGTTTTGCCTGATACCCCGCGGGCGATGGCGAGTGGCTGGACACGCTGGCTGTGGCTGGCGCTCGCCTACCTGAGCATCGGCATGGCGGCGGTGGGTGTGGTAGTGCCTGGTTTGCCGACCACCGAGTTCGTGTTGCTGGCGGCCTGGGCCGCGTCGCGCAGTTCGCCACGGCTCAGTGCCTGGCTGGAAAACCACCGCCTGTTCGGCCCATTGCTGCGCAACTGGCGCGATGGTGGGGTGATCACTCGGCGTACCAAGCTGGCGGCGAGCCTGAGCATGCTGCTGGCCTTCGGCATCATGCTGCTGACGGTGGCGCATACGCCGTCGCTGATTTTCGCCGGGCTGGGCATGAGCTGTGGTGCGCTGTGGATCTGGTCGCGGCCGGAGCAGGTCAGGCGTAAGGACGACGAGCAGGCAGCGGAAACCCGCTGAGCGTGAATCGTCTACAGGATCTGGAGCGATGCGTGTCCTATGCTATGCGCTTCAACAGACCCTAGGGCATAAGCGATGAACAAGGATATCGGCGAGATCAGCGGTGCCTGCCACTGTGGCGGCGTGCGTTTCCAGGTGCGCCTGAGCAACGGCCTGCATACGGCGCGGCGCTGTAACTGTTCCTATTGCCGGATGCGCGGGGCGGTCGCTGTATCTGCCGAGTTGACGGATTTTCAGGTGCTGCAGGGCGAGCAATTGCTGACGGTCTATCGATTCAACACCCGCAGTGCGCGGCATTACTTCTGCTCGCGCTGCGGCATTTACACCCATCATCAACGCCGTTCCAATCCTCATCAGTACGGCATCAACGTGGCCTGCCTCGACGGCATCAGCCCGTTCGACTTCGCCGAGGTGCCGGTCAGCGACGGAGTATTGCATCCGGCGGACGATGTCAGCGGGGCTGTATCGAGGCAGGTGGGCGTGCTGCGCTTCATCCCTGCGCCTGCGGACGCATCGCACTGACCACCCTTCAGCTCCCTGCTTCAGTGCATCCGCGGATCGCGGTCAGCGCGACACGAAGGCCAGGAGATCGTCATTCAACTGGTCTGCATGGGTCACCGCAAAGCCATGGGGCGCCCCTGGGTAGACCTTGAGCACAGCACCCTTTATCTGCTCGGCGGCCAGCTTGCCGGTGGCCTCGAACGGCACGACCTGGTCGGCATCGCCGTGGATGATCAGCGTCGGTACATCGACCTTGGCCAGATCGGCGCGGAAGTCGGTTTCGGAGAAGGCCGTCACGCAGTCCAGGGTACCTTTCAGCGAAGCCAGCAAGGCGATGTTGAGGGTCTGGGTGAGCACACCTTCGGAGACCTCCTGGCCTTTGTTCAGGCCATAGAACGTAGAGCCGAAGTCGGCGATGAATTGAGCACGATCCTCGAGCAGGTTGGCGCGGATCTCGTCGAAGACGCTTTTCTCCACGCCTTGCGGATGATCGGCGGTCTTGATGAAGATCGGTGTCACCGCACCCAGCAGGGCCAGCCCGGCGACGCGTTCGGAACCATGCTTGCCGATGTAACGGGCCACGTCGCCGCCACCCATGGAAAAGCCCACCAGCGTCACCTCACGCAAGTCGAGATGCTCGATGAGCTCGTGAATGTCCTCGGCGAAGGTGTCGTAGTCGTAGCCTGACCAGGGTTGGCTGGAGCGCCCGAAGCCACGGCGGTCGAAGGCCACGCAACGGTAGCCGTGGGAGGCCAGGTGGAGCATCTGGTACTCCCACATGTCGGCGTCCAGCGGCCAGCCGTGGCTGAACAGGATCGGTTTTCCCGAACCCCAGTCCTTGTAATAGATCTCGGTACCGTCGCGAGTGATGAAAGTGGTCATGGAACACTCCTCTGCAGGTTCAGGTTCTTGATCGCTACCTGGGCAAGGCACCGAGCAGCGGACTACTGAGTTATTGAGTGGAGGCATGGCGAAGCGTTCGGTCTTTCCGGCGCACCGCTCGTCAGGCGCGCAAATGAAAATGCCGCGTAGCTGGATCGGCTACGCGGCATCGAGTGCAGGGATGGTGTAACGGCAATCAGAACGCCGGAACGACCGCGCCTTTGTATTTTTCCAGGATGAAGGCTTTCACTTCGTCGCTGTGCAGGGCGTTGACCAGCTTCTGTACGGCGGCGCTGTCCTTGTTGTCTTCACGGGTAACCAGGATGTTGACGTACGGCGAGTCGCTGCCTTCGATGGCCAGGGCGTCCTGGGTCGGGTTCAGCTTGGCTTCCAGCGCGTAGTTGGTATTGATCAGCGCCAGGTCGACCTGGGTCAGTACGCGCGGCAGGGTCGCGGCTTCCAGCTCACGCACCTTGATGCCTTTCGGGTTCTCGGCGATGTCTTTCGTCGTGGAGAGGATGTTGTTGGCATCCTTGAGCGTGATCACGCCGGCTTTCTGCAGCAGCAGCAGGGCACGGCCGCCATTGGTGGCGTCGTTGGGGATCACCACGTTGGCGCCCTGGGGCAGTTCGCTGAGGTTCTTGATCTTGCTCGAGTAGGCGCCGAAGGGTTCGACGTGCACACCACCTACGCTGACCAGGGTGGTGCCACGGCTCTTGTTGAACTCGTCCAGGTAAGGCTGGTGCTGGAAGAAGTTGGCGTCCAGACGCTTCTCGGCGACCTGTACGTTGGGCTGCACGTAGTCGGTGAAGACCTTGACGTCCAGCTCCACGCCTTCTTTGGCCAGTGCCGGTTTGACGAACTCGAGGATCTCCGCGTGCGGCACGGCGGAGGCCGCGACGCTCAGGGTTTCAGCCTGGGCAGCGCTGGAGAAGGCTGCGACGACAGCCAGGGCAGTAAGCAGTTTTTTCATCGTTTGACTCCTTGAGATGAGGCGGCGTGGCGGCGAAGTGCCGGTCGTCCGTTCCAGCTGTTTTATTTACGAGAGAAGTGCACCACCAGCCGGTCGCCGATGGTTTGCAGAATCTGTACGAGCACCACCAGCAGCGCCACTGTCACGAACATCACGTCCGGCTGATAACGCTGATAGCCGTAACGCACCGCCAGGTCGCCCAGGCCGCCGCCACCGATCAGGCCGCTCATCGCGGTGTAGGACACCAGGGTGATGGCCGTGACGGTGACGGCCGCCAGAATGCCCGGCAGGGCCTCGGGCAACAGGGCATTGAAGATGATTTGTCGGGTGCTGGCGCCCATCGCCTGGGTCGCTTCGATGATGCCGCGGTCGACCTCGCGCAGTGCGGTTTCCACCAGGCGTGCGAAGAACGGCGTGGCACCGACCACCAGTGGCGGAATGGCGCCGGCAACCCCCAGCGATGTGCCGGTGATCAGCACCGTGACCGGGATCAGCAGGATCAGCAGGATCACGAAGGGCACCGAACGCAGGATGTTCACCAACAGCGAGACCACCGCGTAGAGCGCCTTCTGTTCGAACATCTGCCGCGGGCCGGTGAGGAACAGCAGCACGCCGAGGGGCAGGCCGAACAGCACGGTGAACAGCATGGAGCCGCCGAGCATGTTCAGGGTATCGAGGCTGGCCTGCCAGATTTCCAGCCAGTCGACGTTGGGCAGTAAGGTTTCCATCAGCGCAGAACCTCCAGGTGCACGTCGGCCGCTTCGAAGTGGGCCAGGGCCGCGTCGATATCGCCGCCGCTCAGTGCCAGGGTCAGCTGGCCGTAGGGCGTGTCCTTGATGCGGTCGATACGCCCGGCGAGGATGCTGTAGTCGATACCGGTCTCGCGGGCGACCTGGCCAAGCATCGGCGAATAGGTAGAGTCACCCTGAAAGGTCAGGCGCAGGATGCGGCCCTCGACATGGGCGAAGTCGTCGCGCTGTTCGTTTTCGTCCACCTGTTCCGCCTCGAGCACGAAGCGCCGAGTGGTGGCGTGTTGCGGGTGCAGGAAGACGTCGGCGACGGGGCCCTGCTCGACGATCACGCCGGCATCCATGACCGCCACGCGGTCGCAGACGCGGCGAATCACATCCATCTCATGGGTGATCAGGACGATGGTCAGGCCCAGTTCGCGGTTGATCTCGGCCAGCAGCTGCAGCACCGACGCCGTGGTTTGCGGGTCGAGGGCGCTGGTGGCTTCGTCGCAGAGCAGAATCTTCGGTCGGGTCGACAGCGCACGGGCGATGCCCACACGCTGCTTCTGTCCGCCGGACAACTGGGCCGGGTACTTGTTGGCGTGATCCTGAAGGCCGACGCGTTCGAGCAGCGCGGCAACGCGCTGCTCGATCTCCCTGGCCGCTACGCCAGCCAGCTTCAGCGGCATGCCGACATTGGCGGCGACCGTCTTGGATGACAGCAGGTTGAAGTGCTGGAAGATCATCCCGGCCTGCTGGCGGAACTGGCGCAAGCCATCGGCACCGAGTGCGGTCACGTCCACGCCGTCGATATCGATGCGGCCGCCGGAGGGCTCTTCGAGGCGGTTGATCAGGCGCAGCAGGGTACTTTTGCCTGCACCGGAGTGGCCGATGATGCCGAACACTTCGCCACGGTCGATGTGCAGGTCGCAGGGTTGCAGGGCGGGGATATCGCGGCCACTGACGCGGTACGCCTTGTGAACCTGATGAAAGTCGATCACGCATTAAACCTTTTGGGTTCGTTGTTCTGCCGGATAGGCATGAGAAGCACTAGCAAGCCGCTGGAAAACTAACGGCGTTGCCGTCGCCCGTTTTTGCCTTGCGCTGGCTGCTTCGCCTAGGTTTTCACCGGACTGCTAGTTTACCCGGCGCTTGTTAGACCTCAAAAATATTTGTAGGCCTATGTTTATAGCTAAAAAGATGGTTTATATCATCTCAGACGGCGCATTCGCGTACTTACTGATCGCGCGAAAGCAACACCAGGCGGGGGACCTGAACCGGCTTCACCGCATGGCTGAGCGTCAGCTTGAAGGCCGGGTCACGCTTCATCACCCGCGCTTCGAGCAGGCTGCTGACCCGGCGCAGATCCTCGGCACTGCGCACTTCTATGTGAACGGAGCGATCGAAGGTCACCACGTCGGCTGCGACCGCATCGAGCCGCTCGAGCAGCGCAGCTTCGTCGCGGCTGTCGAGCATCGGCAGGCTGATGTCACTGCGTTTGTCAGCAGGATCTATCAGGGTGGCCGCTGCTTCGGGCGGTGTGTCATCGGCGGTGCGGGTAGCAGCGGCCTGTGCTTCGGCGGCCTGGCGCAACAGGCGCAGTCGCTCCTGACGTGCGGCCTGAGCCTGTTCGCCCGCCTGGCGCGCCTGTTCCACTGCGCTCAACTCGGCCTCACGGGCTTTGCCGATGGCGCCATCCAGACCGGTGGTCAGTGCCGGCGCCTTGGGCATCAGGTTGCGCGCGTGGCCAAGGGATTTTGCAGCCTTGTCGAGATCGCCGTTTTCCAGGGCTTTCTGACCTTCCAGCAAATAGGCCTCGGCCAGCCGCCGCTGGGTGTGCAGCACCACGGCAGGTTCGCCGCTCTGCTGCAGGGCTTCGAGCTGCGTTTCAGCTTCGGCCAACCGGCCTTCGGCAAGATTGGCGTCGAACTGTTCCTGGGCACTTGGCGCAACCGCCACGGGAACCGGGGCCGGTTCGGCTTCCTGGCGGCTCTGGCAGCCGATCATCAGCAGAGCCAGTGCGGCCAGCGTGGCACAGCGTATAGGGAACGGTGTCATGGCTGCGAGTCTCGATTTGTGCAAAAAACACGCAATTCTACACGCTGCCGTGCTGGCCACCAAATGCCCGCGTAGCAGTCTCTATCACGTACTGCCATGATGAGATGACGACCCACGTATAGCGCCGTGCTACGCACCCATACGATGACCATACAACGATCGTGGCAGGCGCCCCGCCCCTACAGGTTTCGCCGCTTCGGCACGGCAACGCAGAGTCTGGCCAGGTATCTGGTTCTTCGCCGAGCCTCGGGAAAGTGGCGGCTTCAAGATTTTCCCACGAAAATGCGATAAGCCCGGTGGTTGCCTTGTCCGGTTGCCTCTCGCTCCTAAGGCGGCGACGCAGCTTGCGCCGAAGCCAGCACTTCGAGCACGTCAGCACTTTTTCCACAGCTGCCGAAAATGCCGCCTTCGCGCTGGATGCTGGCGACGACGGCATCATGCAACGCCTGAGTGGCCGCTCCACAGCAGTCTTCCAGTAGTACGCAGTCGAAGCCACGATCATTGGCGTCACGCATGGTCGATGAGACGCAGACGTCGGTGGTGACGCCCAGCAGGATCAGATTGCGGATATGCCGTGCGCGCAGAATGTGCTCTAGGTCAGTGGCGTAGAAGGCGCTGTTGCCGGGTTTGTCCACTACGATTTCGCCAGACAGCGGCTGGAAGCCGTCATGAAAATCACAGCCTCGCTCACCGCGTACCAATAGTCGTCCCATCGGCCCCTGGCTGCCTATCGGCGAGCCCATGCGCATGGCCTTCTGTCGCTTGTTGTCATTCAGGTCGACCAACTCCGGACGATGTGATTCGCGGGTGTGGATCATCAGCAGGCTATATAGACGGACGCGCTGCAGGAAGTTTTGCGCTGGCCCGATGGCGCTGGTCAGATGGCCGTTGCTCTCGCCAAGAGCGCCGAAGTAGCCGTCGGCAGCGAGGAAGTCGCGTTGCATGTCGATGGTGACCACTGCGGTGTCTCTGACGCTCCAGTTTCCAGACAGCGGCCAGGCGTAGGGCGAGGTGCCGGTCAGTTGCGCAAGGCGCGTCACGGTTGCACCTCGCTGAGCCAGGTGGAGGAAAAGCGCAGCTTGATATTGTCGGCACTGCCCAGAATCTGGCCATCGCCGGCTTCGATTCCGACAAAGTCGGCATCCTTGGCACCCTCGAACAGGCCGTGCTGGAACGCGAAGCGTGTCATTTCAGTCATCTTGCTTTTGAAGGCTGCCGAGTTGACGTAATCGAGCCCTTGCGCCGGGGTGAAGAAGTCGATGGTGCTGAGCTGATCGGCAAGTCCCTCGGGCGTGGTGCTGAGCGCCTGTGCCATGTAAGCCATGAGTTGCGCATGCTGTGGGTGGTCAGGCTGCAGCATGGCCAGCGTCTCGAACCAGGCACCGGCCAGGGCCTTGCCGAGATTGGGTTCACGGCGCAGCAGTTCGCTGTTGACTGCCAGGACGTCGACCAGCTCGCCGGGGATGTCCGAGGAGTCGAACACCAGGGAGAGATCCTGATCCTGCGCCAGGATCTCGCTCAGTTGCGGTTTCCAGGTCGCCGCGGCCATGGTCGCGGGGTCGAGGAAAACGGCCGCCATATCGCTGTCCGAGGTGTTGATCAGTTTGACGTCGGTCTCTTTCAGACCAAGCCGATCCAGTGCCCGAACAAGCATGTAGTGCGATCCGGATAATTCGACCAGGTTGATGGTTCGGCCCTTGAGGTCTGCGAGTGTCTTGTCCCTGCCTCGGATGACGATGCCATCGCTACCCATCGATGAGCTGAGCGGCATGACCACCGTGGTGTCGGTGCCGGACGCGGCGGGAATGGTCAGGGCGTCCAGTGACATGGCGATGGTGGCGGCGAACTGGCCCATGGAGAACTGGGTCTGGGCTTCGATGTAGTCATTCATTTGCACGGCTTCGAGCTTGAAGCCGTACTTGTCGCCCCATTTCTGCAGGACGCCGTGATCCTGGGCATAGCCCAACGGCATGCTGCCGGCATAGATGGTCCAGGCGACCTTGTAGGTTTCCTGGGCCGGGGCGAGCGAGGAGAAGCACAGTGAAGCGAACAGCATGGACGCGAGTGAAACGAGCCTGGCCATGTAAGAGTCCTCCGCAGGGTTGTTCTGTCTGGCAGGCTAATGGCGCGGACTCAGCGGTTACATGACGCTCTTGGCACGCTCACATGCGGGAAATGCACGCTCAGGATTTCTTTACCAGCGACAGAGACTTGGCGATGATCTGCCGGGTTCCTTCTTCGCCTCTGCGGTGCGCCAGCAGGAGTTCCGAGGTGCGGGAAATGCATGACGGGAGTATGGGCAGCAATGTTCCCGCGTCCACATGACGACGGGCATAGTGATCGGGCATGAAACCGACGAACTTGCCGGACAGCACCAGCAGGGCGATGGCCTCCAGGTTGGTGGTGTAGGTGACGTCGCCGAGCAGGGTGAAGCCCAGGCTCATGAGATCCCGCTCGTTGAGAAAACTGCGGGCGCAGAAGTTCTGGTGCCTCAGTGTCGCCAGCACCTCCTCGTGCGAGGCGCCCTGGTCAATGGTATCCACCACTGGATTGCCGGATGCGCAGTACAGGTAGTCCGTTTCCTCGTAGAGAGCCTGATATTGGATCGCATCATGGCGACGCTCGAAGATGCCCAGCGCGATATCGATGCGTTTATCGAGCAGGTGCTTTTCCAGTTCATGGGGCGTTTTGACGTGCAGGTCGATATGCAGGTTTTCGCCAAAATGGTTGGTGATGCGCGCGATGGCTCGCTGCACGGGGCAATTGGCATCGGTGATGATATTGTCGATGATACCGATCGCCAGACGTCCGACGCCATTTCCACCAAGGCTCTCGATGCGGTTCTGAAAGGCGCGCATCGAGGAGAACAGCATGATCGTTTCCTCCTGCACCGCCTTGCCTTCCGGGGTCAGCTCGAATCCCTGGCGACCGCGTATGCACAGCTTCAGACCCAGGCGTACTTCCAGCGCGCTGATTGCCCGGCTGATGGTCGAAGCGTCCTTGTTGAGCATCGATTGGGCATTGGAAATGCCGTTCGCCTCGACCACGGCGAGAAAGATTCTCAGGTGTTTGATGTCGCTGCTGTCGATGTTCATGGTGGCGTCTGCAAGGGGGCGTCCGCAGCTTAAACGACTTGCCGTCGCGTGACGAACCTGCGCAGCAGCATTCAGGCCTTGCGGCGCGGCAGCGCGAAACTCAGCAAGAACAGGCTGGCCGCTGAGACCACGATGGACGGGCCGGCCGGGGTGTCCTGCAGCCAGGACAGGCTGAGGCCGCAGCACACCGCGACGATGCCCAGCAGGCTGGCGCCAAAGGCCATCTGCTCCGGTGTACGTGCATGCCGTTGTGCGGCGGCGGCAGGGATGATCAGCAGCGAGGTGATCAGGAGTACGCCGACGATCTTCATCGCCACGGCGATAACGATGGCGATCAGCATCATCAGGCCGAGACGGATCGCCGCCACGGGCAGGCCTTCGACTCTGGCCAGTTCTTCGTGCACGGTGATCGCCAGCAGCGGGCGCCACATCAGCACCAGCAGGATCAGTACCAGAGCGCTGCCAGCGAGAATCCAGGCCAGATCGGTCGGGCTGACCGCGAGCAGATCGCCGAACAGGTAACCCATCAGGTCGATGCGCACGTCGCGCATGAAACTCAGCACCACCAGGCCCAGCGACAGGGTGCTGTGGGCGAGGATGCCGAGCAGCGTATCGCTGGCCAGGGGTTGGCGGGTCTGCAGGGTGACCAGCAGGATTGCCAGCAGCACACAGCCGACGGTCACCGCGAAGGTCGGGCTGACGTCCAGCATCAGGCCCAGCGCCACGCCGAGCAGCGCGGCATGGGACAGGGTGTCGCCAAAATAGGCCATGCGCCGCCACACCACGAAGGAGCCCAGTGGGCCGGCGACCAGTGCCAGAGCGAGGCCGGCGAGCAGGGCGTTGAACAGAAAATCAGCCATGCTTGCAGCCATCTCCGTGTACGTGCGGGCGCAGTGGGCCGTTTATGCCCAGGCCCGGTTTGTCGCTGACCACGCTGCCATGCAGGTCGTGCTCATGATCGTGGTGGTGGTGATAGACCGCCAGGCTCTGGGCGTCGCGACCGAACAGTTCGACGAAGGCTGGATCGAAACTGACCTGCTCCGGGTGGCCCGAGCAGCACACGTGGCGGTTCAGGCACACCACCTGATCGGTGGTGCTCATCACCAGGTGCAAGTCGTGGGACACCATCAGCACGCCGCAGCCGTGGCGGTCGCGCAGGCGGGTGATCAGCCGGTACAGCTCGGCCTGGCCGGCCACGTCGACGCCCTGCACCGGCTCATCGAGCACCAGCAGTTGCGGCTCACGCAACAACGCACGGGCCAGCAGCACACGTTGCAACTCGCCGCCGGAAATGCCCTGCAGCGGGCTGTCGAGTACCTGGCTGGCACCCACCTCGGCCAGTGCCGATTGCGCTCTGGTGCGGTCGACGCCCGGTACCAGGCGCAGAAAACGCAGTACGCTGAGCGGCAAGGTCGGGTCAACGTGCAGTTTCTGCGGCATGTAGCCGATCCGCAGTTTCGGCTTGCGCCATACGCTGCCGCTGTCCTGCTTGAGCAGGCCGAGTACGGCGCGCACCAGGGTGGTCTTGCCGGCGCCGTTGGGGCCGATCAGGGTGACGATCTCAGCGGGCTTGATGGTCAGCTCGACATTGTCGAGCACCGTTTGCCCGGAGAAACCGACAGTCACGCCTTCGAGGCGTATCAGAGCGTTGCTCATTTGCTGCCTTGGCAGCCTGCACACAGGCCGACGACTTCCACGGTCTGGCTTTCGACATTGAAGCCGACACCTTTGGCACCGCGTACGATGGCATCGCTGATCGCCGCCTGCTCCAGCTCCACGGCGGCGTGGCAATTGCGGCAGATCAGGAACTGGCTCTGATGAGCGTGTGCCGGGTGGCTGCAGCCAACGAAGGCATTGAGCGAGGCGATGCGGTGTACCAGGCCGTTTTCCAGGAGGAAATCCAGCGCGCGGTAAACGGTCGGCGGCGCGGCGCGGCGGCCGTCTTCCTCGCTGAGTACACCCAGAATGTCATAGGCGCCCAGCGGCTTGTGGCTGGCCCAGACCAGCTCCAGTACGCGCTTGCGCAGGGCGGTCAGGCGCAGGCCCTGACGGGCGCAGATAGCCTCGGCTTCGGCCAGCGCATGGCTGACGCAGTGGGAGTGGTCATGGGGGCGCGATGCCAGGGGTGGCACGACGCTGACGGGTTTGTACATGGCGAGGGCCTCGAAGCGTAGGACGTTATTCTATTACGCATCGGCCGCCGGATGCCACGAATGTACCGGTTGCCCGTCTGCCAGGCGCGTGAGCGAGGGTCGTTCGGCGGATGAGTGCCAATTCGGATAGATAGGATGTTATTGTATTACCCCTTTTGCTTCTCGAATGAATCTCTGCCCATGCTGCCGCGCTTGCGTTCCTTGTCGTCGCTCACACTGCCTCTTTTCCTGCTCTTCACCACGACCGGCGCCGCCCAGGCCGATGTGCGTGTGCTCACCAGCATCAAGCCATTGCAGCTGATCGCCGCCGCGGTGCAGGACGGCGTGGGTGAGCCCGAGGTTCTGCTGCCGCCGGGCGCGTCACCGCACCACTATGCGCTGCGCCCCTCCGATATGCGCCGGGTGCAGGAAGTGGATCTGCTGTACTGGATCGGGCCGGACATGGAGAGCTTCATGCCCCGCGTTCTGGCTACCCGTGAAAAGCCCAGCGTGGCGGTGCAGAGCCTGCCGGACATGACGCTGCGGCATTTCGGCGAGGATGATGGCCACGATCACGATCACGATCACGATCACGATCACGATCACGATCAAGCGCATGAGGCGCTCGGCGAGCATGACCACGACCACCGTCCCGGCAGTCTGGACGCTCACCTGTGGCTGCTGCCGGCCAACGCTCGGGTGATCGCCGCGGGCATGGCCGCCGACCTGAGCAAGGCCGATCCCGCCAACGCTCCGCGCTACCAGGCCAATCTGGATGCGTTCGACAAGCGTCTCGATGCGCTGGAGCCGCGTCTACAGGCTCAGCTCAAACCGTTGGCGGCCAAGCCCTTCTTCGTTTTCCATGAGGCCTTCGACTACTTCGAGGCCGCTTATGGCCTCAAGCACGTCGGCGTATTCAGTGTGGCCAGCGAGGTGCAGCCGGGGGCTCGCCACGTGGCTGCGATGCGCGAGCAACTGCAGCGGGTAGGGCCGAGCTGCGTGTTCAGCGAGCCACCGCTGCGCCCGCGTCTGGCCGAAACCCTGACCGCCGGTTTGCCGGCGACCCTGGCCGAGCTGGATGCCATGGGCGCGGTAGCGCCAATCAGCGCAGACGGTTACGAAAACCTGCTGCAAGGGCTGGCCGATGGCTTGAGTGGTTGTCTGGGCAAGCTTTGAGCCCGGGCGTCCGTGCCATGGACGCCCCAGGCTTTTGACGGCGATCTACAGCGCGAACGGCAGCGCCAAGTCGACGTGCTGACGCTCTGCCAGACGGCGCTGAAACTCGGCCGGGTCGTGGATCAGCACATCCTGGCCGGCGAAGGCTTCAGCGGCGATCAGGCGCGATAGCCAGAAGCGCACGCAACCGATGCGCAGCAAGGCAGGCCATAGCTCGGCTTCGGCGGCGCTGAACGGGCGCAACGCGGCATAGGCGCCGAGCAGGGCGCGGGTGCGTTCGGCATTCAGCCGCCCCTGCTCATCCGAGCACCAGTCGTTCACGGCAATTGCCAGGTCATAGAGCATGGGGCCGGAGCAGGCGTTGTAGAAGTCGATCACGCCACTCAGGTGAGTGCCTTCGAACAGGCAGTTGTCGCGGAACAGATCGGCATGCAGGTTGGCGCCCGGCAGCTTGTGTACACGTTCCTGCAGCGTGGTTATTTCTTCCAGTGCCGCATTCAGCAGGCTGGCCTGTTCGGCCGGCAGCCGCTGCGCCAGTGCCGCACCTTCACGCAACATCCACTCCAGCCCACGATCGCTTTTGCGTGGCAGTGTGCGCTCGCGGGTCGCCAGGTGAATGCGCGCCAGCAGGCTACCGATTTCCTGGCAATGGTGGGCGTTGACCGCGCTGATGTGCTTGCCGCTCAGCCGCGGCTGCAGCAGCGCCGGCTTGCCCGCCAGGCTGCGCAGGGCTTCGCCGCTGTCGGTGCGCAGGGCGTAGGGTACTGGCAGGCCGGCATCGTGGAGGACGTCCAGCAGTTCGATGAAGAACGGCAGATCGGCGCTTGGCCCGCGTTCGATCAGGGTCAGCACGAATTCGCCCTGTTCCAGGCTGACGAAGAAATTGCTGTTTTCGCTACCGGCCTCGATGCCCTGGAAGTCGAGCAGGCGACCGAGCCCGTAGGGCGCGAGAAACGTGTCCAGTTGCGGACGTTGCAGCGGGGTGAACACCGACATGAATTGACTGCCTTACCAGCTGAAGATTTCCCAGGCCGGGATGAGCATATCCGGCGAATCGGAGCGCACGAAGTTACCGTCGCTGCCATCGGCCCGAACCAGGAAATAGGGTTTGCCACCTTTCGGGGTGACCTTGATGGCGTAGAGGAAGCCGTTGACCCGGTACTCCTCTACGGTGCGGTCGCCGTCCTGGCGGATGGTTACATCAGGATCCGCCGAGGGGGCATCGTCGGCCTGCGCGGCAAACGGCACAGCGGCCAGTACGGCAAGCAGGATCAAGCGATTGAAGAGTCCCATGGTAACCTTGTCCCTTTGATATCAACGGTACTGCGTATTCTAGCGCCACGCCCGCCGAAAAGGTTGATCACGCTCATGAGCCAAGCCCCCCTCGTCCTGGTCGACGGTTCCTCCTACCTCTACCGCGCCTTCCATGCCCTGCCGCCCTTGACCACTTCCAAAGGTCTGCCGACAGGTGCGGTCAAAGGTGTATTGAACATGCTGCGCAGCCTGCGCAGGCAGTACCCGGACAGCCCCTTCGCCGTGGTCTTCGATGCCAAGGGCGGAACCTTCCGCGATGAGCTGTTCGCCGAGTACAAGGCCAACCGCCCGGCCATGCCCGACGAGTTGCGGCTGCAGATCGAACCCCTGCACGCCAGCGTGCGTGCGCTGGGGTTGCCGCTGCTGTGCGTCGAGGGTGTCGAGGCCGACGACGTGATCGGTACCCTGGCCCGGCAGAGCGCCGCCGAAGGCCGCGACGTGGTGATCTCCACGGGTGACAAGGACATGGCCCAGTTGGTATGCCAGCACGTTACGCTGGTCAACACCATGACCGGTAGCGTTTACGACATCGATGGCGTGAAAGGGAAATTCGGTGTCGGCCCTGAGCTGATCATCGATTACCTGGCACTGATGGGCGACAAGGTCGACAACATTCCTGGCGTGCCGGGCGTTGGCGAGAAAACCGCCCTTGGCCTGCTGGTCGGTGTTGGCGGCGGCCTCGACGTGCTCTACGCCAACCTCGACAAGGTACCAGGCCTGCCAATTCGCGGTGCCAAGACGCTGCCGGCCAAGCTCGAAGAACACCGCGAGATGGCGTATCTGTCTTATCAGCTGGCGACCATCAAGCTGGATGTGCCGCTGGATCTCGACTGCTCCAAGCTGCATCCCGGCGAGCCCGATATCGACGCGTTGATTCCGCTCTACGAAGAGCTGGAGTTCAAAAGCTGGCTGGACGAGTTGCTACGCCAGAACAAGGGAGCTGCACCCAAGGCCAAGGCAGCACTCACGCCGACGGCGGACGACCTGTTCAGCACCGCGATCAACCTGGCGCCGACGGTCGGTGACCTGGCTACTGCCGACGTAGAGCAGGCGGTGACCACCGGTGACTACCGCACGGTGCTCGAGCAGAGCGAGTTCGACGCCCTGCTCACGCAACTGCAGCAGGCCGAGCTGATTGCCTTCGATACCGAAACCACCGGCCTGGATGCCCAGCAGGCGCAACTCGTCGGCCTGTCGTTCGCGGTCAAGGCGGGTGAGGCTGTCTACGTGCCGGTCGCCCACAGCTACATGGGTGTGCCGCAACAACTGGATCGCGATGCGGTGCTGCGCGCGCTCAAGCCGATTCTCGAAGACCCGGCCAAGGCCAAGGTCGGCCAGCACGCCAAGTACGACATCAACATCCTCGCCAATGCCTCCACGCCCATCACCGTGCAAGGCGTGGCGTTCGACACCATGCTCGAGTCCTACGTGCTGGACTCCACCGCCACGCGCCACGACATGGATAGCCTGTCGCTCAAGTACCTGGGCCACAGCACCATCCGTTTCGAGGACATCGCGGGCAAGGGCGCCAAGCAGCTGACTTTCGACCAGATCGCTCTGGAGCAGGCGGGCCCTTACGCGGCTGAAGATGCCGACGTGACCCTGCGTCTGCACCAGAACTTGTGGGATCGCCTGGAAAAGGAGCCGGGCCTGGCGAGCGTGCTGCGCGATATCGAAATTCCCCTGGTGCCGGTGCTGGCGCGTATCGAGCGCAATGGTGCGCTGGTCGACGCCAATCTGCTCGGCCGGCACAGCCAGGAACTGGGCGAGAAGCTGGTCGCACTGGAGCGTCAGGCTTTCGAGGTCGCGGGTGAGGAGTTCAACCTCGGCTCGCCCAAGCAGCTCGGCGCCATCCTCTATGAAAAACTCGGTTTGCCGATCATCAGCAAGACCGCCAAAGGTCAGGCATCGACCGCCGAGGCGGTGCTTGCGGAGTTGGCCGAGCAGGACTACGCGCTGCCCAAGGTGCTGATGCAATACCGCAGCCTGAGCAAGCTCAAGAGCACTTACACCGACCGCCTGCCGGAACAGATCAACCCACGCACCGGACGCATCCACACCAGTTATCAACAGGCAGTGGCATCCACTGGGCGCTTGTCGTCCAGCGACCCGAACCTGCAGAACATCCCGGTGCGCAGCGCCGAAGGCCGACGCATCCGCCAGGCCTTCATCGCGCCTGCGGGTTACAAGCTGCTGGCGGCCGACTATTCGCAGATCGAGTTGCGCATCATGGCGCACCTGTCGCGGGACGAAGGGCTGCTGAACGCCTTCCGCGAGAACCTCGATGTGCATACGGCCACCGCCGCGGAAGTCTTCAAGGTCGCACTGGATCAGGTGACTCCGGATCAGCGCCGTAGCGCCAAGGCCATCAACTTCGGCCTGATCTATGGCATGGGCGCGCAGAAGCTGGCCAAGGACATTGGCGTCGACAGCAAGCAGGCCAAGGCCTATATCGAAACCTATTTCGCCCGTTACCCCGGCGTACGCGAGTACATGGATCGTACGCGTCGGCAGGCCGCGGAGCAGGGCTACGTGGAAACCCTGTTCGGGCGTCGTCTGTACCTGCCACAGATCAAGTCCAGCCGGCCCCAGGAACGCGCCGGCGCCGAGCGTACGGCGATCAACGCGCCGATGCAGGGTACTGCGGCGGACATCATCAAGAAGGCCATGGTGGCTGTGGATAACTGGCTCGCCGAGTCGGATCTGGATGCCAGGGTGATCCTGCAGGTGCACGATGAGCTGGTGCTGGAGGTGCGTGAGGATCTGGTCGAACAGGTCAGCGAGCGGATTCGGCCGCTGATGGCCAAGGCCGCCGATCTGGATGTGCCGATGCTCGTCGAGATCGGGGTAGGCAATAACTGGGATGAAGCTCATTGAAGGTCAGTTAGTGCTGAGAGCTCTTAGCCGATATTAAAACCAAACAAAGGAATCTAAGCATCGCTGAACTTTACTTCTGTCCACCCGGTCAGAGTTTGTGAATGGCCCATAAAGCCCTTCGATGCTCCTTTGTTGTGTTAAGTGTTGGCAGACATCTGAGCCCCGCCCTAGCGGTTCAGACCCTTAAACCCCGATCTTCTCCCTCCCCATACGAAGTTCGGGGTTTTTTTTGCCTGTAGAAAAGTACTAGGGTCTGTTGCCGTTTCAACGCGAGCCGCGTTGCCGCGAGAAATCTCGCCAGGTTAGGCGGAGGACGCAGGGAATGGCATTCCCTTTTCAAGTCCTCCAACGACGCATGGCGAGATTTCCCGCGCAACCCGCAGGGCCGGGCCCGTTTTGCCGCGATGCTGCGTTTCTCGCCGGCTCATTTGGCCAGCCAAACTTCGCGGCTCGTGCCTTGCCTCGCGGCAAAACGGGCTCCGGCGCGGCCGTGCGTGAAACGGCAACAGACCCTAGGCAGCTCCTCCCCTCAATCTCCTGCGCTGATTGCCTGAAGCGCTGCGCCATGCGGCCGCTTGATGCAAAACGCCCCGCTTGGAGCGGGGCGTTTGCGTTGGCGACGAGCAGCAGAGTCAGGTTTCAGCCTGCTCGTCTTCTTCCCCGATCAGGCCCAGCCAATGTCCCAGAACGGTCTGTGCGTCTTCCACGCCGATGCGCTTGGGTGCCGAGAACAGCTGGATGCTGACGTGGTCGCCCCAACCCTTGCGTATCTCCTGCTGAACCTTGAGCAGCGCAGTCTTCGCCGCGCCAAAGGCCAGCTTGTCGGCCTTGGTCAGGAGGATATGCATGGGCATGCCGCTGGCGCCGGACCAGTCGAGCATCATGCGGTCGAACTCGGTCAGTGGGTGACGGATGTCCATCATCAGAATCAGCCCGCGCAGGCTTTCACGGCTGCCCAGATAGGCTTCCAGGTGTTTCTGCCAGTGCAGCTTGAGCGGGATCGGTACCTTGGCGTAACCGTAGCCGGGCAGGTCGACCAGGCGGCGCTCGTCATCCAGGCGGAAGAAGTTGAGCAGCTGGGTACGCCCTGGCGTTTTCGAGGTACGCGCCAGGCTGGCGTGGGTCAGGGTGTTCAGCGCGCTCGATTTGCCGGCGTTGGAACGCCCGGCGAAGGCCACTTCGTAGCCCTGATCGTCCGGGCATTGGTCGACCTTGGCGGCGCTGATCAGAAAGGTGGCTTGCTGACACAAGCCGATTGCAGGGTTCTTTGCTTGCATCGGGGTATCCGGTGGAGGGCGTGCATCGCGGCAGTCTATCAGGCTGGGGCCCCGCTGACGCATATGGGCTGCTGGCCTTATCTCAAAGCGGTTGCGACCACAGTGTTACAGCGAGCCGGTATTCGGCGTCCGGTGCGAGAATCAGCGAATCGTCCAGCACATTGGCGTGCTCGATGCAGAGCATGCCTTGCCAGGCATCGTCGGCGAACTGCGACAGGCGTTTGGCTTTGTCGATCCAGGGGTTCCACACCACCGCCGAGCCCGAGCCTTCGCTGCGCATGAGGATACGGCGCTTCCACTGGGGATCGACGATGCTCAACTGCGCCGGTGTGTCGAGGTAGATGCGGTCGGTCTCGCCACTGAACGCCAGCGCGCCCTTCTGTCTGACTTTTTTCCAGCCGTCGAGGGTGTCGATGTAGCGGCAGGCATCCAGGCCTTCGACCTTCACCTGGCGAATGTCGCTGACCGCGAAGTAGCTGTGCAGCGCCTGGCTGATCGGCAGTTCGCTGTCGCCGAGGTTGCGCGTGGTCAGGGTCAGCTTCAGGCGTTCACCCAGATGGATATCGAGCTGCAGCTCGGCGGCCAACGGCCACTCTGCGAACGGTTGTGCGGCAGTATCGAAAGCGAACGACAGTGTCACGCCATCCTCCTCGGTGTTCAGGCCGATCAGTTGCCAGTCGCAGTTACGCACCAGACCGTGTGCTGGTGCATGTTCAGGACGCGTATGGGCGGCCCGTATCGCTTCGGGGTTGCGCTGCAGATCGCCGAACCAGGGCCAGCACACCGGAACCCCGCCGCGTACGCTTTGCCCGGCTGCATAAGCCGCCTGATCGCTCAGCCAGATCAGCGGCTGCCCGTTGGCCGGCTGGTAGCGCAGGATTTGCGCGCCTTGCTCGCTCACCAGCAACTCGGCGCCAGCGTGGCGGATGCGCCAGCAGACCAGGTCGCCCAGTTGAATGCGTTCGTTGGTGGTGCTCATGAAAATGCTGCTCCTGGTAGACGTTGCCTATTGGGCCACGGCGGGGCCGCGGGGTTCGCTCGCTGCCATGAAAAACGCCCGTCGAGACGGGCGTTCTGTGCGGCCTGCCATCCCTGGCGGCCACCCTGCGGGCCGTCGGCAGAGCCGACGGCAAAAATCGCTCCCGGCGATTTTTTCCTGCTTGTCGGTTTACGAACCGTAGATCTTATTCGGTAGCCAGGTGATCAGCCCCGGGAACTGGTAGGCGATGACCAGCATCGTCAACTGGATGATGATGAATGGGATCACGCCCCGGTACATGGTGGCGGTACTCACCGAACGTGGCGTCACGCCGCGCAGGTAGAACAGCGAGAAGCCCAGCGGCGGGGTGAGGAACGAGGTCTGCAGGTTCAGGGCGATCATCACCCCGAGCCAGACCGGATCCAGCCCCATGGCCAGCAGCACCGGGCCGACGATCGGCACCACCACGAAGATGATTTCGATGAAGTCGAGAATGAAACCGAGCAGGAAGATCACCAGCATGACCAGGAAGAATGCACCGAGCACGCCGCCTGGCAATTGATGGAACACATCCTCGATCAGCGCTTCACCGCCGAAACCACGGAACACCAGGGAGAACAGCGAGGCGCCGATCAGGATCAGGAACACCATGCTGGAAATTTCCGTGGTGCCCTGGGCCACGGCGCGCAGCTGCGTCAGGTTCAGCTGGCCCTTGAACAGTGCCAGCAGGGTCGCACCGACGGCACCGATGGCCGCTGCTTCGGTCGGCGTGGCGTAACCGGCGAGGATCGAACCGAGTACCGCGATGATCAGCACCAGTGGTGGTATCAGGGAGCCGAGCAGCTTGCCCCATTCCACTTCGCCGAGTTCTTCCTTCGGCACGACCGGCATTTTCTGCGGCTGGAAGATCGCCACCATGATCAGGTAGGTGACATACAGCACCACCAGCAGCAGACCCGGCACCAGCGCGCCCATGAACAGGTCGCCGACCGACACGGTCTTCGGCGAGAAGATGCCCATGCGCAGCTGTGCCTGCTGGTAGGCGCTGGACATCACGTCACCGAGCAGTACCAGCACGATCGACGGCGGGATGATCTGCCCCAGAGTGCCAGTGGCGGCCAGGGTGCCGGTGGAGACTGCGGGATCGAAGCCACGCTTGAGCAGTGTCGGCAGGGCCAGTAGACCCATGGTCACCACAGTGGCGCCGACGATGCCGGTACTGGCGGCGAGCAGGGCGCCGACCAGGCAAACCGAAATAGCCAGACCGCCGCGGATGCCGCCGAACAGGCGCGACATCGATTCCAGCAGGTCTTCGGCAACCTTGGATTTTTCCAGCATCACGCCCATGAACACGAACAGCGGCACGGCCAGCATGGTCTGGTTGTTCATGATGCCGAACAGGCGGTTGGGCAGGGCGCTCAGGTAGCCGGCGTCGAAGGTGCCGGTGACGATACCGATACCGGCGAACAGCAGGGACACACCCGCCAGCGTGAAGGCCACCGGGAAGCCGCCCATCAGCACCACGCAGATGCACAGGAACAGCAGGATCGACATGACTTCAGCCATGTTTCACCTCCGGCTCGGGCAGCACACCGCACAGCAGGTAGATCGCCTTGATCAGGTTGGAGATGCCTTGCAGGCTCAGGCTGACCACCAGCACCAGAATGATGCTCTTTTGCAGGTAGACGAACTTCAGGCCACCCGACTCGCTGGAGCCCTCGCGGGTCGACCAGGAGTTGGCCACGTAATCCCAGCTCGCCCAGCCAAGAAACAGGCAGACGGGTAGCAGCAGGAACAGGGTGCCGAGCACCTCGACCAATGCCTGACGGCGGCCGCTGAATTGTTGGTAGAAGATATCCACACGCACGTGGGCATTGCGCTGCAGTGCCCAGGCCGCAGCGCCCATGAATACCAGCGCGTGGGCATAGAGCACGGCTTCCTGCAGCGCGGTCGCGCCCATGTTCATGCCGTAGCGCAATATCACGACCAGAGCCGTACCGAGTACCAGAAACAGAGTCAGCCAGGAGCAGGCCTGGCCGAAGCGGAAGTTCACCACGTCGATGACGCGCGCGATCCCCAGCGGAAGTGAAGGCGTATTGGACATAAGGCGTCCTTATAGTTATCGAAAAGAGCGAAAAAGCTGGGGATTTTAGGCAGGAGGCCGAGCATACGGCAATGGCGATACGACTTTAGTGGCGTCCGCCCGCGGAACGGACTGATTGCCCTTAAAGTATTCGGGCTGAGCCGTTGGCGTTGGTTATAGGTCGATGCCTGGACACGATTTGAAACATTTGCCCCCGATGTATGGTTGTTATGCGGGCATAGGATAACGCGCGGGGCGGTTGGCGGATCGCCACTATGTTATCAAGGCCGGAACGGCCCGAAGGTCATTATTACAACAACAAGGAGCTACCTATGAAACGTCGCCAAATACTGGCTGCTGCGGGCGTCGGCATTGCCGCGGGTGCATTGGTCGGGTGCAAAGAGGAAACCGGTGCGGCCGATTCGTCGCAACCGGCTGCCGAAGCCAAGACCTTCAACTGGAAAATGGTCACCTCCTGGCCCAAGAACTTCCCGGGTGTAGGCGTGGGCGCCGAGCGTTTCGCCAAGCTGGTCGAGCAGATGAGCAGTGGTCGATTGAAGGTCAAGGTCTACGCCGCCGGTGAACTGGTGCCAGCCCTTGAAGTGTTCGACGCGGTCTCGCGCGGCACTGCCGAGATGGGCCACGGCGCTCCTTACTACTGGAAGGGCAAAGTGCCTGCTGCACAATTCTTCTGTGCTCTGCCATTCGGCCCCAACGCCCAGGAAATGAATGCCTGGCTGCATTACGGCGGTGGCATCCAGCTGTGGGAAGAAGTGTACAAGCCCTACGGCGTGCTGCCGATGGCCTGCGGTGCTACCGGCGTGCAGACCGCCGGCTGGTTCAACAAGGAAATCAATTCGGTCAATGACCTCAAGGGCCTGAAGATGCGTACCCCGGGCCTCGGTGGTGAGGTGCTGACCAAGGTCGGCGGAACCGTGGTCAACATGCCGGCCGGTGAGATCTTCACTGCCCTGCAGACCGGTGCCATCGACGCCACCGAGTGGATCGGCCCGTACAACGACCAGGCGCTGGGCTTGCACAAGGCGGCCAAGTATTACTACACGCCGGGTTGGCAGGAGCCGAACGTCACCTTCGAACTGGACATCAACATCAAGGCCTGGGAAACCCTGCCGGCCGACCTGCAGGCCATCGTTCGCGCCGCTGCCCGCGACGTCAATGGCGACATGCTCGACGACTACAACGCCAAGAACATGGAGTCCATGGAGCAGCTCAAGAAGGAGGGCGTCGACGTGCGCCGTCTGCCGGACGAGGTACTGGCCAGGCTCAAGGAAGTCTCCGCCGAAGTGGTCGACGCCACCGCCGCCTCCGATCCCGCCGCGCAAAAGGTCTGGGAACAGCAGAAGGCTTACCTGGCACGCCTGTACGAATATGCCGAAGCCAACGAGAAGGATATCTACGCCATTCGTTGAGACGAGGTCAGCGAAGAACCGTAGGGTGGGTTAGGTGCCTGTTGCAGGCTGGAAACCTGTGTGGTTCCAGTTGCGCCGTAACCCACCATAGGCGCAGCACCGGATATCGTTTGGTGGGTTACGCGACGCACTGAAATCGTTGTGTTAGGCATTGTGATACATAGCGTCGCTAACCCACCCTACGGGGGAGTGAAACAAAAACGCCGGCTGCGAAGCCGGCGTTTTCGTTTCACGGATCGCTCAGTGACGCTTGCGGTTGCTGATCAGGGTGCCCACACCGGTGTCGGTGAAGATTTCCAGCAGCACGGCATTCGGCACGCGACCGTCGACGATGTGCGCGGTAGTCACGCCGCCCTGCACCGCTTCCAGTGCGCAGCGGATCTTCGGCAGCATGCCGCCGTAGATGGTGCCGTCGGCGATCAGGCCATCGACCTGCTCGGTGGTCAGGCCGGTGAGTACTTCACCCTGTTTGTCCATCAGGCCGGCGATGTTGGTCAGTAGCATCAGCTTCTCTGCCTTCAGCGCCTCGGCGACCTTGCCGGCCACCAGGTCGGCATTGATGTTGTAGGACTCGCCATCCGGGCCCACGCCGATCGGCGCGATCACCGGGATGAAGTTGCCCTTGACCAGCATGTTCAGCAGTTCGACATTGACCCCGGTGACTTCACCCACATGGCCGATATCGATGATTTCCGGCTGGGTCATTTCCGGGGTCTGGCGGCTGACAGTGAGCTTCTTGGCGCGGATCAGCTCGGCATCTTTACCGGTCAGGCCGATGGCGCTGCCGCCATGACGGTTGATCAGGTTGACGATGTCCTTGTTGACCTGACCGCCGAGCACCATTTCCACCACGTCCATGGTCTGCGCATCGGTAACGCGCATGCCGTCGATGAAGTGACTTTCGATGGACAGCCGCTTGAGCAGATCGCCGATCTGCGGGCCGCCGCCGTGTACCACCACCGGATTGATACCGACGGCCTTCATCAGCACGATGTCGCGGGCGAAGCCGGTCTTCAGCTCGTCGCTTTCCATGGCGTTGCCGCCGTATTTGATCACCAGGGTCTTGCCAACGAAGCGGCGAATGTACGGCAATGCTTCGGACAGAACCTTGGCGATATTGGTGGCGGCATCACGCTCTAGGGTCATGCGGGGGCTCCAGTGCTGGGCGGGTCAGAACGGTAATTTGATATCGGGGGCGACAATGCGCAGCTGCGAGCGGAACAGTTCCTGAATCCGCTCGAGTTCTGCCTGGTTCTCCGCTTCGAAGCGCAGCACCAGAACCGGCGTGGTGTTGGATGCACGCACCAGGCCCCAGCCTTTCGGGTAATCGACGCGCACACCATCAAGGTTGGTCACACTGGCTTCGCCCCATTGCCCTTCGCGTTGCAGGCGCTCGATGATGGGGAACTTGGTCTGTTCGGTGACCTGGATGTTGAGTTCCGGGGTCGACACGTCATTGGGAAACGCAGCGAACACCTGCTCGGCGGTGCGCTTGTCCTGGCTGAGAATTTCCAGCAGGCGGGCGGCGGCGTAGATGCCGTCATCGAAGCCGAACCAGCGCTCCTTGAAGAACACGTGGCCGCTCATTTCGCCTGCCAGCAGGGCGCCGGTTTCCTTCATCTTCTTCTTGATCAGCGAGTGGCCGGTCTTCCACATCACCGGGCGACCGCCGTAGCCGCTGATCAACGGGGTCAGGCGACGGGTGCATTTGACGTCGAAGATGATGTCGGCGCCCGGATTGCGCGACACCACGTCCTTGGCGAACAGCATCAGCAGGCGATCCGGGTAGACGATGGCGCCGGTGTTGGTGACGACGCCAACGCGGTCACCATCGCCATCGAAGGCCAGGCCGATGTCCGCGTTCTCTTCCTTGACCTTGGCGATCAGGTCGACCAGGTTCTCGGGCTTGCCCGGATCCGGGTGGTGATTGGGGAAGTTGCCATCGACCTCGCAGTACAGCGGGATCACCTTGCAGCCCAGGGCTTCGATCAGCTGTGGTGCGATCACGCCCGCGGCGCCGTTGCCACAGTCGACCACCACGCGCAGAGGCTTGGCCATGGCGATATCGTTGCGGATCTGTTCCAGGTAACGCGGCAGCAGGTCGATGGCCTCGACACTGCCTTCACCGCTGACCAGGTCGTTGTCGTCGATGCGTGTCTTGAGCGCCTGAATCTGCTCGTTGGCCAGGGTATCGCCAGCGATGACGATCTTGAAACCGTTGTAGTCCGGTGGATTGTGGCTGCCGGTGAGCATTACCGCGGACTTGCCGGCCAGCACGTGTGCGGCGTAGTACACCACTGGCGTCGGCACCATGCCGACGTCGCTGACCTGGCAACCGCTGTCGACCAGGCCCTGGATCAGTTGCTGCACCAGTACCGGGCCGGACAGGCGGCCGTCACGGCCGACGGAGACGTTGGGCTCGCCTTCGGCCTGGCTCTGGGAACCGATGGCGCGGCCGATCCAGTACGCGGTTTCCGGAGTCAGGCCAGCGCCTACTACGCCGCGGATGTCATAGGCACGGAAGATGTCTGCAGGGAGTTTCGGGGCTTGCGGCGCGGTCATGGTCGGGGTCTGCTCCAGTCCCAGGAGATCCTGGTCGTCGTCGAGAATGTCGATATCGAGGATATCGGTGTCTTGAAACAGCGGATTTACGAGATCCGCTGGCTTGGCCGCGACACTACTACTACTACTGGGTTGCTGACTGGCGACGACATCCGGGCGTTTGGCCGGTTCCTGGGCGCGACGGGGCAGTCGGCTCAGGTTCTGCGCCAGGTCATGCAGGGCGGGCAGGCTCAAGCTGAAGGCTTTGACGGCTTTGCCCGCGGAGAGTTCTTTAACCAGTTGGGTCAATTGCGATATGTCGCTTTTCAGGCGCTGCTGCAGGCGTCGGTTGACCAGGTAGAGCCCTGCCAGGGCACCGGCCAGCGCGACCAGCAGCGCAAGCGCCAGCAGCGCTGGCGACAACCCGTTATTGCCGAGGCTGGAGGCTGGTGTGAAGTTCAGCGTCCAGTGTGGGTTGCCGGTCACGAATGCCTGGGCGTTACCATCGGCCTGGCCACGCTGAGTCAGTACCTGCGGGGCGCCACCGTCGAAGCGCTGCACCAGTTGGATCTGCCCGACATCGGCCGGTAGCGGCGGCAGGTTGGCGAGCACTCGGTTGAGGTCGACGGCCAGCAGCAGGGTGCCGAGCATCGGCCGGGTATCGTCCTGGCGCACCGGGGCAACGCTGTAGGCCAGCCAACGTTCGCCCACCCGGTAGGCTTCGACAGCCGGTGCCTGCCCGCTCTCGAGGCGGCGCAGCATGTCCAGTGCGGCGAAGTTCATCGGCGCTGTGCGGCTGCTGTCCGGAACGGCCTGGCCGGTGAGGTTGAGCTGGGCATCGACCACGCCGTTCCAGTAGCGCAGCGCCTGTTCGGCATTGCGCAGTTGCTGCTCGTCGCCGCTCTGCAGGGCGCGCGAAAGCTCCGGGTTGCGCGCTGCCACAAGGGTGTCTGTGCTGAGCTGTTTGAGCGCCTGTTGCAGGCTGGCGGCCTGGCTCTTGCCCCAGGCCTGGATCAATTGCTCCTGCTGCCGCTGCTGGGCCGGAGTGACGGCGGTGACCCACAGCAGCGCGCCGGCCAGCACCACGCCGAGAGTGGCCGCCAGGGCGCCGGGCAGCAGCTCGGTCGTGGCCTTGTGTTTCGGCCGGGAGATAGTTTGCGAGTCGCCGGAGCGTTCTTCCTTGGGCGCGCGTTTGAAGCCTTTCATCGAACGTCTCCTGGCGATTGGGTCTGCTTCAGTGGCTACCGGAGTGGCCGAAACCACCGGCGCCGCGCTCGCTGTCGTCGAATTCCTCGACCACTTCGAAGCGTGCCTGCACGACGGGCACCAGCACCAGCTGGGCGATGCGCTCGCCGATCGCCATCTTGAAGGCGGTGTTGCCGCGGTTCCAGCACGACACCATCAACTCGCCCTGGTAGTCGGAGTCGATCAACCCGACCAGGTTGCCGAGCACGATGCCGTGTTTGTGGCCCAGGCCCGAGCGCGGCAGGATCAGCGCCGCCAGGCCAGGATCGGCGATATGGATCGCCAAACCAGTGGGGATCAATACGGTCTGGCCCGGCTCCAGAGTCAGGTCTTCCTTGAGCATGGCGCGCAGGTCGAGGCCTGCCGAGCCTGGAGTGGCATAGGCCGGCATGGGGAAGTCGTTACCGAGGCGGGGGTCGAGAATCTTGGCTTGTAGGGCGTGCATGGGGCGATCAGGTAGTCCGTGCTGATGAATGTCAGGGTTTGGGCTGGTGCGCGGCGATGAAGCTCATCAGTTGCCGGGCGATCTTGCCTTTGCTGGTCTGCGCGAAGCTGCTCTGGTGTAGCTCGCGATCGATGATGGTGATCGCGTTGTCTTCGCTGTTGAAGCCGATGCTGGGGTTGGCCACGTCATTGGCGACGATCAGGTCGAGGTTCTTGTCCTGGAGCTTGCGCGAGGCGTATGCCAACAGGTTCTCGGTCTCGGCGGCGAAACCGACGCTGAAGGGGCGGTCGTCGCGATGTGCGAGGGTGGCGAGAATGTCCGGATTGCGCACCATCTGCAACAGCAGGCCATCGCCGCTGTTGGGATCTTTCTTCAATTTGTGCTGGGCGACAACTTCCGGGCGGTAGTCGGCGACGGCTGCAGCGGCGATGAGGATGTCGCACGGCATGGCCGCTTCGCAGGCGGCGAGCATGTCGCGGGCGCTGACCACGTCGATGCGGTTGACCCGATCCGGCGTCGCCAGGTGTACCGGGCCGCTGATCAGGGTGACCTTGGCGCCGGCTTCCACCGCGGCTTCGGCGAGGGCGAAGCCCATCTTGCCGGAGCTGTGGTTGGTGATGTAACGCACCGGGTCGATGTTTTCCTGGGTCGGGCCGGCGGTGATCAGCACGTGTTTGCCGGTCAGTGCCCGGTGCTCGAAGCTGTCGGCAGCAAGCTGCGCCAGGTCATCGGCTTCGAGCATGCGGCCCATGCCCACGTCGCCGCAGGCCTGGCTGCCGGATGCCGGCCCGAACAGGCGCAGACCGCGTGCGCGCAGCAGCTCGGCATTGGCCTGGGTTGCAGGGTCGCGCCACATCGCCTGGTTCATCGCGGGGGCCAGGGCCACGGGCGCATCGGTGGCCAGTACCAGGGTGGTCAGTAGATCATCGGCCACGCCCTGTGCCAGGCGTGCCATGAGGTCGGCGGTCGCCGGCGCGATCAATACCAGATCGGCCCAGCGCGCCAGTTCGATATGCCCCATGGCGGCTTCTGCAGCCGGGTCGAGCAGATCCTGATGCACCGGGTGGCCAGACAGCGCCTGCAGGGTCAGGGGGGTAATGAACTCGCGACCGCCCTGGGTCATGACCACGCGCACTTCGGCGCCCTGATCCTTGAGTCGGCGAACCAGCTCGGCGCTCTTGTACGCCGCGATGCCGCCACCCACGCCGAGGATGATGCGTTTGCGATACAGCCGCTGCATAACTCTGCCTTTGTCGTGTGTAGTTACAGACGCAGGTGACCGAGACCTCCCCAGGCCCGGCACCACGCGAAAAACCGGGCTACGATAGCACAGCGGCAGCAGGGGAGCAGCGGCGTGCCGGGCAAGCCTGTTGCCGGCGGTACGCGATGCCGAATTGGAAGGACAAGGAGCGTCTTATGAGTATTCGTGAGTGGCCCGCGGCAGAGCGCCCGCGGGAAAAATTACTGGTTCAGGGCGCAGCCAGCCTGACCGATGCCGAGTTGCTGGCGATCTTCCTGCGAACCGGTGTAGCGGGGCAGAGTGCGGTGGATCTGGCGCGTCATCTGCTCGCCGACTTTGGCAGCTTGCGGTCGCTGTTACAGGCCGACTTGCCTTCATTCAGTCAACGCCTCGGGCTTGGGCCCGCCAAGTTCGCCCAGTTGCAGGCGGTGCTGGAAATGGCCCGTCGGCACCTGGCCGAGCAGTTGCGCCGTGATTCGGCCCTGGAAAGCCCGCAGGCGGTGCGTGATTACCTCAAGGCGCTGCTGCGTCACGAACCCCACGAAGTGTTCGGCTGCCTGTTTCTCGATGCCAAGCACCGCGTGCTGGCGTTCGAGGCGCTGTTCCAGGGCTCCATCGACAGCGCCAGCGTTTACCCGCGACAGGTCGTTAAACGTGCCCTGGCACACAATGCCGCCGCGTTGATTCTTACCCACAACCATCCGTCAGGCGTCGCCGAGCCGAGCCAGGCGGATCGCGTGCTGACCCGGCGACTGAAGGATGCCCTGGCCCTGGTCGAGGTGCGTATTCTCGATCATTTCATCGTCGGCGACGGCGAACCGTTGTCCATGGCCGAGCGCGGCTGGATGTAGCCTGCATGGCCATGCCGGCTATCTGGCTTGCAGCAGCTCGCCCACTTTCAGCAGAACCAGTTCGCTGTCATCCGCGCGGTTGGGCTCGCGACTGCTGGAGAACGGCAGGTTGTTGTCGTTGCCGACGACGATGTGCGTATCATCGACGATGTCGACGTTCTCGATGGTGAAGAACGGAAAGGTCAGCACCCCGTCGTTCAACGGCTTACGTGCCAGGCCTTGCGGATCCTGGATCGCGAGAAGGTCGACATAGCCGACCTTGCGCACCGGCTTGCCTAGGTTGCTGTCGTCGAGGGCCACCTTGTATACGCGCTTGAAGCGGGCGATGTCCGAGAAGCAGGTGCTGCCGGTCTCGCCTGCAGGGCAGGCCTTGTCGGGCGTGCCTTCGCCATTGTCGCGTTCGATGATCAGCCCGCTGGTGGCATCGATCATGTTGAAGTCGCCGATGGCGTGGCCGGGCTGCTCCAGGGGGTACAGCCAGTGGCGGCCCGTCCAGGCCTCGCGCTGGACGTCGAACTCGATCATGCGCAACACGCTCTTGCTATCGTGCTGCTCGGCGTCGTTGCTGGCTGCATCCCACAAGGGGCCTTCGAGCAGTGCATAGAGTTTGCTGCCGTCGCTGGAGGCCGCCATGCCCTCCAGGCCCTTGGATCGACGCACCTCGAAGCTCATCGGTTCGGCAGGCCAGCCAGGCAGCTTCACCGCGGGGTTGTCGGGCGAGCGCACCGGTTTGCCCGCTACCTGCAGGTCGAATACGTTCAGCACCCGGCCCTGCAGGTCGGTCTTGATCAGGTAAGGCCCGAACTCGTCGCCGATCCAGATGGCATCACCTGCGAACTGGAAACTCTCGGGGTCGAAATCGGCGCCCGTCAGGTAGCGCGCTTTCGAGCCCTCATGAACGATTCGAAACGGCACCTTCTTGTCCGGGTCACTGAGAAATACAGTCGCCAACCGCTCGAACTCGCCTGTCTGGAAGTCGACGTCATAGTGGTTGAGGTAGAGCATCGAGTCGGCGGAGTTGGCCTTGGTGCCAAAGCCGTTGTCGGTCAGTATCCAGAAACTGCCGTCGGGCATGTGCTTGATGCCGGAATGGCCCTGCAGCGGCTGGCCTTCGAAAGGCAGCGACATGCCCGTGGGACGATTGGCCGACATCCCCTCGACGCTGCCGATTTTCTCCGTGCGCTGGCCATTGGAGAATTTGCCGCTGACGGCGAAATCTGCCGGTGCATCCGCAGGTGGGCTCACGAAGCTGGCTGCCGGCAGCACGGCGTGCCCGGCCAGTATCGCGGGGTAGGCGGTGGCCGTGTCCTGCCCGTGAGAGAGGAGCGGGACGCAGCAGAGTGTGGTGGCTAGCAGTTTGCAAACACTGACATTGAAGCGCATGGCCTGAACAACCCCGTCTATGAAGAACGGACAGGGTGGAACAGGCGTATGTCATGACTGTGACAACTGCCTGTCGCCGAACTGCTGGCCCAGGGCTGCCCGAGCCCTGCGGGTTGGCAACCGCTGCCTGCCACGTTCATGGATCTGACGCTGGCGGGCGGCGATCAACGAGCGGTGTATCAGGGCTTTACGCTGACCCTGGAGAAATCCTGGCGGCCGAACGGGCTGACGCTGTAGCCCTCGACATCCTTGCGGGTCAGGGCATAGGCCGTCGGGTGGGCCAGGGGTAGCCACAGCGCCTGCTGCTGGATGATCGCCTGAGCGTCCTTATATAGCGCGCTGCGTTTTGCCTGATCGCTGATCGCCTTGCCGTCGGCGATCAGCTTGTCGAGCTTGGCGTCGCAGTAGCGGGCGAAGTTCAGGCCGGACTCCACCGAGGCGCAGGAAAATTGCGGGGTGAGGAAGTTGTCCGGGTCGCCGTTGTCGCCCGCCCAGCCCATGAACAACAGGTCGTGTTCGCCGGCCTTTGCCCGGCGGATCAGCTCGCCCCACTCGATCACGCGAATCTCTGCCGTGATGCCGACTCCAGCCAGATCGGCCTGCAGCAGTTGTGCGCCAAGGCTGGGATTGGGATTGAGCACGCTGCCGGACGGGCGTGTCCAGATGGTGGTCTTGAAACCGTCGGCCAGACCCGCCTCGGCCAGCAGCGCACGGGCTTTTTGCGGGTCATGGGCATAGCCCGGCAGGTCGTTGGCGTAGCTCCAGGTGTTGGGCGGATAAGGGCTGCTGGCGGGTTCTGCGCTGTTCTCGAATACCGCTTTCAGGTAGCTGGCCTTGTCGAACGCCAGGTTGATGGCCTGGCGCACGGCAGGCTTGTCCAGCGGCGGATGCTGACTGTTGATACCGACGAAGGCGGTCATGAAGGCTGCGGTCTTCACGCTGGTGAGGTTGGCATCCTTGCTGGCCGCTTCGACATCCATCGGTTTGGGCGACAGGGCTATATGGCACTCGCCTCGGCGCAGCTTCTGCAGACGTACGTTGGCGTCCGGGGTGATGGCATACACCAGCGCGTCGACTTTCGGCTTGCCGCCGAAGTAGTCGGCGTTGGCGACGTAACGCACCGCCGCATCCTTCTGGAAGCGCCTGAACACGAAGGGGCCGGTGCCGATGGGCTGGCTGTTGAATTTCTCCGGAGTGCCTGCCTTGAACAGCTGGTCGGCGTATTCAGCCGAATAGATCGAGGCGAAGCCCATGCTCAGGGTGGCAAGGAAGGTCGCATCGGGTTTGTTGAGGACGATGCGTACGTGATGCGTGTCCAGCTTCTCGACTGCCTTGATCAGCTCCGGCCATTGCATGGACTGGGCGTGGGGATAACCACTGGTGGCGACCTTGTGCCAGGGTTGGACGGGGTCGAGCATGCGCTGGAAGCTGAACAGCACGTCGTCGGCTTCCAGAGGGCGGCTGGGCTTGAAGTAGTCGGTGCGATGGAATTGGACGTCGGGGCGCAGGGTGAAGTTATAGGTAAGGCCGTCCGGGGATATTTCCCAATCACTCGCCAGGCTCGCCACCAGCTTGCCGCTGGCGGCATCGAACTCCACCAGGCGGTTCATCAGCACGTCGGCCGATGCGTTGGTGGTGGTCAGGGAGTTGTACTGCACCACGTCGAACCCGTCCGGGCTGGCTTCGGTGCAGACGCTGAGCGTGGCGGCCTGGGCGAACAGCGGGGCGATGAGCAGCGGCAAAAGAGCGAGACGCATGGTGAACTCCTGAACGGGACGGCGCGCATCCGGCGGGCCGTCGAATGGAAAACGCTGACTGAGGTGGGTCGCGTTGACGCGTGAACAGACACTAAGCGATAAGTCGCAGGGGAACAACGTATCGTGGCGACGAATGGTCGTTGCCGGTCGCGCCTGCATGGCTGGGCCGGCGCGCCATTGGGCCCGCCATTAAAGTGTGTTCGCGCTTGTTGCTCCGGGGGCTTTCTGGTATAAAGCAGCGCTCTTTTCTAGGGGCCCGGTTGCTTGATTACGATCTATCGCCGGTAAGACCCTGAAGAAACGCGGCGCCCAGCGCCGAAAAACAGAGATTAAGCGGCCAACCCATGCCGGGTTGGGCATGTGGTTTTAGAGGGCTGAGGTATGTCGAGAGTCTGTCAAGTTACCGGTAAGGGTCCGGTAACCGGGAATAACATTTCCCACGCCAACAACAAAACCCGTCGTCGTTTCCTGCCGAACCTGCAGCATCACCGCTTCTGGGTCGAGTCCGAAAAACGCTTCGTTCGTCTGCGCGTTACTGCCAAAGGCATGCGCATCATCGACAAGCGTGGTATTGACGTAGTGCTGGCTGAAATCCGCAGCCGCGGCGAAAAGGTTTAAGGAGCTATCATGCGCGAACTGATCCGTTTGGTGTCCAGTGCCGGTACCGGCCACTTCTACACCACCGACAAGAACAAACGCACCACGCCCGACAAGATCGAAATCAAGAAATTCGATCCGGTCGTACGTAAGCACGTGACTTACAAGGAAGCCAAGATCAAGTAATTGATCGGCGACCCTGTTGAAAAAGCCCGCCTGGCGGGCTTTTTCATGCCTGGGATTTGCCTCGGCGGGCTGTCGATGTCTGTCAGGGCGCAGGTTGCAAGGTCAGCGTACCGCGCGTATTGGCGATGACGTCCTCAGTGCTCAAGTGCTGCGGCACGTATTCGCCGCCGATGAAGTGCTGCGCCTGGTCGCGGTAATAGCGGTCGAAGGGCACGCCGCTCTGGCCGAGCGGGTTGATGCCCAGGCTTCGGCTGGCATCGGCCATATCGACCAGGCGCCGCGTCGAGGGGCCGTGGCCCACCTGCCAGGGCGCGCTGGCGATACGGTGTGACAGGTTGTTGGGCGTTTCATGACCGCCAGGCGCTGCCAGCGGGCCAACGTTGAGCAACGCGTTCAGCGGCCATTGCACGCCCAGCGGATGTTGATGGGTGAGGGTGTGCAGCAGGCCCCAGCGCCATTGTTCACTGTTCTCGCCCTGGGTCGCTCGCAGGTGCTGCAGGGAAGCGCGCCAGGCCTCGGCTACCGCATCGGCACGGCTGCGGGGCTGGCCGTCGGCACGCGTCCACCAGGGCGACTGCGGATCGGCGGTAAGACGCGGTAACGCGCTGTCGATCATGCGGGTCGACAGCAACTGTTCGAAGGAAGTCTGGCCGAGTCTTTCGGCCATGGTGGCGCGGCTCAGCTCGAAGGTGAACTGGTTGAACAGGGTAGCGGCCAGCGAATCCAGTGGATGATCACCCGTCCAGGTCGCCAGCGATTCCACCAGTTTGTGCTCATGCTCATGCTCATCCGCCGCGGCGGCGCGCAGGTCGTCGAGGATCGGTGCCAATAGCCGTGGGCCATAATCGGTGCCGGTCTCCAGCTGCAGGGCCTGGCTGTTGTGCAGATCCCAGCGCACGTCCGGGTTGGCCAGGTGCTGATTCAGGCGCTGGCCGCGTTCCGGCGGGTTGTAATAACCGGGAATCTCGATGCCGCTGGGCGAGCGCGGCTGAAAGTTGGCCGAAACGATATAGCCGCGTGCTGGATTCTCTTCCTGAGGGTTGGCGCTGAAAGGCTGGAAGCCGAGCTTGTCCGCCGCGTCGCTGCTGCCGTCGAGAATGAACGCCGGATTCACTCCCAATGGCCGCTTGGGCAATTTCGCCGCGGCCCACCAGGCGATATCGCCACGGGCATTGGCCCAGACCACATTGAGGCCCGGTGCATGGATGCGTTCTGCGGCCGCGCGGCCTTTGTCCAGGGTGTCGGCACGGTTCAGGCGGTAGAAGGCATCGAGCAGCGGATTCTCGGTTTCCAGAAAGGCCCACCACATGGCGATCGGTGTCGTGCCGTCAGCGTTGTCCAGCGCATCGTTGATGATCGGGCCGTGGGGCGAACGGCGCAGCTCCAGGAGCACCGGCTCGCCGTCCTTGACCTGGATGATCTCCTGGCGATGTTGCAGATCGACCCAGCGACCCTGGTACCAGACCTGCTCGGGATTGTTCGGGTTGACGCGCTCGGCGATCAGATCCATGTCGTCGTTCTGGAACATGGTCAGGCTCCAGGCGAAGTCGCGGTTATGGCCGAGAAAGGCCACCGGCGTCGCAGGCTGGTGGTGGCCGTACAACTCGAAGCCCGGATGCTTGAGGTGAGCCTCGTACCACACGGACGGCACGGCGAAACGAATGTGCGGGTCACCGGCCAGCAGCGGCTTGCCGCTGGCGGTGCGCGTGCCCGACACCGCCCAGGCATTGCTGCCCTCGAACTGCGGCAGACCGCTGTCGGCCAGGGCCTGCTGGCTGAGCTGGGCGAGGCGTTCGAGCATTTGCCAATCGCTCTGCCTGAGCGAAGTATCGATCACGCCTTCAGGGTGCCAGTCGATATCGAAGATCTTCAGGTAGTCGCTGCCAAACTCGTCGCGAATATGGGTCAGCAGCGGTTCGCTGCGCAGCGCCGCGGCGAAGCTGTAGGCCAGATAGCCGGCGATGGACAGGGTGTCCGCCGCGGTGAAGGGGCGTTTCTCGATGCCCAGCAGGTCGAACTCCAGCGGCGCCGGGCGGCTGCTCTGATACTGGTTGATGCCGTCCAGGTAAGCGGCGAGTGCCCTGGCGTGGGGACTATTGGCATCCAGCTCGCGGGCCTGTTGGTCGGCGCGCACGCGGATTTCCAGGCTGCGGAACAGACGGTCGGTGGGCAGCAGCCTGGCGCCGAGAATTTCTGCCAGTTCGCCACGGGCCAGGCGGCGCAGCATTTCCATCTGGAACAGACGATCCTGGGCCTGCACGAAGCCCAGGGCACGATACATGTCGGCTTCGTCCTGCGCCTCGATATGCGGTACGCCGCGCTCGTCATAGCGCACCTGCACGGGCGCGCTCAGCCGCTGCAGTACGAGCTGGCCATCACGCTGCGGCTGTTTGCTGTGCAGGTACCAGGCGCCGCCGCCGGCTGCCGTCAGCACGAGGGCAACCAGAATGATGAGGATGCGTTTCATGCTGCCGTCCTTGTCGCCACGCGGGCGCCTATGCTGCGAGCAATCGGCGCCGACTGCAAGACAGCGGCATGTTCAGGATTTGGAACGGCCCTGGCTGACGTGAAACTGGCGTACAGGCCATTGAGGTGCTTGGCCAGCGAGGCCAAACGGGCCACGCCGGCCATGGCATTCAGCGCGTTGATTGAGCCTTGCAAGCTATCCCCTGTTCGCTGGGCGTTCAGTGCAGTTGTGCCCAATCACAGAAACAGCCACTGGCCAGATTGTTGTTGGCCACGACTTTCCGGCCATCGAGCAATGCGTCGAGTACGGGTTCGATAAAACTGTTGCCAGAGGTGCAGGTGAAGCCGCTGCTGTAGGGGCCGAAATAGGCCAGCTCGCCGCGCTGATCCCAGATCGCCACGGCCGGGCTGGCTGGCAGATTGTCGCTGCCTGTCAGTCCGGTAAGTGGCTGCAGGGCGTTCAGGGTATTTGGCAGGCGTCCATCTCCGCCCGGCTTCTGCACGATATGGAAGGTCACGCCGCGAGCGGCATAGCGCTCCATCAGTTCGGCGAGGTGCTGTTGATTGCCGATATTGCAGGGACAGGCCGGATCCCGGAAATGCACCAGGCGAATCTCGCCCGGGCCGGCGAGTTCTGCGGGCAGGCGTAGCTCGGCACCATCGAACAGTGTCGTGCGGTCGCTGAAGGGCCGCAGATAGCGCGCCTCGAACCACCAGAAGGCAGCGACCATGGCGACCAGCCAGATGACCGCGATCAGGCAGGCGAGCAGGGTTGTGCGGCGGGAACGGGCCATGATGACAGCTTTCGTTGGACACTTCGTTAGCTTGCCATGGCGAGCCCGGCAGCAGAATATCGCCACTGTACCGGTTGCCCGCCGAGGTAACGCTGCCTTGAATCAAAGAGTTTATAGCCCTGATGTTCGATACCTTTCAGCCCGAATCCCTGGTCGCCAGTCTGCGCCCCCTGACCAGCGCGGCGTCGTTGTCGCCCGCGGAGCTTGCCTACCGGCAGTTTTACGGATTCGTGCCGCAGGAGGCAGTCGAAAGCTGGCTGGGCTGGTTCGAGGCGGGCGGTTATCGCATCGCTGCCCAGGTCTGGAAACCAGACGCGCCGCGTGCGACCTTGCTGTTGCTGCACGGCTATTACGATCACAGCGGCCTGTATCGGCACGTGATTCAGTGGGGTCTGGAGATGGGTTTCGCCGTGCTTGCCGTGGACTTGCCCGGGCATGGGCTGTCCAGCGGGCTTCGCGCCAGCATCAATGATTTCGCCGAGTACCAGACGGTGCTGGGCGCCGCGCTGCAACAGGCTGAGGCACTGGGGCTGCCGCAACCCTGGCACCTGTGCGGGCAAAGCACCGGCGGGGCGATCCTGATCGACTACCTGCTCAACGGTAAACCGCTGGATGCGGTGGGCGAGACTATTTTGCTGGCACCCTTGGTACGGCCGTGCCGCTGGAACTGGTCGCAACTCAGCTATCGTCTGCTACGCCGTTTCGTTCAGGAGGTTCCGAGGCGCTTCAGCGAAAACTCCAGTGACCTGGAATTCCTCGACTTCCTGCGCAACCGTGATCCCTTGCAACCGCGCATGGTACCGACTGTCTGGGTCGGGGCGCTGAGCCGGTGGGTGCCGCGTATCGAGCAGGCGCGACGCAGCACGCGCAGCCCGCTGATCATCCAGGGCGAGGCGGATATGACGGTGGACTGGCGGCACAACCTCGGCGTGCTTCAAGACAAGTTCAGTGCGCCACGCATCCTGCGCCTGCCCGAAGCCCGTCATCACCTGGCCAACGAGGTGGCGCCGATACGTCAGCGCTATTTCGATTATCTGGGTGAGCAGTTGAGCTGAGTTCAGTGGGCAGGTGCCAGGCTGTTGGCGTTCTGGCCAACCGCCAGGCTGGCACGGATCGCTGCCAGTGCGGCTTTGTAGTAAGCCGCGCCTTCGCTGGATTGGGCGAAGGTGACGAACTCCTCCAGTTCCGGATCGGAAAGCCTGCGGTAGACGTGCAGCAGGGTGTTATCCAGATCCTTGTCGATCTGCGCCATCAGGCGTTGGCGCTGGCCGTCGAGCAGGCCTTGTGCGGCACCGGCCCCCAGCAGGCCTGGAATCATCTGGCTGAGGCTGTCGGCGGCGACACCCGCCAGGGCCAGGCTGATTTCCGCACCTGCCTCGCTGGCCGGCAACGCCTGGGCCAGGTGGCGGATCAACAGGCGGCGTGTGGCATCCGCCTCACTGAGTGGCAGGCCGTCTGCGTACTTGGCCAACTGATCCGGGCGCGTGGCGAGCAGTTCTGCCTCGACGATCTTTTGGCCCAGGGGGGATTCGAAGAAGCGCAGGGCAGGCGTCGGGTCGACCAGATTTTCGCGCAGGCTGCTTTCTGCCCGCTGATCCATGGCGCTGGCCGCGAAGCGCTGGTTGCTGTTACTCACCAGTGCCTGGTAAACCGCCGGCGGCAGGCTATTGCTGTAGCGGGTCTGGGCGGCGCTGAGGGCATCGCTGAAGTGTGCACGTTGCTGGGGCCAGCCAGCTTTTTCATACAGCTCGGCATGGGGCTCGGCCAAAGTGGGAAGGCTCAGGAGCAACAACAAAAGACAACACAACGCGCGCATAAGGACTCCGGTCTGAGGCGGCTATTTTCGGCAGCCAGGTGGAGCTTGTCGAGGTGTAGTCGACACAGGGTAGAATCTCGTCATGACGACCGACATTTCCGATTCGCTGCTGAGCCGCATCATTGATGACCTTGCCGAATTCGGATGGTCGTTGCAAACCCGGTTCGCCCCCCTGTCTCTGACTCGGCAATTGGCCGAAGAGTGCCGCCAGCGTATTTCCCAAGGCAGCCTGGCGCCGGCCGGCACGGGCCGCAGCCACGCCGTGGCGGTGCGTGAAGGCACGCGTGGTGATCACATCCAGTGGCTCGAGGCCGGGCAGTCGCCGGCCTGCGATGGCTACCTGCAACTGCTCGACGAACTGCGCGTGGCGATCAACCAGAACCTCTACCTGGGGCTGGTGGACTATGAGAGCCACTTCGCCTTCTATCCGCCCGGCGCTTTCTACCTCAAGCACCTGGATCGTTTCCTCGACGACGACCGCCGTGCGGTATCCGCGGTGCTGTATCTCAACGACGACTGGCTGCCCGAGGAAGGTGGGGCGTTGCGCCTGTACCTGGCCGACGGGCAGGTGCGCGACGTCATCCCCGAGGCCGGCACACTGGTGGTGTTCCTGTCATCCGACGTGCCCCATGAAGTGCTGCCGGCCAGCCGTGATCGGTTGTCATTGACCGGCTGGTTCCGCCGTCGTGGCGACGGCCCGCTCTAGCCTTGCTACGCCGCGGGCAGGTGTTCAACGAACACGAGTTGGACGCGGCTGAAGCGGCCTTGCGAAAACTGGACGGGCAGAAATGAAGAAGGGAGGCCGAGGCCTCCCTTCTCCGTTGCAACGGCGTGCTTAGAACAGAACGCGGCTGCGGATGGTGCCGTTGACGTGCTGCAGCTTCTCCAGCGCCAGATCCGAGTACTCGGCGTCGACGTCGATGACCACGTAACCGACTTTCTCGTTGGTCTGCAGGTACTGGCCGGAAATGTTGATGCCGTTGTCGGCGAACACCTTGTTGATCTCGCTCATCACGCCTGGAACGTTGGCGTGGATGTGCAGCAGACGGTGCTTGCCAGCGTGCGCCGGCAGGGCCACTTCCGGGAAGTTGACCGACGACACCGACGTACCATTGTCGCTGTACTTGACCAGCTTCTCGGCCACTTCCAGGCCGATGTTGGCCTGGGCTTCGGCGGTGGAACCGCCGATGTGCGGGGTCAGGATCACGCGATCCAGGCCACGCAGCGGGCTCTCGAACACGTCGTCGTTGGACTTCGGTTCGACCGGGAACACGTCGATGGCGGCGCCGATCAGGTGCTCGTCCTTGATGGCGGAAGCCAGGTGATCCAGTTCGACCACGGTGCCACGGGCGGCGTTGATCAGGATGCCGCCCTTCTTCATGGCGCGGATTTCCTTCTCGCCGATCATCCACTGAGTGGACGCCAGCTCAGGCACGTGCAGGGAAACGATGTCGCACTGGCCCAGCAGATCGTGCAGCTTGCCGATCTGCTGTGCGTTGCCCAACGGCAGCTTGGTCACCACGTCGTAGAAGAACACCTGCATGCCCAGCGCTTCGGCGAGTACCGAGAGCTGGGTACCGATGGAGCCGTAACCGACGATGCCGAGCTTCTTGCCGCGGATCTCGAAGGAGTTGGCTGCCGACTTGATCCAGCCGCCACGGTGGCAGGAAGCGTTCTTCTCGGGGATGCCGCGCAGCAGCAGGATGGCCTGGGCCAGTACCAGCTCGGCGACCGAGCGGGTATTGGAGTAGGGCGCGTTGAACACGGCGATGCCGCGCTCGCGGGCCGCGTTCAGGTCGACCTGGTTGGTGCCGATGCAGAAGCAGCCGACGGCGACCAGTTTCTTCGCACAGTCGAAGACCTCTTCGGTCAACTGGGTGCGCGAACGGATGCCGATGAAATGCGCGTCGGCGATCTTGGCCTTCAGCTCCTCGCCGGACAGCGCGGTCTTGAGGTACTCGATGTTGGTGTAACCGGACGCCTTCAGGGTATCCACTGCGTTCTGGTGGACGCCTTCGAGAAGAAGGAACTTGATCTTGCTCTTGTCGAGAGAGGTCGTGCTCATCGGAGTACCTGTTGTCCCACTAAATTAAGTGTCAGGAGAAGTATCGGCATTGGCGCCAATGGGCCTGCAACTCGCGGCGAAGCGCGATTTGCGGGGTGCATATGCTAGCATGGCTTCCCTTTTCCTTGCTCGGTTGCGACCTGAACGGTTCTCAGGGCGACCATGAATGTTTCGAGAGTTGAAATGACCGATCACCTGCCGATTGAAGAACTCAAAACCCTGGTCGAGCCCGGTAAGGTGCTGACCGACGCCGCGTCCCTGGAAACCTACGGCAAGGACTGGACCAAGCACTACGCGCCAGCCCCCAGTGCCATCGTCTTCCCCAAGACCATCGAACAGGTGCAGGCCATCGTGCGTTGGGCCAATGCCCACAAGATCGCCCTGGTGCCCTCGGGCGGTCGTACCGGCCTGTCGGCGGCGGCAGTCGCGGCCAATGGCGAGGTGGTGGTGTCGTTCGACTACATGAACCAGATCCTCGACTTCAACGAGTCCAACCGTACCGTGGTCTGCCAGCCGGGCGTGGTCACGGGCGCGCTGCAGCAGTTCGCCGAGGACAAGGGCCTTTATTACCCGGTGGATTTCGCATCCGCCGGCTCCAGCCAGATTGGCGGCAACATCGGCACCAACGCCGGTGGCATCAAGGTGATCCGCTATGGCCTGACCCGCAACTGGGTGGCCGGCCTGAAAGTGGTCACCGGTACCGGCGAGCTGCTCGAGCTGAACAAGGATCTGATCAAGAACGCCACCGGCTATGACCTGCGCCAACTGTTCATCGGCGCCGAAGGCACCCTGGGCTTCGTGGTCGAGGCGACCATGCGTCTGGATCGCGCGCCGCGCAACCTCACCGCCATGGTGCTGGGTACGCCGGATTTCGATTCGATCATGCCGGTGCTGCACGCCTTCCATGGCAAGCTCGACCTCACCGCCTTCGAGTTCTTCTCCGACAAGTGCCTGGACAAGATCCTCGGCCGTGGCGACGTGCCGGCGCCCTTCGAAAGCCGCACGCCGTTCTACGCCCTGCTGGAATTCGAAGCCGTCAACGAGGATGTGGCCAACGTCGCCCTTGCAACCTTCGAGCATTGTGTCGAACAGGGCTGGGTGCTCGATGGCGTGATGAGCCAGAGCGAGCAGCAGCTGCAGAACCTGTGGAAACTGCGCGAGTACATCTCCGAGACCATCAGCCACTGGACGCCGTACAAGAACGACATCTCGGTGACGGTCTCCCAGGTGCCGGCGTTCCTCGCCGATATCGATACCATCGTTTCGGGCAGCTACCCGGATTTCGAAGTGCTCTGGTACGGCCACATCGGCGACGGTAACCTGCACCTGAATATCCTCAAGCCCGAAGCGCTGAGCAAGGAAGAGTTCTTCGCCAAGTGCGCCACCGTCAACAAGTGGGTGTTCGAGACCGTCGAGAAGTACAACGGCTCGATCTCCGCGGAGCACGGCGTGGGCATGACCAAGCGCGATTACCTGGAGTACAGCCGCTCGGCGGCAGAAATCGGCTATATGAAAGCGGTCAAGGCGGTCTTCGATCCCAACGGCATCATGAATCCAGGCAAGATCTTCAACTGAAAGCGACAAGCTTCAAGACGGATGGTCGCCCCCCACAAGCTTCAAGCGAGCGTGCGTCCTGCTTTATTCTTGCAGCTCGAGGCTTGCCGCTTCCGGAGGAATACTATGAGCTACCTGCACCAGTATATCGATGGCACCCGTATCCACTTCCCGCTGGGCAAAGTGGTGTGCGTCGGCCGCAATTACGCCGAGCACGCCAAGGAGCTCAACAACCCGCTGCCGACCGAGCCGATACTGTTCATCAAGCCCGGTAGCTGCGTGGTGCCGCTCGAAGGTGGTTTCAGCATTCCCGATGACCGTGGTTCGGTGCATTACGAGGCGGAGATCGCCGTGCTGATCGGCAAGCCGCTGTCGCGCCAGCCCAGCGAGGAGGAGGTGCTGGATGCCATCTCCGGTTACGCCCCGGCCCTGGATCTGACTCTGCGCGAGGTGCAGAGCAAGCTCAAGGACAAGGGCCATCCGTGGGAGTTGGCCAAGGCGTTCGACGGTGCCGGCGTGCTTGCCCCCTTCGTTCCTGGTGACGCGGTGGAAGACCTGGCCGCCATTGGCATTCGCCTGAGCATCAATGGCGAAGTGCGCCAGGACGGCATCAGTGGCGACATGATCTTCCCCATAGTGGCAGTGATCCAGGCCATGAGTGGCCACTTCAACCTGCAGCCCGGCGATGTGATTTTCACTGGTACGCCAGCGGGTGTAGGGGCGCTGAACAAGGGCGACGAGATCGTTCTGGAACTGGTTGGCCACTCCAGCTTCGCCAGCCGGGTAATCTGATACGCCGATAGCGGATGGTCGTAGGATGGGTGCAACCCATCGGCAATTGATGGGTTTCACCTACGCGGCCCGACCCATCCACGGGCTGCTGAAAGGTGGAAGCAGCCGGTCGGTGAACCGCGTTGAACCATGGATCACGGCCTTCGGCCCCGGATTACGCCTGCGGCTAATCCAGGCTACGTTCTGGTTGGCCACTCCAGCTTCGCCAGCCGGGTCATCTGATAGGCGATAGTGGACGGTCGTAGGATGGGTGCAACCCATCGGCAATTGATGGGTTTCACCTACGCGGCCCGATCCATCCACGGGCTGCTGAAAGGCGAGAGCAGCCTGTCGTAGGATGGACGACGCTTCACCTGCGCGGCCCGATCCGTCCACCAACCTAGCGATCGCAATGGTGGATGAAAAGAGCGTCATCCACCCTACATCTGCTTATGCCACGCAGCGACCATCGGCCCTGAACCCGGGCTCTTGCCAATTAAGCTTCGCTTAAGCCGGCTTTAAGCCTGGCTTCAGCTCCGCGACTTAACCTGACCCCGTCATCTACAGATAGAGGGTCATCCCCATGAAAGCTCCCGCACTCGCACTGCTGCTCGTTCCGCTGTTCTCTTCCGTTGCCATGGCTGCCGGCTACACCGGGCCAGGCCAGGTCGCCCAGGTCACCACTGTCGAGCAGGCGCTGAAAGCCGCCGACGATACCCCGGTGGTGCTGCAGGGCCAGATCGTCAAGCGTCTGCAGGACGAACTCTATGAGTTCAAGGACGCCACCGGCACCATTCACGTGGAAATCGACGACGAAGACTGGCCACCACAAGCCATCTCCGAGAAGGCCACCGTCAAGCTGACCGGTGAAGTCGACAAGGATCTGAACAGCCGCGAAATCGATGTCGATATCGTCGAACTGGTGAAGTAAGGCGCGCGCTGTTAGCGTCCCCCACCGCACTGAATGGCCGCCTCTCGGAAACCCGAGGGGCGGCGTTGTCGTTTTTGCCGATGGATATGTGAACCGCCATGCGTCGTCTGATTTCAATCAAGGGATTATTCCTGCTGCTGATGCTTGCCCTGCTGGCTGTGCTGACCGCTGCAGGCCAGCAGTTTCGCCTGTTCGAGCGGGCCTGGTTCAACTTCAACCAGCCAGCCGAAGCGCTGTCTCACTCGCTGTGGCTGAGCGACTACAAGGTGGTGATCGAGGCGCAGCGCATCGAGGGGCTGGAGGACGACGTTTCGGCGCTGACCTACGACCCGGATCGCAAAAGCCTGTTTACCGTGACCAACCAGCACCCCAAGCTGATCGAGCTGTCCCTCGACGGCAAGGTGTTGAGGCAGATCGAGCTGATCGGCTTCGGCGATCCCGAGGCCGTGGAGTACGTGGCACCGGGGCGTTTCGTGATCGCCGAAGAGCGTGCGCAACGCCTGGTCGATGTACGTATCGACGATGACACCAGGTCAATCGATGCTGCCGACTGGCAGCAGATGTCGCTAGGCCTGGAGATGGGCACCAAGAACAAGGGATTCGAGGGGCTGGCCTATGACCTGATCGGCCAGCGGCTGTTCGTGGCGAAGGAGCGAGATCCGCTGCGGGTCTACGAAGTGCATGGCTTCCCCAATCTCGACCCGGATAGGCCGAACCCGGTGCAGATACGCGACGACCGCAAGCGCGATGCGGGAATTTTCGTGCGTGACCTTTCCAGCCTGCATTACGACAGCCGCACCGGACACCTGCTGGCGCTGTCGGACGAGTCGCGACTGGTCGTCGAACTGGCCCAGGACGGCAAGCCGATCAGCAGCTTGTCGCTGTTGCGGGGGCAGCAGGGGCTGAAGGCCTCGGTACCGCAAGCCGAGGGCGTCACGGTGGATGATCAGGGCAGGCTCTACCTGATCAGCGAACCCAATCTTTTTTATGTTTTCAGCAAGGGCGGCGAGGCAGATTAAGTCTGCTTGCCGCTCGACAAGATCTGGCAGGCCGCAGCATCGATGCTGGCTTTATCGAACTGGTGAAGTGAGGCAAGGGCTGTTAGCTTCCATTCGCCGTACCTGAATGGCCATCTCTCAGCCTCACGCCGAGAGGTGGTCTCGTCGTTTTCGCTGACAAGTGAGCCGGTATGCGTCGTCTGTTTTCCCTGAAGGGACTGTTTCTGCTGTTCATGCTCGTCGTGCTGTTGCTGTTGACGCTCTGGGGGCAGGAATACCGGGTGTTCGAGCGTGCCTGGTTCAATGTGCAGCAGCCGGACGAGGCTCCGGCCGAGGCGCTCTGGCTCGACGATTACCAGGTGGTGCGCGAGGCCCAGGTGATCGAAGGTCTGGACGACGACGTATCGGCGCTGACCTACGACCCGGTACGCAAGAGCCTGTTCACCGTCACCAACCAGCAGTCCCGGTTGATCGAACTCTCGCTCGACGGCAAGGTGCTGCGGCAGATCGAGCTGGTCGGCTTCGGTGATCCGGAGGCAGTGGAGTACATCGCGCCCGGGCTTTTCGTGATCGCCGACGAGCGTCCGCAGCGTCTGGTCGAGGTGCGTATCGACGACGCCACCACGCGGGTGGATGCCGCGGATGGTCAGCAGCTTTCGCTGGGGCTGGAGATGGAAGCCAAGAACAAGGGCTTCGAAGGATTGGCCTACGACCTGGCAGGCAAGCGTCTGTTCGTCGCCAAGGAGCGCGACCCGCTACGCATCTACGAAGTGCATGGCTTCCCCCATGTCGAGCCGAGTACGCCTTCGGTGATCCGTATCACCGATGACCGTGAGCGCGACGCCGGGCTCTTCGTCCGTGATCTGTCCAGCCTGCAGTACGATGCGCGTACCGGGCATCTGCTGGCGCTGTCCGATGACTCGCGGTTGCTGGTGGAGCTCGATGCCGAGGGCGAACCGATCAGCAGTCTGTCGCTGATCGGTGGGCAGCAGGGGCTGAAGGAGTCCGTGCCTCAGGCCGAGGGTATCGCGCTGGACGAGAACGGGGTGATCTACATGATCAGCGAGCCAAACCTGTTCTACACCTTCGAAAAAAAGGCCGAGTGACGACTCGGCTTTCCAGGTCACGCACCAGGTCACGCACATGACGTAGCCTGGATTAGCCGCAGGCGTAATCCGGGTTCAAGGTGTAATCCGGGTTCAGCGTGTCAGCGATTTCACACCCTCGGCGGTGCCCAGCAGCAACAGGTCGGCCGGGCGGGCGGCGAACAGGCCGTTGGTGACCACGCCGACGATGGCGTTGATGTCGCGCTCCAGCTTCTGCGGGTCGGTGATGCTCATGTTGTGCACATCGAGGATCACATTGCCGTTATCGGTCAGCACGCCTTCGCGGTACACCGGGTCGCCGCCCAGCTTGACCAGCTCACGGGCCACATGGCTGCGGGCCATGGGAATCACTTCCACCGGCAGCGGGAAGGCGCCGAGCACAGGCACCAGCTTGCTGCCGTCGGCGATGCAGATGAAGGTACGGGCCACGGCGGCGACGATCTTCTCGCGGGTCAGGGCCGCGCCGCCGCCCTTGATCAGGTTCAGGCGTTCGTCGCTCTCGTCGGCGCCGTCGACGTAGAACTCCAGGTCGCTGACGGTGTTCAGTTCATACACCGCAATGCCGTGGCTCTTGAGGCGTGCGGCGGTGGCTTCGGAACTGGCCACGGCGCCGTCGAATTCCATCTTGTGCCTGGCCAGGGCATCGATGAAACAGTTGGCCGTGGAGCCGGTGCCGACCCCGATGACGCTCTTGGCGTCGAGCTTGGGAAGGATGAAGTCGACGGCAGCCTGGGCCACGGCTTGTTTGAGCTGATCCTGGGTCATGCGGGTTCCACGAGAGAGAGTGGGGAAGCGGAGCGGCCATTATAACCGGCAAAACCCCGGAATTCGTATGGTCGCTCGGCGGATGGCTGCGGTAGACTCCGGGGTTCCCCGTAAAGCCGCCTGCGATGCCTGCCATGCTCGAACAGTACGTCAAGAAGACCCTGACCTCCCGTGTCTATGACGTTGCCGTGGAAACCCCGCTGCAACCCGCTCGCCAACTTTCCGAACGCCTGGGCAATCAGATTCTGCTCAAGCGCGAGGATCTGCAGCCGGTCTACTCGTTCAAGATTCGTGGCGCCTACAACAAACTGGCGCAATTGACCCCCGAAGAGCTGGCCCGCGGCGTGGTCACCGCCTCGGCTGGCAACCACGCCCAGGGCCTGGCATTGGCCGCCAAGCACATGGGCGTGAAAGCGACCATCGTCATGCCGCGCACCACGCCTGAGCTCAAGGTTCAGGGCGTGCGCTCCCGTGGCGGCAAGGTGGTGCTGCATGGCGATGCCTTTCCCGAAGCATTGGCTCACTCGCTGAAACTGGTCGAGGAAAAGGGCCTGGTGTACGTCCATCCCTACGACGATCCGCACGTGATCGCCGGCCAGGGCACCGTGGCGATGGAGATCCTCCGTCAGCACCAGGGCCCGCTGGACGCCATCTTCGTGCCGGTCGGTGGTGGCGGTCTGATCGCCGGCATCGCCGCCTACGTCAAATACCTGCGTCCGGAGACCCGAGTGATCGGTGTCGAGCCGGACGACTCCAACTGCCTGCAGCAGGCCCTGGCCGCCGGCGAGCGGGTGGTGTTGCCGCAGGTCGGGCTGTTCGCCGATGGCGTGGCGGTGGCGCAGATCGGCCAGCACACCTTCGATATCTGCAAGCTGTGCGTCGATGAAGTGATCACCGTCAGCACCGACGAGATCTGCGCGGCGATCAAGGACATCTACGACGACACCCGCTCGATCACCGAGCCGGCCGGCGCCCTGGCCGTGGCCGGGATCAAGAAGTACGTCGAGCGTGAGAACATCAGCGGCCAGGTGCTGGTGGGCATCGACTCCGGCGCCAACGTCAACTTCGACCGCCTGCGCCATGTCGCCGAGCGCGCCGAATTGGGCGAGAAGCGCGAGGCGATCATCGCCGTCACCATTCCGGAGAAGCCGGGCAGCTTCAAGGCCTTCTGCGAGGCCATCGGCAAGCGGCAGATCACTGAATTCAACTACCGCTATCACCAGGACGGCGAGGCGCATATCTTCGTCGGTGTACAGACCCACCCGGAGCACGACCCGCGTGTGGCGCTGGTGGAAAACCTGCGCGGGCAGGGCTTCCCGGTCATCGACCTGACCGACAACGAGCTGGCCAAGCTGCATATCCGCCATACCGTCGGCGGCCATGCCGCTGCCGTGCCGGACGAATGCGTATTCCGTTTCGAGTTCCCGGAGCGGCCGGGCGCGCTGTTCAACTTCCTCAACAAACTGGGCGGGCGTTGGAACATCACCCTGTTCCACTACCGCAACCATGGCGCTGCCGATGGGCGTGTGCTGGCTGCCCTGCAAGTGCCGGAAGACGAGCGCCATCTGCTCGCGCCAGCGCTGGATGCCATTGGTTACCCCTACTGGGACGAAAGCGACAACCCGGCCTACAAGCTGTTTCTCGGTTAGGTAACACGGCCGGTGGGGTAGGCGATGAGCGTGGTGTTTTTCCCGGCTATACCCATGAATCAGCGGCTGGCGTAGATCACGGTACCGCTCGGTATTTACCGGTATCGTTCATCTCCGCCAGCCTGAACCATACCTATAAGGAAAACCCTGATGGAGCATTATCTGCTGTTGAGAGTTCTTCACGGCCTGCCCGGCATCTTGCTGCTGCTTGGCGTGCTGGCCCATGCTTTCATGCTCTGGAAAGCCTGGCGCAACGGCGATAGCGTCGTCTTGCAACGCAAGTTGCAGCGCACCCGCACCATCAGTCTGCCGGTATTCGCCCTGCTGGCGCTGAGTCTGCCGGTGACCGGCTGGTGGATGGTCAACCTGGCCGGCTGGCCGCTGAGCCAGACCTGGCTGTTGCTGGGCAGCATCCTCTTTGCCGTGTTGATGATCGCCGGCTTGCTGCTGCTCGGGCGTCTAGGCGTCTGGCAGGTTCTGGCCACCGGCCCGGTTCCGACCAAGCTGCTGCGTTTCGTGGTGGCCTATACGGCGCTGATCGTCGTATTGCTGTTGGCGATCATGGCCGTCATGGGCGCCAAACCGACCTGATCAGCTGCGCGCCTGGTTCGCGCGCCGCAGCCAGCTCAGGGCCAGCAGCAGGTAGATCAGCGATCCGCCCCAATACAGCCAGGCGAAGCCGTCGACCAGCCCTATCAGCAGGTAGGCGAGCAGCGGCCCCAGTGCGGCGCCCAGATCCTGGGCTATCGAGTAACGCGTCATGAAGGCGACGACATTGCCGGCACTGGCAACATCGCTGGCCAGCGCGTCTGTGAGCGTGGTCAGCGCCGTCGCCAGCAGCATCACCAGCAGGGTCACGGCGATCCAGGGTAGCAAGGGCAAGCCGCTGGCCATCAAGCCAAAGCTCAGGGCGGCGCCCAGCAGCGCCCAGCCGTAGAGTTGGGAACGGCCGCGCGGGCCATCTGACCAGGCGCCGAAGCGCCGGCCCAGCCAGGGCTCCCATGACCAGCGCAGCGCCTGCAGGATGCCGGATAAGGCGGTGGCGCCGAGCAGCAGGCCGAAGAGGTCGAGCTGGCTGCCATAGAAGTGTTCGATCAGAGCGCTCAGTGTCGCCGCCAGTACACCCTGGATCAGCATGGCGATGCAGAAACCACTGGCGATCACCCGATACGTGCCAACTATCCGCGTGCCATCTCGTGAGGTGCGGGTACTCTGCGTGGCCGTTACCTGTTGTTCGCCGTAGCTCGAGGGCAGGTGGAAGTGACGCAGCAGCAGTGGCACCCCCAGCAGGGCCATGCCGGCGAAGCTCAGAGCCAGCGCCGGCAAACCATAGAGTGGCACCAGCAAGCCGCCAAGCAGCATGCCGGCGAGGCTGCCGAGCCGATAGAGACCGTTGTACAGACCCATCGACTGGCCGCGTGACTGCCCGTTCGAGCAATAGACCACCGCCGACAGGCCGCCAATCCGAAAGAACGACCAGCTGATGCCCCAGGCCGCGCGCAGCAGCAGCCAGGCGAGAAAGCCTTTGGCGATACCGTAGCCGAAGGTCGTGGCGGCGCCGAGCACGGTGGCCAGCAGCAACCCGGTGCGCAGACTGATGCGTTGGTACAGCCAACCGATCAGTGGGTTGAATGGCAGGCGAATGAGGCGGTTGACCGACAGCAGCACACCGACCTGCCAGAGCGCATCGAGACCGACTTCGCGCCAGTAGACGGGCAGGGCGATATACAGCATGGAGTCGCCGGCCAGGCACAGGGCAGTGGCCAGCGCGACCACCACGAGCGGTCGCGAAGCGCGTTGATCGATGGGTAACGACATGTGGCTCCTTGCGCGTGCGTGGGCGGTGCCCCGGCACAGGCTGGCCGCGCGGTGTGCTTCAGTCGCGCAGAGAGATGACTGGCCAGCCGCGTTTCTGCGCTTCGGCCAACAGGTTCGGATCGGGGTCGACGGCGACTGGCCGGCTGACCTGTTCCAGCAGCGGCAGGTCGTTCATCGAGTCGCTGTAGAAGCTGCTGTCGGACAGGTCGAAGCCGTTTTCCTGCAGCCAGCGCTCCAGGCGGGTGACCTTGCCTTCGCGGAAGCACGGCACATCGGTGGTGCGGCCGGTATAGCGGCCGTCGACCATCTCGCACTCGGTAGCCAGTAGCGTATCGACGCCCAGGCGCGCGGCGATCGGCGCGGTGACGAAACGGTTGGTGGCGGTGATGATCAGCAGCTTGTCGCCAGCCGCGCGGTGCTCGTCGAGCAGGGCCAGCCCCTTCGGCAGAATGATCGGTTCGATGCATTCGGCCATGAATTGCTCATGCCACGCCTGCAGCTGTGCCATTTCGGTACGGCCGAAGATGTCCAGGGTGAAGTTCAGGTAGTCGGTGATGTTCAGGCGCCCGGCCAGGTAATCCTGGTAGAAGGCATCGTTGCGGGCCTTGTAGGTCGCGCCATCGAGAATGCCGCGCTCGCACAGCCAGTCGCCCCAGGCGTGGTCGCTGTCGCCGCCGAGCAGGGTGTTGTCGAGATCGAATAAAGCCAAACGCACAGAGCCACCTCTTCATACAGGGCCATGGAAGGCGCCAGAATAGCGGCTTTGCCGGGCTGGGGAAAACCTGATTGGGGCATCGCGGCCGGGCTGTTGCGAAGTCCCTTGCGGGCGCGTTGCCGCTGTCCCGAGCTTTGTGGAACAATGCCGGAACATGCGTTTACGAGGTTGTGCGCCGTGATCGATCCTGATGGTTTTCGCCCCAACGTCGGCATCATTCTCACCAATGATGTCGGCCAGGTGCTCTGGGCGCGTCGAATTAACCAGGATGCCTGGCAGTTCCCGCAAGGCGGCATCAATGACCGCGAAACGCCGGAAGAGGCGTTGTACCGCGAATTGAACGAAGAAGTGGGCCTCGAGCAGCAGGATGTGAAAATTCTCGCCTGTACCCGGGGCTGGTTGAGGTATCGTCTGCCGCAGCGCCTGGTGCGTACCCACAGCCAACCGCTGTGCATCGGCCAGAAGCAGAAGTGGTTTTTGTTGCGCCTGACCGCTGATGAGCAGCGGGTGCGCATGGATCTGACCGGCAAGCCCGAGTTCGACGGCTGGCGCTGGGTCAGTTACTGGTATCCGTTGGGGCAGGTGGTCACATTCAAGCGCGAAGTTTATCGTCGCGCGCTCAAGGAACTCGCACCGCGCCTGCTGGCACGGGACTAGACAGGGTCAGGCATGCTCAACACGCTGCGCAAGATCGTCCAGGAAGTCAACGCCGCCAAGGATCTCAAGGCGGCGCTGGGCATCATCGTGCAGCGCGTCAAGGAAACCATGGGCACCCAGGTGTGTTCGGTTTACCTGCTCGATCCGGAGAGCAACCGTTTCGTGCTGATGGCCACCGATGGCCTCAACAAACGCTCCATCGGCAAGGTCAGCATGGCGCCCAACGAAGGCCTGGTCGGCCTGGTCGGTACCCGTGAAGAGCCGCTGAACCTCGAGAACGCCTCCGAGCACCCACGCTATCGCTACTTCGCCGAGACTGGTGAAAAACGCTACGCCTCCTTCCTCGGCTCGCCGATCATCCACCACCGCCGGGTGATGGGCGTGCTGGTCGTGCAGCAGAAAGAGCGCCGCCAGTTCGATGAGGGTGAAGAAGCCTTCCTGGTGACCATGAGCGCGCAGCTCGCCGGGGTTATCGCCCACGCCGAGGCCACCGGCTCGATCCGCGGCCTGGGCAGGCAGGGCAAGGGTATCCAGGAAGCCAAGTTCGTCGGTGTGCCAGGCTCGCCCGGTGCTGCCGTCGGTACCGCTGTGGTGGTGCTGCCGCCAGCCGATCTGGAGGTGGTGCCCGACAGGGTAGTCACCGATATCGATGCCGAGCTGAAACTGTTCAACGATGCGCTGGAAGGTGTGCGTGGCGACATGCGCAACCTCTCGGAGCGCATGGCTACCCAGTTGCGCCCGGAAGAGCGCGCGCTGTTCGACGTCTACCTGATGATGCTCGAAGACGCCGCTCTCGGTAACGAAGTGGTCAAGATCATCAAGACCGGCCAATGGGCCCAGGGCGCGCTGCGGCATGTGGTCAGCGAGCACATCAACCGCTTCGAACTGATGGACGATGCCTACCTGCGCGAGCGTGCATCGGACGTCAGGGATCTTGGCCGCCGTCTGCTCGCCTACCTGCAACAGGCACGGCAGCAGACGCTGGTCTACCCGGACAACTGCATTCTGGTCGCCGAAGAGCTGTCGCCTGCCATGCTCGGCGAAGTGCCGGAAGGCAAGCTGGTCGGCCTGGTGTCGGTACAGGGGTCGGGCAACTCCCATGTGGCGATCTTCGCCCGTGCCATGGGCATTCCCACGGTGATGGGCGCGGTCGAGCTGCCGTATTCGAAGATCGACGGCATTCAGTTGATCGTCGATGGTTACCACGGCGAAGTCTTCACCAACCCCAGCGAAATCCTGCGCAAGCAGTATGCCGATGTGGTCGAGGAAGATCGCCAGCTGACCAAGGGCCTCGACGCCCTGCGTGCGCTGCCCTGCGAGACCCTGGACGGTCATCACATGCCGCTGTGGGTCAATACCGGCCTGCTTGCCGATGTGGTGCGGGCCCAGGAGCGTGGTGCCGAAGGCGTTGGCCTGTACCGCACCGAAGTGCCGTTCATGATCAAGGATCGCTTCCCCAGCGAGAAGGAACAGCTGGCGATCTACCGCGAGCAACTGGCGGCCTTCCATCCGCTGCCCGTGACCATGCGTACGCTGGATATCGGTGGCGACAAGGCGCTGAGCTATTTCCCGATCAAGGAAGACAACCCCTTCCTTGGTTGGCGCGGCATCCGCGTGACCCTCGACCACCCGGAAATTTTCCTGGTGCAGGTGCGCGCCATGCTCAAGGCCAGCGAAGGGCTGGATAACCTGCGCATCCTGCTGCCGATGATTTCCGGCATCCAGGAGCTGGAAGAATCGCTGCATCTGATTCACCGCGCCTGGGGCGAAGTGCGCGACGAAGGTACCGATGTACCACTGCCGCCCATCGGCGTGATGATCGAGATTCCCGCTGCCGTCTACCAGACCCGCGACCTGGCACGCCAAGTCGACTTCCTTTCGGTCGGTTCCAACGACCTGACCCAATACCTGCTGGCGGTGGATCGCAACAACCCGCGCGTCGCCGACCTCTACGACTTCCTCCATCCCGCTGTTCTGCAGGCCTTGAGTAAAGTGGTCGAAGACGCCCATGCCGAAGGCAAGCCGGTGAGCATCTGCGGCGAAATGGCCGGTGACCCGAGCGCTGCCGTATTGCTGATGGCGATGGGTTTCGACAGCCTGTCGATGAACGCCACCAACCTGCCCAAGGTGAAGTGGTTGCTGCGCCAGATCAGCATGGGCAAGGCCAAGGATCTGCTGAGCCAGGCGATGCGCATCGACAACCCGCAGGTTATCCACAGCACCCTGCAACTGGCCCTGCGCAACCTCGGCCTGGGCCGGATGATCAACCCGGCGTCGGATATTCAGGCGTAGCCATTCGTCGCCGGTTATCGAATGGCGGCATCAAGGCGCAAGCGGACGGTCGTAGGATGGGTGAAACCCATCGGAAATTGATGGGTTTCACCCATCCTACGGGCTAATCCAACCTACAGGTCGTGGCCGAACGTAGCCTGGATTAGCCGCAGGCGTAATCCGGGGCCGAAGGCCGTGATCCATGGTTCAACGCGGGTCACCGACAGGCCTCTTTCGCCTTTGATCAGCCCGTGGATGGGTCGGGCCGCGTAGGTGCGACCCATCCTGCGAACTCATTTTCGAGCCGAGGCGCTACTCCTCGAATCTCACCTCGCCGATAGGTATGCCCTCGACCCCGAAGCTGCGTTCGATCACGCGTCGCGCTCCGTTTGCATGGGTGAACAGCAGAGTACTGGCGCGGGTGCCGTAGTTCGGGCTGGCGATAAATACGCTGGACAGCAAGCGCTCGGTGCCGAGACCTACGCCCGTATCCGGTAGTGCCTGGTCTTCAGGTTTTGCGCGATCGGCCAGCAGGGCGAATAGCGATTCCTCGTCGGCGGTCTCCAGCGCTCTGGCAAGCATCGCCTTGGCGCGCTGCAGCTTCGGCCACGGCGTGTCCATATCCGCGTTGGACACCCCATGGATACCCGCAGGCAAGGCTCGAGCCTGGTTGCTCTGGGAGTTGAAGTGCCAGAGTGCCTGACGGTCGCCGACCAGCAGATTGAAACCGCTGTACTCATTCGCTTCGCTGCGCAGCCTGTTCAGAAAGGCTTCGGGAGGCAGGTCATCCTGTAGAAAGCGCAGAGGCAGCTCACCCCTTGAGCGGGCGCCCTGGGCTGAACGCGGGTCGCGGATATTGGTCAGGGCAGCGAAGCGCCCGCCAGGGGCAATGCCGAGCCAGGTGCCGCCGGCCTGCAGGTCACGTCCGGCAACCAGCCCTGGCATTTCCGGCCATTCAAAGAGAGCGGCGCTGGGGCGCGCATGGAATTCGTCGCGATTGGCGGCGACCAGCAGTGGCAGGCTATGGCCGGGGCGCCAGGCAAGGACGATCAGGCACATGGGCGCTCCAGTCTGGCGCGCACACCTGCGGCGTCGAGGGGCTCGCCGACATGCACCACGACCTTGCTTGCACCGCTACCTTTGCCCAATTCGAGCAGCAGGCGCTCTTCGACCTGAGAAAGCCCGCCTTCCAGTCGTTCGAGCGGATGAATGACCATGCGCGGTGGCAGGCTCGGGCGCAGGAAGCGTTTACGGATCAATGACTGAGCAGCCTTCTTGATCAGCTGATCGGCAATGCTGAAATCGGCGACCAGCAAACGCACGTTGCTGAAGGGCGGCTCGGCCTGCAGTTCCAGTTCGTTACCGCTTTCCAGATGCGTCATATGCAGGTGATCGCAGGCGATACGCAGATAAAGTGTGTTGAACACAGTGGGTTTCTCATCCATGGAAAGTGCCACTTTACGCAAAGCCACCAATCGTCGTGAAGTAGAGTGCATGGCCGGCTTCCGTTACCATGCCGCATCGCTTGGCGGAAACATCATGGTCTTCTTAATCTACATACTGCTCGGCGCAGCGGCGGGCCTGCTGGCCGGGCTGTTTGGCGTCGGTGGCGGCATGATCATCGTGCCGGTGCTGATCATCAGCTTCACCGCCCAGGGCTTCGATGCCTCCGTGTTGACCCATATGGCAGTAGGCACGTCGTTGGCCACCATCCTGTTCACCTCGATCAATGCCGTGCGCGAGCATCACAGCCGCGGTGCGGTACGCTGGGGGCTGTTCGTCTGGCTCACCGTGGGTATCGTGCTGGGCTCGGTACTTGGCGCGGTGACCGCAGACGCCATCGACGGCCAGGTGCTGCAGAAGATCATTGGCGTATTCGCTCTGTGCGTCGCCCTGCAACTGGCTGTGGATCTCAAGCCCAAGGCCAGCCGTGACGTGCCCGGCAAGACCGGCCTGGGCGTCGCCGGTGGCGTGATCGGCTGGGCATCGGCGATCATCGGCATCGGTGGCGGCTCGTTGACCGTGCCGTTCCTGGCCTGGCGCGGCGTGTCCATGCAGCAGGCGGTGGCGACATCTTCGGCGTGCGGCTGGCCCATCGCGGCGGCTGGCGCTTTGAGTTATCTGTGGCTGGGTTGGGGTGACGCGCGTCTGCCTGACTGGAGCCTGGGTTACGTTTATCTGCCGGCGCTGCTGGGTATCGCCCTGACCAGCGTGTTTTTCGCGCGCACCGGTGCGCGCCTGGCCCATCGTTTGTCGCCGCGTGTGCTCAAGCGTCTGTTCGCATTGCTGCTGGTCATCGTCGGCCTGAATTTTCTGTTGTGAGGAATCCTGATGCTGCCCTACCCGAATATTGATCCGGTCGCCCTCGACCTGGGCTTTCTGCAGATTCACTGGTACGGCCTGATGTACCTGGTCGGCATCGGCGGTGCCTGGTTCCTCGCTTCGCGCCGGCTGCACGCCTTCGATCCGGGCTGGAGCAAGGAGAAACTGTCCGACCTGGTGTTCTGGGTGGCCATGGGGGTGATCGTCGGCGGCCGCCTGGGTTACGTGCTGTTCTATGACCTGTCGGCCTACATCGCCAACCCGCTGCTGATCCTCGAAGTGTGGAAGGGCGGCATGTCGTTCCACGGCGGGCTGATCGGCGTGATGCTGGCCACCTGGTGGTTCGGCAAGCGCAACGGCAAGAGTTTCTTCGAACTGATGGACTTTATCGCGCCACTGGTGCCGATCGGTCTGGGCGCCGGGCGTATCGGTAACTTCATCAATGCCGAGCTGTGGGGCAAGGCCAGTGACGTACCCTGGGCGATGGTGTTCCCCACCGACCCCGAGCAACTGGCGCGTCACCCTTCGCAGCTGTACCAGTTCGCCCTGGAAGGCGTGGCCTTGTTCACCATCCTCTGGTTCTACTCGCGCAAACCACGGCCGACCATGGCGGTCTCGGGCATGTTCGCGGTGTGCTACGGCATCTTCCGTTTCATCGTCGAGTTCGTTCGCGTGCCGGATGCTCAGCTCGGTTACCTGGCCTGGGGCTGGCTGACCATGGGCCAGGTGCTCTGCGTACCGATGATCCTCGCCGGCCTGGGCCTGATCGCCTACGCCTACAAACGCCAGGCCGCCCAGGGAGTCGCGCAATGAAACAGTACCTCGACCTGATGCGCCATGTGCGCGAGAACGGCACCTTCAAGGAAGACCGCACCGGCACCGGTACCTACAGCGTGTTCGCGCACCAGATGCGCTTCGACCTGGCCGACGGCTTTCCCCTGGTGACCACCAAGAAATGCCACCTCAAGTCCATCATTCATGAGCTGCTGTGGTTCCTGCAGGGCGACACCAACATCAAGTACCTGAAGGACAACGGCGTGCGCATCTGGGATGAGTGGGCCGACGAGAACGGCGACCTCGGGCCGGTGTACGGCTATCAGTGGCGCAACTGGCCGGCGCCGAACGGCGAGTCGGTCGACCAGATCGCCAAGCTGATCGAGATGATCAGGAAGAACCCGGACTCGCGCCGCCTGATGGTATCCGCCTGGAACCCGGCGCTGGTCGAGCAGATGGCCCTGCCGCCGTGCCACGCGCTGTTCCAGTTCTACGTCGCCGACGGCAAGCTCAGCTGCCAGCTGTATCAGCGTTCGGCGGACATCTTCCTCGGCGTGCCTTTCAATATCGCCAGCTATGCGCTGCTGACCCTGATGGTGGCCCAGGTGACTGGCCTGCAACCGGGCGAGTTCATCTGGACGGGCGGCGACTGCCACCTGTACGCCAACCATCTGGAGCAGGCCGATCTGCAACTGACCCGCGAGCCGCTGCCGCTGCCGACCATGAAGCTCAATCCCGAGGTGAAGGATCTGTTCGCCTTCCGTTTCGAGGATTTCGAGCTGGTCGGCTATGAAGCGCATCCGCATATCAAGGCGCCGGTGGCGGTCTAGGCTGCTTCGTCACGGGCGAGCGATATTTATTCATCGCTCGCAAGCGGGCTCCTGCACCCGTGGTGTCCGCCACGCTCCCGTAGGAGCCGTGGGGCGATTGCCGAGCGTACTGCAGGCGTAATCCGGGAAGTGGCTCGCTCAGGTTCGCAATGAAAAGCGCCGGGCGATCTCCTCGACGCATTTGCTCGACCCGCTGAGTTTCCACTCCATCCAGTTGTCCCATTCCAGCTTCAGCTCTTGCGGCCCGCGACGCAGCCTGTAGCTGTCGTAGTCGATGCCCTTGTCGAAGGCGAGTGGGCTGTACTGAGCGACCACCTGCCAGCCCTCGGCCTTGAGGCTGTCCAGCAAGCGGTTACCCGTCTCGGTATCGATATCTTCGAGCGTGATGTGATCCGCTGTACAAACCGGTTCGCGCTCGAGCCGCCGCTGCTCCAGCCATTGGCGAAATCGTCCTGTCAGCCAGGTCATATCGATGAGCCCTTGCCCAGCCCTTCGGCCAGGTGGTCGATCAGCACCCGCAGTTTGGGCGGCAGATGGCGGGTCGGGTGGTAGAGAATCCACGCGGTGCCCTGGTAGGAGCCGGTGTAGCGCCACTGTGGCAGCACCGGTAGCAGCGCGCCAGTTGCCAGTGCGGCGGCGGCGGTGAAGCGTGGCAGGCAGGCGATGCCCAGATGGTCGAGCGCTCCGGTCAGGCGTACTTCGCTGTGGTTGCTGGCGAAGCGGCCGCTCACCGCCACCACGCATTGCTCTGGCCCGTTGCTGAAGTGCCAGCGGTGATCGTCTGGCGTTTCGTCCAGATACAGGCAGGCGTGACGCACCAGTTCGCTGGGGTGCTGAGGCATGCCGTGGCGTTGCAGGTAGTCGGGGCTCGCACACAGCAATTGTTCGACATGGCACAGCGGCCTGCCGGCCAGGGTGGGTGGTGGCTGATCGGTGATGCTCACCAGCAGGTCGAACTGTTCGCTGATCAGATCCGGGCTGCGGTCGCTGAGGTTGAGGCTGACATCCACCTCCGGGTAGCGCTGCAGGAAGTCGTTCATCAGTGGCGTGACCAGAAAACGACCAAAGGCCTTGGGCACGCTCAGGCGCACCCGGCCGCGGGGCCGGCTCATCAACTGTTCGCCCACGTCCAGGGCTGCCTGAGCGGCGTCGAGCATATCCTTGCAGCGCTCGAACACTTCGCTGCCGGCTTCGCTCAGGCGCAGGCGGCGAGTGGTGCGCTCCAGCAGGCGTACGCCGAGGGTCTGCTCGAGATGGGCGATCTGCCGGCTCACCGCCGAAGCCGTGCTGCCCTGCTGGCGAGCAGCGGCAGAAAAGCTGCCGGCCTCGACCACGCGTACGAAGATGGCCAGATAAGGGAGCAGCTGTGGAGTTAGATTCGTGCGCATGGGGAATAGGTATTGTTCATGAGTGATGGATTATCACGCTGAGAGACGCAATGGACAATGCGCTTCTTACCGATTCTCCAGGAAGCTCCGCCATGTCCACCCTGATCAGCCGTTCCCCTTCGCGCCTGCTGCAAGTCAGCGACCTGCTGCTACTCTTGGTGGCGCTGGTCTGGGGTACCAGCTACGGCGTGGCCAAGCAGGCGCTGGTTTTCTATCCGGTGCTTGGCTTTCTCGCCGTGCGTTTCTGTCTGACCTTTCTGATCCTGCTGCCGCAGTTGCGCGGCGAGGGGCGCCAGGCGTGGGCGCCGGGCATCCCGCTCGGCGGTGTGATGCTGGCCATCTTCCTGTGCGAAACCTACGGCGTGCTGCACACCTCGGCCAGCAATGCAGCGTTTCTGATCAGCCTGTGCGTGGTCATCACGCCATTCGTCGAGTGGTTGATGTTCGATCGCAGGCCCGACTCGCGCATGCTGCCAGCGGTTGCGCTGTCGCTGTTCGGCACCTGGCTGCTCAGCGGTGGCGTCGATCTGCAATTCAACCTGGGTGATGGCCTGATGCTGATGGCGGCCTTGCTGCGCGCCGTGTTGGTCTGCCTGACCGGCAAGCTCACCGCTCATACCCAGGTGCCGGCGCTGGCCTTGACGGCAGTGCAGACCGGAGTGATCGGTTTCGGCTGCCTGCTACTCGGCGTGCTGACCCTGCCAGGCGGGTTGCCCGCCTTGCCGGTGGAGCCGGCGTTCTGGATCGGCACCCTGTACCTGGTGCTGTTCGCCACGCTGTTCGCGTTCTTCGTGCAGAACTATGCGCTGCGCCGCAGCAGCCCTACGCGGGTGTCGCTGCTGATGGGCAGCGAGCCACTGTTCGGGGCGCTGTTCGCCGTACTGTGGCTGAGTGAGCAACTGACCGTGCAGGCCTGGGTCGGCGGATTTCTGATCGTAGCGGCGACGCTGTGGACGAGCCTGCTCAGGCGCTAGCTTGTGGTGCAGATCTTGTGGTGGAAGGGTCGGGCCGCGTAGGTGAAGCGTCTTCCACCCTACGGGATACTGGATGGATGCAGGTGCACTGCCAGCCATAGTGCGCCGTCGGACGTGCGCTCCACGCGGTGGGGCGTGCCGGCTGCCAGGAACAGGTGGTCGCCGGCCGCCAGTTCCACGGCCTTTCCCGCGACGGTCATCCGTGCCTGGCCGCGCACCAGTACCACCCATTCGTCCTGTTCCTGGACGTAGTCCACGGCTTCGATGCGAGCCGAACTGAGGATGCGTTCGATCACCAGGTTGCGGTGGCTCAGCAGGGTTTCGAAGCGTTCGCCCTGGGCGGGTGGCTCGCTGTCGGTGAAGAGATTGCCGAGTGGCGCTGTGGTCATGGCGACTCCTGAAAAAGGCAGCGTTCAACCCGCATCGATTTCCTTGGCCAGGCGTTCCACCTGCTCTAGTCGCTCGACCTGATCGAGGCGGGCACCGGGGTTCAGGGACGACCATTCCGGCCGTGCCCGGGCGATGCGCAGTGCGCTAGGCAGCTTGCCCTCGCGCCACTGGCTGTCCTGCAGGGCGTCGAGGCGCACCGCTTCCACCGCCGCGTGGCCACGGTTGTCGAGAGCCTGCAGCAAGTGCTGCTGACGCAGGGCGAGCAGGCGCAGCACGGCATCGTCGACGGTCAGCTCACGTTGCCCCTGGAGCTTGCCCTTGAGGCGCGAGCCATAGTTGCGCAGGGTCTGGGCGCCGCCGCCGAGCAGCGCGCCGGCCAGCGCCGCAGTACCCAGGGTCAGGCCGCCGACCAGCAGATCCACGCCAGCGCCGGCTGCCGCACCCGCGGCTGCGCCGCCGCCCAGGCGGATGCCCAGCTGTTTGATGGTTTCCGGGTTGAACAGGTCGTCGCCCCAGCGGCCGTCCAGCAACGGCAAGTCATCGGCGCGGGCATCTTCGCGGCGGAAGGCGTACAGGCGCAGTAGTGCTTCCACGCAGCGCTGTTCGCGCTGGCGCACCTCTTTACGGAGTTCGCCGATGGCGGTTTTTTCCCGTTCGGCATCGCCCGCCACGATGCGCCGGCAGGCGGCGCAGTCGACCAGCAGCTCGGCGATCAGACGCTTGGCGCTGCGGTGACGGGTAACGCGCTGGGCTTCATGATCGTCGATCAGGCGTTGCAACTGCGGGCGCGATTTCTCGTGCATCAGTGCCAGGCTTTCGTACAGCCGGCGCTCACCGTCCAGCGGCGGCGCCACGCTGTCGAAACGCACCAGGGCATGCAGGCCGAGGCGTGCCAGTGCTTCGCGCCAGTCGTCTTCGCGGTGATTGGCGCTGGCCACGAAGTTGAGCACCGGCAGCAGTGGGCGGCCGCACATGGCCAGCACGTTCAGCTCGTCGCGGTACTTGGCCAGCACCGGCTCGCGGGCGTCGATCACGTAAAGGCCGGCGTCCGATGCCTGCAACTGGCGCAACACCTTGGCTTCCTGTTCGAAGCGCTGGCGCGCCTCGCTGCCCTCCATGAAGCGCGCCAGGCGGGCGGGGCCGTCGAGGCGTTCGCCGGGGCGATCCAGCTGATCGAGGTAGTCGAGCAGGGCGATGGCATCTTCCAGGCCGGGTGTGTCGTACAGCTCCAGCAGCGCTTCGCCGTCCACCGACAGGCGCGCGCCCTCGACGTGGCGGGTGGTACTGGGGCGATGCGAGACCTCGCCGAAACCGACGTCGCGGGTCAGGGTACGCAACAGCGAGGTCTTGCCGACGTTGGTGTGGCCGACCACGGCGAGCTTCAGCGGGTGGCTCATGAGTGCCGATTCTCCACAGTTCGCCGGCTCCGTAGGAGTCCTGCCTTCGAGGCGATGCGATAGTAGCCATCCCGCCAGACATTCGGCGTGACAACCATTCGCCGCGCGGTCGCGGCTCCTACGCCGACGTAGAGTGGATGACGCTTCATCCATCCACCAGGCTTTACATCTGCACGGTGGATGAAAAGAGCGTCGGCTACGCGCCCCGATCCCCCCTTACGGTTCTCTTCAGTCATGGCCAGTCTCCAGCCAGGTCAAGGGCGAGCTGCCTTCGTGGGCCAGTTGCAGTTGATCCAGCGCCTTGTGCCAGTCGCCAAGGCGCTCGCTGTCCAGGGTTTCGCCAGGTGGCGGTTGGAGCAGCCAGATGCGCGTGGTACCGGCGCAGCGTGCCAGCTCCGCGAGCAGCGCCAGGCTGCCGCGATCCGGCGAGCGCCGTGGGTCGCAGGCGATGGCCAGGCGAGCCGGCGGGAAGCGAGTGAGCTGGTCGAGCAACTGGCGGCGCTGCTCGCGGCTGTCGATGATGCCGGCGTCGGCGACCGACTTGGGTAACACTGGTGGCCAGGGACGGCGGTCGTCCAGTTCGACGGCCACCAGCAGCGCACCCTGGCTGGCGTCGGCTCCGGCGCCGGACTGTACCTGATAGAGCTGCGCCGGCTCCGCATCGCACACGCCCAGGCGTTCGCTGTTGGGTTGCAGACGTTCGCGCAGCAGGCCATAACCCGGCAGCTCCACGTCCAGTTGCAGATTGGCCACACCGGTTCGCCAGCGCCACAGGCACACCAGTCCCAGCAGCAGGCGCGGCAGCAGGCCGTAGAGCACGACCACGCCGATCAGCCAGCCGGCCCAGGCATGCCGTGCCGACTCCAGTGGCAGCGGGCTGTCGCCGCTGGCGCGAACGGTGGCGGCATCGGGCACCGGAAAGCCCAGCAGGCCGGGCAGGGCGCCGAGGGCCTGGGTCAGGGCGACGAAGGTATCGCCGCCCAGCAGGGTGGTTTCCCAGACGAAGCCGTAACGGCGTGTGGAAAGCAGTGCCAGCAGCATCAGCAGGGCCGTGGTCAGCGCCACCAGCCAGAGTCCGTGCACGGCCATGCCGATCAACCAGCGATTGAGGCGCTGTCGGCGCAGCAGCAGGATCAGCGCCGGGCCGGTGTGCAGCGCGCTGGCGTCGCGGGCCAGCTTTTCGCTGAGCCATAGCCAGATGCGCCCGAGCACCGCGCCATGGCCGCCGCCAAGCAGCAGGCCGAAGATCCAGCCGAGCAGCATCAGCAGGTGCAGACCGAGCAGGCTGCCAAGAGCCCAGAACACATTGACCGGCGTCTGCCCGTCGCCCAATGCCGCTACCGCCAGGCCCGCGCCGCTGGCCAGGGCCAGCAGGCCGAGCAGCAGCAACGCCAGGCGAGCGCCCTGCAGCCAATGGCGTTGCGCTTGCTGCTGGCCGTCCCGCTCGGCCAGTAGCAGGGCGCGGTTTTCGATACGCGTGGCCAGATCACCGCCTGCCACCTGGGCACGGCGGTTGGCTTCGCTGTCTTCGAGCAGCCCGGCATGTTCTTCTCGCAGGCGTACGGCCTCGCAGAGCCATAGGCGTTGCAGCTTGGGTAAGGCCACGCGATCTCCCGGCGGTTATCGATCCACTGGCCAGCATAACCGTTGTGGCTGCATTGGCAAAAACCAACCCGGATTACGCCCCTGCGTGGCTAATCCAGGCTACGGCGCAGGCGCACGGCGATGTCTGGCTGGTCGATGAACAGGCCGTCGATGCCGGCGGCCAGGAAGGCGCGCAGCTCCGCCTCTATATCGCCTCGCTCTGCCGGGCTGTCGCCACGTTGCAGCTCCGCGGGCAGAAACTGGTTCTCGGCGCGGAAGGTATAAGGATGTACCAGCAGCCCGGCGGCGTGGGCATCGGCGACGAAGCGCGTCGGTTCACCCAGGCTGCCGTCCGGCTTGCGGGGGATGATGTAGCCCTTTTCCGGGCCCACGCCGACGGCGTACTCGGCCACTGCCTCGAGCCCGGCAGGCGTGGCCATCTGCGCATAGGTCAGCGGATTGCCCTGCACGACCTGGTCATGGGGTTGGCCTTTGCCGTACAGCTGCACCAGGCGCAGCGAGCTGAGCTGGCGGAGCATCTTGAGGTTGCTCACTTCGAAAGACTGGATGTACACCGGCGCCTTGGCATCGCGATAACCGTTGCGAGCGAGGATCTCGACCAGCGGTTTTTCCATGGACAGACCCAACTGGTTGAAGTGCTGGGGATGCTTGGTTTCGATGTACAGGCCGATCTCGCGACCCTGGCTGACCTGCAGTGCCTTCACCAGAGCGATGATTTCCTGCAGGGTCGGGATCTCGAACTGGCCATCGAGGCGGGTGTTGCCCGGACGGATATCGGGAATCCGCTCGATGGCGCGCAGACGTTTGAGTTCGGCGGCGGTGAAGTCCTCGCTGAACCAGCCGTCGAGCTCGATGCCATCGATGCTGGCCTTGCGTTTGCGGTCGGCGAACTCCGGATGCCGGGCCACGTCAGTGGTCAGGCCCAGCTCGTTGTCGTGGCGGGCGAACAGCTGGCCGTCCTTGCTCATCACCAGATCCGGCTCGACATAGTCGGCGCCCTGCAGAACGGCGATCGCGTAGGCGGCGAGGGTATGTTCGGGCAGGTAACCGCTGGCGCCGCGGTGAGCGATGATCAGCGGTTTGGCGTCATCGGCGCGTGTGGCGGCGGGCGCTGCCGGCGTTTCGGCGCTCGCCGCGAAGGGCAGGGCGAGCAGGGCGCTGAGCAATAGCAGGTGGGGCTGGCGTAGCGGCATTGGACATGGCTCCTGAGCGGTTTTGGCAGGTCGTCTTTTACAGCCTGCACCGACAAAGATGGCGTGGCGATGACAGTGCAGCAAGTCATGCGGCGCGATGCGGCCCTCTGCTATGCTCGCCGCCATGACTACTCGACTCCCTCTCTGCCTGATCGCTGCCCTCGCGGAAAACCGCGTGATTGGCCGCGAAAACCAATTGCCCTGGCACCTGCCGGCCGACCTCAAGCACTTCAAGGCCAAGACCCTCGGCAAGCCGATCATCATGGGTCGCAAGACCTGGGATTCCCTCGGCCGTCCGTTGCCGGGCCGTCTCAATCTGGTGGTCAGCCGTCAGGCTGGTCTGCAGCTCGAAGGCGCTGAAGTATTCGCGACTGTCGAGGCAGCCCGTGAGCGTGCCGAAGTATGGGCCCGCGAGCAGGGCGTCGACGAAGTGATGCTGATCGGCGGCGCCCAGTTGTACGAACAGGCGCTGCCCATTGCCGACCGTCTGTACCTGACCCGCGTGGCGTTGCAGCCCGAGGGCGACGCCTGGTTTCCGGCGTTCGACGAGTCGCACTGGCAGCGCGTGGAGCGCGACGAGCAGCCGGCCATCGAAGCGGCGCCGGCGCATAGTTTCGAGACCTGGATCCGATCATAGTCGAACCGCCTCTGCCTTCTTCTTGCCTACGCCACCCCACCCGGTGGCGTCTTGTTTTGTGTACCCAGCGAGACAGCCCCGCATGAACGACTCCACCTCAGGCTCCGGCGAGCAAGAGACGATTGCCGATATCTTCGTTCGTCACCCGCTCTGGGAAGATGCCCTTGCGCTCATTCTGGGCACGGCGATGGTCGCCCTGGGTATCACCTTCTACAGTCACGCCGGCCTGCTGACCGGCGGTACGGTGGGGCTGGCCTTTCTGCTCAAGTACCTGGCCGGTTGGCCGTTCGGCGCGGTGTTCTTCCTGCTCAACGTGCCGTTCTACGTACTGGCGATCTGGCGTATGGGCTGGGCGTTCACCTTGCGCACGGTCTGCGCGGTCGGCCTGGTGTCACTACTGGCCGAGCTGACGCCGCACTGGGTCTCTTTCGCGGCGCTCAACGAGTTGTACGCAGCGCTGTTCGGTGGTTTCGCCATGGGCCTCGGGCTGCTGATGCTGTTCCGTCACCGCGCCAGCCTGGGCGGCGTGAACATCCTCGCACTGTACCTGCAGGAACGTTTCGGCTTGCGCGCAGGCGCAGTGCAGATGGGCGTGGACGCCACCATCGTGCTGGCGTCGATCTTCGTCGTGGCCCCGGAAAAGGTCGCGCTTTCGGTGCTGGGCGCCGTGGCGCTGAACATGGTGCTGGCGATCAATCACCGTGCCGGCCGCTATATGGGCGTGAGCTGACAGGGCTCCCCCCGCGACCGATTATCCATCCTGATCGCGGCTGCCGATCAGTCATTCCAATGCTGTTCCGTCATGCTGACCACGCGCTACGACTTCTTAGACGCTGTTCACGATCTGCTGCGTTCCGCCAGCAGACGTAACATGTTCGACCGCAAGAAGGCGAGAGCAGCCGGTCGTAGGATGGGTGAAACCCATCGGAAATTGATGGGTTTCACCCATCCTACGGGCTAATCCAACTTACGGGATCCATGGCACGAATGTAGCCTGGATTAGCCGCAGGCGTAATCCGGGGCCGAAGGCCGTGGTCCATGATTCAACGCGGGTCACCGACCGGCCGCTCCCGCCTTTTTGCTGTCATTGCACGGGAATCTCGTCGAGAGATCGTGAACAGGTTCTAAGTCATTCGGCAGATATGTCGAGGGCCGCTGATGCGGCCCTTTTCGTTGTCGGTGATAGTCACCGATTTGTAGCCGCTCCCCGAGGCGAATGGTGGCCTCAATGCTGTTTTTGCAGAACGGCCAGCACCGCCTCGCCCTCAAGCGGGCTTCTACAGGTAATGTCGACGCGATCAGCGTTCGCTCTGCTCGCCTTTGGCCGGGCTTTCCGGCAGGAACCAGTTGAGCAGCAGGGCGCAGATGCCGCCGGTAGCCACGCCGGACTCCAGCACGTTGCGCAGCGCCGCAGGCATATGGGCAAGGAATTCCGGCACCTGGGATACGCCGAGGCCGAGGGCCAGGGACACGGCGATGATCAGCAGCGCGCGGCGATCCAGATCGATACCGGCAAGGATGTTGATGCCCGAGGCTGCCACTGCGCCGAACATCACCATGGCTGCGCCGCCGAGCACCGGCTCTGGCACTGCCTGGATGACCCCGGCCACTGCCGGGAACAGGCCAAGAATGACCAGCATCAGTGCGATCCACACGCCGATATGGCGGCTGGCGATGCCGGTCAGCTGAATCACGCCATTGTTCTGGGCGAAGATCGAACTGGGGAAGGTGTTGAACACGCCAGCCAGCAGCGAATTGACGCCATTGACCAGCACACCGCCCTTGATCCGCTGCATCCACAGCGGGCCTTCCACAGGCTGCTTGGACACCTTGCTGGTGGCGGTCACGTCACCGATGGCTTCCAGCGAGGTCACCAGGTAGATCACCAGCATCGGGATGAACAGGCTCCAGGAAAAGCCGAGGCCGAAATGCAGCGGCGTCGGCACCTGGAACAGTTCGGCCTGATGCATGCCGGTGAAATCCAGGCGGCCCAGGTAACCGGCCAGGGCGTAGCCGACGAGCAGGGCGATGACGATCGCGCAACTGCGCATCCACACCACGGGAATGCGGTTGAGCACCACGATCACGGCCAGCACCACACCGGACAGCATCAGGTTCTCGCCGTTGGCGAAGGTGCCGTTGGCCATGGCGCCGTAGCCGCCGCCCATGCTGATCAGGCCGACCTTGATCAGCGTCAGGCCAATCATCAGCACCACGATGCCGGTCACCAGCGGGGTGATCAGCTTCTTCACGAAGGGCAGTATGCGCGAGATGCCGATCTCGATGAACGAGCCGGCGATCACCACGCCGAAGATCGCCGCCATCACCGTTTCGACCGGTGTGCCCTGCTTGACCATCAGCGCGCCGCCAGCGATCAGTGGGCCGACGAAGTTGAAGCTGGTGCCTTGCACCACCAGCAAGCCGGCGCCCAGCGGGCCGAAGCGGCGGCACTGCACGTAGGTGGCGATGCCGGAGATCACCAGGCTCATGGAAACGATCAGGTTGGTGTCGCGGGCCGATACACCCAGCGCCTGGCAGATCAGCAGGCCGGGGGTGACGATCGGCACGATGATCGCCAGCAGATGCTGCAGCGCGGCGAGGATGGCCACCAGCAGACGCGGCCGGTCTTCGAGGCCGTAGATCAGTTCGTCACGCTTCAGGTCGGCTGGTTGCATGGTGGTCGCTGCCTGGAAAAACGGCGGATTCTACGGGTTGCCCGAGGCAAGCCCAAGTGGCATTCACAGGGCGAATGAAACACCGCGGGCGCCGGGGTTGCGAACCTTCCCTCGCGGAGGAGAGTCTGACGCCCGAACATGACTTTCGACCGGTAGAAAAGGCGTACGCATGAACAGGATATTGAAAGCCGCTGGCCCGTGTGCCAGCGAAGCACAGGCGGTCGGAGCATGAGCGATTTTCCGGACGATATCGACCTGCAGGCGTTCTGGGATGATAGCGCCTACGCACGTAAGGAATTCAGCGATGTGCCACCCGGCGACGCGCTGATCGCCGAGCTCGAAGCGGAGCTGGGCTACCGTTTGCCGCCGTCTTATGTCGCCTTCATGCGGCGGCACAACGGTGGTACGCCGCACATGTGCTGCTTCCCCACCGACGAGCCGACCTCATGGGCCGAGAACCACGCCGCTATCACCGGGTTCCTCAGCATCGGGCGCCACAAGAGGTATTCCCTGTGCGGTGAACTTGGCAGCCGTTTCATGATGCAAGAGTGGGGCTACCCGGATATCGGCGTGTACATCTGCGACTGCCCGTCCGCCGGCCACGACATGGTCGCTCTCGACTACCGCGCCTGCGATCCGCAGGGCGAGCCGCAGGTGGTGCATGTCGATCAGGAAAGCGACTACCACATCACCGTTCTGGCCAAGGATTTCGAGACTTTTGTGCGCGGGTTGGTCAGCGAGGAAGCGTTCGATACCGCCGAGGAGGACTTCCAGGCAGACCTGCACCGGGTGACCGAGGGCGAGTTCTCCGAGATGCTCGCGCCACTGCTGGGCGACTTTCCGCCGTTTCCGCGCATCGGCGAAGCAGTCCGCGCGATCGCCCTGCAACTGCTCGAGGAAAAACGCTATTTCGCCCTGCATGCCGACCCGCTGTCATACCTGCTGTATGACGTGCAGTTCTGGGTTTACCAGCACCGCCAGCGCGTCGAGAGCCGCCAGCAATACCAGGACGCCTACTCGCCAATGATCGCCTTCGGCGGACGTGGCTTCAGCACCTGCGGCTATGCACCGGATTTCGTCGAGGACTGGTTCAAGGCGCGTTTCAACGCCCGCGAGCTGATCGAGAGTCGGTATGGCATCGTATTCAGCGAAGCGCACACCTTGCTGATGACCGAGCAGTTACTGGGATTTCTCGTAGAGGGCCAGCCGTAAGTCGGCGGCCTTTTTGAAAGCCCTGGCCATTGGGTTCTGTTCGATAAAGCCGCAGCCTCGCGAGGCTCTGCATAGCCAGCGGAAGTGTGTCGCGATTTGGTCATCCAGTGCTGCAGGTTTTCCAGGCAGTCGCTTAATATTGGCCGACTGAACGCCGTCCCACGAGATGCCAAGGAGGCCCTATGAGTAGTTACATCACACTGCGTACATTTTCAGCGGAAGAGCTCTTGCTGGGCGAGGAAGAAACGCGACAGGTGCTCAAGTTCTTCTTCAAGGCTGAGCACACCTTCATTGATGGTTTAACCATGAGTGACAACGCGCGTGGTTTTGCACAGGGGTTACTGGTCGAAGCTATCGATGCCAGCTATGCGATGGGCTACGTGGAGGCTATGTTCAGAAGTGCCGCCAATCCGAATCAGGGGCCGGTGAAGGTCATCAAGGCCTTTGGCAAAAAAGCGGCCAGGCACTGGTTCAAGCACGCGTCGAGCAACGACCTGATGAATGTGAAGGTCTACGAATCGGTGGTCTCGACTATCGCGCGCAATTTTCGCTCGATACTGCGCACGGAGTTGGCCAAGACTAGAACCGAGCGCCCCCATGGCGCCATGCTGGCGTACCAGACGCGGCAGTCTAGCGACAGGGTCTGGGGATAACGCATGAAAAAAGCACGTAGCGTACTTTACGGACTTTCTGCGCTGGTGATCGTCGCGGCTGCCGGCGGCAGCTACCTGCTCGCCACCCAGTCGATGGAGCAGCTGGTGGAATGCGGCACCGAGGACAGCGATGCGCTGGTGCCGTCGTTGTGCGTGAGCTACTTGAAACTGTTCCGGCTGGATGCTGTTTCCATCAGTGAATTGCAGGCTGGTGCGGGGCTCGATGGCGTGCTCAACAGCCAGGGAGACAATCGCTATCAGGTCGCCGAGCTGTTGCTGCAGAACGGCCTCGATGTCGACGGCGTCAATCACTACGGTGTCGAGGGTGGCGAGCACCTCACGCCACTGCAGGCCGCTATTTATTACAACGACAGACAGCGCATCGAGTTTCTGTTGCGACACGGCGCCGACGCGAGTGTGCGAGACAGCCAGGGGCGTGATGCCCTGGCGCTGGTCGGGCACCTGAGCGCAGAGCACCCTGGTGAGGATCGGTCTGCGTTGCTGGCATTGTTCAAGCGCTGAGCGATATCGGAGGGAGTACCGCCTATAGTACCCACGGTGAGCTTGCCCGGCGGGCCGGTGAGTGTATAGGTGGTGTCGATATTGACCTGGTCTTCCGGTTCTCAGGTGGACAGCTTCTCACCCTGCTTGTCGTGCATGAGCTGGTGGGTGTAGCCCGCCTGTAATTGCCTGCCGGGTACCCGCTCACCGGAGATTTCCGCTTCTTAACCCTTGGTCTTGGATTCAACATCTTTGTAGGCACCGCCCAGCCAGAGATGCTGCCGCGCACGGAGGTAGCGTCGGTGACCGCGCGATTGTCCTCGCAGCCTTAAAAGTAGACGATGCTGGCGTTCAGGCGGCCGTGAAAGAATTCACCTTTGATCCCGACCTCGTAGTTCTTGCCTTCATTCGGCTCCACCTGTTTGTTATTGCTGTCGCGATATTCGCGCTGCGGGCCAGCCGTGATGTTGACGGTAGAGCGCCTCCAGCCCTGCATGGAACCCCGTATCGAGGCACACCGTGGACATCCCGCCTTCGAGGGATTTCTCGGATAAGAATTCGTCGCAATCCTACGGTGCGCTGCGCTGGGAATGGCCATGCCTGCACGGTGTTGACGGGTGGTTTCCGTGCTCTTTTCGGATGAATTCATTCTCGCCATCGCTCTAGCTCGTGGAGGCTTCGAAGCCGCTCTAAGCTAAGCGTTAAATGTTATTGGTTTTATATTTTTTATAACCATAAATTATCCTCCATCAGCGCCGTGGTGGCGCTTCGGCACCTGAAACCGCAGCGGTGCCACTTGCGAGGAGTCGAACGTGAAACGAACCATCAAAGCCCTGCTGCTCGCTGTCGCTGCGGCAACCGCTGTACCGGCCCATGCCGCCGACATCGTCATCGGTTACCAGACTGGTGTGGATCCGTCCAAGGTTGCCCAGGCCGACGGTGCCTACGAAAAGGCCATCGGCCAGAAACTCGACTGGCGCCGTTTCAACGCTGGCCCGGAAGTGGTGACCGCGCTTGCCTCCGGTGACGTGCAGATCGGCAACCTCGGCTCCAGCCCGCTGGCCGCCGCCACCTCGCGCAAGCTGCCGTTGGTGACCTTTCTGGTCGCAGCACAGATCAACGCCGCCGAGGCGCTGGTGGTGCGCAACGGCAGCGGTATCGAAAGCCCCGAGCAACTGGTCGGCAAGACCATCGCCACGCCGTTCGTATCCACCTCCCACTACAGCCTGCTAGGGGCGCTGAAGCACTGGAACATCGATCCGACCAAGGTGAAGATCGTCAACCTCAACCCGGCCGAGATCAACGCTGCCTGGAAACGCGGCGATATCGACGGCGCCTTCGTCTGGTCGCCGGCTCTGGGGGAGATCAAGCGTGACGGCAAAGTGCTGACCGACGCCGCCGACGTCGGCAAATGGGGCGCACCGACTTTCGAAGTCTGGGTCGCGCGCAAGGATTTCGCCGAGAAGCACCCCGAGGTGCTGGCGCAGTTCGCCAAGGTGACCCTCGACGCCTTCGCCGACTACCAGGCCAACACCGCCAAGTGGACGGCCGACTCCGAGCAGGCCAAGAAGATCGCCAAGCTGATCGGCGCCAACGCTGCCGACGTTCCCGAATTGCTGGCCGGCTCGACCTACCCCAATGCCCAGCAGCAGGCCAGCGCCGAGCTGCTCGGTGGCGGCACCGCCAAAGCCATCGCCGGCACCGCCGAGTTCCTCAAGGAGCAGAAGCGCATCCCCGCCGTGCTGCCGGATTACTCGCCCTACGTAAGCACCGAGTACGTCCGCCAGGCTCAGTAAACCCGATTTACGTTCATGCCACGTTTCGCCCCTCTTCGGAGGGGCTTTTTTACTTTGAGGAGTCGACCATGAGCCGATTGAACGCCGAGCGGGTCAGCTTGAGTTTCAAGCGTCGCGGCCATTCGCAGGTCATTCTGGATAACTTCGATCTGCAAATCGACAAGGGCGCCTCCGTGGTCGTGCTCGGCCCGTCGGGCTGTGGCAAATCCAGCCTGCTCAACGTGCTGGCCGGCTTTCAGACGATCGACAGCGGCCGTGTGCATCTCGATGGCCGCACCCTCGAAGGCCCGGGTGGCGAGCGCGGTGTGGTGTTTCAGGATGACGCGCTGATGCCCTGGCTCGACGCCCTCGACAATGTTGCCCTGGGTCTGCGCCTGCGCGGCCTGAACAAGGAGCAACGGCATGCGCGGGCGCGTGAAGTGCTCGAACTGGTCGGCCTGGCCAGCCATGCCCATCACCAGATTTCCGAACTGTCTGGCGGCCAGCGTCAGCGCCTCGGGTTGGCGCGGGCGCTGGCGGTCGATCCGGACTTCCTGCTGCTCGACGAGCCCTTCGGTGCTCTCGATGCCCTGACTCGCGAGCGTATGCAGTTGCTGCTGCTGGACGTCTGGAAACGCACCGGCAAAGGCCTCTTCCTGATTACCCATAGCGTCGATGAGGCGCTGTTTCTCGCCACCGACCTGATCGTGCTGGACGGCCCGCCCGCTCGTGCGGTGATCCGCCGACAACTGCCATTCGCCCGCCGCTATATCGAGGGTGAGCCGGTACGTTCGATCAAGAGCGATCCGGCCTTTGCCGAGCTGCGCCAGGAGCTGCTCGATGTCTTCCTTCAGGAGTCCGCCGACCATGCCTTCTGACGCTTTGAAAACCACTCTGAGTACTCGTCGCCGACTCATCGGAATCGGCTTCGATCGCCGTCGTGTGGCAGCCTTCGGCACCCTGGCCGCACTGGCGACGCTGTGGTGGCTGGCGACGCACCTGGAGTGGGTCGACACCATCTTCCTGCCGGCACCCGAACAACTGCTGGTGGCCCTCAAGGGGCTGCTGCAGGACGGCTACCTGGATGCCACGCTGTGGCAACACCTGAGCACCAGCCTGTGGCGCGTGTTGGTGGCGGTGCTGGCGGCAGTCGTCACGGCCGTGCCGCTGGGGATCGCCATGGGCCTGAACCCAACGCTCAACGCAGCGCTCGATCCGTTGGTGGAGTTCTACCGACCGATCCCGCCACTGGCTTATCTGCCGCTGATGGTGATCTGGTTCGGCATCGGTGAACTGTCCAAGGTGCTGCTCATCTACCTGGCGCTGTTCGCACCGCTGCTGATCGCCACCGTGGGCGGGGTGCGCCGGGTCGACCGGGCGCGTATCCAGGCGGTGCGCTGCCTTGGCGCGAGCCGGGTGCAGGTGGTGCGCCACGTGATTCTGCCCAGCGCCCTGCCGGATATCCTCACGGGTTTGCGCATTGCTCTGGGCGTCGGCTGGTCGACGCTGGTGGCGGCGGAACTGATCGCCGCCAACCAGGGCCTGGGCTTCATGGTGCAGTCCGCCGCGCAGTTCCTCGCCACCGACGTGGTGGTGGTCGGCATCCTGCTGATCGCCGGCATTGCCCTGACCATCGAGCTCGGTTTACGGGCGCTGCAAAAACGTTTCGCGTCCTGGGGCTGATCCACCTACGTATTTTTGTAACGCAGCCGTACCAACTCGCAACAAGGTTGCACGGGACTGAATAGAGAAAGACCTATGACCATCGTATTCGAACGTATCGGCCAGGCCCTTGGCGCGCGGGTGAGCGGTGTCGACCTGAGCCGCCCGCTGGATGCCGAAAGCTACGCCACCATGCGCCAGGGGCTGCTGGAGCATCAAGTGCTGTTTCTGCGTGATCAGTTGCTGACGCCGCGCCAGCAGCGGGACGCGGCAGCGCTGTTCGGTGACCTGCACATCCACCCGATCTATCCGAAGGTCGAGGAGCAGCCGGAAATCCTCGTGCTGGATACCGACCTCAACGACCTGCGTGACAACGCCCTGTGGCACTCCGACGTGTCCTTCATCCAGTCGCCGCCGCTGGGTTCGCTGCTCAGCGCGCGGCATGTCCCGCCCCATGGTGGCGATACACTGTGGGCCAGTTGCTCGGCCGCTTACGAGGGATTGTCCGCACCGATCCGCACGCTGCTCGACGGCCTGACGGCGGTGCATGACCTGACGCTGTCATTCCCGCTGGAGCGTTTCGGCAATACGCCGGACGCGCTGGAAAAATGGAATGCGGCGCGTGCTGCGAATCCGCCAGTCACCCATCCGGTGATACGCGTGCATCCGGAAACCGGGCGCAAAGGTATCTTCGTCAGCGAATCCTTCACCACGCGGATCGTCGAGCTGGAGCCCAATGAAAGCACTGCGCTGCTGCAGATGCTGTTCAAGCAGATCGCCAAACCTGAATTTTCCGTGCGCTGGCAATGGCGCCAGGGCGACCTGGCCTTCTGGGACAACCGTCTGACCCAGCACTATGCCTGCGACGACTACCGCCCGCAGCGGCGCATCATGCACCGCGCAACGATTCTTGGGGACAAGCCCTTTGGGCCGTGAAGCAGCTGCAAGCCTCAAGCGATAAGTGAAAGCGGCCATGTCCGCGAATTGCGGTGTCGGAAAGGTGGAAATCGTAGGGCCGCGGGTATCGCATCATCGATCGTTCCCACGCAGAGCCTGGGAACGATCCAGGAGCTGGGTCAGAAATCCCAGCGTGTAGAGACCATCACATTGCGTGGTTCACCGTAGGCAGCTGAGTCATAGAAGCCGACGTTGGTGTAGTAGGACTTGTCGAAAATGTTGTTGACGTTCAGCGTCGCCGATACGTTCTTGGTGATCTGGTAACGGCTCATCAGATCCACCAGCGTGTAGCTCTCCTGGGTGATGTCCTGATTGGTGTCCAGGGGGCGGTTGTAGATCGAGTACCAGCCCTTGGCCTGCCAGCGTACACCGCCACCGACGGTCAGCTTGTCCAGGCTGCCCTTGAGTTTGTAGGTGGTGTACAGATTGATCTGGTCTTCGGGTTCGAAGGTGGAGATCTTGTCGCCGTTGTGATCGCGGACGACCTTGTGGGTGTAGCCGGCCTGAACCTGCCAGCCCGGGCTCAGCTCACCGGAGATTTCCAGCTCGTAGCCCTTGGTGACGGCCTTGGTGCCCTTGAACGCATAGTTGAGGGTCGGATTCTGATTGTTCCAGTCATCGTCTGGCAGCGAGCGGTTGGTTTCATGGATCTCGAAGTACGCCAGGCTGCTGTTCAGGCGGCCGTCGAAGAATTCGCCCTTCAGGCCCAGCTCGTAGTTTTGCCCTTCGTCCGGATCCAGCAGCTTCTGATCCCTGTCCTTCTTGTAGCTTTCCTGGGGTTCGAAGATATCGGTGTAGCTGGCGTACGCTGAGAGGTTGTCGTTGAGGTCATAGACTACACCGACATAAGGGACGAAACGCCCGCTTTCCCTGTAGGACGGGGTCAGGCCGGTCATGTGGTAGTTGACCACGCGACCGCCGAGGATGACATGCAGATCATCGATGACATTCAGGCGGGTGGTCATGTACATGCCCGTCTGGCGGGTGGTGTCGTCGGTGTATTGAGCCGGTGCTTTCCAGATGGGCTTGGATATCTGGCCATTCCAGTTATAGAAGTCGACAACGTTGCCCTGTGGCCAGTCCGGTAACCAGTAGCCCTTGCCCTGCCAGCGCGCGGTACTGATCGAGCCGCCCAGAACCAGTTCATGGTCACGGCCAAACAGGCTGAAAGGGCCGGTGGCGTAGAGATCGGCGGAAGAGCTTTTGGTGTCGCCGGTGTACTTCTGCCCGTTGATCACGGCGGTGCCATCGGCCTGCGGCTCGACGAACTGAATCGAACCGAGTTCGGCGTGGTAGCTGTTGATCTTGTGATCCAGCTGCAGCTTGCTGACCCAGCCGTCGCCCAGTTCGTGCTCGAGCATCGCGAAGGCGGTGCGGGTGTACTGCTCCCAGGCGCTCCAGCTCGTGCCGTTGTTATAGGAGCGACTCATCTTGTTGATGCTGCCGTTGGAGTTGACCAGCGGGAAGGTGCCGGACCAACTGGAGCCTTCTGGAATGTTGTCCTGATAGTCGACGCCCACGGTCAGCAGGGTATCGGGGGACAGATCGAATTCCATGATGCCGTAGTAGGTCGCGGTTTTGCGCGAGTAGTGGTCGAGGAACGAGTTCTTGTCCTGATAGGCGGCGACGGCCCGGCCACGAACGTTGCCGCTGTCGGTCAACGGGCCGCTGACATCCACTTCGCTGCGATAGTTGTCCCACGAGCCCGCGCCCAGCGAGACATGGCCCTGGAATTCTGGCGTCGGCTTCTTGCGCACCAGATTGATGGTCGCGCCCAGGGAACCGGCGCCGGTGAGCAGGCCGGTGGCGCCCTTGAGCACTTCGACCCGGTCGTAGATCGCCATGTCGCTCAGGGTGTTGCCCGCCGAATAGGCGACGTTACGGGCTGTGGAGGGGATACCGTCGTACTGGAAGTTGTTGATGGAGAAACCACGGGCGTAGTAGTTGGTGCGATCCGTGTCGTAGGCCGAAACGGTGATGCCCGGGGTATGGCGCATCACGTCGTCGACGTTGTTCAGGCCGAAATCATTCATGTGCTGGCGCGTGACGACGGAAATCGACTGCGGGGTTTCCCGAGGCGTCAGCACCAGGCGTGTCGCGGTGGCGATGGAGCCGGGTGTATAGGAGCCCGTACCCTCGGTGATGGTGCCGAGCTGGTTGCTGATGACGGTGGTCGCCTCCAGCTCCAGTGCGTTGCTGCCGAGCGTCTTTTCCAGTACGTAGCTGCCGCCGGTATTGACCGCCTGCAGACCGCTGCCGGCGAGCAGATGGGCTAGGCCTTCATCCACTGAGTAGCTGCCATTCAGCCCTGGGCTCTGCTTGCCCGTGGTCAGACGCGAATCAACCGAAAGGAGGATCCCGGCTTCGCTGGCGAAGTGGTTCAGCGCTTGATCGAGGGTGCCTGTGGGGATGGCGTAGCTGCGGCTTTGTTCGGAGGCTGTCGATTGCGCCTGGGCGGTGGCGACGATCAGCAAGGGGCTGGCGGCCAGCAGACCGGCGAACAGGGCACGAGTGATCGACAGGCTCAGCTTTGAGCGGTGTGAGGCGGGCAGGTGCGGCATTCTGGGTATCCTCTGAGAATGCTTCTTGATTGGTTTCAAGAGATATCCCGAACGAGCCGACAAAACCGACAATGGGTTTGAGAATTATTTTTGATCGTTCCCGCGCAGAACGTGGGAACGATCAGTACGTAGGATGGGCGATAGCCCATCACCTCCAAGAACGCCGATGGGTTACGGCGATTGAGTCGTGTACAAGACCTGCGCTGACCCGCTCCAATCCGCAACACGAACGCTGGATCGCGCTATCCGCGTGGCCGCACGGTTACCCAGTAGCGGGTGACACTCTGCACCTCCACGGGCAGTGATTGCTGCAATGCGGCGAGTACGCGGTCGGTGTCGGCCAAGGGGAAGACGCCGGTCAGGGGGAGGTCGGCGATCTGCGGGTCGCAGCGCAGCACGCCAGGGCGATGACGGGCCAGTTCGGCGAGAAACTGGCCGAGGGACATGCGCTCGGCGATCAGCCGACCTTCATTCCAGGCGATGGCGTTGCGGTCTGCCTGGCCGGTGGCACCGGTTCGTTCGGCGCTGAACCAGCGCTGTTGGCCGGCCTGCAGGCGTAAGGCGGGCGCGTTGCGTGGGCGCAGCTCCAGTTCGCCTTCGTAGAGCTCGACGCGGCTGCCACCGTCGATTTCATACACCGAGAAACGGGTACCCAAGGCCTGGATTTCCCCCGCAGCGGTTTCCACTATAAGTGGGCGATGCGCTGGATCCTGGCCGCTGTCGAGCAGCAGTTCGCCTCTGAGCAGGTGGATCCGTCGCTCGGTTTCACTGAAGCGGATATTCACCGCGCTGTCGCTGTTCAGCGCCAGGTGGCTGCCATCGGCCAGGGTACGTTGCAGGCGTTCGCCGGTGCCGCTACGCAGATCGGCCATGGCTTCGCGCCAAGGTAACTGTGACTGGATCAGGTGTCCGCTACCACCGGCTACCAGCAGCAGGCCGAGCAGTTTGAGAGTCTGTCGGCGGCGTGCGTCGGGCAGTTCGTGCAGTACTGCGTTGGCTGTATGAGCTGGAACGCCGGAGATGGTGCCCTGCAGACGTTCCAGGCGTTGCCAGGCGCGCTGGTGTTCGGGGTCGGCAGCCTGCCAATCGGCGAACTGCTGGCGCTGTTCACCATCCAGCTCGCCGCCCCACTGCAGCATCAGCCAGTGGCTGGCTTGCTCGACGACGGCGGGGGCGATGGGTGCGTCAGCGGCTTTCATTCGGCGTACAGCACCTGATAGCAGGCGGCGATGGCGCGCAGCATGTACTTCTGTACCGAGCTGACGCTGATCTGCAGGCGCTCGGCGATCTGTGGATAAGTCAGTCCTTCGAACTGCGACAGCAGGAAGGCCTCGCGCACCTTGCCTGGCATGGCATCGAGCATGGCGTCGATCTGCAGCAGGGTTTCGATGACCATGGCGCGGGTCTCCAGGGACGGCGATTCAGGCTCGCTCAGGTGGCCGATGCTGTCCAGATAGGCCTGCTCGATGCGCTGCCGGCGCCACTGGTCGATCACCAGGTTGCGGGCAATCTGCGCCAGGTAGCTGCGTCCTTCGTCGATGCTCGGCAGGCGACCGCTGAGCAGCAGGCGCAGAAAGGTGTCCTGAGCGATATCCGCCGCTTGCTCACGATCACCCAGGCGCTTGCGCAGCCAGCCATGCAGCCAGCCGTGGTGGTCGCGGTAGAGGCTGTCGATACTTTGTGATGTTGAAGGGGGCGGAGCGCTGGACACCGAAACTCCCTGGCGTGCGCCGATGCAGATAAGAATTGATCGCGATTGTAAGGAGGGCGCTGGCCTTTGGGAAGGCAGGATCGATATTGCATCGAGCGGGTTAGGAACGCTCATTGGTAAAGCTTTGCGGCGAATGGCCGTGTTATGCGTCTTATTGGTAAGGGGACTGAGTGGCAGCAGCTCGCTATGGTTCTTGAATATCGCCTTCTGGCCTGCTGGTGCCAGAGCAACCGAAAACCTGAACTTTGCTGCGCCCTCCAGGGACTGACTGAGTAAGGGCAGTCAGCCCATTCGTGTTTACCAGCCCTGGAGGCGGATATGTCGGATCATCACACCTACAAGAAGGTCGAGCTGGTTGGCTCGTCCTCGACCAGTATCGAAGATGCCATCAGCAATGCCCTGGCCGAGGCCAGCAAGAGCATTCGCCATCTGGAATGGTTCGAGATCACCGAAACCCGTGGTCACATCGCCGATGGCGCGGTGGCCCATTATCAGGTCACCCTGAAGGTCGGCTTCCGCGTCGCCAACAGCTGACCACGGGCCTCTGCAGTCGCGCTTACTTGTCATAATGGCAATCTGCGACTTTATTGAAACGGGCCACCTTATGGCGCCCGGATTTGTTCACTGGTACGAGGGAGCGTTTGTGATGAAAAAAGTGTTGTTTGCAGTAGGCCTGATGGCCCTGGCGGGCTCGGCGTTCGCGGCTAAGGATTGCGAAGAGCTGAAAGGCGAGATCGATGCCAAGATCCAGGCCAATGGCGTTGCGTCCTACACCCTTGAGATCGTCGACAAAGGCAGTGTGACTGACCGTGAAGTGGTCGGCAGCTGCGGCGGCGGCACCAAGGACATCGTCTACCAGCGTAACTGATGTCGGTGGTCGAAAAGCCGGCGCGCAGCCTCTGCGACGCCGGCTTTTTGTTGCCTGCACCTTGACCTGAGGTGGCCTGAGTCGGGCTGGAAGCGTAGAGTAAGACCTACTGTTTTACTCGGGTAAAGCGCTGGCTTTATCCACAGCTAAGGTTTTTTCTCATGACTGCACTCGCGAAACTTCCCTTTTCCGTTCTCGATCTGGCGCCGATCCGCGACACCGGCAGCCCGCAGCAGGCGCTGCATAATTCCCTGGCCCTGGCCAGGCATGTCGAGTCTCTGGACTTCAACCGCTTCTGGGTCGCTGAACACCACAACATGGACGGTATCGCCAGCTCCGCGACCGCGGTGCTGCTCGGTTATCTGGCGGCCGGCACCTCGCGCATTCGTCTGGGTTCCGGTGGGGTGATGCTGCCCAACCACGCGCCGCTGGTGATCGCCGAGCAGTTCGGCACGCTGGCGACCCTGTATCCGGGGCGGATCGAACTGGGCCTGGGCCGCGCACCCGGCGCCGATCAGTTCACTGCCCAGGCTCTGCGTCGCGAGCGTTCCGGCAGCGCCGACGATTTCCCTCAGGACGTCGCCGAACTGCAGCGCTATCTCGGCCCGCGCACGCCGGATCAACGGGTCATCGCCGTGCCAGGCACCGGCACCAACGTACCGATCTGGCTGCTCGGTTCCAGCCTGTTCAGTGCCCAACTGGCAGGCGAACTGGGTTTGCCCTACGCCTTTGCCTCGCACTTCGCGCCGCGCTACGTGCACGAGGCCATCCGCATCTATCGCAACACTTTCAAGCCGTCCGAGGTGCTCGACAAGCCTTACGTAATGCTCGGCGTGCCGCTGATGGCTGCAGATACGGACGAGCAGGCCCAGTATCTGGCGACCTCGGCCTACCAGCGCATTCTCTCGCTGATTCGCGGCCAGAGCCTGGTGCAGCGCCCGCCGGTGGAGTCGATGGAAGGCCTGTGGCTGCCCCACGAGCGAGATGCCGTCGGCAGTTTCCTCGGCATGGCGGTGATCGGCGGCCCTCAGAAGATCCGTGCGCGGCTGGACGTGCTGCTGGAGCAGACCCAGGCCGACGAACTGATCTTCACCTGTGATCACTACGACTTCGCCGATCGCCAGCATGCCTTCGATATCCTCGCCGGGCTGCGTTGATCGGGAACGTTGTAGCCGCTCCGCACCGCCCGCAAGCGAGCGCCTGGCAGGTGTACTGCTGGCGCGCTTGATCCGAAGCAGGTGCGGCGTGACTGCGGAGTCCAAAAAACTCGAACTTGCCAGGCTGCTGTCTCTCTGAACTCTGTACCCCTCATCAACAGGAGCATAGAGATGAAGAAGACAGCATCGGCCCATTGGCAGGGCGGCATCAAAGACGGCAAGGGCACCCTATCCACCCAGAGCGGCGCTCTCTCCGAGCAGCCCTACGGCTTCAATACCCGATTCGAAGACAAGTCCGGCACCAACCCTGAAGAGCTGATCGGCGCTGCACATGCCGGTTGTTTCTCCATGGCGTTATCCAAGGAACTGGGCGAAGCCGGCATGACTGCCGAAAGTATCGACACCAAGGCCGAAGTTACCCTCGACAAGCAGGATGGTGGCTTTGCCATCACCGCCGTGCACCTGTCGCTGAAGGCCAGGGTGCCGGGCGCTGACCGTGGCGCATTCGAGAAGGCGGTAGAAACCGCCAAGACCGGTTGCCCGGTATCCAAGGTCTTGAACGCGGAAATCACCCTGGAGGTGGTGCTGGAAGCCTGACCGCCTTTTCAGCACCTCTGCACTTCAGTCGCGACGCCCGTCGCGGCTGAAGCCGCTTCTCGCAAAACCGCTCAGAAACTCCCGCAGCGCAGATTCTTGCCGCGCGCCAGCACGTTGCGCTCGGCGTCGTAGAGAATCGCCTGGCCGCGCATCACCACCGAGCGCGCCTCGACGCGATAGCGTTGACCGGCCTGGAAGTCGTCGTAGCGAATGCGGATATCACAGGTCAGCTGCTGCGGCTCGGACATCATCGATGTGCCGCCCCCGCCACTGACTTCGAAGCGGAAACGCATCTCCAGCTCATGAGCCCCCGGGGTGACCTGAAAGTAGCGTCCATCATTGACACGCTGGCGATCCAGACGCTCGGCCATCAGCAGGTCGATGCCTTCACCCTTGAGATCCACCCACGCCATGTTCGGGTCGGCGGCCGGCAGAGGTGAGGCGCAGGCACCGAGCAATAACAGGCTGGCGAGCAAGAGGGGCTGGCGCATCGTGGTGTCTCCCGTGGAGCGCGTACTGCAGGAGCTGCAGTATCGCGCAAAAGCATCCGCGACTTCGCGGTAGGATGAGGCGTTTACCCCCACATGACGATGGCCATGCCCGAGCATTGCACCTCCTATCTTGTCGACCTGTCACGCCGCGCGACGGTTCCCCTGTTCGCGCTGCTGCTGACGGCTTGCAGCACGGTCGATTACTACGGGCAGTTGGCCCGTGGACAGCTGCAGTTGCTGCATGCGCGGCAACCGGTGCAGACGCTGATCGAGGATCGATCGACGGATCCGCAACTGCGCCAGCGCCTGGCGCTGTCCCAGCAGGCGCGCAGCTTCGCCAGTGAGCACCTGGGGCTGCCGGACAATCGCAGCTATCGGCTTTACGCCGATCTGCAGCGGCCATTCGTGGTATGGAACCTGTTCGCCACGCCGGAGTTTTCCCTGCAGCCGCGACTGCATTGCTTTCCGATCGCGGGTTGTGTGGCCTATCGCGGTTTCTATGATCAGAGCCGAGCCCGCGGTGCGGCGGCGCTGCTCGATGTGCAGGGATTGGACACTTACCTGGGTGGCGTCGAAGCCTACTCGACCCTGGGCTGGTTCGATGATCCGATCCTCAATACCATGCTGCGCTGGAGCGACGAGCGCCTGGTCGCGGTGATCTTCCACGAGCTGGCGCACCAGCAGTACTACCTGGCTGGCGACACGGCCTTCAACGAGTCCTACGCCACCTTCGTCGAACAGGAAGGCTTGCGCCAATGGCGTGCCGCGCGAGGCTTGCCGGCCCCGAAGGCGCTGGGCGTTCTGCCTCGCGAGCAGTTCACCGAGCTGGTGCTGGCCAGCCGTGCACGCCTGGAAACCCTGTATGCCAGCGACCTGGACGCCGAAGCGATGCGTGCCGGCAAACAGGCCGAGTTCGACCGCCTGCGTGACGAATACCGGCAACTGCGCGCCACGCAATGGAAAGGCGTCGGTTATTACGACGGCTGGATCAACGGGCCACTGAACAATGCCAAGCTGCTGCCCTTTGGGCTGTATGATCGCTGGGTGCCGGCGTTCGCCAGCCTGTTCCGCGAGGTCGAAGGCCACTGGCCGGCGTTCTATCGTCGGGTCGCCGAGTTGGGCGCCTTGCCCGCCGACGAGCGACTGACACAACTGCAGGCGCTGGATGTTGTCCGAGAGGAACGAAGTAGGCACAACACAGAGGATGGGTCGTGATGAAAGGATGGACGGCAGTGATGCTGGTGCTTGGCCTGATGGGCAGCAATGCCTGGGCCGCACCCAAGTCGTGCGAAGAGCTCAAGCAGGAGATCGAGGTGAAGATCCAGGCCGCTGGCGTGTCCAGCTATACACTGGAAATCGTGCCGAACGAAGAGGTCGAGGACGACAGCATGGTGATCGGCACCTGCGACAACGGCAGCCGCAAGGTGATCTATCAGCGCAATGACCTGACCGGTTCGAGGATGATGTAGCGGCCGAAGTCGCTACCGCTTAGCCGGCGAACGCCTGGTGCAACTGCGCCAGCGTCTGAAAGTGATGGGCCGGCCGTTCGCCGCTCAGTTCTCCCAGGCTGCCAAAGCCGTAACCCACCGCTACAGCGCTCAGGCCGTTGCTGTGAGCGCCGATCAGGTCGTGCTTGCGGTCGCCGATCATCAACGTGTCGGCCGGGCTCAGACCTTCCTGCTGCAACAGATGTGCGATCAGCTCCACCTTGTTGGTGCGCGTGCCATCCAGTTCGCTGCCGTAAATCGCCTTGAAGTAGTGGCCGAAATCGAAGTGGCGGGCGATCTCGGTGGCGAACACAGTGGGCTTGCTGGTGGCGATATACAGCGTGCGCCTCTGCTCGCGCAGCAGTTGCAATAGCTCGACGATGCCCTCGAACACCTGATTCTCGTACAGCCCGACTTCGCGAAAACGCACCCGGTAGTGATTCACCGCATCCCAGGCGCGCGCCTCGCTGAGGCTGTAGGTCTGCATGAAACACTGCAGCAGCGGCGGGCCGATGAAATGCTCCAGGGCCTGCAGATCGGGCTCATGGATATCCAGCTGCGTCAGGGCGTATTGCACCGAACGGGTGATGCCTTCACGCGGATCGGTCAGGGTGCCGTCGAGGTCGAAGAGAAGGGTGCTCTGCTGCATGGGGAATGTCCGCTGGCCTGAATCGGCGCGAATTGTCCCGCAGCGCAAGCGTTTCCGGCAACTCAGACCCGTGTCGGGCGATAGATCCAGCGCAGGCTCAGACGCGTCAGCGGCCAGAGCAGTGCCAGCAGCAGGAGGCCGAACAGCAGCATGACCGCCAGGGCCGTTCGCTCCGAGCCGATATACAGAATCAGCGCCAGTACTATGCAGAGTGCCACGGCGGCGACCAGCCACATGGCCATGCAAGCCAGCACGCTCGCCAGCAGGCGACCGATAGCGAGCCGTGGTAGCTGTGGCGGCAGAGCGCCGTGAGCCGCGACCAGCGCTATCAGTCCATACACCAGGCCGGCGGCACTGCTGGCAGCATGCAGCCACTCCATGCCATAGGGGTTGATGACCGCCATCGGTAGCAATGCCAGCAGCTTCGTATAAATCACTGCGAAGCACAGGCCGAAGGCCAGCGCGACTTCACCTCGGCCGATCAGGCTGGCACCGGCGTCGACCCGTGCCGTGCGGCGCATCAGGTGCAGGCTCAGCCAGAGCGGCAGCAGCGTCGCCAGGAGGAAATACACAAAGTCCAATGGCTGCATCAGTAGCGTCGGGGAGATGCCATGGCTTCCTTCGTACAGCCACGGCATCAACCGGCTCCACAGCATGCTGTAGAGCATGCCGACCAACACCAAGGCAATGAAATAGAGACCGACGTAGAGCGCGATCAGTCGCCCGGGATGAGCGAACCGTGCCAGGTCGTGACGTTGCATGAAGTAACGGGTGAGCAGTAGCGCACTGCAAGCATCTACCAGCAGCGCATAGAACCAGAAGGGGACGATATGCAGAATGTTGTCCAGATAGCCCTGCAGGTGATCGGGCTCCATGGAAAACCACATGGTTGCGAACTTGAGCAGCAGGCCAGCCAGGCTGCACAGCAAAGCCACGGCCATCATTTGCAGGGGTAGCCGTGATGCTGGCTGTGTCGCAGGGGCAGGGCCGGGGTTCGCCTGGGGAATGGCGTAGGGGTTGCTGTGCATGGCGAATCCTTTCTAGGGCACCTCTCTGGATGATTGCAGGATAAACCGTCGAGAGGCTCGCTGCTGTGATCGGCCTACAGTCCGCGTTACCGGAACCGACTGGCGCGAACAGATCCCTGTCTGCTCTGATTCGATAAGCCTTCCGTGGCATCTGTCTTCGCCAAGCCATGACAGCGAGTGATCGCATTGACGGCGGCGTGGCTTATCAGCGCTAACGTTGCCCGTGCGCATTGAAACATTTTGTTTCATTTGCTCTTGCGGCAGACGCCGGGTTTTGCGGGGCTCATTCGTCTTGGGTGGTAAGAGCCGGAAGTTTTCCCGTTCTCCATGAGTTGCACGGCGCCTGTGTAGGCGCATCGCACCTTTCACGTTGCACCTCGTCCTCGGCTGTCTGCTGCCGTCGCTTGCCTGAGTGTGAGCAGCACGGTCGGTAGGTATGGCCAGGGATGGTTATTGGATGCTCAGGCAGAGGTCGGGCCAGTCATGACGTTTTCCCCTTTTCTCATTCGCCGGCGCTGGCTGTTCGCCGCGGTCGCGCTCGTGCCGGTCATCGCCTTCGGCTGGTTGAACGGCGACCCGACGCCGGCCTACGAGACCGTTGTGGTGGGCCGCGGCGATGTCGAAGCCACGGTGGTCGCCATCGGCACCCTGCAGCCACGCTACTCGGTGGATGTCGGCGCCCAGGTGTCCGGGCAGATCATGCGTTTGCATGTGGAGCCGGGTGATCAGGTGGAAAAGGGCCAACTGCTCGCCGAGATCGACGCCAGCCTGCACGAAGCCACGGTCGAGGCCGACCGTGCCGCGCTGCTGGGGTTACGTGCACAGCTGGAAGAGCAGCAGGCACAACTGCTGCTGGCGCGTCAGCAGCACGAGCGGCAAATCCACCTGGCCAGGCTCGATGCCACCCGCGAGGAAGATGTGCAGACTGCAGCCGCTGGCTACAAATCGGCCAGGGCGCGGCTCGATAACCTGCGTGCGCAGATCGCCGAAAGCCAGGCGCTGCTCAAGCGCAACGAGGCGCAACTGAGCTACACGCGCATCTACGCGCCCATCGCCGGCTCCGTGTTGGGCGTCGATGTGAAGGAGGGGCAGACCCTCAACGCCACCTACCAGACGCCCACGGTGATGCGCATCGCCGACTTGCGCAGCATGACCGGCTGGACGCGTGTTTCCGAGGCCGATATCCGCCGTGTCAAGGCAGGCCTGCCGCTGTACTTCACCACCCTCGGCGGCGATGAGCGACGCTGGCACAGCACGGTGCGCCAGGTGCTGCCCGCGCCACCGGTCACCCCCACCGGGCAGGGTGAGGCGAGCAGCGGCGCCGCCGAACCGGAAAAGGTGGTGCAGTACACCGTGCTGTTCGAGGTGGATAACAGCGACGGCGAACTGATGCCGCAGATGACCGCCCAGGTGGTGTTCGTCACCGCCTCGGCGAAGGATGTACTCACCGCGCCGCTGGACGCTTTGCAGGGCAAACCGGGTCATTACCAGGTGCGCATTCTGGCCAAAGGCGAGCAGCCCGAGACACGTGCGGTGAAGGTCGGCGCCCGGGATCGCCAGGTGGCGGAAATCCTCGATGGCCTGCAGGAAGGCGAGCGCCTGGTGACCGGCGACGCCCCGGCCGAATCGGGCATGTCGAGGTTCCAGTGGTAGCTCCGCTGATCGAACTGCAGGGTATCCGGCGCACCTATGGCGGCGAAAACGGCGCGCCGGCCGTGGATGTACTACGTGGCATCAGCCTGTCGATCCAGGCCGGAGAGTTCGTCGCCATCGTCGGCACTTCCGGCTCCGGCAAGTCGACGCTGATGAACATGCTCGGCTGTCTGGATCGTCCCAGTGCCGGCAGCTACCGCTTCGCCGGCGAGGATGTGGCGGCCTTCGATGTCGATCAGCTGGCCTGGCTGCGTCGCGAGGCGTTCGGTTTCGTGTTCCAGGGCTATCACCTGATCGCCACCGAGTCCGCGCGGGAGAACGTCGAGGTACCGGCCATCTACGCCGGCATGCCGGCCAAGCAGCGCCGCGAGCGTGCGTCTGCGCTATTGCGTCGGCTGGGGCTGGACGAGCGTCTGGAGCACCGACCGGGTCAGTTGTCCGGCGGCCAGCAACAGCGCGTATCGATTGCTCGCGCGTTGATGAACGGCGGGCGCATCATCCTCGCCGACGAACCCACCGGCGCGCTGGACAGCCGTAGCGGCAAGGAAGTGATGGCGCTGCTGCACGAGCTGGCCGACGCCGGTCACACCATCATCCTCATCACCCACGACCGCGACGTCGCCGCCCAGGCGCGGCGGGTGATCGAGATCCGCGATGGCGAGATCCTCAGCGACAGTGGTGCCACCGTACCGGGCAATGCGCTACCAGCGCCGGACATGCGACAAGCCGGGCGCGACAGCGGCGCTTCCTTCTTCAGCGAGCTGGGCGAGATGCTGCGTGGTGCCTGGCGGGTGTTGTCGATTCACCGTTTCCGTACCGCGCTGACCCTGTTGGGCATCGTCATCGGCGTGGCCTCGGTGATCGTCATGCTCGCCGTCGGTGAAGGTGCCCGCCAGAAGGTGGTCGCCGAAATGGGCGTGATGGGTGCCAACATGATGTACGTATCCAGCGACGTGCCGCGCACCGGCGGGCCCATCGGCGTGCTTACCGAGGGCGACTTCGAGGCCATCGGCAAGCTGCGCGAAGTGGCGCGGGTGATGCCGGTGCTGCGCGATCCGGCGTTGATCCGCCACGGCCAGCAGGCGCTGCAGACCGAAGTGCTCGGCGTTGGTGAACACCTGCCGCACATTCACCGTTGGCCGGTGGCGCGTGGGCGTTTCTTCAGCGCCGCGGAGAACCGTGAAATCGCCCCGGTGGCGGTACTCGGTCATGAGGTGTACACCAGCGTGTTCCCGGATGGCAGCGATCCGCTGGGCAAGATCATCCTGATCAACAGCTCGCCCTTCGAGGTGATCGGGGTGATGAGCGAGAAGGGTAGCGAAGCGGGCGGCAACTACCCGGACGAGCAGGTTCTGGTGCCGCACAGCACGGGCGTGGTACGGGTGTTCCCCAAGCTGCGTGACGAGAGCTATGGGGCCATCGAAGTGAAGAGCAGCGACCTGGTCGCCCAGGCCCAGGCATCGCTCGAAGAGCTGATGCTACAGCGCCACGGTCGGCAGGATTTTCGCGTCTACAACTCCGCCGCCAAGCTGCAGGCCGAGGCCAAGACGCGGCAGAGCATGACCCTGATGCTTGGCCTGATCGCTGCCGTGTCGCTATTGGTCGGCGGTATCGGCGTGATGAACGTGATGCTGATGACGGTACGCGAGCGCACCCGCGAGATCGGCATCCGCATGGCGACCGGCGCACGGCAGCGCGACATCCTGCGCCAGTTTCTCACCGAATCGGTGCTGGTGACGCTGGTCGGTGGCAGCGTTGGCGTCGTCACCGGGTTGCTGTTCGGTGCGCTGCTGATCGCCTGGAGCGTGCCGCTGGTGTTCTCGCTGTCGGCCATGTTGCTGGCATTCGCCTGCTCGGTGGGCACCGGCCTGGTGTTCGGCTACCTGCCGGCCAGAACCGCCGCACAGCTCGACCCCGTGGTGGCGCTGGCGCAATGACAGGCATTCACATGAACCGCTATCTGCTTCCCTGGCTGCTCGGTGCGCTGCTCGTGACTGGCTGCACGAACACCTTGCAAGCCCCGGCAGAGCTGCCCGCGCCGCCCGAACGGTGGCGCAATGCGTCAGCGATATCCGGTGAGCGTCCCACGGCCGACTGGTGGCGCGCTTTCGCCAGCCCGGAGCTGGATCGGCTGCAGCAGCAGGCATTGTCCAGTAACCAGGATCTGGCGGCGGCGCTGGCGCGCCTGCGGCAGGCCGAAGCGAGCGCACGTCTGGCAGGCGCGGCCCTGTTGCCGACGCTCGATGGCAACCTGGGGGCCAGCCACGAGGCGCGTCTCGGCGGCAATCCCGATACCGACGGCAACAGCTACAGCGCCGGGGTCGCCGCCAGCTATGAAGTGGATCTATGGGGGCGCCTGCGCGCGAGCCGGGACAGCGTCCTGTTCGCCGTGCAGGCCAGCCGCTTCGACCGCGACGCCCTGCGGGTGACCCTGACCGCCAGCGTCGCTTCCGCCTGGTTGCAGAGCGTCGGTCTGGACGAGCGCCAGCGCATTGCCCGACTCAATCTGGAAAACGCCGAGCGCGTGCTGACCACCGTCGCCGCCCGCCAGGGCGCGGGTGCTTCGACCTCGTTGGAACTGGCGCAGCAACGCGGTGTGGTCGCCCTGCAGAGACGTTTTCTGGCATCCATCAGTCAGCAGCGTGAAGACAGCCTGGCGACACTGGCTGTGCTGCTCGGCCAGCGAGTGGACGAGTTGCCGGGCGAAACGCCGCGCCTCGCCGACCTGCCCATGCCCGAATTGAGTGCCGGCATCCCCAGCGAGCTGCTGCTGCAGCGCCCGGATCTGGCCCGGGCGGAGGCCAGCCTGGCCGCTGCCGATGCCAACGTGCAGGCGGCGCGCGCGGCTCTGCTGCCCCGCCTGAGCCTGACCGCCGGTGTCGGCGGCGAGGCCGACAAGGCGTCACGGGTATTCAGCAATCCGTTGTACTCGCTGGCGGCGGCGCTGACCGCGCCGATCTTCGACGGCGGCAGCCTGGCGGCGGGCCGTGACCTGGCCATGGCCGAGCGCGAGGAATTGCTCGCCGATTACCGGGCCACCCTGGTCGGCGCCTTCGCCGAGGTGGAAGTGGCGCTCAACGGCCTGAGCGGAACCCAGGCGCAACTGCAGGCGCAGAACGAGGTGCTGACCCAGGCCGAACTGGCCTTCCGCCTGGCCGAGTCCCGCTACCGTGCCGGTGCCGAGACCCTGCTTACCCTGCTCGACACCCAGCGCAGCCTGTACAGCGCCCAGGACGAGGCCGCGCAGTTGCGCTTGTTGCGGCTGCAGGCCAGTGTCGATCTGGCGCGCGCCCTCGGCGGCGGCTGGCAGATAGAGACAGAGGGCGTGCAGACGCCCTGATCTATTGCCTCATTGGTACTGTTCCAGCTCCTCCAGCAGGTCTGCGCGCAGGCGTGCGGCGTCGGCCAGTGGAGCCGCCTGGCCGGGTACCTGAAAGACATTCATTTGTGGCGCGGTATCGTTCAGATGGCTATCGATGAATGCCTGCAGCGGCAGGGCGACGACATTGGCCCGCGCCCATGGCGGCGAGATGGGCGCCAATGCTGCGCGGGCACCAGTCGAAATGCTCCAGCAGGCGCCGGGCCAGTTGTTCGTCCGCCTCACCGAGTTGCCGGGCCAGATGCTCGCGTGCCTTTGCCGTATGCAGGCCGAAGTACAGCGGCACCACCCAGCCCTCACGCAACGAATCCTCCAGCGGCTCGCGGCGACAAGGCACCTCGAGCCCGGCGAAGGGGTTGGCATGCCTGACGGTGGCACCGGCGATATGATCGTCCAGGCTCATGGGCTTCGCCTTGTTTTCATATAACCGCCGTCATCTCCCGGGTAATCCTAGTCCTTCGGCTGAGCCGGAATACGGTCTTGCAGTTCCGGGCGCGGGTAGGTGCGAAATTCGTCGGCCCACTTGTCCGGGGATGGGATTATCTCGAACGCTGGCAATTCGTCGTAGATGAAATCGAATCTGAAGTTACCGTCCGGGGAGAGGGTCAAGGTAGCGGTATACCAAGCATGGCCGTTCTCATGGATGGCCGCCATCTTGGGGCGTAGTTCGCGGAACGCGTCGCTGACTTCATCCTCGACGACGAACGACACTGTTTTTCCGTCGCTGCGCAAATAGTGACCGGTCTCCGAAAAAAAGCGGGTAATGGCCTGAAACGAATAGGCAGCGTGTATCCAGCCGGTGTCCGGCAATTCATCGTGCACGCCTTGGGCGATGGTTTGCTGCAGTTGTTCCATATCGGATAGCGTTCCCATCGACGCCAGGATTTGGCTTATAGAGAATATCGTGCCCATCACATGACAGGTTTGAATTGAGAGTCCGGGGCGTCCTTCTCGAACTCCGATCCAACAGGCGCCTCTAGGAAGGTCACGATTGTGGGATCATAATTGGCAACCGTATTGACGTCGTAAACGGCATGGAACGATGGCGTACTCATATAGGCGTCATCCTCCAGTCCAGAAAAAAAGCGCCATCCACTGTCCTGCTCGTTCCGCGCTTTTCGCGGTACATGTACATCACCGGATGACCTTCAACCGTGATGCAAGCAAGCTTGTCGATTATTCGTAGTTTATCTTTGCATGCTCCCCGATATTTTTCTTTATCCAATCTTTACGTCGCGCGCCAGCGGTACCCAGATCTGAAACGTCTTCGTAGCCGAAATCTATTGAGAACCGTCCTTCTTCATTGAGCCAGACTGTTATCGTGCTCCATACATCTTGTTTGAGTGATTTGAATTGTTCGCGTAGATTAAAAATCAGGTCATCGAGATCATCCAGTCCGTCGTAAATATGGAAGTATTCATTCTGTTGGGTTTGATAGAAGACTTCTGTACCCGATACGTCATCCAGAAGCTCGGCTGTCGCCCAGGCCTGGCGGAAGTCGGATGGTAAAGCATTCAAAAGCTCCTGCCCTATTTCGGGATAAAGGGCCTCTATTTCAGGTGTCATGATAGTTATCCTCCGTATTGATTTCTGAATCGCTTGATCGGTTGTGGCTCGCCGTTGATCCAGTGCCTGACGGTGATTGTATCTGGGCGCAGCGAGTCTCCCTTAAACTTGGGAACGATTTCAACTTTTACCGTGTCCTGATTTTGTAAGGCGCGATCCCAGGCGTTTTCAAGTTTCTTGTAGGCGCTGTTGTTGAAATTGCCATTTTGCGCAAAGTGATTGAAGTCATCCATAGGGCCATCGAAGCGGCGACCGATATAGTGGCCTCCCTGATCGTCAGACAGACGATCCGCGCCTCCAGCCTCTCGTTGTGCCTTGGCATTGCGCCCCTGAGACTTGTTGAGCTTCAGGTCACCTTCAACTTTGGTCACTCTACCTTGGTCATCGAGATGGTAGGTGTAGCCATTCTTGCTGACCGTTCTAGGGCGTTTGATGTGCACGCCTTCAGTCGCTATATCATTGGCTTTTGTAGCATCCTGCGTGACCTCTGCGCTGCGACCTGCCTTTGCCGCATCACCCGCGACATCAGCGGCTCGTGCGGTATCTGCCGCTGCATCCAGGGCACGCGTACCGCGCGCCGCCTTGCCCAGTGTGCCGGCGCCCTTCGCTGCGGCGCCAACGGGGATGAGCATCGACAGCACCGAGCCGCCGGTCTGTGCATCGCTGGTCAGTTCGAACAGGTCGTCGGCGTAGCCAGAGGCCATCATCTGGCTTGCCTGGCTGGCCAGTTCGTTGGCTTTGGCCAGGTCGCCGGCCTGGTGGGCGGCAAGGGCAGCCTTTTCCATGGCGTCGGCGCGCATGGCGATGCTGGGCAGGCCTGCCGCCGAGCTGTACTTGCTGGCCAGTACGCCGAGGTTCCACAGATCCGTAGGCAGGTTGCCGATGCCCTTGAGGACGCCGATGCCGGTATCCAGCGGATCGTCGGCACTGGCGTCGGCGATGCGCTGGGCGCTGCTCCAGGCGCCGGAGCCGAAGTCCTTGGTCTTTTGCCACAGCGAGCGTTCGTCGGCTTCGGCGTCGAGCAGGGCCTGCAGCTCCGGGTTGGCTTCCTGGGCCGGTTCTTCGGCCTGGGTGTCTGCGCTGCGCTGGGTGGTGACGACCTTGCCGGGGGCGCCACCGATGCCGGCGCCGTTGCAGTTGACCAGGCAGGTACTGTCCTGGCGTACCAGGGGAATGCCATTGACCTTGACGTTGTTCTGGCCGCTGAGGAACCTGACGTAGCCGCCGCCGAGCGAAGTACCGGCGACCACGTGGGAACCGGCATCGCCCTGCACGCCCTTGTGCAGGTCGCCGACTCGATACACCGGCACATCCTGGGCCTTCACGTCCGGCGAGGACTGGGTCTGGTTGCCGAGGGTGGCGAAGCTGTCGAAGGGCACCACGGCATTACCGACCTTGCAGAAGTCCGGCACCGAACAGATGGCTTTCCACTCATGGCTGTCGTTGGCGACGTGGCGGGCGTTACCCCACAGATCCCGCCCATCTTCCATCGGCTCCGATTCGGCCAGTTCGCCTTCCTTGTAGGTTCCGTCCTCGAAGCGCTGTTTGACTTCGCGCGCGGTCTCGTCGAAGAAATCCCGGTCGTTGTCCCAAAGATGCCCGTCCGCCGCGAACAATCGATCCGCGTTGTCGATGGCTTGCTGAGCCTGGGCGAGGCTGTCGATGCCGTAATCGCTGCGGAATATGTCGGCATTGCTTCCTGGGGTGACGACGATGGTGTCCAGAACGATGACATCATCCATGGGGCGCCACCTCGCGGAAGGGCACATCCAGCGTACCGATCGCCAGCCGGCGTAGCGGATTACGGCGTTCGAAGGTGCCGCGCCAGAGCAGTGAGACCTGGCGCGTATCCAGGTCGATGGCCACGGTATCGAGCACCAGCGGCCCCTGCCGGGTACGGCCGCGAAACGGGGTCAGCGAAGCCAGCGCCAGTACCCCGGGCAGGCGGAAATGCAGCAAGCCCTCGGGCAGCATGCCGAGCAGGGAGATGAACTCGTCGCCGGCCAGGTAGCCTGGCTGGATGAGGTCGGGCGGCGCGGCCTGGTAGAAGCGCTCGTCGAAATCCTCCGGTAGCAACGGATAGCGCTCGCTCTGCCAGTGTTCGTCGTAGGTGCCGGCATGCTGGAGGCGTGGCTGGCTCCAGCGGGCGAGGGGGGCGAAGCCTTGTGCCGGCAGATCGTCATGGGGGCTGGTGAGCGGCGCCTGGGGGTCTTCGATCTGCGGGGCCGGCAGCTCGCGTACACCCTCCAACCATTGGCGGATCTGCTGCCGAGCCTCGGGCGACACGGCTTGCAGATCAGCCTCCCCGGGCAGCCAGCCGCATCCGGCAGGATTGTCGGGGTTGTATACCCGTTCCACCTGGCCCTGTGGGTTCGCCATCACGCTGTAGCAGCCGCCGAAGGCGTAACGGTAATCGAGTGGCACCTGGCTGGTGGGCTCGGCGTTGCTCAGTTGCCAGTCCTGTCCATGGCGTTCGAAGCGGCGCGGGCCATGCAGTTGCAACAGCTTGCGCTGCGTGCCGACCCGGATGCCGGCGAGCCAGCCGGGCCTGGCCACGCCGCCCTCGCTGTGCGCGGTACCCGTGACGTAGACGTCGCTGGCCGGTTTGAACAGGCTCAGGTCGCCTTCGCGGCGTAGCACGCTTTGCAGGGGATTGGCTTCGGGATGGCCATCGTACTCATCGGCGTAAACGATGGGCGCCTGGACGTCGGCCCGCGGCAGTGGACGATAGTCGCCGGTCAGCGCGAAGGTGCCGCGCAGCACCAGCACGTCGTAAACGATGCCGCCTGGACCGGTCTTCTCGAACCAGGCATGGGGGAAGCCGCTGCGGTTATCGATCTGCACCGTATGTCCGTCGTTCGCTTGGATTTACTGCTGAGGCGGCGTGCCGGGCGTGGGCCGCTGCACCGGGGATATCGACACGCTGTGCAGGCATTCGGGGTTGTTCTGCTTGAAGGCGAAGCGCAACTGGCCCCAGGGTTGGGCACTTTCCCAGACGCTGGATTCGTTCAGCGAGCGTCCTCGGGGCGCCGTGACCAGGCGCAGGGAACCATACCGGGCTTCGATCTCGTCGCGGCCGATGCAGGCTCCGCTCAGGAACAGGCCGACGCTACTTCTGGGGTTGGCCTGCTCCTGGCTGAGCAGGGTGAAGCCGGTCTGGGCGATGCGTACGTTGTCCTGCAGCGCCACTTCGCCGCCAACCCAGCGGGTGCGGTGGGCGTCCTGCTTGTCGAGCAGCAGGGGGCTGCCCAGGGTTTGCTCAACCTTGTCCGGGCTCAAGGGCGCTTGCTGCGCCAGTCGCTCGATGGCTTGCCAGAGGCTGAAAGGGGCTTGCTTCATCTGTTCGCTCTCGTTGACTGTGGAACAGGCTGCGGTGCTCGCCAGGAGTACGCAGGCACACAACCTGAAAAAGGGCCGCTCACTCGGAGCCGACGTTATCGTCATACCAGCCGCCGTAGTAGTCGTTGTAATCGACGAACTGGCCATCGACCTTGACCGAGGACGTTTCACTGCCCCATACCCGGCCGATGCTCTGGCGTGCCGCGTCCGCGTTGTCGTTGGCGATGAACTGGTCGTAGGCAGCGTTGTAAGCCGCGTGGTTGGCAGCACTGCCGTTGATGCCGATATCCGGGCCACCATTGGCGAGTATCTCCCGCTGTACCTTGATGTTGTTCAGTACCGCCGCGCCTTCGTCTTCCAGCGCGCCACCGACATAGGCCGCCCTGGAGGACAGATCCGCCTCGTAGGGGTAGGTGGCATGGCCGACCTCATGGGCCAGCACCTGGGCGACGGTGGCCGGGTCGCTCTGTAGGTCGCCATCGATGACGATCTTGCTCACGTCCCCTTCCTGTAGCGCATAGGTGCCTTCTCCGGCGGGGCCATACTCGATATCCCAGCCTTCTGCCTTGAGCTGGCGCAGATCGTCCTGCAGGGAAGGCGATTGCGCCGCGATGCGATCCACGGCGCTGCCCAGGCCGGTGGCCACGGCAGCCGGCGTATCGCTCGCCGCGGGCGTCGTGCTCCTCAGCGTGGCGCTGTCCTGGGCCTCGGCGCCCGGGCGCTTGTCGTTACCCTGGGCCACCGGCGGCGCTTGCGAGCCCTGGCCCCGCAGTACGCCGGCGACCACCCCGAGAGCGCCGACCTGGGTGGCCGGATCGATCTTGCCGCTATGTTCGGGCGCCGGTTGTGCCGTACCCGAGTTGAGCAGGATGTCGGATGGAGCATCGGCGTGCAGGTATTCCTGTGCCTTGAAGTGGATGTCCTTGGCGCTGAGGTAGATGGCATCCGGCGTCAGGGTCAGCTGGGAGCTGCCGACCTTGAGTTCGATCTTGTCCCCGGCCGAGATGGCCCAGGTCTTGCCGACGAAATCGGTGCGGTTCAGGCCCACCGCCGAGAACATGGCCATGCCGACGTTACGGTTGTAGCCCAGGCCGACGTTGGTCATCTTGGCCATGCCGATGCTCTCGACCTTGAAGCGGCCGATGTTGACCGTCTTGTTGTGGCCAATGCTGTAGCGTTCGTTGCGGGCGATCTTCTTGGTGCGGTTGGCGCCGACATCGACTGTCTCGTTGCGGCCGATGGACTTGCTGCGGTCGCGGCCGATGGCATGGGTCTCGTCCAGCTCGACGACGATGTCCTGGTTGCGCTCGGCATGGATGTACAACTGCTCTTCGCCCTTCTTGTCCTCCATGCGGATTTCATTGAACTGCGCTGGTGTGCCGCCCTTGCTCGAGCGGCTCTTGACGCCGCTCTGGGTGGCATTGGCCGGTAGGTCGTAGGGCACGGTCTGCTCGGCGTTGTAGACACGGCCGGTGATGATCGGCCGGTCGGGATCGCCCTCGAGGAAGCTGACGATGACTTCCTGGCCGATGCGCGGGATCTGGATCGAACCCCAGTTCTTGCCGGCCCAGTTCTGCGACACGCGGATCCAGCAGGAGCTGTTCTCGTTGGACTGGTCGTGGCGATCCCAGTAGAAGTGCACCTTGACCCGGCCGAACTGATCCGTCCAGATTTCCTCACCCTTGGGGCCGACCACCATGGCGGTCTGCGGTCCCTGCACGATCGGTTGCACGGTCAGTGGCAGCGGGCGGAATACCTGGCTGGCGTCGATGCAGTCGAGGCGACTGTCGAACTGCAGCGGCTCGTCGCTGGTATTGTTCTCGAAGGATTCCTGGACGATCTGGTAGTCGGCGCTGACCGTCAGGTACTCGCGATTCTGATCGGCTCGTGGGTAGCCGGTCATGTTGAACAGGTGGCCGGAACCGATTCCCCGCGCGTTGCTGCGCAAATGGATGCGTTCGTACTGGGTATGGATGGCCTCGATGCGATTGCGCGCATACTGCTCGCCGTCCTTGCTCTGCACGTACTCGCCCGGGTAATCGAACAGCGGGTGTCCGGCGTTGCTATGGGGGCGCGAGACGATCGAGCGCACTTCCAGGCGCGCGCTGGGGCGCTGAAAGTCGTAATCGTTGAGTTCCAGTGAGCCTGACTGCACTTCATGATTCAGGTGCCAGTCGTAGATGTGGTCGCGCTCGCGCATCTGATCTTCAAGGGGGAAGTAGGGCACGCTGGCGTAGCCAGGGGCGGCCCGATGGGCGCCATAGGCGTCGCACAGCACCAGCACGTGGCGGGCCTGTTCGTGGCGGAAATAGTAGTAGATACCCTCCTGCTCGAGCAGCCGGCTGATGAAGTCCAGGCTGGTTTCGCGGTACTGCACGCAGTATTCCCACTCGCGGTAGGAGCGGCTGAGGGCGTCCTCGAAGTCGGAGAAACCCAGGTCGCGGAACACCTGCTTGACGATATCGGGCACGGTCTTGTTCTGGAAGATGCGACAGTCGGAGGTGCGCGACAGCAGCCACAGCCAGGGCTTGAGGCTGACCCGGTAACTGGCGAACTGGCCGTTGCCTGCCGCCTGGCTGCAGCGGGTAGCGATGCCGTGGAAATAGCGGTCGCTGCCGTCGGCCAGTTGCAAGGTAAGCCCCATCGGCTTGCCCAGCAGGGCATCGAGTGGCAGCGCATGATCCTCGGAGATCAGCGCCAACTCATAGGCAAAGGGACGGCTGAGCTCGTCCCGGCCTTCCATCCTGCGCAGCACCAGGGCGTCACCACCCAGCGGGCTGGTGACGACGGCCATGCGTGCGTCTTGGGTAATTGCCATGTCGCGTCCTCAGGCGCAGCGGGCGTCGCTGACGCTCACTGCGTTCGGTCGAAATCGTAATGCAGCTCGTTGTTCCGCTGCGTCACACGAACCCCGGTCAGTGCCTTGCCTTCGAGCAGGCGGGTGAGGAACTCGCGGCTCATGTCCGGCAGCATGCTGTTGGTCAGGATGGCGTCGATCTGCCGTCCGCCACTCTCGTTCTCGGTGCAGCGCGAGACCACCAGATCGACCACGCTGTCGTCGTAATCGAACGGCACCTTGTGCGTCGCCTCGATGCGCTTCTTGATGCGCTCGAGCTGCAGATGGGTGATGGCCTTGAGCATGTCGTCGGAGAGCGGGTAGTAGGGGATGGTCACCAGGCGGCCGAGCAGGGCCGGCGGGAATATCTGCAGCAGCGGCTCACGCAGGGCCTTGGCGATGCCTTCGGGTTCGGGCATCAGCTCCGGGTCGCTGCACAGCCCGGCGATCATCTCGGTGCCGGCGTTGGTGGTGAGCAGGATCAGGGTGTTCTTGAAGTCGATCTGGCGGCCTTCGCCGTCTTCCATCACGCCCTTGTCGAACACCTGGAAGAAAATCTCGTGCACGTCCGGGTGGGCTTTTTCCACCTCGTCGAGCAGTACCACGCTGTAGGGCTTGCGGCGTACCGCTTCGGTCAGCACGCCGCCTTCGCCGTAGCCGATGTAGCCGGGGGGCGCGCCCTTGAGGGTGGAGACGGTGTGCGCTTCCTGGAACTCGCTCATGTTGATGGTGATGACGTTCTGCTCGCCGCCGTAGAGGGCTTCGGCCAGGGCCAGGGCGGTTTCGGTCTTGCCCACGCCGGAGGTGCCGGCGAGCATGAACACGCCGATCGGCTTGTTCGGGTTGTCCAGGCCGGCGCGGGAGGTCTGGATGCGCTTGGCGATCATCTCCAGAGCGTGATCCTGGCCGATGATGCGTTTCTTCAGGTGCTCATCGAGCTGGAGGATGGTTTCCAGCTCGTTGCGCGCCATGCGCCCGACCGGGATGCCCGTCCAGTCGGCTACCACCGAAGCGACGGCCTGGTAGTCCACCGTTGGCAGGATCAGCGGGGTTTCGCCCTGCAGGGCGCTGAGGCGCTGCTGCAGATCGCCGAGGGTATCGCGCAGGGCCGTGCGTTCTTCGTCGCTCAATGCCGGTTGTTCGGCGCCGCCTTCACGGCTGGTGTCGTCCACCGGTTCGGCGGCGGCGCGCAGACGGGCGCGGGTGGCCAGCAGTTCGTCGACCAGCGCCTTCTCGTCGGCCCAGCGGGTTTCCAGGGTGACCAGACGCAGGCGCTCTTCAGCCAGCGCCGCGTCGACGTCCAACAGGCGGCTGCCGATGGCCACACCGATGGCCTGTTCGCGGCCGATGATCGCCCGCTCGGTATCCAGGGACTCGATACGCCGACGGCTGTCGTCCACCTCGGCCGGCACCGCGTGCAGGCTGATGGCCACGCGGGCGCAGGCGGTGTCGAGCAGGCTCACCGATTTGTCCGGCAGCTGACGTGCCGGGATATAGCGGTGCGACAGCTTGACGGCGGCCTCCAGGGCTTCATCGAGAATCTGCACCTGGTGGTGTTTTTCCATGGTCGAGGCGACGCCGCGCATCATCAGGATGGCGCGGTGCTCGGAGGGCTCGTCCACCTGCACCACCTGGAAGCGTCGGGTCAGGGCAGGGTCTTTCTCGATGTGTTTCTTGTATTCGGCCCAGGTGGTAGCGGCCACGGTGCGCAGGGTGCCGCGGGCCAGCGCCGGCTTGAGCAGGTTGGCGGCATCACCGGTACCGGCCGCGCCACCGGCGCCGACCAGGGTGTGGGCTTCGTCGATGAACAGGATGATCGGCTTGGGCGAGCTCTGCACGTCCTCGATGACCTGACGCAGGCGCTGTTCGAACTCGCCCTTCATGCTCGCGCCGGCCTGCAGCAGACCGACGTCCAGGCTGCGCAGCTCGACGTCCTTGAGGCTCGGCGGCACGTCACCGGCGACGATGCGCAGGGCGAAACCCTCGACCACCGCGGTCTTGCCCACGCCGGCCTCGCCGGTGAGGATCGGGTTGTTCTGACGGCGACGCATGAGGATGTCGACCAGCTGGCGAATCTCGTCGTCGCGCCCGACGATGGGGTCGAGCTTGCCGCTGCGCGCCTGTTCGGTGAGGTCGACGGTGAAGCGCTTGAGCGCCTCCTGTTTGCCCATCGCGCTGGGCGCGATGGCGCCACTGGCTTCACCCGGCACCGCACCGGCATCGAAACCGTCGGTGGCGCTCAGGGCGTTCTCCGGCGAGGCACCGACGATCTCGTCGAAGCGTTCGGTGAGTGTCTCGATCTTGACCTTGTCGAACTCGCGGGAGATGGCCAGCAGGGCGTTGCGCAGGCTTGGCGTCTTGAGGATACCGACCACCAGATAGCCGGTGCGCACCTGGCTTTCGCCGAACATCAGGCTGCCATAGACCCAGCCGCGCTCGACCGCTTCCTCTACATGGGACGACAGGTCGGTGATCGAGGTGGAACCGCGCGGCAGGCGATCCAGGGCTTCGGTGATGTCCTTGGCCAGGCGCGCCGGCTCGATGCTGAACTGGCGCACGATCTGGTGCAGGTCGGAATCCTGCAACTGCAGGATCTGGTGCAGCCAGTGGCTCAGCTCGACGTAGGGATTGCCACGCAGCTTGCAGAATACGGTGGCGGCTTCGATGGCCTTGTAGGCGACGCTGTTCAACTTGCCGAACAGCGCGGCGCGACTGATTTCACTCATGGTGTGCTCCTTTACCTAATGACTTGTTTCCATTGCTTGCTGCATCTGGTGTCCGTGAGGGGGCAGTAGGCATGTCAGTCGATTTCATAACGCCAACCCTGCCACTCATATCCGTCCCACCAGGCGAATATTTCTCCACCAACCGCCAACAGGTGTGTGTCATTGGCCCCCAGCCGATACAGGGGGGCCTGTTTGCTTTCCTGCAACTGATCGCCATCTAGCTTGAATACGCCGTTGGCCCCCGCTGCAAGCCAGATTTGACCCTGCTGCAAAGCGAGGTTACTGATGCTGTAGTCAGCCGCATCGAGTTGCTGCCAGATATCGCCATAGCCGATCCAAAGACCGCCTTTGGCCCCGGCAATGACTACCTGATATGCGGATATGCACAGCACATCTAGCAGGCTAATGTTGGTGAAGGGCTCAATTTCGTTCCAGCGGCTCCCGTCGAAATGAAGAACTCGCCCACCATCGCCAACGGCATATAGGCAATCGCTGGCACAGCCGTGCAGCGCATTGAGGCGTTTGCCGCCTGCTGCTGAAACAATCTGCTCTTGATGGTTTTCGATCAGACGTATGGAGCCGTCCAGCGCTGCGGCATGAATGCTGCCCTGGTATGCGATGAATACGGCGTTGAAGCCATCTTCTGCTGTGGTCTGCAGCGTCTGCCAGCGAACGCCATCGAAATAGTGGATATGGCCATTCATGGAACAGGTGGCGATCCAGTCACCCCGACGATGCATATGGGTCAGCCAGTGATCGACATCGAACAGCGAGGTAGCACTCAGCCCTTCGTCGTCATAGGAAACACGATGGACGCAGGAAATGATCGCGTCTGGTTCCAGAGGTGGTTCGTAGACGTTCAATAGAACATCGGCCTGTCCTCGGCCGTTGCCACATACGGCGACAATACTGACTTGACGTGAATCGTTCATTGAAAACGTCCTTATCAGAACAACTTTGTTTTTTGGGCTTTCTTCGCAATGACTTTCTGCGGCAACGCTGCACCACGAGTGCCGGGCGCTCGCAGTTCGAACTGTTTGGGCTGCTTCATACCGCTCTTGCACATCTGGTGAAATTGCTTGTCGACCTCACGCAGCACGCATTCGGCATCGTTCTCGCTGAGACCCGGGCCGGGTTCCGGCTCGGTCAACTGGCGCTTGGCGTCGGCTCGTGCGTCCTGATAGGTCGGACTGGTCTGCTTGTCCTTATAGGCATCCCGATATCGCTTGGCATCCGCCTTCTGCATCTGCGATACCCGGCCGTGGCCGGTACTCGGATCGGTACCGTCCTCTAGCGCGATACAGGGCGCCAGCGCTTCGTCATACCCTGGGCAGATTTCCGTGAGCGTGGTGCCGCGCGGATAGCAGAAGTGCGAATTCTGGATGACATGGTGGGATTGGTATTCCACTCCAGTCTCCTGCTTGATGGCCTGGCAGCGCTTCTGTTGCTCGCTATGATTTTTAACCGGTGTTCGTTCCAGTGCCTCGTCACAGTTCATGACGGCCATGGCCATTTCATCCATGTACGGCCAAGGCGGCGTATTGCCGGGCATCGACCCATGGTTGTGAGTGGTCAGATCCATATGGCGGACGACGTTGAGGCCTTCGACCTTGACGTTCATCGACCAACTGGTGAAGTACACCTTGCCCTTGATCTTGCCGGTAAGAATGCCTTTCTTCGGTGCGCAGCCGGGCTCGTCACCATAGCTGGTCTTGAAGTGGCTCTTGTTCTTGCGCATGACCTCCTTGCGGGTGATCTTCACACTGCGCGTACCGCGGCTGGTGTCTTTGGCCAACCCGGTATTGGGATAGGGAATCGGTATGCCCATGGGCGTGGGCGGTGCCTGCGGCGGGGTGAAGCAGACGTCCGGAAAGGCCGCGACGGATTTGCCGCTGGCCGACTTGCAGGCAATCTCCATGTTGTTGGCGAAGACCTGATTGGCCATCAGCACGCCTCCCTGGTTCGGCAGTGGCCGCTGCCGAGATGGAGGTCATCGGCATCCTCGATCGGTTGCCCGAGCCAGGTATCGAAGCCGAGTCGGTAATCGCCGGCCAGGGTAGCCTGCGGTACTTCCTCCTGTTTGAGCACCAGGTTGGTGTCCCAGTCCAGTTCTTCACCGAGGTATTCGGCCACCCAGGCCACCAGCTCGGCGAGCAGCGGCTGATCCGGCAGGAAACGTCGGTACTGCGCCAGGCTCAACGGGCCCAGGCGCAAGCGAAACTTGTGTTGCCGATCCCACACGTGGGTGCCCAGGCACAGGTCCACGCCGAGGCTGCAGGTGGCGGCGCCCAGGCGGCTGTATTCCGGCAATTGCAGCCACTGGCCGACGTACTCCTCGAGCGCCACCGGCACGCCGAAGTACTCGCTGAGGATCGCCTGCAGGCCATCCGGATAGCGGGTCTGCGCGGCCAGATGGCCGGTGAAGTAATAGCGTGCGGCGTCGTCGATCGGGCCCTGGCCCATCAGGCTGTGCATGCCGCGGCCGGACAGGGCGCCGAGGCGTGGCGACCAGTAGTCATCGTCCGCGCGATCCTGGCTGACGGTGGGCCGGGCTTCGGCCCAGGCACGGTAGAACAGGGTCAACAGACGATGGTTGAAAACGTCGAGAAAGCGCTTGAAGGTGGCGTCGCCATGGTGCCGCTGACGCTCGCGGGCGTGTTCGGTCAGGTGCAGCGGCAACGGGCCGTTGGGGCCGGTCAGGCCGAAGAAGAACTGCTCGATGCGCGGTGTGCCGGTGCTGTCGTGGATGACGCTGGCCAGGGTCGAGGGCGCGAAGCCGCAGTCCGGCTTCTGCCCGAGGCGCAACGGGTCGTCGACCAGGCGCACGGAATGGCCGAGACGCGGGCGTTCGGGGTATTCGCACTCGATGCGCCGCATGGCCTGGAAGAAGTCATAGTTCCAGGGGGCTTCGGCCATCGCCGCCAGTGTGTCTACAGGGTCGGCCGACATCCGGGCTTGGCCCTCCATCGCATCACTTCGCCCCGTTCGCTGGTGCGCAGCACCGTTTCGGTGAAGCTGTTGATCGATACGTAACGTGTCAGGAAACGCTCCAGCACCGAGCCGAGCAGGAACACCCCGGTACCGCGGAAGGCGTTCTCGTCGAACTCCAGGCCGATCTCCAGGCCGCGACCGAAGACGATCGGCCCGGGCATCGGCAGACGTCGCGTGCAGGCCTTGCTGCTGACCTGACGCAGACCGTCGATCTGCAACTGCAGGGCGTTGTCGCCGGCGTCACCGTACAGGCGCATCAGTTCGCGCAGGGCGGCAGCGCCCTGGCCCTGCTCGCTGAGCGACAGATAGTTGAGCGACAACTGGCTGATCAGGCGCCAGGCGCTGGCATCGTGGGCCCGGCTGGCCCGCGGTCGGCTGGGGCCGGCCAGGCAGCGCACAGCGACCACCGGAGCACTGTCCTCCAGGGTGAAATCGCTACGCGTCCCGCCGATCGGCATCGACAGCGGCAGGTCGCGATTGGTGCACAGTGCGGCGATGCCCAACTGGCGCAGGTCGTGGCGATAGGGCGCCTGGTTGGCGTCGACCAGAGAGATGAAGGTCTCGCTGCCGATGTAAGTGGAGCGTGGGCCGTTACGGCGCTGTTTGCTCGACAGCACGCGAGGCTCGCGGCGCAGGCTGTACCAGGCCTGTTCGCGGCCGTAGCGCGAGGGATCGCGCACCGCATAGAACGGCTGGAAGGGTTGCTCCGGGCCGCTGCCATGGCCACTGACTTCGGTGATCGAATGGATCTCGAAGTCCTGCGGGCGTGTGCGGTCGGCGATGATCTGATGTTCGTGGACGCGGTCGCTGAGGTGAATGCGGTCGGCGCGCCGGGCGAACAGGTTGATCGCCGGGGTGCAGAACAGGCGGAACTGCTCGGCGCCGATGCTGTTTTCCAGGCTGTTGTCGAGGCGATTGAACAGCACCACGATCTCCAGCTCCTGGCTGGTGTTGCGTTGCACGGCGCGTTTCAGTCCGCTCAGTTCGACGAACAGGAAACGGTTGGGCAGGGCGAAGTATTCCTGCAGCAGGCGATAGCCCTGGAAGGCCCGGGGCACCACCGGCAGTGCGGCGTCCTGGTCGTCGAAGCCGCGCGCGCGCAGGCTGTCGGGCGGCAGGCGCTCGATCCATGAGCCATCGACGGCCCGCACGAACAGGGCACAGGCATTGCCGAGCAGTTGTTCGTAAAGACGGAAGGGCTGCTCGTCGGCGCCGTGCAGGAAGAACGTCAGGGTATCCAGATCCAGGGCATTGAACGGCAGGCCGGCGCCGGTACGCAGGCGCAGCTTCAGGCCGGCCTTGGCACCGGGTTCGCTGGCGGCCAGGCGACCGAGCTGAGTCGTCGGGTTGCCGAAATAGCTGGCCTGGGTCACTTCCAGCGGCCATAGCGTGACCGGCTGGCAGGTGCGGTATTCGCAGGCGGTCTGTGCTTCGCTGCCGAGCAGGCCGCGCAACGAGGCACCGCGTTCGAGGGTGAAACCGCTGCTCAGGGAGCCTTCGTTGGGATCGGCGCACAGTTGCACCACGGTCATCGACGGGGTCGGTGCCAGGTAGTGCGGGTAGGCGATCTCCAGCAGGTTGTGGGTGAAGGTCGGGTACTCGGCATCGAGCTTGAGCTGCACCCGTGCGGTCAGGTAGGCGAAGCCCTCGAGCAGGCGTTCCACGTAAGGGTCGGCGCACTCCACGCCGGAAAGCGTCAGACGGCTGGCGATCTTCGGGAACTCGCCGGCGAACTCTTCGGCGCTCTCGCGGATGTGTTGCAGTTCCTGGTTGTAGTAGCCGAGCAGGCGCGGGTTCATCGTCGTCTCCGTGATGCGTCGGCGGGTAATACCTGAACGTGGCCGGTTTCCAGATCCAGCTCGGTGGTGAGCAGCAGACGCAGCGGCATGGGGTGCGCCCAGAGGTCGCCTTCGATCTCGAAACTCAGCGAGTTGTGGCTCATCTCCTCGGCTTCCTGACGGGCGCGTACGCGCAGAGAAGAACGCACGATGCGCGGCTCGAAGTCGGCGATGGCCTTGGTCATCAGGCGTTCTACCGCCTGGATATCGATACTCGAGGCACTGTGCCCGGCCAGCGGTGGCAGGCCGAAATTGACCACCGAGCTGCCAGCCCGGGTCAGGGCTTCGTTATCGCTGGTGAGCGGCGCGACGGTGTTGAACAACCACGCCAGATCGCGCAGCACCGAGGCACGCAACTGGTTGAGGGTCAGCACGCGCTTGTCGACGCTTTCCGCCTGGTTGCCCGGATCGTCGTCGAGCAGGCGGTCGAGCAGCGCGGGCTGCAGGCGTTCCTGACGTTTCAGGTCGGCCATGTCGCTGCATTCCCGTGCTCGAAGCTCAGTGTGCGGACATCGAACAGGGCCTGTTCGCCCTGATCGAAAGCGAGCAGACGCTGGCCGAGTGGTAGGCCGTTGTCCTGCCATTCGGTCTTGCGCGCCAGGCGCACCGCACCGTCGGTGCTGCTGTGGCTGCCAGGGTAACGGCTGGGGATCAGCGCCACGGTGCTGCCGCCATTGGTCAGAGTCAGCTGGGCCGGCAGCCAGACCAGGTCGCGCAGGTCGCTGGGCGCTTCCAGGCTGAGGCTGGCGATGTTTTCCATGGGCAGCCAGACGTAGCGGCCATTGACGATCAGCTCGAGCACCGGGCCGAGGCGCGGGTCGGCATCGGCAAGCCAGGCGAAGGGGGCTTCGTCGAGTTTGCCCGGCACCGCGGCGGCTGCTTCGAAGGCCTGGTCGCGCAGGCTCTGGGCCGCCTCGGCGTTGCCCTGGGCATCCTGCTCCAGGGCCAGGATCAGCGGCGCCACCCATTCGGCGGGTTGGCCGAGTACCACCGGGGTGGTGCGTCCGGCGAATACTTGCTCGCGCAGGGCTTCGCAGTTCAGCGCGGTGCTGTAGGTCTGCACCATGGGCAGGCAGGCGGCATCCAGCTCGCCTGCCACCTTCAACTGGTTCTGGGCGCGGCTCCACTGGCCCATCACGGCCAGCAGCTGGAACAGGAATACCCGAAGCTCCGCCTTGGCGGGCTGCGTCCGAACCTGATCCTGCAGCGCCTTCAGTGCTTCGTCGAGCTGTGCGTTACGCAGGTGTTCTTCGGCAGTCATCGTCATTCCCTGTACTGGCTCGGCACCACTGCGCTGCAGTGGTCATGAGGCCCGCGGCTCTCGCTATCTGGCGAGGTGCAGGTCGGGCCGTCGAAAAAATCGGTCTACTCAAAACCATCAATGCCCGGCGCAGTGCCGGGCATTGATGTGCGCCCGAAGGTCGGGCGGGCTTACACCTTGACGTTCTGGCGGATGTTCCAGCCGTACTTGACCGGGCCGCCTTCTTTGGCGCCGTCGGCTTTCTGCGGCTGATAGTCGACCAGAACCTGGGCGAAGTTCAGGGTGACGTTTTCGGTGAGGCGATCTTCGCCACCGCTACCGCCAGTGCTGATGGACGACACCAGAACTTCCTTCAGGGTGATGATCAGGTACTCGACCTGGGAATCGCCACCGGCCTTGCGGATGGTCAGCTTGGCTTCCGGATAATGCTTGCCGCTGGAGCAGGCCATCATCAGGTTGGGGCTGGATTTGTCGACGTACTTGGTCAACGACAGATCCTGGATGTTGACCTTGCCGGCACCGCCGCCACCGCCAACATGCATCGAGCCGGATTGGCTCATGCCCCAGCTCCAGGCCAGTACGTCGACTTCGTCGGCGTGGGTCTTGTCCTTGGACTCGCCTTTGACGTCGCCAATCTTGATGAACATATCAACAGCCATCATTCCTCCTTTCGTGGCTTTTGCCACTCTGTTTCAACTGCGTCCGTGAGAGCGGACGCCACAGTGACGAACCTCAGGCCCCCTTGGCCGAAGGCAGTTTGGATACCAGGCGCAGCGACACGGTCAGCCCTTCGAGCTGGTAGTGCGGGCGCAGATAGAACTTGGAGCTGTAGTAACCGGGGTTGCCCTCGATTTCCTCGACCACCACCTCGGCTTCGGCCAGTGGATGCTGGGCCTTGGTGGTTTCGGTGGAGTGCGCCGGGTCACCGTCGACGTAGTTGAGGATCCAGTCCTGCAACCAGCGCTGCATTTCGTCGCGCTCCTTGAAGGAGCCGATCTTGTCGCGCACGATGCACTTCAGGTAGTGAGCGAAGCGGCAGGTGGCGAACAGGTACGGCAGGCGCGCGGCGAGGTTGGCGTTGGCGGTGGCGTCCGGATCGTCGTATTCGGCGGGCTTGTGCAGCGACTGGGCGCCGATGAAGGCAGCCAGGTCGGTGTTCTTCTTGTGCAGCAGCGGCATGAAACCGTTCTTCGCCAGTTCCGCCTCGCGGCGGTCGGAGATGGCGATTTCGGTCGGGCACTTCATGTCCACGCCGCCGTCGTCGGTGGGGAAGGTGTGCGCCGGCAGGTTGGGTACTTCACCGCCGGATTCGACGCCGCGGATGCGCGAGCACCAGCCGTACAGCTTGAACGAACGGTTGATGTTGACCGCCATGGCGTACGCCGAGTTGGCCCAGGTGTACTTGCTGCTGTCGGCGCCGTCGGTTTCTTCCTCGAAGGCGAACTCTTCGACGGGATCGGTCTTCGCGCCGTATGGCTGACGGGCCAGGAAGCGCGGCATGGTCAGGCCGATGTAACGCGAATCCTCGGAGTCACGCAGCGAACGCCAGCCGGCGTATTCGGGCGTGGTGAAGATCTTGGTCAGGTCGCGCGGGTTGGACAGTTCCTGCCAGGAACCCATGCCCATGACCGTCGGCGAGGCCGCGGAGATGAACGGCGAGTGCATGGCCGCGGAGATCTTGGCGATCTCGCCGAGCAGTTCGACATCGGGTGGCGACTGGTCGAAGTAGTAGTCGCCCACCAGGCAGCCGTAGGGCTCGCCGCCGAACTGACCGTATTCCTCTTCGTAGAGCTTCTTGAAGATCGGGCTCTGATCCCAGGCGGTACCCTTGAATTTCTTCAGGGTCTTGTGCAGTTCGGGTTTGGAGATGTTGAGCACGCGGATCTTCAGCTGCTCGTCGGTCTCGGTGTTGTTGACCAGATAGTGCAGGCCACGCCAGGCGCTTTCCAGCTGCTGGAAGTCCGGGTGGTGCATGATCAGGTTGACCTGGGCGGTCAGCTTGGCATCGATCGCCGCGATGATCGACTCGATGGACTTGATCGCGTCATCGGAGATCAGGTCGGTCTTGCCCAGTGCGTGTTCGGCCAGGGTGCGTACGGCGGTTTCCACCGCTTCGCGGGCGCGCTCGGTCTTGGGTTTGAATTCTTGCAGCAGCAGCGAAGCGAATTCGCTGGTCTGTTCGGTAGTGGCGGCCGCTTGCGCGGAATCCTGAATCAACTGGGCCATCGGGACGTCCTCTTAAGCTTGCGGCTCGTTGTCTTGGGGCTTGGGAGCGCTAGCCAGCGCCTGCAGCAGCGCCGGATCCTTGATCGCCTTGATGATCAGCTCTTCTGCGCCGGTCTTGCCGTCCATGTAGGTCAGCAGGTTGGCCAACTGGGTACGAGCCTCGAGCAACTGGTTCAGCGAGTCGACCTTGCGGGCGATGGCTGCCGGGCTGAAGTCGTCCATGCTTTCGAAGGTGATGTCCAGGCTCAGGTTACCTTCGCCGGTCAGCGCGTTGGGCACGTGGAAAGCCGCACGCGGCTTCATTGCCTTGAGGCGCGAGTCGAAGTTGTCGGCGTCGATTTCGAGGAACTTGCGGTCGGCTACGGCGGCCTGGGGCTCGACCGGTTTGCCGGCGAGGTCGGCCATCACGCCCATGACGAAGGGCAACTGCACCTTTTTCTCGGCGCCGTACAACTCTACGTCGTATTCGATCTGTACCCGCGGGGCGCGGTTGCGCGCGATGAATTTCTGGCTGCTGGTGTTGCTGCTCATGTTGCTCCTCCTGTGCATGTGCACTGGCTTCGTCGGCCATGGGCCGGTAGCGATGTGCGTAGGGCTTCCCTGAAGATCCACCGCACGTTAGTCGTATTCGGGGCCACGCAGGTTTTCGAACTGCGACATACCGTCGGGAATCAGATTGCGCACGATTTCCGCAAAGTCTGCGGTTACCAGCTTCTGCGCGCGCGTCAGTAAGACCGGAACCGGGCTGGAAGGTTCGTGCTGGGCGTAATACTCCAGCAGTCGATCGAGCGTGCGCATCACGTCGTCACGGCTGGCGATGCGTCCTGGCGCTATCGGCGCCTGGCGCGGAGCCTGTTCTACGCTTCCGTTTGCCGTGGCCGAATCGGCCTGCTGGGTCGCTTCGTCGGCATAAGATGACTCGCCACTGGCCGCAGGTGCCTGGTCGTTGAATATCTGCCTAGCGTGGCGCAGCACCTGTTTCAATACTTCGAGGTTGGCGCTTTGCGCCGAACCGACCCGCTCGCTGAGCAGGCTTTCGATATCGGCGAGCGCCGCGCTGGCTTCGTCCAGCGCCGTGCGGGTGCTGTCGAGCAATTCCACATCGGTGTCGAGGAAGGCGCCGCGTAATTGATCCGCGGAGAGGTTTTCACTGGCGAAGCGCTGCAGATCCGCCGCGTTCAGGGCCGCGCGGATGCTTACCGAGCCGAAGGCGCGTGAGCGGGTGATGCTGGCTTCACGAAGCAGTACGATCACCGGCTCGGCGCTCAGGGCGTTGAGGGCGTTGATGCGGATGGTCGGGTCGTTGTCGTCATCGGCATCCAGCTGGGGATAGACACCGTCCCAATACTGGGTGAGCAACTCACGAACCAGGGTCAGGCTTTGTGCCAGACCAGTCAGGCCGTCGAGGGCAATGGCGCTCTGCAGGTAGAGATTGGCCAGACGCAGATCCTTGCTGCGTGCGAACAGTTCGCTGGCGCGCTCACGAACCTGGCGCCAATCCGGCGGTTCGGCCGCGATGACCGACTGGCCCATCTGGCGTTCCGGCTGGCCTTGCGCGAGGCGCTCCAGCTCAAGGAAGTCAGCATCGTATTCGAGGTCTTCCCCGCATGGGGTTTCGTCGGATACTGCGTTGAGCAAATGCGACACATCCACCACGTCAGGTGCTCTCCATGTCAGGCCTGAAAGTCGAAATGAATCATTGTCGGCTGGCTTCCTGCCGACCTGAACTCATTATGAAAAGCGGCTAAATGCCACTATTCAGGCAGGGTTTGATGCCAATCATGGCCATTCTCCGAGTGCTCTCCGATCATTGTCAAGCAAGGGTAAGGCGGTAGAAACTATCGCGACGCACAGTATTTCCTTCTTCTGTGCGGTGACTCACAACCGCCTCGATTTTATTCCCGCCTGACCATTGAACCGTATCGGGTAAGGGAAAAAAATAGAGTGCTTTGCCCATCGACGATGGTTTCGTCGATGGCACATGCTATTCGTCCGCACTGCAAGGAGCCGCAATGCCGCTGCGTTTGGTCATCACCACCTATCACAAGCTGACTCCCGGGCAACGGGCCGAGGTCGAGCTCGATCGGGGTGAGCTGAAAATCGGGCGCAGCGTCGGCAATGATTGGGTGCTGCCGGATCCCGAACGGCTGGTGTCCAGTCAGCACTGCGTGATTCAGTACCGCGACGGCATCTACTACATCACCGACACCAGCACCAATGGCGTGATCCTGCAGAACGCCGGTACGCGCTTGCGTCGCGGCAGCAGTGAGCCGCTCGAAGATGGCGAGGTACTGAAGATCGGCGAATACGAGATTCGCGCGCAGATCAGCGGCATTGCGCTGGCGTCCGCGCCTGCGCCGAGTGGCGCGACGGATGACCCGTTCAACAGCTTCGAGGCGCTGCTCAACCGCAGCGCGCAGCCACTCGAGATGCCGCCGGTCAATGCCCCCGCAGCGTCCGTTACACCATCGCCACGGCGCGATTCGCCGTTCGACACCAAGCCGGATCTGTTCGATTTCCTCAGCCCTCCGGCGGCAGTGGCGCCATCGGTCTCCGATCACCTACCGGCCCAGCACCATGATTTTCGGCCACCCCGACCGTCACAACCGGCGGCGCCTGCAATCGATACGGCTGCGCCGCCGACCCCTCCGGCCTCGGTGATTCCGGCGGATTGGGATCCTTTCGCTGATCTTCAGGCCGCCTCTGCGCCGCCGATTCCCGATCCGTTCGCCGAGACGCCGAGGGGCGAGGCAGTGGCGGTGCCGGATTCGTTTGCCGAGTTGCCGCCGATGCCCGCCGTGGAAATCCCCGCCTTCACAGCGGATGAGCCACTGGTACAGCCACTGCCGGTTGTCGAGCCGATAGTGGCACCTCAACCTGCACCTGCACCTGCACCTGCAGCGCCGGCTGCCGATGATGGTGAGCTGATGGAGGCATTCCTGCGTGGTGCCGGTCTGCAGCAACTGCGTCTGGATCGTGCCGCCGCTGCTGCGCAAATGGAGGCCATCGGACGCAGTTACCGCCTGATGGTCGAAGGGTTGATCGACGTGCTGCGTGCTCGCGCCAGTCTCAAGGGCGAATTCCGTATGGCGCAGACCATGATCCAGCCCATACAGAACAATCCACTGAAGTTCGCGCCCAATGTCGACGAAGCGCTGCTGTTGCTGCTACGCCACGACAATCAGGCGTTCATGGCGCCCGATCAGGCGGTTGGCGAGAGTTTCGACGACCTGCGTGCTCACCAACTGGCCCTGATGGCTGGCGTGCAGGCGGCCATCAAACATTTGCTCGCGCGGTTTGAACCGAGCGAGCTGGAAGGGCGTCTGAACAAGCCGAGCGGCCTCTCGGCCCTGCTGCCCAATGGCCGCCGCGCCCATTACTGGGAACTGTTCACCGAACTCTACGCGACCATTTCCCAGGAGGCCGAAGACGGTTTTCAGGAGCTGTTCGGTCGCGAGTTCAGTCGTGCTTATGAGGAACACATCGCACGATTGCGAGGCCGTTGAGATCACCCGGCTCGCGCTGTCGCGAGCCAGCTGCACCTACTGAGGAAGCGTTATGCAAAGGATTCTGACACTGCTGGTTTTTCTGCTGCTCGGCGCCTGCGCGTCCGGCCCGGGCAAGCCGGTACCCACTACCGTTGAGCTGCAGGTGCAGGCCAGCCGCGATCTCAACCCGGCGCTCGAGGGTGCGGCAGCGCCGGTATGGGTGCATGTCTATCAGTTGCGCAATGCCTCGACCTTTTCCCGTGCCGACTTCTTCTCGCTGGTCGACCGTGCCGACGCCACCCTGGCCGGCGAGCTGATCGAACATGATCGTTTCGTAGTGCGCCCCGGCGAAACCCAGCGCAAGTCACTGACCCTGGATGATGCCACCCGTCACCTCGGTGTGGTCGTGGCCTATCGCGCCCTCGACCGCTCGGTCTGGCGTCAGGTCATCGAAATCCCTGCCCATCAGGCAAGCGCCCTGCGCCTGCAGCTGGACGCCTATGCCATCAGCGCCATGCCGCTGACCCCTCTTGAGTGACTGGAGACCCATTCATGTCCTGGAACAATCGTGTCGTTTGGTCGGAGGGGATGTTCCTGCGGCCGCAGCACTTCCAGCAGCAGGATCGCTACATCGAAACCCTGGTGGAAGGACGTAACCATGCTTCGCAGCCTGGCGCCTGGGGGTTTTCCCAATTGCTCATCGACAGCGCGCTGCTGACCCAGGGCAAGTTGGCGATTCTGTCGGCGCGCGGCCTGTTGCCGGATGGCACGCCGTTCAACATTCCCGAGAACGATGCTGCGCCGATTCCGCTGAACATCGATGACAGCCTGCGTGATGGCGTGGTCTACCTGGCCCTGCCACTGCGTCGTGCTGGCGTGCGCGACACCGTGGAAAGCGGCGAGAGCCTGGGCTCGGCCCGTTATCAGAGCAGCGTGCACGAGGTGCGTGACGACAACTCCTCGCTGGAAAGTCGCGCGCCGGTGGCCATCGGTTCCCTGGCGCTGCGCCTGATCACCGAACGTGACGGCCTCGACGAGCACGCAGCCATCGGTATCGTGCGCGTGGTGGAGAAGCGCGAAGACCGCAGCCTGCTGCTGGACGACAGCTACATCCCGCCGCTGCTCGACGTCAGCGCCTCGCGGCCGCTCTCGGCGTTTCGCAACGAACTGCTCGGCCTGCTGCACCAGCGCGGTGAAGCCCTGGCTGGCCGGGTGGTCGCTTCCGGTGCCGGTGGCGCGTCGGAAATCGCCGATTTTCTGCTGCTGCAACTGGTCAACCGTGCCCAGCCGCTGGTCGCGCACCTGGCGCGCATCACGCCGCTGCATCCCGAAGTGCTGTACCGCGAGCTGGTGGCGCTGGCCGGTGAGTTCGCCACCTTCACGGCCAGCGAGCGGCGACCGGGCGAATACCCGGTCTATGAGCACGACGATCTGACCACCACCTTCGCACCGGTGATGCTGGCCCTGCGTCAGGCGCTGTCGATGGTCATCGACAGTCGCGCCATCCCCATCCCCATCGTCGAAAAATCCCATGGCGTGCATGTGGCGATGCTGGCCGACAAATCACTGCTCGATTCCGCCAGTTTCATCCTGGTGGTACGTGCGGACGTGCCGGGTGAGAGCCTGCGCAGCCATTTCCCGCAGCAGGCCAAGATCGGTTCGGTGGAGCACATCCGCGATCTGGTCAACCTGCAACTGCCGGGCATCGGCCTGCTGCCGCTGCCGGTGGCGCCACGCCAGTTGCCGTACCACGCCGGCTCCAACTATTTCGAACTGGATCGGGGCAGCGACCACTGGAAGCAGCTGATCCACTCCGGCGGCTTCGCTTTCCATATCGCTGGCCAGTTCCCTGGCCTGAACCTGGCCTTCTGGGCCATCCGAGGCTGACGCGCGATGACCATCGACGATCCATTTGGTGCCTTGCCCGGCCAGCCCGGCAAAGCACACGACCAGGCGGGCAACGACCGCACCATGATCATGCCGCGGCCGGGTGGCCGCGCGGCCGAGCCCTCGCGGCCCACCTCCGCCGGTTCGCCGCCGCCGGCCATGCCCAGCGCGCCACCACTGGCCGCCCGCGGCCTGGGCTTGAACCCTATCGAAGCCGCTGCCGGGCCGATGCTGGCGCTGCTTACCCGGCTGCGCAGCACCATCGCCCATCCGGCGCCAGCCAGCCTGCGTGCGCAACTGCTCGGCTATCTGCGCCAGTTCGAGGACAAGGCGCGTGCCGCCGGGGTTGCCCAGGATGAAGTGATGCTGGCGCGTTACGTGCTCTGCACCGCGCTCGACGAGGCCGTGCTCAGTACGCCCTGGGGCAGCGCCAGTGACTGGAGCAAGCAGAGCCTGCTGATCACCCTGCACAACGAGGCCTGGGGTGGCGAGAAAGTTTTCCAGCTACTCGATCATTGCCTGCAGAACCCACGCCAGCGTCTGAACCTGATGGAGCTGTTGTATCTGTGCCTCAGCCTCGGCATGGAAGGGCGCTACCGGGTCATGCAGGATGGCCGCAGCCAGCTCGATGCGCTGCGCGAGCGGGTCGGTGCGACCATTCGCAGCACCCGTGGCGAGATCGAACGCGAACTGTCGCCGCATTGGCGGGGCCTGGTGGTGGCGCGTGACCGTCTGCGCCAGTTCCTGCCGCCCTGGGTGGCGGTTGCCATCGGTCTGGCGATCCTGCTGTTGCTGCTGTTCGGCCTGCGCCTGAAGCTGGCCGCCGAAGCCGAGCCGGTATTTCGCAACCTGCACGCCCTGGGCGACGTGCCGGTGCAGACCATCGACCGTCCGGCACAGCAGCCGCGCATCGTCGAGCGTCCGCGCCTGGCCGGCTTCCTGGCCGAGGAGATTCGCGCGCAGAAGGTCGCGGTGGAAGACGCCGTCGACCGTTCCGTGGTGACCATCCGTGGTGACCAGTTGTTCGCCTCCGGCAGTGCGTCGATTGCCGATGATTTCCAGCCACTGCTGTTGCGCATCGCCGAAGCCATTCGCCAGGTCAACGGCCAGGTGCTGGTCACCGGGCACAGCGACAACCGTCCCATCGCGACGCTGCGTTATCCGTCCAACTGGAAGCTCTCCCAGGATCGCGCCCAGCAGGTGATGGACGTGCTGGCGGCCAAGACCGGCCAGCCCGCGCGCTTCCGTGCCGAGGGACGCAGCGACACCGAGGCGGTGGCCTCGAACGATACGGCGGAGGGCCGCGCGCGTAACCGCCGGGTCGAAATCACAGTCTTTGCGGAGGGCGTCGAGTGAAGGCGTTTTTCGGTTTCATAGCCCGCTGGGTCATGCCGGTTTTGGGGTTGCTGGCGCTGAGCCTGGTGATCTGGTTCGTTGGCCCGCTGATCGCCATCGGCGGCTTCGAGCCGCTGGCCGGCAGCACTGCGCGCTGGACGCTGATCATCCTGTTGTTCGCCCTGTGGGCGGCCTGGCGGGTGATGCGCATCATCCAGGCGCGGCGCAATGCGGCCAAGGTCATGCAGGGGCTGGTGGAGGTCGCGCCGGATCCGACCAGCGTAGCCACCGCGGAAGAGCTGGCCACCCTGCGCCAGCGCATGGACGAAGCCCTGGGGCTGCTCAAGCGCGCCAAGCTCGGTGGCGGTGAGCGGCGCAATCTCTACGAACTGCCCTGGTATGTGATCATCGGCCCGCCCGGTTCCGGCAAGACCACCGCGCTGGCCAATTCCGGGCTGCGCTTCCCCCTGGCCGAGCAGATGGGTGCCGGTGCGGTACGGGGCGTCGGCGGCACGCGCAATTGCGACTGGTGGTTCGCCGACGAGGCGGTGCTGCTCGACACTGCCGGGCGTTACACCACCCAGGACAGCCATGCCGCAGTGGACAAGGCCGCCTGGCTGGGCTTCCTCGACCTGCTCAAGAAACAGCGCTCGCGTCGGCCCATCGACGGCGCTTTCGTCGCCATCAGTCTGTCCGATCTGCTGCTGGGCAGCGACAGCGAGCGGGCGGCGCACGCGGTGGCCATCCGTGCGCGGGTGCAGGAGCTGTATACCCAGCTCGGTGTGCGCTTCCCGGTCTACGTGATGCTCACCAAGCTGGATCTGGTGCCCGGTTTCATGGAGTTCTTCGACGGTCTGAGCAAGGAAGAGCGCGCTCAGGTCTGGGGCATGACTTTCACCCTCGATGACGGCAAGAGTGCCGAAGGCCCGCTGCAGGTGTTCCGCAGTGAGTTCGATGCGCTGGAACTGCGCCTCAACGAGCGTCTGGTCGAGCGCCTGCAGCAGGAGCGCGACCCCGCGCGTCGCGACCTGATCTATGGCTTCCCGCAACAGTTCGCCGCTCTACGTGAAGCGCTGGCCGGCTTCCTCGACGGCGTGTTCAAGCCCAACCCCTATGAGGAGCGGGTGCTGCTGCGCGGTGTCTACCTGACCAGTGGCACCCAGGAAGGCAGCCCGATCGACCGTCTGATCGGCGCCATGGCACAGAGCATGAGCCTCGACCGCCAGCACCTGGCCCGCCAGACCGGTACAGGGCGCAGCTATTTCATCGAGCGCCTGCTGCGTGACGTGGTGTTCGGCGAGCGCGGCCTGGTCGGGGCCAACCCCAGGGTCGAACGGCAGAAGCGCTGGCTGGCGCGGGGTGTCATCGCTGCCACCGCCATTCTGGTGCTCGGCACTGCCGCGGTGTGGTTCGCCAGCTTCCGCGCCAACCAGGCGTATATCGCCGCCGTGGATGCCCGTGTGCAACCGCTGCGTGGCGAGCTGCAGGCGCTGAGCCCGGCACAACGCGAAGTCCTGGCGGTGCAGCCGTTGCTCAACGCCATCCGCAATGTCAGCGGCGATGCACCGGGCTGGGCCGAGGGCTTTGGCCTGTACCAGGGCGATATGCTCGACAGCGAAGCCTCCAGCGTTTACCGCAAGCTGTTGATCGCGGTCATGGCACCACGGGTGCTGGCGCGGCTGGAGGAGCAGTTGCGTACCGGTGGCAATTCGGACTTCCTCTACGAAGGCCTCAAGGCCTATCTGATGCTCGGCGAATCCGAGCATTACGATGCCGACTTCATCAAGGCCTGGGTCGCCCTCGACTGGGATCGCAGCCTGCCGCGCGATCTGCAGCCGGAGCAGCGCGAGGCGCTGAACCGGCATCTTGTGGCGTTGTATGATCGTCAGCCGCCGGTGGTGCGTCTCGATGAGCACCTGGTCGAAGACGTGCGTCGGCAACTGCAGCGGCTGTCCGTCGAGCAGCGCGCCTACGACCGGGTGAAACGCCAGAAACTGCCCGAAGGCATCCCGGACTTCCGCCTCAGCGATGCCGCCGGTCGTGATGCCGCGCTGGTGTTCACGCGCAAGAGTGGTAAGCCGCTCAACGAACCGCTCAGCGGCTTCTACACCCAGCGCGGCTACCGTGAGGCTTTCCTCGTCGGCAGCGTCAGCCAGGCCGGCACCCTGGCCGAAGAGCAGTGGGTTCTCGGTCGCAGTCTGGACGGACAGAATGCTGTCGCCCTCGGCCTGGAAGTTCGTCGCCTCTACGTGCAGGACTACATGCGCCAATGGGATGCGCTGCTCGCCGATATCGACTTTGTGCCGGTGACCAGCGTGGCCCAGGCCGCGGATGTGCTGCGCGTGCTGTCGGGGCCGACGTCACCGCTGAAGAAGCTGCTGCAGGCCGTCGCCAAGGAGACCGATCTGCAGAAGGAAGAACGGCTGGTCGCGGAGAAGCTCAAGGAGCGTGGTGGCGATACCGTCGACCGCCTCAAGCAACAGCTCGGCTCCCTGGTCGGCCAGCCCGAGGAGGGCGTGGCCAATGCCCTGACCACGGAGATGGATCCGATCACCGCGCACTTCGCCGAGCTCAATAGCCTGGTCGAAGAGGGCGATGGCCAGAGCCCGGCCATCGATGCCCTGCTGCAGGATCTCAACGCGCTCTATGTGCAGGTCAGTGCCATGAGCGGCGCCAGCGGCGAGGCGCTGCTCGGCGAGTCGCGCAACCAGACCACTGCCGCCGCCGATCAGGTGCGCCTGAGCGCCGAGCGCCAGCCGCCGCTGGTGCAGGGCTTCCTCAAGTCGGTGGTCGGTTCGACCACCGGCACCATGATGGGCGGCATCCGCAACCAGCTGAATGCCGCCTGGATGAGTGAGGTGGTGTCGGTATATCGCCAGTCCCTGGCCGGCCGTTATCCGCTGGATCGCGGCAGCAGCCGTGATGCGACCCTGGACGACTTCGGCCACTTCTTCGGCCAGGGCGGGGTGCTCGACAGCTACTTCCGCAAGTACCTGCAGCCTTATGTGGATACTTCGGCGAGCACCTGGCGCTGGCAGCCCGGCGCCGCGCAGAAGCTCGGCATCGGCAGTGGCGTACTGCAGACCTTCCAGCGGGCCTCGACCATTCGTGAGGCGTTCTTCCGTTCCGGCGGCACCCAGCCGATGGTGCGCTTCGAGCTGAGGCCGGTGGCGATGGATTCCAGCATCGAGCAGTTCCAGCTCGACCTCGACGGCCAGCAGTTCAGCTACGACCACGGCCCGGCACGACCGGTCGCCATGCAATGGCCGAGCAGCAACGGCAGCGGTGTGGTGCGCCTGAACATTTCACCGGCGTCGGTCACCGGCCGCTCCGGAATCACCCTGGAAGGGCCCTGGGCCTGGTTCCGACTGCTCGATCAATCGGATCTCGCCCAGGGTAATTCGCCGGATCGTTTCACCCTGCGCATGCGTGTCGACAACGCGAGCATTTCCAGCGAACTGCGCGCCAGCAGTGCATTCAATCCATTCCGCCGCCAGGTCGTCAGCGGTTTCAGCCTGCCGGAGCGTTTGTGAGTACGCCAGGTTTCTACGGCAAACTGGCCGTACGTGGAGATTTCATTCATCGCGGTCTTGCGCCGGGCTTCGTCGAGGCCTGGGACAACTGGCTGACGACAGGTATCACCGCCAGCCGGCAGACGCTGGGCGAAGCCTGGCTGGACGCCTATCTGGTCAGTCCGCTCTGGCGTTTCGCGATTGCGCCTGGCCTGCTCGGTCAGGAGGCCTTCTGCGGGGTGATGATGCCCAGCGTCGATCGGGTCGGTCGTTACTTTCCACTGACCATCGCCCTGGCTCTGCCGGCACAGACCGATCTCGGTCACCTGCTCAGCGAGACCGACGACTGGTTCGAGCGGGCCGAGGCCCTGTTGCTCTCGACCCTGGAGGCCGATGCCGACGCAGATGTCTTCGAGCACGGCGTGGGCGCCCTGGGCAGCCCGCTGCTGGCACTTGGTAGCGTGCCACGCCGGGATACCAGCGGCGCTGAGATCTGGTCTGTGGATAACCCGCGAGCCCGCGGCCTGGCCCTCATGCAGCAGGCCTGCAGCGGCGCCAGCTTGTGGTGGGGGCGTGGTTCCGAGCGCGTCGCGCCTGGCCTGGTGCGTTTCGCGGGGCTGCCACCGGCCGAGGCCTTCTGCCGCCTGCTCGGTGAGTCTGCGGGAGGCGAGGCATGAGTCCGTCGAGCGTTACCCAATACCACTCCTCCAGCCACACCCATGTCGGCATGGTGCGCAAGATCAATGAAGATGCCTGCCTGGATGCACCGGATAACGGCCTGTGGGCTGTCGCCGATGGCATGGGTGGACATGCCAGCGGCGATTACGTCAGCAGCCTGATCATCGACAGCCTGCGTGCGTTGCCGCCCAGCGCCGTGCTGAGCACTTACGAAGGGGCGTTGATCGACACCCTGGATCAGGTCAACCAGCAGGTACGCATCGAGGCCGAGAAGCGTGGCGGAGCGACCATGGGCAGCACCGTGGTGGTGCTTGCCGCGCGCGGTGCCGAAGCGCTGTGCCTGTGGGCCGGAGACAGCCGCCTGTATCGGCTGCGCAACGGTGACCTGCAACCCATCAGCCGTGATCACAGCTACGTTCAGGAACTGGTCGACAGCGGCCTGCTCGACGACGAAGCGGCGCGCAGCCACCCCATGGGCAATATCGTCACCCGGGCTCTGGGCGTGCAGGATGACCTGCAACTGGAAACCGCCCGCCTGGAAGTACGCCCTGGCGATACCTTTCTGCTCTGTAGCGATGGCTTGAACAAGACGGTCGAGGATTACGAATTGCGCGAGGTGCTGGGGCACGAGGATCCGTACCAGATGGTGCGTAGCCTGGTGCACCTTGGCTTGACCCGAGGCGCTCCGGATAATATTACCGCCGTGGTGATCAAGGCCGCCTAGTGCTCACTCGGGGCGCTCGTGGAGGTGCCCCTGGAATACGCTGATCTGCCAATCATTCTAAATATTTGCCGTATCCGAGTCGTTCGGGACGGTCTTGGAAGACCAAAAGCATGGACATGCAAATACCGGGTTACGACATCGAACGCGAGCTGGGCGATGGTGCGATGGCCGTGGTCTACCTGGCTACACAGCGTTCCCTCGACCGCAAGGTCGCGCTGAAGATCATGGCCGCCTCGCTGGCGGCCGACCCGACCTTCTGCGAGCGCTTTCTGCGCGAGGGCAAGACTCTGGCGCGGCTGTCGCACCCGAACACCGTGACCATCCACGACATCGGCAATGTCGGCAGCCTCTACTACATGGCCATGGAGTACCTGCCCAACGGTACGCTCAAGGAACGCATCAGTGCCGGCCTGAGCATCGATCAGGGGCTGGTGTGGATTCGCCAGATCGCCTCGGCCCTTGGCTACGCCCATGCCCAGGGCATGGTGCATCGCGATGTGAAACCGGCCAACATCCTGTTTCGCGCCGACGGCACGGCGGTACTCAGCGACTTCGGGATCGCCAAGGCGCTGGATGACCGCACCCAGTTCACCCAGGCCGGTTTCGCCGTCGGTACGCCCAGCTACATGAGTCCGGAACAGGCCCGCGGCCTGGATATCGACGGCCGTGCCGACCTCTATGCCCTTGGCGTGGTGCTGTACGAAATCCTCACCGGCAAGCTGCCCTATATCGGCAGCGATTCGCTCTCCACGGCCCTGGCGCATCTGACCGAGCCATTGCCGGCGCTGCCCATGGTGCATGGCCGCTACCAGCCGATTCTCGAGCGCCTGCTGGCCAAGGATCCCAACGAGCGTTTCGCCGATGCAGCGCAGCTGATCGCCGCGCTGGATCGCCTGCAGGTGCCGGCTGCTGCAGATGACGATGCGACCCTGTTCCAGCCGCTGGTGCTGCCGCCCGCTGCCGAGGCGCAGGGCGATACCAGCGTGCCATCGTTGGCGCCGGTTTCCGTGGAAATACCGACCCACGCACCAGCTGTGGATACCGCTGTGCCGCCGCCGCGCCCGCAGCCTTCCCCGTTGGCGTCCTCGGTGCGTGAAGGCAATGCCGGCTCGAGCAGGAAGCCGCTGATCCTCGGCGCTGCCCTGGCCGGCGTCCTGTTGCTGGCTGGTGGTGGCTACCTGCTGTTCGGCTCCGGCTCCGGCTCCGGCTCCGACTCTGGCTCCAGCCCGACTGACTCGGCTCCGGTAGCCGGGCCCGTCCAGGCCATTTCAACCACCGAGGCCGGGCCCATCTCGGCTGCAGCCGACAGTGACGGCGGCGAGCGGCCGCTGCTCATGCCGGGCAAGAAAACCCTGTTCCAGCGCGTGCTGAGCAAACCGGGCGCCAAGCTTGCCGATACGGCTGGCGCCAGCAGCGGCAAGGACATGCCGGCGTTCTCGGTGTTCTACGTGTACGCCCGCCAGGACATCGACGGCCAGCCGTGGCTGCAAATCGGGGCCTCCAGCGACGGCCGCCGCGATGGCTGGTTGCCGGCCACGGCGGTGAGCGACTGGAAGCAGAGTCTGGTGCTCAAATTCACCGAGCGCTCCGGTCGTGCGCCGGTGATGTTCGTGCGCGATGCCTCGGCGCTGGAGCAGTTGCTGGCCGAACCGGCCCGGGCTCGTGAGGCGCTGCGTGAAGCGCTGAAGGGTACCGGTCACAACGTGGTGGCGGTCGAGCCGGGCGGCAGTGCGGTGCCTCAGGATCAGTTCTACCTGCTGCCGATCTTCGACTCGGAAGAAACCTTCGACGCCAATGGCCAGCCGATGCAACTGCTCAACGTCGCCTCCATCGACCCGGGCAACGCTCCGCAGAACCAGGGCGAAAGCGCACCAGTGGCAAGACCGGAGGGTTTCAGAACGGCCATCGTGCTGGTGGTCGACACCTCGGTATCGATGCAGCCCTATATCGACCGTGTGCGTGATGTCGTCCACGAACTGCAGGGCCAGATCGCCAGCCGCGGCGATCTGGACAGCGTCAGCTTCGGCATGGTCGGTTTCCGCAGCAATACCGACAAGACGCCTGGCCTGGAATACACCGCCAAGACCCTGGTTTCCCTGGAACAGGGCCGTGATCCCGAGCGCTTCCTGCAACTGGCGCAGCAGATCAAGGCCACCGGCGTGTCCAGTCATGATTTCAATGAGGATGCCTTCGCCGGGGTCATGCAGGCCGTCGACGGCATGGACTGGAATGGCTATGGCGGGCGCCTGATCCTCTTGGTCAGCGATGCCGGCGCGCTACGCAAGAGCGACCCGCTGGGGCTGACCCGGATGAACGAGGCCGAGGTGCGCGAAGCGGCGCTGCGCAAGCAGATCAAGATCTATGCGCTGCACCTGAAGACCGCCGCGGGCAAACGCAATCACGGTTTTGCCGAGCAGCAGTACCGCAGCCTCACGGCCGACGCCAACCCGCGCATCGGCGATCTGTATGTCCCGGTAGCCGGCGGTGATGTGAACGCCTTCGGCAACAGCGTGACGGAAATCGGCAGCGCCTTCGCCGAGCTGGTGCATCAGGTGCGCAATGACAACAGTCTGCCGGAGCCCAAAGGCGGCGCCAGCATCGCCGACAAATCCGCCGCGGTCGGCTACGCCATGCACATGGATTTTCTCGGTCATCAGAGCGAAGCCCGCGCGCCCCAGGTGGTTACTGCCTGGACCAGCGATCGCGATATCACCGATCCCGCCTTGCCGGCCTTCCAGGTCTGCGTGCTGCTGACCAAGCTGCAGCTCAACGATCTGCAGCAATCGCTGCGCATGGTGGTCGATGCGGCGCGGCGTACGCAGCGTTCGCCCAAGGACTTCTTCGATGAGATCGCCAGCGCCAGCGCCCATATGAGCCGCGACCCATCGGCTATGGTCAAGGGTGGCAACCTGGCTCAGAGCGGCGTACTGGGCGAGTACCTGGATGGGCTGCCCTACCGCAGCAAGGTGCTGAACATGAGCCAGGATCTGTGGCTGTCGCTCAGTGTGGCCGAGCAGGAAGATTTCATCGACGAGCTGGATTCGAAGATCCAGCTGTACGAAACCTTCCACAACGACACGGTCAATTGGGTGCGTTTTGGCGATGCGGCTCCGGGTGACGCGCTGTATCGCGTGCCCCTGTCGACGCTACCCTGATGCTCACGCTTGGCGCGATCAGCAAGACCCGCGGGGCGGAGGGGCAGCGCTATTGCCTGGAAATCCCGCAGCTGGAACTGCGCGCCGGGCAGCGAATCGCCCTGATCGGCCCCAGCGGCAGCGGCAAGAGCACGGTGCTCGATCTGCTGGCGTTGGCGCTGTCACCGGACACTGGCGGCACCCTGCGCTGGGACGGCGGCGAGCAGTCCCTCGACCTCGCCGAGCTGTGGCGCCTTGGGCGGCATGACGAACTGGCGCGGCTGCGTGCGCGCCAGTTCGGTTATGTACTGCAGACCGGCGGCCTGCTCGGCTTTCTGAATGTGCGCGGCAATATTCAGTTGCCCCGCGAGCTGCTGGGCCTGCCGAGGGATGGTTCGGTCGAGCAACTGGCCGAGCAACTGGGGATCGCCGATCTGCTTGACCGGCAGCCGGGACGGCTTTCCGTCGGTCAGCGACAACGGGTCAGCATTGCCCGTGCGTTGGCCCATCGCCCCGCCATCGTATTGGCCGACGAGCCGACCGCTTCTCTCGACCCGCTGAACGCCGAGCGGGTGATGCAACTGCTGGTCGAACAGGCCGCGGTACGTGACCTGTGCCTGGTGATCTCCACCCATGACGAAACGCTGGCCGTGCACTACGGCCTGACGCCAATGCGTCTGAAGGTGGCGCAGCGTAGCGACGGTGTGGTGACTGCGCGGTTGGGGGAGGCAGGCTGATGCGTCTGGCCCTGTTCGCCCGTCTGGCCTGGCAGGACTATCGTTGCGATGCGCGGCTGTCCTGGTGCGCGATCCTTGCGCTGGCGGCTGTTATCGCCCCCTTGCTGGTGCTGTTCGGCCTCAAGTTCGGCCTGGTGACGACGCTCACCGAGCGCCTGGAGCGCGACCCCGGCGTTCGTGAAGTCATTCCGCTCGGCGGCGCTCGCTACAGCCTGCCGGCCATCGAGGCGTTGGCCCTGCGTGACGATGTCGGTTTCGTGATTCCGCGTACCCGGCAAATCGCCGCCACCGCCGAGCTGCAGGGGACGGGGCAGGCCATCACCGTGGAAATGCTGCCGACTGCATCGGGTGATCCGCTGCTCGGCAGCTTGCCGGCGCCAGTGGGCAACGATGCCGTGCTGCTCAGCCAGAGCGCGGCGGAGAAACTCGGTGTCGCTGCCGGTGATGCGCTGGAAGCGGGGTTCGGACGTACCGTCCAGGGAGTGCCGCAATACGCGCGTGCCCGGTTGCAGGTACAGGCGGTGCTGCCGCTGGCGGCGTTCTCCCGCGACGCGCTGTTCGCCTCTCTGCCGTTGCTGGAAGCTGTGGAGGATTATCGCGATGGCCTGGCGGTTGCCGATTTCGCTTGGCCGGGTGTCGAGGCCGGGGTGCGACCGGAGCGAATCTACCCCGGCTTTCGCCTGTATGCCCGCGACCTCGATGGGGTGGAAAGTCTGCGCCTGCATTTTCAGCAGACGCGGCAGGCGGTGGTGACCCAGGCCGAGGCGGTGGCCCAGGTACGAACCCTGAGCCGCAACCTGGCGTGGATTTTCTGGTCGGTGGCCTGTCTGTCGCTGGCCGGGGCCTTCGCGGCGCTCATCGCCAGTACCCTGGGCGCGGTGGAGCGCAAACGCCACGAACTGGCGGTACTGCGCTTGCTGGGTTTCCCCGCCGCAGCCTTGGTCGCCTTCGTGGTGTTGCAGGCGCTGTACACGGGGGTTGCCAGTCTGTTGCTTTCGGCCCTGCTGTACGCCATCGCAGCGAGCGGTCTGAATCTGTTGTTCCAGTCGGCGTCCGGCGAATATGCTTGCCGACTGCTGCTTTCCCATTACCTGTTGGCGGCACTGGCCACTTTGCTGTGCTGCATGCTCGCGGCGGCCGCTGGTGGCTGGCGGGCGGCCTACCTGGAAGCCTCGGAAGGATTGCGTCATGTATAAGGTGCTGAGCGCCACGCTGGTTCTGTCGTGTTTCACCGGTGTCGCCTGGGCCGACGATCCGGATCCGCTCTACAACCCCAAGCCCCTGAAGGGCGACGTGAGTTTGCCGCTGCCTTGCGATGGGCAGATGGTGTTCCGGCATGTCTACGTTCTGGCCAAGGGTTCTCTGGATGACCGGGAGGTGATCCTCGGTTATCCCTTCAGCGAGGGCGAGCCGGGCTATCAGCAGTCGTTCATCTCCGGCTACCGGCGCGACTACATCAATGGCCAGTTCACCCTCAACGATCTGTCCCGCGACTGGCAGGCCAAGGTGCGCGGCGAGCTGCCCAAGGCCGAGGGCGTGACGCCGCTGAAACCGATGCTGTACTTCATCGGCAAGTACGAAGTGACCCAGCGCCAGTACGAGTTGGTCATGGCCCAGGCGCCAGCATTGGCCGGGGAGGGCGAGGCGCCGGCCTGCGAGGCACCTTCCGGGATGGCCGGGCGCCTGCCCAAGGTCAACCTGTCGCGCTTCGACGCCGAGCGCTTCGCGGCGGTGTACAGCGCCTGGCTGCTCAAGCATCACCGTGATCGGCTGCCGGTCAGCGGCCGCAGCAGTAACCGCGAAGACGGTGGCCAGGGTTTCGTGCGCCTGCCTACCGAAGTGGAGTGGGAATACGCTGCCCGTGGCGGTCATGCGGTCAGCCGCCAGCAACTGGAGGCGCGCCTGTTCCCACGCCCGGTGGAGGGTAGCGACAGCGATGGTCCGCTCGGCGATTGGGCGGTGTTCAACCAGGTATCCGGCGGCACCGGGCAGAATGCGCGGCTGTTGCCCATCGGCCTGAAGAAGCCCAACCCCATCGGCCTGTTCGACGTCGTCGGCAACGCCGCGGAGATGGTGCAGGAGTCTTTCCAGCTGGTGCACGCCGGGCGGCGTCAGGGCACCTACGGTGGTTTCGTGGTCAAGGGTGGCAACTACCTGGAAGGTGAAATGACACTGTTCACCGGCATGCGCCGCGAGTACCCGCTATTCGCCGCCGATGGCTCCGAGCAGCGCAACGAAACGACCGGCTTTCGCGTCTCCATCGGTGCGCTGTCGGCACCGCGTTCGCGCTACAAGGAACTGTTTGCGCAATGGAAGGACGAAGGACGAGTCAGTACGCTCACCGATGAGATCGACGAAGAACAGGACGCCACCAAACTACTTGATGGCCTGATCGCCAATAGCGACGATCCGCAGCTGCGTGACCGCCTGGCGATCGTCAACGAGGAGCTCAAACGCAGCGTCTCGCTGATTGCCAAGCAGCGCGAGGATGCCGCGGGCAACCTGATCCAGTCGGCGGCGCTGGTGGCCGAGACGATCAACAACTACAACATTCGCCTGACCAATTTACGCAAGAGCCGTGACGAGGCTCGCAGTGCCAAGGATGAAACCTCGGCGAAACTGTTCGATGCCGCGCTGGCCAATGGGCAGAGCGCGTTGGACGGCGCGCTGGCGATCTACATCGACAACCTGGCCAACGGCACGCGCTACAGCAATGCCGTTATCCAGGCACAGTTCCAGCGCACCAAGGAAGAGCTGGCGCGTAAGCCGGTATTGGGTAAAAGTCTGGTGAATCGGGCTACGCTGTTCGTGCGGCATGTCGGCGAGTATCGCAAGAACCGCAAGGCAGACGCGGACGTGATCCTGAAACAGTTGCTGGCGCCCTGAGGGCAGTAACGTTTCAGCAATGGATGCCAGGTATCGGCTGTTGACCGATGCCGGCTTTGAAAGGAATTCTGGCGGCCTTGGCCGTGATCAAGCAGGCGGTTGTCACGCAACGCAGCCTGAATGGAATAAACCACTCACTCAAGTACGAGATCGATGACGATGCAAAATCCCAACAAGGCCCTCGCTTTTTCCTCGATGCGCACTGCGCTGCTTTCTGCCGTCACCTGCACCAGCGTGCTGCTGGCAGGCTGTGCCGGTATATCCTCGCCGAGCTCCCAGGTCGCCTCGACCACCAAGGCGGAGTTCTTCCCGCAATGCTACGAGCCCGTGAAACAGTTGCGCAGTTCGGATGAGGCGATGAGCCGCAGCATCGCCATCGGGGCAGTGACCGGCGGGCTGCTGGGTGCCATCGGCGGTGCGCTGGTCGACGACGACAAGCGCGGTCGCAACGCTGCCATCGGTGCAGCGGGTGGCGCACTGGCTGGCGGGGCAGTGGCCTACTACAACCAGCGTCAGCAGCAGATCAGCGATGACAATGCACGCCTGGCTTCCTATGCCACCGATATCGACACCAACAACGAAGCCATCGATCGCAACATTCGTTACGCCACTGCTGCACAGAGCTGCTATCAGCAGTCGTTCACCCAGCTGCGTGCTGATCGCAAGGCGAACAAGATCAGTGACGCCGAAGGGCGTACGCGCCTGGCTGAAATCGTCAGTGGCCTGAACGAAACCAATGCGCTGTTGGCCAAGGTGGACGGCCGTACTGGCGAGAACGTCAGCACCTACACCCAGGCGTACGAGAAGGATCTGCAGACCGTCGGCGTCGAGCGCCAGGAGGTGACCAAGGTGGCCACTGCCAAGCAGCCGAAAGCCACGGCCAAGGTGACCAAGGAAGTCATCACCACCGAGCAATCGCTGCAGAAGGCCCAGGCCAAGCAGAAGGAAAGCCAGCAGGTGGCCAGCCGTGGTCGCACACTGGTAAGCGATGTGTGCAACAACCCGGACATGGGTGACTGGGCGCCAGCCAGCTGCAAGGCCTGACGCCAGCTAGATAAAAAACCGCGCCAGGCGCGGTTTTTTTATGCCTGCCGTCAGCGGGATGGCAGAGAGTTTTCGGCTTTCGCGGCTTCTGATTGGCGCCGTTTCGAGGCCTCGGGTCGAGCATGCGTTCGTATAGACTGATTCGATCAATGTGCAGCGCGCTGGCGATGCGTAGCCATCAAGCCCCTGACATGAATGTGCACAGGTGATTGATGCCGGTCACTATCGGGGGTGTCGCGCTGAGCAATCATGGCGGGTGCCGAGTGGGTGAGCAGGCTGTTCGGGGCGGCATGGCCGGATTGACGTGCTAGTGACGGCGTCTTGCGAGGCGAGTCCATACCACCCCATGGTTCGAGCAGGGATGCACGGCTTGAGTATGTCCGTACCATCGTCGATTAAGCGGCGGGCGGATCTCACCGGTTCATAACACTTCTCTCTTACGCCGTTTTGGATTAGCTGATGAACAAGATAATAGTGAGTCTGCTGGTGGCTCTGGGCCTGGTCGGGGCTGTCCAGGCCGCAGGTGATCCGGTTGCGGGGCAGGCAAAGGCCGTCGTTTGCGGAGCTTGTCACGGGCCGGATGGCAACAGCCAACTGGCGAACTTTCCGAAACTGGCCGGGCAGGGCGAGCGCTACCTGCTCAAGCAGATGCAGGACATCAAGTCAGGCGCCCGCCCGGTGCTGGAAATGACCGGCATGCTCGAACCGCTCAGCGAGCAGGACATGGTCGATGTCGCCGCCTACTTCGCCAGCCAGAAGATGAGCGTGGGCGCTGCCGATGCGGGACAGGTGGAGCGTGGCCAGGATCTGTTCCGCGGCGGCAAACTGGCTGAAGGCATGCCGGCCTGCACCGGCTGCCACTCGCCGGATGGCAGCGGCATCGCCACCGCTGGCTATCCTCATCTGGGGGGGCAGCACGCCGACTACATCGCCAAGCAACTGACTGCCTTCCGCGAAGGCGAGCGCAGCAACGATGGCGACAGCATGATCATGCGCGACATCGCCGCCAAACTCAGCAACAAGGATATCGAGGCGGTGTCGAGTTACGTTCAGGGCCTGCACTGAGGCATTGATCGGCGTTTGCATACCGGTAACGAAAAAGGCTGGCCTTGACCGCCCTTTTTCGTTGTCGAGGCCGCTACAATGGACGGAACCTACCGGGTGGCTATCCAGTCGAAGCGAAGCTGTCCGCAGCACCCTCATAGCAAGGAGTCATGCATGCGTAATCTGATCCTTTCCGCGGTTCTGGCTGGTGCCAGCCTGTTCGGCGTTGCTGCTCATGCCGCCGAGATCGAGGCCGGCAAGCAGTATGTCGAACTGAGCAGCCCGGTACCGATTTCCAAACCCGGCAAGATCGAAGTCGTGGAACTGTTCTGGTACGGCTGCCCGCATTGCTACCAGTTCGAGCCGACCCTCAATCCCTGGGTCGAGAAGCTCCCGGATGACGTCAACTTCGTGCGTATTCCCGCTCTGTTCGGCGGCGTATGGAACGCCCATGGCCAGCTGTTCATCACCCTGGAAAGCATGAAGGTCGAACACAAGGTACACAACGAAGTGTTCCGCGCCATTCACCAGGAAGGTCGCAAGCTGGCCACTGCGGATGAGATGGCTGATTTCCTGGTCACCCAGGGCATCGACCGTGACGCCTTCCTCAAGGCGTTCAATTCCTTCGGCGTGAAAAGCCAGATGGAAAAAGCCAAGAAGCTGGCCATGGCATACCAGATCAATGGCGTACCGGTGATGATCGTCAACGGCAAATACCGTTTCGATATCTCCAGCTCGGGTGGCCCGGAGCAGACTCTGCAGGTCGCCGATCACCTGATCGCCAAAGAGCGCGCAGCCAAGTAACCGCATCCGGAGCGCCCTGCCATGCTGCGTCGCCGTTCCATGCCCCGTCAGGCTGGCCTGTGTGATCCACAGGTCAACCCGGACTGCACCCCGGACGGCGATTGGCCGCAGAACGGGCGCCTGCGCCTGCTCAGTTTCAATATCCAGGTCGGTATCAGTACCGAGCGTTATCACCATTACCTGACTCGCGGCTGGCAGCACCTGCTGCCGCATCAGGGGCGCGCCGGCAATCTGCAGCGTATCGGCGATCTGCTCGGTGATTACGACATCGTGGCGCTGCAGGAAGCCGATGGCGGCAGCGTGCGTTCCGGCTTCGTCAACCAGATCGAGCACCTGGCCCGCCTGGGCACCTTTCCTTACTGGTATCAGCAACTCAATCGCAATCTTGGCCGCTTCGGCCAGCACAGCAACGGGCTGCTCAGTCGTCTGCGCCCAACGCTGCTGGAGGATCATCCACTGCCTGGCCCTGCCGGTCGTGGCGCGATCCTGTTGCGTATCGGTGAAGGCGAGGACGCCATTGCCGTGGTCATGATGCATCTGGCGCTGGGGCCGCGTACCCGCACCCGGCAGCTTGCCTACATTCGCGAGCTGATCGGCGGTTACCGTCATCAGATCCTGATGGGTGACATGAATACCCACGCCGCCGATCTGCTGGAAAACTCGCCACTGCGCGACCTCGGCCTGCTCGCGCCGCAGATCGAAGCGACCTTTCCGAGCTGGCGTCCACAGCGCTGCCTCGATCACATCCTGCTCAGTCCAGGCCTGGAACTCGAGCGCTTTCAGGTGCTGGCCCAGCCGATCTCCGATCACCTGCCGGTGGCCGTGGAAATCCGCTTGCCCAATGCCTTTTCAGCACCGTTGCCGCTCCGTGTACAAGAGCCCTGAGCATGGACGACGACGCCCAGCGCTGGCGCGAGAAATACCTTTCCAACCTTGAGCAGCAGGAAAAACTCGAACGCCGCTGGGATGCGCGCATCGACCTGCTGCGTCGCGGTCTGGTACGCAGCAGCCTGGCGGCCGAGGGTTCCGACAAATCGGTCGACCAGTGCATGCAGGATCTGCGTGAGATCCTCCGCCGTGACGATATGGATGTCGGGCTCAGCGCGCTGATTCCGCGGCTGGAAAAGACCGTGCTGGATTCCGAGCAGCGCCGTCAGCAACGTATCGAGCAGGTCGCCAGCGGGCTGTCGAACCTGGTGGCGCAGTTGCTGAAGATGGATCTGCCGAGCGACGTACGCAAACCGCTCAAACGTTATGCCAAGCAGGTCGATGAGCGAGCGCGACAATCCCGTGAGCTGCCCGCCCTGCTGGCCGAACTGAGCCAGTTGCAGCAGCAGGCACTGGTTGCCCTGGGAACGGAGCAGGTCGAGCGCCCGGGATTGATCGAGCGGCTATTCGGCAGCCGTGATGTGGCGAACCCGGTAGCGCAGCCTGAGGCAGCGGCAGAGACAACGCCGATTGCGCAGGCCTTGCCGCCGCAAAGCACGCCCGCGGCTGTAGCGCTGGTCGAGCAGCCCGCAGCAGCCGAGCCCGCGCTTGCCGTGATGGCCGCGCCGCCTGAGGTACTCGAACCTGCCGTTGCACCCGTCAGTTCGGCCGCTGCCAATGGCATTGTTTTGCTGGATAGCCTGCCATTGCCGTCCTCGCTGCTGTTACCGACGCCTGCCGCCCAGCCAGCGCGCGAACCCGTCACCGAGGTGGCAGAAGCCGCCATTCTCTATGAAGCCACGATAGAAGAAGCGGCCCAGGCTGATCCCGAATATGCACTGCCGGCTGTGCCCGAGCCCGGCTACATCGCCATCGCCAGTCATGTCGAAAGCAGCCTGCTCGGTTTGCTGGAGGAGCTGCCGCTGCCTGAGCGACATCAGGCGCAGGCCGATGTGCTGCGTGAGCGCATCACGGCCGGCCTCAACATGTACGAACTCGTGCCGGTGCTGGATGACCTCGGTGTGCTGATGCTGGCGATCGCCGATGTCGGTCAGCGCGAGTTCGAGGGCTATCTCAAGCAACTCAACGAGCGCCTGGCGGCCTTCCAGGGCAACCTGGGTGATGTGCGCACGGACTATGCCGACTCGACCCAGGCCGCGCGCAGTCTGGACAGCGAGCTACGTCAGCAGGTCGATGGATTGCACAGCAGCATGCAGGAAGCCACCGATCTCGACAGCCTTAAAAGTCTGGTGGAAAACCGCCTCAACGGCTTGCTCGGCACCATGGCGCAGTATCAGCAGCAGCGCGACGAACGCGAACAGCAGGTGGGTGAGCGTCTGCAGGTTCTGGTCGAGCGCGTGGCGAGCATGGAGCTGGAAGCCAAGGGCTTTCGTGATCACCTTGAAGAGCAACGGCAGAAGGCGCTGCTCGATCCCCTCACCGGGCTGCCCAATCGCGCGGCCTGGACAGAGCGCCTGGATCTCGAACTGGCGCGTTGGCAGCGCTATGGTGGTGATCTGCTGCTGGCAGTTCTGGATATCGACCACTTCAAGCGCATCAACGATGATTTCGGCCATCTGGCCGGCGACAAGGTGTTGAAGATCATTGCGGGTGAACTGTTCAAGCGGCTGCGCAAGACCGACTTCATCGCCCGTTTCGGGGGCGAAGAGTTCGTTCTGCTGATCCCGTCCACGCCCATGGAGGGCGGCCTGAAACTGCTCGATACCTTGCGCTCGGCGATCGAGAACTGCCCGTTCCACTTCAAGGGCGAGCGCGTGACCATCACCCTGTCTGGCGGCATCGCCTCGTTCAGTGCCGCGGAGCGTAGCGAGCAGGTGTTCGAGCGCGCCGACCAGGCGCTTTATCGCGCCAAGCGCAGTGGACGCAACCGTATCGAACAAGGCTGATACGCCCGCCGAAGCAGGCGCTACCGCTCAGACCGCAGCGAGCATGCGCCCGGTTTCTTCCAGGTTGATGTGCCACTCCATGGCTTCGCGCAGGATATGTGGGGTGTGACCGCCGCGTGTGCAGGCACGCTCGAAGTAGTCGTTCAGCGGGCCGCGGAAGTCCGGGTGCACGCAATTGTCGATGATCGCCCGCGCGCGTTCGCGCGGAGCCAGGCCGCGCAGATCGGCCAGGCCCTGCTCGGTGACCAGGATGTCCACGTCATGCTCGGTATGGTCGACATGACTGACCATCGGCACCACGCTGGAAATCGCCCCACCCTTGGCGATGGACTTGGTGACGAACACCGCCAGGTGGGCGTTGCGGGCGAAGTCGCCGCTGCCACCGATACCGTTCATCATCCTAGTTCCGCCGACATGGGTCGAATTGACGTTGCCGTACAGGTCGAACTCCAGGGCGGTATTGATGCCGATGATGCCCAGGCGGCGGACGACTTCCGGGTGGTTGGATATTTCCTGCGGGCGCAGCACCAGCCGATCCTTGTATTTCTCCAGGTTGCCGAACACCTCGGCATTGCGTCGTGCAGAGAGGGTGATCGAGCTGCCTGAGGCGAAGCTCAGTTTGCCGGCGTCGAACAGGTCGAAGGTCGAGTCCTGCAGCACCTCGGAGTACATGGTCAGGCCTTCGAATGGCGACTCGATCAGACCGCACATTACCGCGTTGGCGATGCTGCCGATGCCAGCCTGCAATGGGCCGAGGTTGTTGCTCATGCGTCCGGTAGCCACTTCTCCCTTGAAGAAATCGATCAGGTGATCGGCGATGGCCTGGGTTTCGCCATCGGGCGGCAGCACGGTGGACGGTGAGTCCGGCTGGTTGCTGATAACGATGGCGGCAATCTTTTCCGCTGGAATCGGGATTGCACCGAGGCCGATGCGGTCTTCCACGCGAGTCAGCGGGATTGGTGTGCGGGTCGGCCGGTAGGTCGGAATGTAGATATCGTGCAGGCCTTCGAGATTGGCGTTGTGCGCCAGGTTGATCTCGACGATCACCCGTTTGGCGAAGATCGCGAAGCTGGCCGAGTTGCCCACTGACGTGGTCGGCACTATGTGGCCTTGCTCGGTGATGGCAACCGCTTCGATCACTGCGATGTCCGGCAGCTTGAGCTGGTGGTTGCGCAATTGCTCGACGGTTTCCGAAAGGTGCTGGTCGATGAACATCACCGTACCGTCGTTGATCGCCTTGCGCAGGGTGCTGTCGACCTGGAACGGCATACGCCGGGCCAATACGCCGGCTTCGGTCAGTTGTTTGTCCAGATCGTTGCCCAGGCTGGCACCGGTCATCAGGCTGATCTTCAGCGGCTGCTGGCGGGCACGCTCGGCCAGGGCCCGGGGCACGGCCTTGGCTTCGCCTGCGCGGGTGAATCCGCTCATGCCGACAGTCATGCCATCTTCGATCAGGGCGGCGGCCTGTTCGGCGCTCATCACTTTTTCCAGCAACGAAGGAAGGCGCACGCGGTCACGGTACATGGCGAATCTCTGGGAGCAAAAAAGAAGAGCGGCAGTCTAGTGCTTCGTGCGGTGTTCTGCCCCTAGGACTTAGGTCGAATGGAAGGCTCTGGCATCGCCGTTCCCGAGAGTATGCAAAAAGCCTGTGCCGGTTGTCGCAAAGCGCGCAGTCGGTAGTCGCCCGGTGATGGAGACGCTGCTAGTCTTGGCCCGCCAACACTTGATAACTAAATAAATCGACTCGAGTCGTTATGCTAGGGCGCTTCTCTCTTCTTCTGGGACTCTGTGCGTTCGCCTGTCAGGCGAGTGCGCTGACCGTATACAAGTACACCGACGCCAATGGCGTGGTCACCTACAGTGATCAGGCTGCGCCCGGTGCGAAGGTATTCGTGTTCAGCGACCGCATGGAGGAAAAACTCGACAACCAGGTGAAGCTGGAAACCCGCAAACACGCGGCGGGAGAGACCTTGCTGGTGCGCAACGACTTGTATGCGCCGGTTCAGGTGGAGCTGAAAATCGAGCAGGTCGCCAACGCCAGTGGTGTGCCGAGCAAGCCGATCAACTGGGTGCTGCCACCGCGTAGCGAGATCCGCCTGGCCACCCTGGCGCCGCTCGATCCCTCCAAGCCACTGCGTTATACGCCCAAGCTGAGTTACGCCCTGGGTGACCCGCGGTTGCTGCCGATGCAGAAACGTTATCCACTGCCGTGGCAAGGCGGGCCGTTTCGTCTGACTCAGGGTGCCAACGGCCAGTACAGCCACTTCACCCCGAAGGGGCGCTATGCCGTGGACATCGCCATGCCCGAGGGCACACCGATCGTCGCCGCGCGCAGCGGCGTGGTGGTGAAAATCGAAAATTCCCAGAGTGGGCGCGGTACCAACCCATCCGGCAACTTCGTGCGCATCCTTCATGACGACAGCACAATGGGCGTCTACCTGCATTTGATGCAGGGTTCGGTCAGCGTTCGTGAAGGTCAGCGCATCGCCGCCGGGGCGCCCATTGCCCGCTCCGGCAACACCGGAAACAGCACCGGCCCGCACCTGCACTTCGTGGTGCAGCGTAACGTCGGCATGGCCCTGGAATCGATTCCCTTCGAGTTCAGCCAGCCGGTGGACAGCCTGCCCAACTTCGCCGTGGGTGGCGATTGAGGCCCTAGCATCCATCCGCTTTCAAGTGCCCTATGGATATGTGCCGCTACAGCAGTGCATCAGGCTTTGCTCAAGCGGCAACCGAGAGCGCAATGGTCGGACACGCCAGTACTCAGGCGGGCGTTTTCAAGCCGGTAGCCCGGCGTGTGGAACAGCCCGTCGACCATGAACGGAATGTCTCCGGCGCGGTGTAGCGAGCCGTCGATGCTGCTGGTGTAGTGCGCCGGTATGCCATCGATGAAGTGCTCGGCGATCAGGTCGAAGGTGGCGCGGCCGCGCGGGGCGTTGAAGTCGCCTGCCAGCAGCAGGTCGCCAGCCTGCTGCGCTTGCGCCTGGGCCAGACGGATCAGCTTGCCGGCACTCTCCCGCTGGTACGCCGTGGAGGTGCCGAGCGGGGTCACGTTGAGATGGGTGACGGCGATACGCAAGCCCCGGACGGTGGCAGTCAGCATGACTTCGGCGATGCTCAGCGGGTCGGCAGTGCGTTGGCCTTGCGTGCTGAAGAAGGTTATTTCGCGAATGCTGTGCGCGCTGCCTGAGTAATAGTCGGCGACCACGTCCGTCAATGCTTCTGCGCGGGCGATCATGCCGACGCCGACCACATTTGCAGGGCCTTCACCCGGATAGCGCAGCATTGGCGCGAAGGCCATGCGGCCGCCCATCAGGGCTTCGAAGAACGGAATGTCGCGCTCGCAAAGCTCCTGCAGGCAGAGCAGATCCGGGCGTTCACGACTAACGAAGGCCTCGACTCGCGGCAGGTGTCTGGAGCGTTCGATATTGATGGAGGCGATGTTGAGCGACATGGAGTCAGTAAGCGATTACGGCATGGAAGGCAGCGTGGAGAACGCACGGGGCGCTGCGCCAGCGATGAGACCCTAGGGATGCCGAAGTATACCAGGCGCCCGCCGCAGAAGGCCTGCGCCCTCACCACCGAGATGACTTCAAGCTCGCCACTCGCGTCCGGTAGTCTGGCAGACGATCCTGTAGCCTGGATTAGCCGCAGGCGTAATCCGGGTTTCGTTATCGCGGGACGCTCCGAATGATCGGCTCACGCCACGATTAAGAGCGGGCGTGGTAACCGACGAACGAGAATCGCCCGGCAAGCCGGGCGATTCTCTATGCGCGCGTTTTACTCAGAACGCCAGGCCGACCTTCAGGCCTACCTGTTCCTGCTTGAGCTTGCTGTTCTCGGCCAGCACGCTGTCGCTGTCGACTTTGTAGTTGGTTCGGGTGTAGTACAGGCTGGTGCTGATCGGCAGGTTGTTGATGCCCTTGTTCCACAGCACGGTCAGTTCGGCGTAGGGGTTGGCCTTGTCCTTCAGGTCGACGGTATCGCTGCCTTCGCCGCTGACTTTCAGCTCGGCTTCCGCGTCGAGCGAATAGCGTGCGCCGGCTTCGAGACGGACGGTGTAGTCCGGCGTCAGGTAGTTGTAGCCAACGCCGGCCTTGGCGAAGGGCGCTTTGCTGGTCAGCTTGACGTTGGTATCGAGCGGGCCGACATCGTCCTGTTCGATACGACCCCAGTCGTAGCCACCGCCGATGATGAAGTCGATGTAGTTGTTGGTGCTCAGCGCGGCGCGCAGGCCCAGGTCGATGTCGGCGCGAGCCGACTTGTATTCGTCGTCGTCCTTCTCACGGTACTGGCCTTCGATGCCCGCCTGATAGATGAATCCTTCGTGGCCGGTCAGCTTGTTGCCGAAATTGTAGAACAGGCCGCCCTGATTCAGACGTTCCTTGTCGCTTTCGCCAAAGGTGCTCTGCTTGTACTGGTTGTGCGATCCGATCACGCCAATGGTGGAGATCGGGTCAGTGATCGAATCGGCATACGCGTGGGAGGCGCCGGCGAGGCAGAGGGCGAGGGCGGTTTTCGAGGTTAATCCATTGAGCGTCATGGCGAGATCCTGTGTTGAGACAGTCGATTGAATGCTGTGTGCACCGATATAGAGCGTCCAGCTCACGGTGGACTGCCGCAGGTCTCGAGGATTCGGAGAGCCCGACAAACGGTCACAAGTGTCTGTTTTTAATGAACAAGACTTCGTATTTTTCATCCGTTAAATGACCAATCGGTCAATATTTTTCCTGCCAGATCCTTGCTCTTCTGCCATATGCCGTCACTCCCTTGCGTTCCATTGCGCAGAACGCTGATGACTTTTCTCGCCTGTTTCCCACTGCACATCCGCTCCTTTTGCCCAGGAATGGTGGACATCGAGCGTTTTATTTCTTAATCTGTCGATAAATCAGAACGATGTTCTGTCAGGTAGAACTATTGTGGCTTCCGAGACTGCAATGGCCAATAAAAACAAAGAGGAATTCCTATGTTGCGTTTGAGTAAGCGTTACGCGCTCGGGCTGAGCGTTCTTTTGATCGCGGGCAGCCTGCAGGCCGAGCCGCGTCGTCCGGAATGCATCGCGCCTTCCAGCCCGGGTGGCGCGTTCGACCTGACGTGCAAGCTGGCGCAAAGCGGCCTCAAGGACATCGAATTGCTCAAGTCGCCGATGCGCGTCACCTACATGCCTGGCGGCATCGGTGCGGTGGCCTACAACACCATGGTCGCGCAGCGTCCTGCCGATGCCGGCGCTATCGTGGCCTTCTCCAGCGGTTCGCTGCTCAATCTGGCGCAGGGCAAGTTCGGTCGTTATGACGAGAGTGATGTGCGCTGGCTGGCCGCCGTGGGTGCCAGTTACGGTGTCATCGCCGTACGCAAGGATTCTCCCTACCAGAATCTCGGCGACCTGATCGCTGCCCTCAAGGAAAACCCGGCCGTCACGCCGCTCGGTGCAGCCGGCACGGTTGGTAGCCAGCACTGGATGCAGGCCGCGTTGCTCAGCCGCGAAGGCGGCATCGACCCGCGCAAGCTGCGTTATGTCGGTTTCGACACCAATGGCGATGTGTTCACCGCATTGCTCGGCGGACACGTCGGGGTGATCAGCGGCGATATCGCCGTGGCCGCGCCTTATGTCGAGGCGGGTGATGTGCGCGTGCTGGCGCTACTGGCTGACGAACGTCTGGACGGCAAGCTGGCTGAAATCCCCACTGCAAAAGAGCAGGGCTATGACGTTTCCTGGCCGGTGATTCGCGGCTTCTTCATGGGCCCGAAAGTGAAGGATGAGGATTACGCCTGGTGGCTCGCCTCCTTCGACAAGCTGATGCAGACCGAAGAGTTCACCCGCCTGCGCGATCAGCGGGAAATGTACGCCTTCTCCATGACCGGCGAAGAACTGGGCGAGTACGTGAAGAAGCAGGTGGCCGAGTACAAGCAACTGGCCAGCGACTTTGGCCTGGTGCAGTAAGAGAGGCCACGGCGACGCTGGCTGATTCGATTTCCGAAGGGAATCGAATGATGAATATTCGGTAATGGACGCTATCGGTCTCAGCCGCGAACATCCTCGCCGTCATCAGGCCGATGACGGCTGCATACGCATCACTCGATAACAACAAGGAGGCAGTCGATGCCCGTTTTCCGTTCCGCGCCGCTGGCTGCGGCAATCTGCACTTCGTTGCCTCTGCTGGTTTGCAGCCTGGGGAGCCAGGCCGCTTTCGTCGAGGACAGCTCGGCCAGGCTGGATCTGCGCAATTTCTACCTCAACCGCGACTTCCGCGATGGCGCCGGCCAGTCCAAGCGCGAAGAGTGGGCTCAGGGATTCATCCTCGACCTGCGTTCCGGCTATACCGATGGCACCCTGGGCTTCGGCGTGGATGCCCTGGGCATGCTCGGCCTCAAGCTCGATTCGGGGCGCGGGCGCACGGGTACCGGGCTGTTGCCCACTCACGATGACGGCCGCGCCGCGGACGAGTATTCCAAACTCGGGCTGACCGCCAAGGTGCGTGTGTCCGCGAGCGAGCTGAAGGTCGGCACGCTGATTCCCAGGTTGCCCACCGTGCGGCCCAACGATGGCCGCATCCTGCCGCAGGTGTTTCGCGGCGGGCAGCTGACCGCCAACGAGCTGGAGGGTCTGACCCTCAATCTCGGTCGCCTGGAACGGGTCACTGCGCGGGAGGCCAGTCATTCCGAGCGCCTGGCGCTGAACAACAAGAACCGCCGTTTCAGCGGTGGTGCGGCGGAATCGGCACATTTCGATTTCGCCGGCGCCGACTACCGTTTCACCCCGGCGCTGACCGGCAGCTACCACTTCGGTCAGTTGGACGATGTGTACAACCAGCACTTCCTCGGCCTGCAGCATTCGCTGCCGCTGGGCGAGGGCGAGCTGAAGACCGACCTGCGCCTGTCCATCAGTGACGACCAGGGCCGCGCCCTCGGTGGCGAGGTCGACAATCGCGCGCTCAATGGCATGCTCACCTACAGCCAGGCCGGACACAGCATCGGTGCCGGTTACCAGCGCATGTTCGGCGATACCGGTTTCGCCTACATCGACGGCTCCGACCCCTACCTGGTCAACTTCCTCCAGCTCAACGATTTCGCCCAGGCCGAAGAACGCTCCTGGCAGGCGCGCTACGACTACGATTTCAGCGCCCTGGGCGTACCGGGGCTGACCTTCATGACCCGCTATGTCAGTGGTTCCCATGCCCAGGTCACCGGCAGCAGCCAGACCGGTCGCGAGTGGGAGCGCAACATCGACGTGCAATACAAGGTACAGAGCGGTGCGCTGAAGAACGTCGGGGTGCGCTGGCGCCATGCCAGTCACCGCGCCAACTTCACCCGTGGCACGGACGAGCACCGCCTGATCGTCAGCTACAGCCTGCCGATCTGGTAACCAGCGAACCTGGCCGCCTGCGCGGCCTTCTTGCAGCGGAACGCGTGAGCCACGTCCGCGAGGGGAGTTTCATGTATCAACGCATCTTCGGGGCGATCCTGCTGGCGATCTGCGTCGGCCTGGTCGTCGTCGCCTGGGGCTATCAGGCACCGTTTTCCTACGAGCCGGTCGGGCCGCGGGCCTATCCGCTGCTGTTGCTGGTGCTGATCATGGGCGGCGCGCTGTACCTGCTGTTCAAACCGGCTTCGCTCACCCTGGTTGCGCAGCCCGGTCACGACGAAGACGTGCCGCTGGATCGGCCCATGCTGATCAAGGTCTGTACCTGCGTCGGTCTGCTGCTGGTGTATGCCGCGCTGTTCGAAAACCTGGGCTTCGTGCTCAGCACCACGCTGTTCGGCTTGTTCATCGCCCGCCTGTATGGCGCCCGTTGGTGGCAATGCGCGGTGATCGGCGTGGTCGCCTCGATCGGCCTCTACCTGCTGTTCGATTACGCGCTCGACGTGCCCCTGCCCTTGGGCGTTCTGGAACTCCTGGAGATCTGATCGATGGAAACTCTTAGCTACCTGGGGCATGGCTTCGGCGTTGCGCTCACGCCTTACAACCTGTTCACCGCACTGTGCGGCACCCTGATCGGCACCGTGGTCGGCCTGTTGCCGGGCCTGGGCCCGATCAACGGCGTGGCGCTGCTGATCCCGATCGCCTTCGCCCTTGGCCTGCCGCCGGAGAGCGCGCTGATCCTGCTCGCTGCCGTATACCTGGGCTGCGAATACGGCGGCCGTATCTCCTCGATCCTGCTGAACATTCCCGGCGAAGCCTCGGCCGTGATGACCACCCTCGACGGCTACCCGCTGGCGCGTCAGGGCAAGGCGGGCGTAGCGCTGTCGATCTCCGCCTGGAGCTCATTCGTCGGCGGCCTGATGGCCACCTGCGGCGTGGTGATCTTCGCCCCGCTGCTGGCCAGTTGGGCGGTCGCCTTCGGCCCGGCGGAGTACTTCGTGCTGATGGTCTTCGCCATCGTCTGCCTGGCCGGCATGGCCGGCAACAAGCCGATGAAGACCGCCATCGCCGCGCTGATCGGCCTGCTGCTGTCGTGCATCGGCATCGACTCCAACAGTGGCGTGTACCGCTTCACCTTCGGCAGCCTCGGCCTGGCCGATGGCATCCAGTTCGTGGTGCTGGTACTTGGCCTGTTCTCGGTCAGCGAGATCCTCGTGTTGCTCGAGCGCACGCACAATGGCCAGAAGGCCATCAAGGCTGGCGGGCGCATGCTGTTCAACTTCAAGGAGGGCGCGCAGGTTTTGGCGACCAACCTGCGCACCGGTGCCCTGGGCTTCTTCCTCGGCATCCTGCCTGGTGCCGGCGCGACCCTGGCCAGCGCCGTGGCGTACATGGCCGAGAAGCGCCTGGCGGTGAAGGACAATAAGTTCGGTGAGGGTGACCTGCGCGGCCTGGCCGCTCCGGAAACCGCCAACAGCGCCTCGGCCTGCGGTTCCATGGTGCCGATGCTGACCCTCGGCGTGCCCGGCTCCGGCACCACCGCGGTGATGCTCGGCGCCCTGACCCTGTACAACATCACCCCGGGCCCGCTGCTGTTCCAGAACCAGCCGGACATCGTCTGGGGCCTGATCGCCTCGCTGTTCGTCGCCAACCTGATGCTGATCGTGATCAACGTACCGATGATCAAGATCTTCACCAAGATCCTCGCCGTACCGTACTGGGCGCTGGTACCGGTGATCGCCATCATCACCTCGATCGGCGTCTATGCGGTGCACGCCACCACCTTCGACCTGTACCTGATGATCGCCATCGGTGTGGTCGGCTACATCCTGCGCAAGATGGATTTCCCGCTGTCGGCGATCCTGCTCGGCTTCATTCTCGGCGGGCTGATGGAGCAGAACCTGCGCCGGGCGCTGTCGATCTCCAATGGCGATCTGGGCATTCTGTTTTCCAGCCCGATCACCTGGGTGGTCTGGGTGCTGATCGCCGGGATGATCCTGTTCCCGATCTGGCGAACCCTGCGTCGTCGCCGCGAGGTACGCCGCGCCCTGGCTGCGGCCGAGTAACGGCATGCGCGGATCGCGCTGGTACGCCACGCCCTTCGTCGGCCTGCTCGGCGGCTGGCTGGCAAGCCTGGTCGGCTGGCCGTTGCCGTGGATCGTCGGCGCCATGCTGGCGGTCATCCTGGTGCGCTGCAGTGGCTGGCGCATCGAGGACATCCCCAACGGGCGCAAGTGCGGGCAGTGGCTGATCTCCACCGGCCTGGGCCTGCACTTCACCCGCGAGGTGGTGGAGCAGATCGGCAGTCATGCGCTGGTGATCCTGCTCTGCGCCTTGGCCACGCTGCTGCTGTCGGTGATCGGCGTGGTGATCTTTCGCCGTGGCGGCAACGACCCGGTCACGGCGTACTTCGCCAGCATGCCCGGTGGTGCCAGTGAAATGATCAACCTGGCGGCACGCCACGGCGCTGGCCAACTGGATAGGGTGGCCGCCGGGCAGAGCCTGCGCATGGTGCTGATCGTGCTGTGCATCCCGGCGCTGTTCACCCTGGGTATCCCCGCGCCGAGCGCGCCGGCTCCGGCAGCGGTGGACTGGCGCTGGCTGGCTCTGCTGCTGCCGCTCGGCGCCCTGGTGGCCTGGGCCTGGCAACGCCTGCACCAGCCCAACCCGTGGATGCTCGGGCCGCTGCTGGTCTGCGCCACCTGCGCGGTGTGGATGGATCTGCATATCGGCCTGCCGCCCGGGCTCGGCGAGGCGGGGCAATGGCTGATGGGCTGCTCGCTGGGCAGCTACTTCGATCGCCCGTTCTTCCGCTCGGCGCCGGCCTTCCTGCTGCGCGTGCTGGCGTTCACCGCATTGATGGTGCTCGGCGCCAGTGGCCTGGCCTGGTGCCTGGCGCAGCTCGGCGGCCTGCCGGTGGCCGCGACCATGCTGGGCATGATGCCCGGCGGCATCAGCGAACTGAGCCTGACCGCCGAGGCCCTCAATCAGTCGGTGGCGCTGGTGACCGCCATCCAGGTACTGCGTTTCGTGCTGGTGGTGTTTCTCGCCGAGCGCGTGTTTCGCCTCTGGCGACGCTGGTCGTCGTCGCGACAGGGATGAATCGATCGTGCAGGACGCGCACTCAACCTACAAAAACAACAAGGTGATAGATATGAAATGTCCCGCTTTCCTGCTGGCCCTGTCCTTTTCGCTGGTCGTTGTCGGCGCCCAGGCCGATGAGCCGCGGCGCCCCGAATGCATCGCGCCGAGCAGTCCGGGGGGTGGCTTCGACATCACCTGCAAGCTGCTGCAGGGCGGTTTGAACGAGCAGAAACTGCTCAACAGTCCGATGCGCGTGACCTATATGCCGGGCGGCCTCGGTGCCGTGGCCTACAACGTGATCGCCGGGCAGAAGAAAGCCGATCCAGGTCTGGTCACGGTGTTCTCCAGCGGCTCGCTGATGAACCTGGCACAAGGCAAATTCGGTCGCTTCGACGAGAGCGCGGTGAGGTGGCTGGCAGCCCTGGGTGTGGACTATGGCCTGGTGGCGGTGCGCGCCGACTCGCGCTTCAAGACCCTCGACGACCTGGCCACGGCGTTGAAGCAGGATCCGGGGGCGGTGCCGATGGGCGCTGGCGGTACGGTCGGCAGCCACGGCTGGATGCGCGCGGCATTGCTGGCGCGAGAGATCGGGGTGGACGCCAGGGCGTTGCGTTATGTGCCGTTCGAAGGAGGGGCCACCCATTACACGGCGTTGATGGGCGGTCATATCGAGGTGGTCTTCGGCGCCACCAGTGAAGTGGCCGGGCAGATCGAGGCCGGCACGCTGCGGGTACTGGCGGTGCTCGCCGACGAGCGCCTGCCGGGCAAGCTGAGCGATATTCCGACCGCGAAGGAGCAGGGCTACGACGTTTCCTGGCCGGTCATCCGTGGTTTCTACATGGGCCCGGAGGTCAGCGATGAGGCATTCGCCTGGTGGCGGGCTGCGTTCGATCGTCTGTTCGCCTCGGCCGAGTTCAGCCAGCAGGTGGAGCGCCGTGATCTCTATCCACTGGCCATGGCAGGGGACGAGCTGGATGCCTACGTGAAACGCCAGGTCGCCGAATACCGGCAACTGGCCAAGGAATTCGGTCTGGCGGAATGAGCCATCGTTCGCTCAATGCGGCCCGTCGAGGATCTGCGCGCCGCGCTGGCTGAGCAGGCCGAGCAGGTGCTGCGCCGCCGGTGACAGGTAGCCGTCGCGCCGGTACAGGGTGCCGAAACGCCGGTGCATGGTGGTTTTCGCCAATGGCAGTTCCACCAGCGCGTCACCGGCTCTGCCCGGCCCCAGGTTGCGCCGGGAAATGAAACTGAGCAGTTCGGTTTCGGCGATCAGGCGCGGCAGCAGAATGATCGAGTTGGTTTCGATCTGCACGTTGGGCTTGGCCAGGCCGTTCAGTTCGAAGGTGCGGTCGAGCCAGTGGCGGGTCGCCACGGTGGGGGCTGGCAGCACCCAGCGATAGTTGCACAGCTGTTGCAGACTGATCTTGCCGCGGGTCAGGGGATGGCTGCGCGGCGCGATCACCACCACCTCGTCCTCGACGATGGGCTGCGCGGCGAACTCCTCGTTGTCCGGCAGTGGGCCGACGATCAGGTCGAGTTGGCCGCTGCGCAGTGACTCGCGCAGCACGTCGTTCATGCCGATGACGATCTCCAGGGTGACCTGCGGCGCCTGGATCAGCAGCTCGCGACACAGATCCGGCAGCAGGTGCTGGGCCACGGTCGCTGCCGCGCCGATGCGCACGTGTCCGGCGATGCCCTGGGCGAAGTCGCGTACCTCGCGGCGGGTTTCCTCCATGGCGTTGCGCAGGTAACGGGCGCGGGCCAACAGCACCTGGCCGACCGCGGTCAGGCGGATTCCGCGGCCGACCCGCTCGAACAGTTCGGCATCGAGCTGCTCCTCCAGACGATGAATGCACTTGGTCAGGGCCGGTTGGGTGACATGCAGGCGTTCCGCGGCCTGGCGCATGTTCTGGTGGTCGGCGATGGCCTCGAAGTAGCGCAGGTCACGTAAATCCATTGATGATCCAAAGTTATTGTTTGATTAAAAATGGAAAATAGACTTCATCATTTTGCCTGTCAATAATCCACCCAGCCAATAACAACAGGGCGCGGCGCATGCCTCATACCATTCTCATCACGGCACCGAAGCTCTCGGCGGCCGGTATCGATCTTCTCGAGCAGGCCGGCTGCCGGCTGTTGTTCGTCTCCGATCAGAACGATTCCACCGCAATCGCCAGGTTGCTGGCCAGCGAACCGGTGGACGCCATCATTTCCCGCACCATGCAGCTGGACGCGGCGGCCATCGCGCAGTGCCCGAGCCTGAAAGTGATCGCCAAGCACGGCGTCGGGGTAAGCAACATCGATGTCGAGGCCGCCACCGCGCGTGGTATTCCGGTATTCGTCACGCCGGCGGCCAACGCCCAGTCGGTGGCCGAGCTGAGCATTGGCCTGATGCTGGCTGCGGCACGGCGTATCGCCCGCTTCGACCGCGACCTGCGGGCCGGGCAATGGCTGCGTGCGGGTGATGGCCAGCAACTGGCCGGGCGTACCCTGGGCCTGGTCGGCTTCGGTCAGATCGGCCAGCGCGTGGCGCGGGTGGCCTTGGCGCTGGACATGCGCGTGCAGGCCTTCGACCCTGGCCTGGGCGGCGTCAGCCCGGTGGCTGGCGTGGCGGTTCGCGATTCGCTGGATGCGTTACTGCCCGACTGTCACGTGCTCAGCCTGCACTGTCCGCTGACGGCGGCGACCCGCGGCATGCTCGGACGGGCGCAGCTGGCACGCCTGCGGCCCGCTGCGCTGGTGATCAATACCGCCCGTGGCGAGCTGATCGACGAGGCGGCGCTGCTCGATGCGCTGGCCAGTGGTCAGGTCGCCGCTGCCGGCCTCGATACCTTCTGCCAGGAGCCCCTGCTTCCCGATAACCCGCTGTTCGCTCATCCCCATGTGGTCATGACGCCGCATATCGGTGGCTCCACGCCCGATGCCCTGGCCGCCATGGCGGCGGGCGCGGCCCGTCACGTGCTCGCCTGGCTGAACGGCGAGTCGCCGCAGCGCAGCGCCTGCATCAACCCCCATGTATTGCCCCAAGAGGAGTTCGTATCATGAGTCACGCTACCCCTGCCTGGCCCGCCGGCTTCGCCGTCAATCCACGTGCCGCGTCGCCCGACCGCGAGCTGGTCGAGGCCTTTCGCCGGGTGCCGGTCGCCCATGCCAGTGACTGCATGGGCCGTACGGTCGGCGGTCTCGGCCTGCGCGCCTACCACGGCTCGCTGGATATGGTGATGTGCGGGCCGGCGGTGACCGTGCGCGTGCGCCCCGGCGACAACCTGATGATCCACAAGGCCATGCTCATGGCCGAGCCAGGCGATGTGATCGTCATCGACGGCGCGGGTGACCTGAGCCAGGCGGTGATCGGCGGCCTGATGCGCACCTCGGCGCTGACCAAGCGCCTCGGCGGTTTCGTGGTCAACGGCGTGATTCGCGACGTGGCCGAGTGGGCCGAAGGCGAGATCCCGGTCTACGCCCTGGGCCATGTGCATCGTGGGCCGAGCAAGGAGGGGCCGGGTGAAGTCAACGTGCCGGTGTCCTGCGCCGGTCTGATGGTGGCGCCGGGCGACCTGATTCTCGGCGATGCCGATGGCGTGGTGGCGATTCCCGCTGCACGCCTGCACAGCCTGCTGCCCGAAGTGCGCGCTCATGCCGACAAGGAGGCGCGCATCCGCCTGACCAACCAGCAGGGCAATGCCGATCCGGAACGTTTCAACGCGCTGTTGCGCACCAAGGGCTGCCCGGTCTGACGTCATCGCTCTGCCGCTGCACCGCTCCGTCCCAATAAAAACAATGGAGAATCCCCATGTTCACTCGTCTTTCGAGAACCCTGATCGTGGCCGCGCTGCTGGTCGGTACCGGCCTGGCCCATGCCGAACCGCGACGCCCGGAATGCGTCGCGCCGTCCAAGCCGGGCGGCGGTTTCGACATGACCTGCAAGCTGGCGCAGATTGGCCTGAAGGATCAGGGCATGCTGAAGAAACCCATGCGCGTGGTGTACATGCCGGGCGGTATCGGCGCGGTGGCCTACAACATGGTGGTGGCGCAGAAGCCGAGCGCGGGTGACATGATCACCGTGTTCTCCAGCGGCTCGCTACTCAACATCGCCCAGGGCAAATTCGGCCAGTACGACCAGCATGACGTGAAGTGGCTGGCCGCGCTGGGCGCCACCTACGGGGCCATCGTGGTACGCGCCGACTCGCCGTATCAGACCCTGGAGGATCTGCTGGCCGATCTGCGCAAGGATCCCAAGGGCCTGGCGGTTGGCGGCAATGGTACGGTCGGTAGCCAGTTATGGATGCAGGCGGCGTTGCTGATGCGCGAGGCGCAGGTCAATCCGCGTGAGCTGCGCTATGTCGGTTTCGATGCCATGGGCGATGTATTCACGGCGTTGCTCGGCGGCCACGTACAGGTCATCAGCACCGATATCAGCGTGGCCGCCAACTACGTCGAGTCCGGTGATGTGCGGGTGCTGGCGGTGCTCGCCGACGAGCGTATGGGCGACAAGCTGGCCTCGATCCCCACGGCCAGGGAGCAGGGTTACGACGTCAGTTGGCCGATGATCCGTGGGGTGTACACCGGGCCGCAGGTCAAGCCGGAGGATTATGACTGGTGGAAATCGTCCTTCGATGCGCTGGCCAAGACCGATGACTTCGAACGCCTGGTGCGGCGTAGTGACCTGTTTCCCTTCTACCTTGCTGGCGACGAGCTGAGCGAGTACGTCGACAAGGAAGTCGAGCGTTACCGCCAACTAGCCGCCGAGTTCGGCCTGGCCGAATAGCCGATCCCGTGGCCGGCAAGGTGTCGGCCTTCACTCAACCTGATACTGGTGACCCATGGTGTCTGCATCCCACTGCATCGGACACGCGCAGCTGCTCGCCCGCGTGACGGAAATCTTCGCCGGTTATGTTCCCCGGGAACATGCCGCTTTCATCGCCCATTGCCTGGTCGAAGCCGAGGCGCGGGGTGTGGCTTCCCACGGTATCGGCCGCATCCCGGTATACACCAGGCGCCTGCGTCTGGGCCTGGTGAATGCCGAGCCGAACCTGCGGGTCAGTGGTGATGAAGGTGCCACTGCCCATGTCGACGGCGACAACGGCATGGGCTACGTGGTTGCGCACCGCGCCATGCAGGTGGCGATCGAGCGTGCCACTCGCCATGGCGTGAGCCTGGTGCTGGCCTCCAACAGTAACCATTTCGGCATGTCTGCCTGCTACCTGCAGATGGCCATCGATCAGGGGCTCGGAGCCATGGTGCTGACCAATGCGCCACCCTTGATGCCCGTGTGGGGCGGGCGCAGTCCGTTTCTCGGCACCAGCCCGTTCGCCCTCGGCATGCCGGGGGGCGCTACGCCGTTGAAACTGGATATGGCCACCTCGGTGGTGGCGTTCGGCAAGCTGCGCCGGGCTGCGCGCCTGGGTGAACCGATCCCGGAAGGCTGGGCGCTGGACAGCGAAGGGCGCTCGACCACCGATGCCGAGCAGGCGATCAAGGGCGTGGTGCTGCCAATGGCCGGGCCCAAGGGCTCGGGCATGGCGCTGCTGATGGAAGCCTTGGCCGGGGTTATGTCGGGGGCGGCGTTCGGTGGCGAGGTACGCAACCAGAACAGCGATTTCAGCGCACCGCAGAATGTCGGGCACACCTTCCTGGTGTTCCGTACCGACCTGTTCCAACCGGCTGCCGACTACGCGAGCAAGATGGACGAGCTGGTTGGCCGGGCCAAGGCCTCGCCTCTGGCGGAAGGCTTCGATGAAGTGCTGATGCCGGGAGAACGCGAAGACCGCTTGTGCCAGCAGGCGCTGCGCGATGGCCTGGTGATTGCCAGCGCCGATCTGCGGATGCTCGATGAGGAGCGTGAGTTGGCCAGCGCACACGCCTGAACCGCATCACTCGTTGGCGATCTGCCGAGTCAGGCGGGTCGCCTCTTCCTTCAGGCGCTCTACGGCCCGTGCCTGGAAAGCCTCGTCGAAACGGCTCTTGAGGCCGGACACCGACAGCGCGCCGCGCAACGAACCATCGGGCAGGCACAACGGCACCGCGATGGCTGCCACGTCCGGCGCTCGCTCCCCAAGCGACAGGTGATAACCGCGCTGGCGAATCAGATCCATCACCTCGCCCTGCTCGCCGGCAAAGGCCAGCAGTACCTGGCCGGCAGCGCCGCGCTGCAGCGGCAGGCGCACGCCTTCCTCCAGGTGATGGCGGATTTCCTGGTTGGAGTTCTGCCGCAGCAGGCAGACCCGCACATCTCCCTCGCGCACATAGAAGGACGCCGTCTCGTTGAGCTCCTCGGCCAACTGTCGCAGCGACGGTCGGATCAGGTCGCCAAGTTCACGGCGATACAGCGAACCGAGCTGGCCGATGGTCGGGCCCAGGCGAAAGGCGCCGTGCTCGTCGCGCACCAGGTAACCGAAGTGCTCCAGCGAACCGCACAGGCGCAGGATGGTGCTCTTGTACAGGCCGGTCTTCTCGGCCAGGTCACGCAGGTTGAGGCGGCTCGGGCCATTGGCGAAGGCGCCGACGATCGACAGGGCGCGGTCGACGGCTTCGACTCGATTCTTGGTCATGGGGCATTCCTGTGCGGGCGAATCCGGCCATTCTAATCCAGCTGATGGGACGAACCGCAGCGATGCGTTGAAAGCGAGGCGATATTCTATATAATAGAAAGATGTTCTATCTAGTAGAATAAAATCTCTCAAAATAAGGAGCTCGTCAGCATGATCAGCCCACTGAAAGACATTCGTGTGCTGGATCTGACCAACGTACTGGCCGGTCCATTCTGCTGCCATCAACTGGCCCATATGGGTGCTGACGTGATCAAGGTCGAGGTGCCCGGCAGCGGCGACCTGGCCCGCCAACTGGGAGCCGATGCCGAGCTCAACCAGAAATTCATGGGTGTTTCCTTCCTGGCGCAGAACCCCGGCAAGCGTTCACTGACCCTGAATCTGAAGAACGCCGAGGCCCGAGAGGTATTCCTCAAGCTGGTCGCCAGCGCCGACGTGCTGGTGGAAAACTTCCGCCCCGGTGTGATGACGCGCCTGGGGCTGGGCTACGAAACGCTCAAGGCGGTCAATCCCAAGCTGATCTATTGCGCCATTTCCGGTTTCGGCCAGGATGGCCCGTTGCACGATTTACCGGCCTACGATCAGATCATCCAGGGCATGTCCGGGGTGATGAGCATCACCGGCGCGCCGGAAAACGCGCCGTATCGGGTGGGTTATCCGATCTCCGATACCGTCGGTGGCATCACCGCCGCCTTCGCCATTACCAGTGTGCTGGCCGACCGTCAGCGCAGCGAAGGCTGCTTCCTCGATATTTCCATGCTCGAAGCGTCCCTGGCCACCATGGGCTGGGCGGTGTCGAACTTCCTGGTCGCCGGTCGTGTACCTCAGCCGATGGGCAACGACAACGTCACCGCTAGCCCGTCGGGCACCTTCCGCACGGCCAGCGGGCCGCTGAATATCGCCGCCAACAAACAGGAACAGTTCGAGGCGGTGTGCCGGGTCGTGGGGCGCGAGGAGCTGATCGCCGATCCGCGTTTCGCCAAGCGCCAGGCTCGCCTGCAGCACCGTGATGAGCTGACCCGGCTGCTGGAGGAGGCGTTGTCGACCCGCCCGGCGGACGAATGGTGGGCCTTGTTGGTGGCGGCGGGCGTGCCGTCCGGGCCGGTGTACCAGGTGCCTGAGGTGCTCGAGCATCCACAGATTCGTGACCGCGGCATGATTGCCCACTTCGAGCGGGTGCCTGGTGTCGAGCGCCCGGTCAGCCTGCTGCGTACCGGTATCAAGATCAACCACCAGGCGCCGTCGGTGAGCACACCGCCGCCGCAGCTCGGTGAACACACCGACAGCATCCTGGCCGAACTCGGCTACAGCGATGAGCAGATACACAGCCTGCGCGAGGAGCACGCACTATGACCGACGCCAACGACGGACGCCGCCTGAGCGAACAATGGTGGACGACCTCCATTATCCAGATGCAGCCGGGCGAGATCCGCTACCGCGGTTACGCCATCGAAGAACTGATCGGCAATGTCGGTTTCGCGCAGATGATCTGGCTGATGCTGCGTGGCGAGCTGCCCAGCGTCGCCCAGGGCCGCCTGCTGGAAACCGCGTTGATGTCGGCTGTCGACCACGGCCCGCAGGCACCGAGTATCGCCATCGCGCGCATGGCCACGACCTGCGGCGTCGGCCTCAACAGCGCCATGGCGTCGGCGCTGAACGTGCTTGGCGACGTGCATGGTGGTGCCGGTGAGCAGGCTGTCGGGTTGTACCTGGACATCGCCGCGCGGATGGAGGCCGGCGACGCCCAGGAACAGGCCACCGATGCCGCCCTCGATGCCTTCATCGCGGCCAATGGCAAGTTCATCCCCGGCTTCGGCCATCGCTTCCATCCTGTCGATCCGCGTTCGGCGCCGCTGTTGGCGGCGGTCGACAAGGCTGCCGCCGAGGGCGTGGTCGGTGGGCGTTTCGCGCAGATCGCGCGGGGCATCGAAGAGCGGCTGCAGGCCCGCAAGGGTAAGCGCATTCCGATGAACATCGACGGTGCCACCGCGGTGATCTACGCCGAGCTGGGCTTTCCGGCACCGCTGGCGCGGGGGCTGTTCTGCCTCTCGCGTTCGGTGGGCATCCTCGCTCACGCCTGGGAGCAGACCCAGCAGGGCGGGCGCAACAAGGGGCCGATCCCGCGTCAGTTCATCTGGGATTACGACGGCCAGGCAGCGCGGCCGGTGCCGGCTAAGGAGGGCTGAGCCGGGTGGTTCAGGCGTCCAGTTTGATGACCTTGGCCAGGACGATCTTCGGGCCTTTCATCTTCTTGACGATCAGGCGCAGGCCGGCGACTTCCAGAGATTCCTCTTCCTCGGGAACGCGCTTGAGGGTTTCGTAGATCAGGCCGGCGAGGGTTTCCGCCTCGATGTGGTCGAGGTCGACGCCGAGCAGGCGCTCCAGCTTGAACAGCGGCGTGTCGCCGCGCACCAGCAGCTTGCCCGGCTGGTAGGCGAGGATGCCGCGTTCGGCCTTGCGGTGCTCGTCCTGGATATCACCGACCAGGGCTTCGAGCACGTCCTCCATGGTCAGGTAGCCGATGACCTTGCCGTCGGCTTCCTCGACCAGAGCGAAGTGCGCGCCGCCCTTGCGGAACTCTTCGAGCAGTTCGGACAGCGGCAGGTTGCGGTTGACCTTTTCCAGCGGGTGCATCAGCTCGCTCAGGCGCAGGGTCGAGGGCAGCATTTCCAGCTGCGACAGGTGCAGCAGCAGATCCTTGATGTGCAGCACGCCGACGAACTCGCCGGCGGCTTCGTCGTAGATCGGGTAGCGGCTGTACTTGTGACGGCGGAACACGCTGAACACTTCGTCCAGCGAAGCATTGAGCTCCAGATAGACCAGGTCTTCACGGGAGTTGGCCCAATCCACCACTTCCAGTTCGCTCAGTTCCACGGCCGAGGCGAGTACGCGCATGTCCTGATCGGTCGGGTCGCTGGCGCGGCTGGAGTGCAGGATCAGCTTGAGCTCGTCGCGGCTGTAATGGTGATCGTGGTGGGTGCCCGGCTCGCCCTGGCCGGCGATACGCAGGATGGCGTTGGCGCTGGCGTTGAGCAGGAAGATCGCCGGGTACATGGCCCAGTAGAACAGGTACAGCGGCACCGCCGTCCACAACGATAGCAGCTCCGGCTTGCGAATCGCCCAGGATTTGGGCGCCAGCTCGCCGACCACGATGTGCAGGTAGGAAATGATGAAGAAGGCGGTGAAGAAGGCGATGCCGTGAATCAGCTTCGGCGACTCGATGCCGATCGAGGTCAGCAGCGGTTCGAGCAGGTGGGCGAAGGCAGGTTCACCGACCCAGCCAAGGCCGAGAGAGGCCAGGGTAATGCCCAACTGGCAGGCCGACAGGTAGGCATCGAGCTGGTTGTGCACGGTGCGCAGGATGTGTCCGCGCCAGCCATTCTCCTGGGCCAGGGCTTCGACCTTGGTGGCCCGCAGCTTGACCATGGCGAACTCGGCGGCGACGAAAAAGCCGTTGAGTAGCACCAGGAACAGGGCGAACAGCACGAGGCCGAAATCGGCGAAATAGGTGGAGAAAGAGACGCTCGTAGAGGGATCCATGGGGAGTTCGTGTGACCAGATATTGCTAAAGGGTGGGGCCTGGGACGGTGCTTTGCAATAGGTCTAAACGCGGTGCGCTATCTGGGTGGCCGGGAAATGGCAGATGAACAGGCTGCCCTTGCCGACGACGCTGGTGATATCCAGCTTGCCGCGATGACGCAGCAACACGTGCTTGACGATGGCCAGGCCCAGGCCGGTACCGCCGGTATTGCTGGCGCGGCTGGAGTCCACCCGATAGAAGCGTTCGGTCAGGCGCGGCAGGTGTTTGGCCTCGATACCCGGGCCGCTGTCCTGCACCGAGAGGTGGGCGCCCTGTTCGTTTTGCCACCAGCGGATGCGGATCTCGCCCTCGGCCGGGGTGTATTTGACCGCGTTGAACACCAGGTTGGAAAAGGCGCTGCGCAGCTCCGATTCGCTGCCCTTGAGTTTGAGCTGGGGGTCGGCTTCCAGGCTGATGCGGTGGTTGCGTTCGGCGGACAGTGCCTGGGCATCGGTCTTGATCGACAGCAGCAACAGATCGACCGCCACCGGCTGGTTGTCGGACGGATAGTCGGTGGCTTCCAGCTTGGCCAGCAGCAGCAGATCGTTGAGCAGGCCCTGCATGCGCGAGCCCTGCTGCTGCATCTGCTGCAAGGCACGGCGCCAGCGTGGATTGATCTCGTCCACGTTGTCCTGCAGGGTTTCCAGGTAGCCGGAAATCACCGTGAGCGGCGTGCGCAGTTCGTGGGATACGTTGGCCACGAAATCCTTGCGCATCTGTTCCAGCTGGTGCAAACGGGTCACGTCGCGCACCAGCATCAGGTGTTCCCGATTGCCGTAGCGGGTGATGTTCAACTGCAGCTGCTTGCGCGGGTTGACCGGCGAGGGCAGATCGAGCGGTTCGAGGTAATTGCCACGCTCGAAGTATTCCTTGAAGCGCGGATCACGCACCAGGTTGGTGATGGACTGGCCGCTGTCCTGGGGCGTTTTCAGGCCCAGCAGGGTTTCCGAAGCCTTGTTCCACCATTCCAGGTTGCCGTTGCTGTCGAGCATGATCACCGCATCGCGCAGGGCCGCGGTGGATTCCTGGACGCGGTCGATGACTGCTTGCAGGCGGCCACGGGCACGCTGGTTGCGGCGCTGCAGGTGATAGATGCTGTCGAACACCTCGCCCCACAAACCGTAGCCGTCGGGCGGCGGCTCATCGGGTTGGTGATCCTTGAGCCAGGCGTGCAGGCGCAGCAGTTGGCTGAGTGTCCACGCCAGGTGGATGGCCAGCCCCAAGGCCAGCGCCCAGGCATAGTGGCCGCTGATCAGGCCCACCATCAGGCAGGCTGCGATCAGCAGCAACAAACGGCGGGTTATGGCGCCACGCCAATGGCTCGTCACGTTTCGTTCATCCGCCAGCATGTCCCTGTCATGTTGCGCTCCAGGCTGCCGGTCAGCCCTTGGTGGAGAAACGATAACCGGTGCCGCGCACCGTCTGCACCAGGTTTTCGTAGGCTTCGCCGAGTGCCTTGCGCAGACGGCGGATATGCACGTCGACAGTGCGCTCTTCCACGTAGACGTTGCCGCCCCACACCTGGTCGAGCAACTGGCCGCGCGTGTAGGCGCGTTCCTGGTGAGTCATGAAGAACTGCAGCAGGCGGTATTCGGTCGGGCCCATTTCCGCCGGCCTGCCATCGATGGTCACGCGGTGGCTGATCGGATCGAGTAGCAGCCCGCCCACTTCGATAGGGCCTTCGCTGTCGCTGGGGCCAGCACGGCGCAGTACGGCTTTCAGGCGGGCGACCAGCTCGCGGGGCGAGAAGGGCTTGGTGATGTAGTCATCGGCACCGACTTCCAGACCCTGGATCTTGTTGTCCTCTTCGCCCTTGGCGGTGAGCATGATGATCGGGATATCTCCGGTCAGCTCGTCGCGCTTGAGGCGCCGCGCCAGCTCGATGCCGCTGGTTCCGGGCAGCATCCAGTCGAGCAGGATCAGATCGGGTTTGCGGTCGACGATGATGGCGTGGGCCTGCTGGGTATTTTCCGCTTCCAGGCACTCGTAACCGGCCATTTCCAGCGCCACCACGATCATTTCGCGGATTGGTGCTTCGTCATCGACGATCAGGATGTTCTTGCCAACCATGGATCGAGCCTCGGTTCATTCAACTGTCATGCGGCGCATTAGATAACGGAATTATTGCAGCGATATGACAGGTGCGCGGCAAGACCTGCGTAGCCCAGCTCTGCCGGCACCTCGAACAGGGTGGTACAGATATGGGTATTGGTGCTCGGCACTCAATTGTCCTGCTGATTCAGATGCGCCTGCCCGGCGGGCGTCAGGCGATATTGCTGTAGCCGACTGTTGGGCTTGGCCGGCAGGGTGTACTCGATAAGGCCGGCGGCCAGGAGTTGGCGTACCGCCTGGTTGAGCGTCCCGGAGATGCTTTTCTGCCCCAGCGCGTGGGACAGTGCCGCCTTGCTCGAAGCACCACCGAGCAGGCGACGCAGCACCCTGGTTTCCAGCGACTCTGGCTGTGACTCTGGCTGTGACTCTGGCTGTGACTCTGGCTGTATCAGGGTTGCCTCCAGTGTCGGGGCGGGCAAGGTGGCCTGCGGCAGCATCACGGTCACGCGGAAGATCGACTCCTCACTGAGGCGTGGATCTTGCCCGCCGAAAGCGCGGGCGTACTTGAACAGGTTGCGCACGCCGGAGCCCAGCTCCTCGGCCCATTGCATTTCACGGAACACCCGGGCGATGGCCGGATTCTTCGGCGACGGGGTGAAGTCGTCCGGGCGCAGCAGGCCCAGGCCGTGCGGGTTATTGCTGTTCTCGGTGGTGATCCGGTCGCGCTGGATAATCAGTTTGGCCGGGAAGGGGTTGAGATACTCGCGGTGGATCAGCAGGTTGGCCACCACCTCGCGAAAGATGCGCTCGCGCAGGCTGATGCGCTGATCGCCTTCCAGGTAGAAGGGATCGGCGACGTGCTTGCCGACGAAAGCCATCAGTCGGTCGTAGCTTTCCAGCAGGTTGGTGCGGATATCGTCGCGGTCGTCGTAACGGTCGAGGTCATGCACCCGCAGGATGGCGTCGGTGCGGTGGTGCGGCACCACACCCAGCACTAGTTCGTCGCGGCCGAACAGCAGGGCGCCGGCCATGGAGATGCCTTCCGCCCCGGTCTGGTAATCGCGTTGGTACAGTCGCGCGCTTTTCAATAGCTCCAGATCGTCCAGCTCGGCCCAGGCGTGACCGCTGCGCTGCAGACGCACGTTGTGCCGCACGCGCTCGATAAGATCGCTGCGCAGGTCATCCAGGCGGATATACGGGAAAACACGATTTTCGCTATAGCCGACCTGTTTGCGCAGATACAGCTCGCTCAGCAACTGGCCATGGCCGGTGATATCGAAATCGCCGTCCTCGTTGCGGATGAACACCCGGTTGCTGCAGCTATGCACCTGGGAGCTTTCCGGCACGCTGAGCACCAGCAGGATCTGCCCGTCCAGCTCCAGTTGTTCTGGAACCAACGGCATTGGCGGGTTGATCTTCTGCGAGTTGTGCAGGGTATTGACCAAATCCTTGCGGATTTGCGTTACCGCCTCGGGGGCGATACCGGTAATGCTGCCATCGTCCGCCGTGCCCAGAACCAGGGTGCCGCCGCGCTGGTTGAGAAAGGCGCAGATGGTCTCGTACACATCGCGGTTCAACGCCTCGCGGGCGCGCTTGAACTCGACGGTCAGGCCTTCGCCGTCACGCAGCAAACCTGTCAGATGTTCCGGCGTCATATCTGCATTCCCGGGTTGGCCCAAGCGCTGCCAATATCTTGGCTTTCCATGCCAAGCCTTGTGTCGGATTCTGATGACTGCGCGATATTAACCCGTCAGGTGCGAACAGCGTAGTCGAGGACGATCCCGATGAATATCGCCAGGCCGGCCCAGTGGTTGTGCAGGAATGCCTGGAAGCAGACCATCGGCTCGCGCCCACGGGTCATGTGAAACTCCCAGACGAAACAGGCGGCGGCGGCCAGCAGACCGAGGTGGAAGTACAGGCCCAGCTCGAAGCGCGCGCCGGCCAGCAGCAGGCACAGCAGGGTCATGCCCTGCAAACTGAGGATGATCACCCGATCGGCATCGCCGAACAGGATGGCGGTGGATTTCACACCGATCTTAAGGTCGTCCTCGCGGTCGGCCATGGCGTAGTAGGTGTCGTAGCCCACCGTCCAGATCACATTGGCCAGAAACAGCAGCCAGGCCGCCACCGGCAGGCTGCCGGTCTCGGCGGTAAAGGCCATCGGCATGCCCCAGGAGAAGGCGGCACCGAGCACCACCTGCGGGTAGTAGGTGTAGCGCTTCATGAAGGGGTACAGCGCCGCCACGCCCAGGGCGCCGAACGACAGCCAGACGGTGGTGGCGTTGGTCAGCAGCACCAGGCCGAAGCTCAGCGCCACCAGCACGGCGAACAGCACCAGTGCCTCGCGCGCGCTCACCCGGCCACTGGCCAGCGGCCGTGCCTTGGTACGGCTGACATGGCCGTCGAAATTACGGTCGGCGTAGTCATTGATCACGCAGCCCGCCGCGCGCATCAGGATCACCCCGACCACGAAGATCACCAGGTTCTTGAGGCTCGGTACACCTTCTGCGGCGATCCACAGCGCCCACAGCGTCGGCCAGAGCAGCAGGTAGATGCCGATAGGCTTGTCCATGCGCGTCAGTTGCACGAAGTCCCAGGCGCGCGGGTGCAGGCGGTTGAGCGATTGCAGCAGGCGGGTGTACATCGAACGTGTCTCCTGGCGGGTTGCGCCGATTATACGGACTGGTTATGGCATGCCTGCTCGGTCGGTGACGGCCTGCCAGAAGTCGGGCAGGAAGACTTCGGCCACCAGCACACCCAGCGCGCCGCGACGGAAACACGAACGGCGGCCCCATAACGCCTCGCTGCGGCGATCCGCCGGTAGCCAGGCAGCCGGGTAGCGGCAGACCTGCAGGGCGCCGCGGTCGAAGGCCCGATCGCTGAACAGCAGTTCGCCGAGCGAGCGACTGCCCAGGTGCTGCAGTTCCATTCCCGAGTTCTGCAGGGCACCGCGCGCCGCAACGCTGCGGGCGAACACCCAGGGTTGGCCGTGCCCGCACAGATATACCTCGCGTACCCAGCCCTGGCTGTCTGCAGTGACATCGAGGGCCGCGCACTCGTCGCTGCGCAGCGTCTGCCAGCCTTCGTTCAGCGGCATGACGCTGAAGCCATTGTCGGACAGCGCCGTCAGCCGCCGGGTCAGCGAGTCTTCGTTGAACAGCCAGTCGCGCTTCTGGTCGCCGGGTTCCGGCAGTTGTGCAGCGTTCAGCCAGTGTGGGGGTGGCAGGTTGTCGGGCACGGCAGCAAATCATCGTGATGCATGGGGTGCGCGAGTCTAGCACGCCGCTCTAGGCCCAGCCCTCCAGGCGCATGGTGGCGCGCACCAGGCGTTGCTCCTCCTGCTCGATCTCCTGGAAATTGTCGCGGATGCTGTAGATGTGCTGGCGCGCGGCACGTTGCGCCTGCTCGGGCAGGCGGTTGATCACCGCGTGGTACAGGCGGGCGTGCTGGCGGTCGATCTGGCGTTTCTGCGCGGGGCGGTGATAGAGATTGTTGACCGAGGCGAATACCGAATTGAGCATCAGGTCGGTCAGGGATTTCAGCGTGAACAGCAACACCGGGTTGTGCGAGGCATCGCAGATGGCCAGGTGGAAAGCATGGTCAAGGCGTGCCTGTTCGTAGGCATCGATGTCCGTTTGGCCGTGGGCGGCGAGCATTTCCTCGTAGCGGCGGGTCAGCAGGATGAAGTCGGCGTCGGTACCGCGCAGGGCCGCCAGGCGTGCTGACTCGGACTCCAGCAGGGCGCGCACTTCCAGCAGGTCGAAGAGGGTACGCGGCTGCGAGCTGAACAGATGCATCAGTGGGCTGGCATCCTGCGACCCGGAGAGATTGGCGACCCGCGAGTCGCGCCCATGGGTGGTAGCGATGATGCCGCGCCCGCGCAACACCTGCAGGCCCTCGCGCAAGGCCGAACGGGAGATGCCCAGTTTCTCGCACAGGCGTCGTTCCGAAGGCAGTGGCTGGCCGGCCTTGAGTACGCCGTCGACAATCAGGCGCTCGATGCGTTGCGCCACGGCATCGCTGACCTGGCGGCGTACCTCCGGTTGTTTCGGGTTCATTTGGGCTGCTCCATTAACTGGTCGTACCAGCTGTGAATGCGCTTATGGATAAAGATGAATATAGAACCATAACCCTTGATTCACAGCGTCTTAATCGTTCCGTGGACGAAAAGAGATATCCATAAACTGGTACGACCAGTTCCCTGATCGATGGACGTCAGGTAGGGCACGGGCTACACCTTCAGGCGCAAGCAAGCAGCCGCCACGGTCATGGGCTGCACAAAACAATAACAACGTTGCCTGAATGAGCCCTGCCATGAGCATTGAATATGACGAGCGCGTCGATGGCGTCCTGCCTGACGTCGACCGAACGGCCCTGCTGGCTGAACTGCAGGCGCTGCTGCCTGACCTGACGGTGCTGCACGCCGCGGAAGATCTCAAACCCTATGAATGCGACGGCCTCTCGGTCTACCGCAGCACGCCGCTGCTGGTGGTGTTGCCCGAGCATGTCGAACAGGTCGAAGTCCTGCTCAAGCTCTGTCATCGGCTAGGCGTGCCCGTGGTGGCGCGTGGCGCGGGCACCGGCCTGTCGGGAGGCGCGTTACCGCTGGAGAAGGGCATCCTGTTGGTGATGGCGCGCTTCAAGCGGATTCTCGATATCGATCCGGCTGCACGCCTGGCCCGCGTTCAGCCGGGCGTGCGCAACCTGGCGATTTCCCAGGCAGCGGCGCCATTCGGTCTGTACTACGCGCCGGATCCGTCCTCGCAGATTGCCTGCTCCATTGGCGGCAACGTCGCGGAAAACGCCGGTGGTGTGCATTGCCTGAAGTATGGGCTCACCGTGCACAACCTGCTCAAGGTGGAAATCCTCACGGTCGAAGGTGAGCGCATGACCCTGGGGGCCGACTCGCTGGACGCGCCGGGTTTCGACCTGCTGGCGCTGTTCACCGGTTCCGAGGGTTTGCTCGGTATCGTCACCGAGGTAACGGTCAAGTTGCTGCCCAAGCCACAGATGGCCAAGGTGCTGCTGGCCAGCTTCGACTCGGTGGAAAAGGCGGGGTGCGCGGTGGCGGACATCATTGCCGCGGGCATCATCCCCGGGGGGCTGGAGATGATGGACAACCTGGCGATCCGCGCCGCGGAGGACTTCATCCACGCCGGTTATCCGGTGGATGCAGAAGCCATCCTGCTGTGCGAGCTCGATGGCGTCGAAGCCGATGTGCATGACGACTGCGAGCGGGTGAAGGCGGTGCTCGCTGCCGCTGGCGCGACCGAGGTTCGCCAGGCCCGCGACGAAGCGGAGCGGGCGAGGTTCTGGGCCGGACGCAAGAACGCCTTCCCTGCGGTGGGACGCATCTCGCCCGACTACTACTGCATGGACGGCACCATTCCTCGGCGCGAATTGCCCGGTGTGCTCAGGGGCATCGCCCAGCTCTCCGAAGAATACGGTCTGCGCGTGGCCAACGTGTTCCATGCCGGTGACGGCAACATGCACCCGCTGATTCTCTTCGATGCCAACCAGCCCGGTGAGCTGGAGCGCGCCGAGGCCATCGGCAGCCGGATTCTCGAACTCTGCGTCAAGGTCGGCGGCAGCATCACCGGTGAGCATGGCGTGGGGCGCGAGAAGATCAACCAGATGTGCGCGCAGTTCAACAGTGACGAGCTGACTCTGTTCCATGCCGTGAAGGCAGCCTTCGATCCCCGCGGTCTGCTCAATCCGGGCAAGAACATTCCGACCCTGCACCGCTGCGCCGAATTCGGCTCGCTGCATGTGCATCATGGCCAGTTGCCCTTCCCTGAACTGGAGCGTTTCTGATGAACATGCACAGTTCGATGGACGCCAGCGGCGTGCTGCTGGAGCAGGTTCAGCACGCCCTCGACAGGCAGACGCCACTGCGCATCCAGGGCGGGGGCAGCAAGGCGTTCCTCGGTCGCCAGGTCGACGGTGAGCTGCTCGATACCCGGATTCACCGCGGCATCATCAGCTATGACCCGACCGAGCTGGTGATCACCGCTCGCGCCGGCACGCCGCTGAGCGAGGTGCAGGCGGTACTGGACGAGGCCGGGCAGATGCTCACCTGCGAGCCGCCCTATGCGGCGGCAGGCGCCACCCTGGGCGGCATGCTCGCTGCGGGGCTGTCCGGGCCTCGGCGGCCCTGGGCCGGCGCCGTGCGCGACCTGGTGCTGGGTACCCGGCTGATCACCGGCCAGGGCAAGCATCTGCGCTTTGGTGGCGAAGTGATGAAGAACGTCGCCGGCTATGACCTGTCGCGTTTGCTGGCAGGCAGTTTCGGTTGCCTGGGGGTGATCACCGAGATTTCCCTGAAAGTGCTGCCCAAGCCGCGGCACCGGCTCGGCTTGATCCTGGAGATGGACGCCGATATGGCCTTGCGCAGGCTGGCCGAGTGGGGCCAGCAGCCGCTCCCCCTCAGCGCTGCCTGCCATGATGGCAAGCGGTTGCGCCTGCGCCTGGAAGGAGGCGAGGGTTCCGTGGCGGCAGCCCGCGAGCGCCTGGGTGGCGAACCGCTCGAAGACGGCTACTGGGACGATCTCAACCAACAGCGTCTGGCGTTCTTTGCTGAACCGCAGGCATTGTGGCGCGTGTCATTGCCGAACAATACCGGTGTGCTGGCATTGCCGGGCACTCAGCTACTCGACTGGGGTGGCGCCCAGCGCTGGCTGAAGTCCGATGCCGACGCGCAGCGGATTCGCCAGCTGGTGAGCGCCCATGGCGGACACGCCAGCTGCTTCAGCGCCGGCCACTGCGACTCGCCGTTCCAGCCCCTGTCCGCTCCCTTGCTGCGTTACCACCGTCAGCTCAAGGCGCAACTCGATCCGCAGGGGATTTTCAATCGCGGCCGCCTGTATGCGGAGGTCTGAAGCATGCAAACCAAGCTGAGTGAACAGGCCAGACAACTACCGCGTGCCGATGAGGCCGAGCGCATCCTGCGCTCCTGCGTGCATTGCGGCTTCTGCAACGCCACCTGTCCGACCTACCAACTGCTGGGCGACGAGCTGGACGGGCCGCGTGGGCGCATCTACCTGATCAAGCAAGTGCTGGAAGGCAGTGAAGTGACAGCCAAGACCCAGCTGCATCTGGATCGCTGTCTGACTTGTCGCAACTGCGAAACCACCTGTCCATCCGGTGTGGAATATCACAGCCTGCTGGATATTGGCCGAGCGCTGGTCGATGCGGTCGTGCCGCGACCACTGGAGCAACGCATGTTGCGTAGCGGGTTGCGCGCACTGGTGCCGCAGGAGGCACTGTTCAAGCGCGTTACCCGGGCTGGTCAGATGCTGCGGCCACTGTTGCCGGCAGCGCTCAAGGCCAAGCTGCCGCGTAGCGCCGGTGCCGCCAAGCCGCGCCCGCAGGTGCGTCATGCACGGCGCGTATTGATGCTCGAAGGCTGCGTGCAGCCGGGGCTGTCGCCCAACACCAATGCCGCCGCGGCGCGGGTATTCGATCGTCTGGGCATCAGCGTCACCGCCGCGCGCGAGGCCGGTTGCTGCGGCGCCGTGGACTACCACCTGGACGCGCAGGCGCAGGGCCTGCAGCGCGCCCGGGCGAATATCGACGCCTGGTGGCCGGCCATCGAGGAGGGCGTCGAGGCCATCGTGCAGACGGCCAGCGGTTGCGGCGCCTTCGTCAAGGAGTATGCACACCTGCTCAGGGATGATCCGGAATATGCCGACAAGGCACGGCGGGTCAGTGTACTGGCCCGCGATCTGGTCGAGGTACTGCGTGAGGAGCCCCTGGAGTCGCTTGGCATCAGCACACAGATGCGCGTGGCCTTTCATTGTCCTTGCACGCTGCAACACGCCCAGCGTCTGGGCGGCGCGGTAGATGAAGTGCTCCAGCGCCTGGGCTTCACGCTCACTCCGGTTGCCGACGGCCACTTGTGTTGCGGCTCTGCCGGCACCTATTCGCTGACCCAGCCAGTGCTGGCCACACAGTTGCGCGATAACCGGCTCAATGCCCTGGAAAGCGGCCAGCCGGAGGTAATAGTCACCGCCAACATCGGCTGCCAGAGCCACCTCGACGGTGCCCGGCGCACTCCGGTGCGGCACTGGATAGAGATCGTCGAAGATGCCATGAACTGACGTTGTTCTGGCATCCAGCCACACCCCTACTTGAACAGAGGAATGCCCTATGCACAGCAAAGCCGTACTCAGCCAGATCGACGTCGCCCGCCTGCTTGCCGCTGCCCGTGCCGAGGCCCAGGCCAATAACTGGGCGGTGAGCATCGCCGTGGTCGATGACGGTGGTCATCCACTGGCCCTGGAACGCCTGGATGGCGCCGCGCCCATCAGTGCCTACATCGCCAGCGAAAAGGCCCGTACTGCTGCCCTGGGGCGGCGCGAATCGAAAGGCTACGAGGAAATGGTCAATGGCGGTCGCAGCGCCTTTCTCTCGGCCCCGCTGCTGACCTCCCTGGAGGGTGGCGTGCCAGTGCTGGTCGATGGCCAGGTGATCGGTGCCCTGGGTGTTTCCGGGGTCAAGGCCGAGCAGGATGCCCAGGTCGCCAAGGTCGGTATCGCCGCCCTCTGAAATGATTGCAATGGACTCAGGAGGATTGAACATGACTCAGCGTGTTAGCTGTCAGCGTCTGCAAGTGGCCGCCGACCTTCAGCGTTTCATCGATGAGGAAGTCTTGCCGGGCAGCGGCCTGCAGCGCGAGGCGTTCTGGGCCGGCTTCGATGCCCTGGTGCATGAGCTGGCGCCGCAGAACCGCGCTCTGCTGGTCGAGCGTGACCGCCTGCAGGCGCAGCTGGATGACTGGCACCGCGCTCATCCCGGGCCGATCAAGGACATGCCCGGCTATCGGGCGTTTCTCGAGGGCATCGGCTACCTGTTGCCGCAGCCGGCCCAGGTACAGGCCAGCACGGCCAACGTCGACAGTGAAATCGGCAGCCAGGCCGGGCCGCAACTGGTCGTGCCGCTGATGAACGCACGCTATGCGCTGAACGCCGCCAATGCCCGCTGGGGTTCTCTGTATGACGCCCTGTACGGCACCGACGCGATCAGTGAAGCGGACGGTGCGCACAGGGAGGGCGGCTATAACCCGGTACGTGGCGCCAAGGTCATTGCCTTCGCCCGTGCCTTTCTCGACCAGGCCGTGCCGCTGGCGAGCGGCTCGCACCGCGATGCCGGCGCCTACCAGGTGCAGGACGGCCAGTTGAAGGTGCTGCTGAACAACGGCGAGTACGCAGGGTTGCGCAATGGCGAACAATTCATCGGCTACCAGGGCGATGCCACTGCACCGAGTGCGGTGTTGCTGAAACACAACGGCCTGCACATCGAAATCCAGATCGATGCCAGCAGTCCGATCGGCTGTAGCGATGGCGCCGGGGTCAAGGATCTGCTGCTCGAGGCAGCCGTCTCCACCATCATGGATTGCGAGGATTCGATTGCCGCGGTCGACGCCAGTGACAAGGTGCTGGTCTACCGCAACTGGCTCGGCCTGATGCGTGGCGATCTGAGCGAGTCGCTGGACAAGGGCGGCAAGCGCATCCTGCGTACCCTCAACCCGGATCGCCAGTACACCCGTGCCGATGGTGGTTCGCTCAGCCTGCACGGCCGTTCGCTGCTGTTCATCCGCAACGTCGGCCACCTGATGACTACACCGGCGATTCTCGATGGCGACGGCCAGGAGATCCCAGAGGGCATTCTCGACGGCGTGATCACCAGCCTGATCGCCCTGCATGACCTCAAGAACAAGGGCAACTCGCGTACGGGTAGCGTCTACATCGTCAAGCCGAAGATGCACGGCCCGCAGGAAGTGGCGTTCGCCGACCTGCTGTTCGCCCGCATCGAAGACCTGCTCGATCTGCCGAGACATACCCTGAAGATGGGCATCATGGACGAGGAGCGGCGTACCAGCATCAACCTCAAGGCCTGCATCGGTGCCGCCAGTGCGCGGGTGGCGTTCATCAACACCGGTTTCCTCGACCGCACCGGTGACGAAATGCACAGCGCCATGCAGGCCGGGCCGATGCTGCGCAAGGGCGATATGAAGAGCACCCCTTGGATTCAGGCCTACGAACGCAACAACGTGCTGGTCGGCCTGGCCTGCGGTCTGCGTGGCAAGGCGCAGATCGGCAAGGGCATGTGGGCCATGCCGGATCTGATGGCGGCGATGCTCGAACAGAAGGGGGCCCAGCCCAGAGCCGGTGCCAATACGGCCTGGGTACCGTCGCCGACCGCTGCGGTGCTGCACGCCCTGCATTACCACCAGGTCGATGTGCCGGCCGTGCAACGTGAACTGGAGCGCAGCGATCCCGACAGCCAGCGTGACAAGTTGCTCGAAGGCCTGCTCAGCGTGCCGGTCGCGGCCGACCGCAATTGGAGCGCGGCGGATATCCAGCAGGAACTGGACAACAACTGCCAGGGCATCCTCGGTTATGTGGTGCGCTGGGTCGAACAGGGCGTCGGCTGTTCCAAGGTACCGGACATCCACGATGTCGGGCTGATGGAGGATCGCGCCACCCTGCGCATCTCCAGCCAGCACATTGCCAACTGGCTGCAGCACGGCGTGGTCGATGCCGCGCAGGTGCGGGCGACTCTCGAGCGCATGGCCAAGGTGGTCGATCAGCAGAATGCAGGCGATCCGCAGTACCGGCCCATGGCTCTGAATTATGCGGCCTCGGCAGCGTACCAGGCCGCCAGCGAGCTGATCTTCAAGGGCAGCGAGCAGCCCAACGGCTACACCGAACCGCTACTGCATGCCTGGCGCCTGCGCTTCAAGCAGGCACATTGACGAGGGCAGGAACAGTACAACTGTCGGGATATTCAGGGGTAATCCCGACAAATGCCCCGGTCGCTCAAGGCGGCCGGGGCTTTCGAGCATGAGTGCGATGGCGAGCGATCCTCGCCATCGCACTTGCATAAGGGCCCGACCAGCAATACCGGGTGCTTCAGCAGCGTGGCTCCGGGTAACCCCGGGGAACCGTGGTTCACAACAACAAGAAGGAACCCACCCATGAGTCAAACACTGTTATCGATTCTGGCTTTCGTACCCCTGGTACTGGCCGGCGTGTTACTGATCGGCCTGCGCTGGCCGGCCAAGTACGCCATGCCGGTGGTTTTTCTGCTCACCGCGGCCATCGGCCTGACGGTCTGGGACATGACCCTCAACCGGGTCATCGCCTCCAGCCTGCAAGGGCTGATTCTCACCGTATCGATCCTGTGGATCATCTTCGGCGCCATCCTGCTGCTCAACACGCTCAAGTATTCCGGGGGCATGAGTTCGATTCGGCGCGGATTCGCCAGCATCAGCCCGGATCGACGGGTGCAGGCGCTGATCGTGGCCTGGCTGTTCGGCTGTTTCATCGAGGGTGCTTCCGGGTTCGGCACACCCGCCGCCGTGGTTGCCCCGTTGCTGGTGGTGCTGGGGTTTCCGGCCCTGGCGGCGGTGGTGCTGGGTCTGATCGTGCAGTCCACCCCGGTATCCTTCGGCGCGGTGGGTACGCCGATTCTGGTCGGTGTGGCATCCGGCCTGGATCAGGCAGGCCTCAGCCAGCAGTTGCTGGCAGCAGGCAGTAACTGGGACACGTTCTTTCACCTGATCTACTCGCGAGTGGCCATCACCCATGGCCTGATCGGCCTGCTGATGCCCTTGATCATGGTGATGATCATGACGCGTTTCTTCGGCAAGAATCAGTCCTGGCGCGAAGGCCTGGCGGTGGCGCCGTTCGCCATCTTCACGGCGATCTGTTTCTCGGTTCCCTACATCGCGGCCGGAGTATTCCTCGGTCCTGAGTTCCCCTCGATGATTGGTGCCCTGGTGGGCCTGGCGATCGTGGTGCCGGCGGCCAAGGCAGGCTTTCTGATGCCACGCGAGACCTGGGATTTCGCCGAAGCCAAGGATTGGCCGGCAGAGTGGATGGGCACGATCGAGCTGAAGATCGAAGAAGTGGCCGGCAAGGCGCCGATTCCTGTTGCCCTGGCCTGGGCACCCTACCTGCTGCTGGCGGTTTTCCTGGTCATCTCGCGGGTGTTCCCGGAGGTCAAGGCGGGCATGATGTCGCTAAGCTTCGGCTGGACCGACATTCTGGATGAAAGCGGCGTGTCCGGCTCCCTGGAACCCCTCTATTTGCCCGGCGGCATTCTCTGCGTCGTGGTGTTGCTGACCTTCTTCCTGCATCGCATGCGTGTGCGTGAACTGACCACCGCCATCGGTGAGTCGAGCAAGACGCTACTGGGAGCGGGTTTCGTGCTGATCTTCACCGTACCCATGGTGCGCATCCTGATCAACTCCGGGGTCAATGGCTCCGACCTGCACTCGATGCCGGTGGCCATGGCGGAGCTGGTGGCCAATAGCGTGGGCTCGGTATACCCATTCTTCGCCCCGGCCGTGGGTGCGCTGGGTGCTTTCATCGCCGGCTCCAACACCGTGGCCAACCTGATGCTCTCGCAGTTCCAGTACGACGCCGCTGGTCTGCTCGGCGTTTCCGGCACCATGATGGTGGCCGGCCAGTCGGTAGGCGCGGCAGCGGGCAACATGATCGCCATCCACAACGTGGTGGCGGCTTCGGCCACGGTCGGCCTGCTCGGGCGTGAAGGCATCACCCTGCGCAAGACCATGTTGCCGACGCTCTACTACCTCATCGCAGCAGGCAGCCTGACGATGCTGGCCATGTATGTCATGGGGCTCAGCGACCCGCTGATGGTCAGCTAGCTCGGCCGAGCAGGCCAGTAGATCCTGGCTATTCGCTGGCAATCAGGCTTTGCCTGGTCGCCAGCGGCTTGGCTCGCTTCGGTTATTACGGTAGCGTTCCGCGCAATGACCGTGAGACACGCCGGAGAGCGTTATGAAAAAGTGGCAATGTGTGGTCTGCGGATTTATCTACGACGAGCGTGAAGGTTGGCCCGACGACGGCATCGCGCCCGGCACCCGCTGGGAAGACGTGCCCGAAGACTGGCTGTGCCCTGACTGTGGCGTCGGCAAGATTGACTTCGAGATGATCGAAATCAACTGAGTTCACCCGAGAACCCAATCCAACAGGAACGAGCAATGAGCGACCCCGTGGTGATCATCGGTACCGGCCTGGCCGGATACAACCTGGCGCGCGAGTTTCGCAAGCTGGACAGCGAAACGCCGCTGTTGCTGATCACCGCCGACGACGGTCGCTCGTACTCCAAGCCGATGCTGTCCACCGGCTTCGCCAAGAGCAAGGATGCCGATGGTCTGTGCATGGCCGAGCCAGGCGCGATGGCCGAGCAGCTGGGCGCCCAGGTGTGGACGCATACGCGAGTCACCGGCATCGACCCCGGTCACAAGCGCCTGTGGATCGGCGAAGAGGCCGTGCCGTATCGTGACCTGGTGCTGGCCTGGGGCGCCGAGGTGATGCGCGTGCCCATCGAGGGCGACGCCCGCGACGAGCTGTTCACGGTCAACGATCTCGAAGGTTACGCGCGTTTTCGCCAGGCGGCGCTGGGCAAGCGTCGGGTGCTGATTCTGGGCGCCGGGCTGATCGGCTGCGAATTCGCCAACGACCTGTCGCTCGGCGGCTATGAGGTCGATCTGGTGGCGCCTTGCGAGCAACTGATGCCCGCCTTGCTACCGGTAGAGGCTGCCGCCGCCGTGCAAGGCGGTCTGCAAGCTCTGGGGGTGCGCCTGCACCTGGGGCCGGTGCTGAGCCGCCTGGAGTACGCGAGGGATGGGCTCGAGGCGCATCTGTCCGATGGCCAGGTGATCGCCTGTGATCTGGTGATCTCGGCCGTTGGCCTGCGCCCGCGCATCGACCTGGCTGCCGCTGCCGGCCTGGCCGTAAACCGCGGCGTGATGGTCGACCGCGAGCTGCGTTCTTCGCACGCCAATATCTACGCCCTGGGCGACTGTGCCGAAGTCGACGGCCTCAACCTGCTCTACGTAATGCCGCTGATGGCCTGCGCGCGTGCGTTGGCGAAGACGCTCAGTGGCACGCCGGACGAAGTGGCCTATGGGGCCATGCCGGTTACCGTGAAGACGCCCGCGTGCCCGTTGATCGTGTCGCCGCCGCCGCGTGGAACCCAAGGAAGCTGGACGGTCGAAGGAAGTGGCGCGGATATCAGGGCGCTGTGTCACGACGTATCCGGCGCCTTGCTGGGCTACGCGCTGACAGGTGCGGCGGTGCAGGAAAAGCTGGCGCTCAATCGTCAATTACCTGCCTTGCTGCCCTGATCGTTCTGTCGCCTGCTCGACAAAATGCCGGATTTAGCCAGGAACAGGACTGGCGAAGCCCTTTAGAGCGTGCCATTCTCCCCAGGCCTGCCCGCAGCGTAGAGCTGTCGCGGCGCCTTGGCGCTGCAAGGCACGGAACACAACAACAACAACCGTAAAAGAGGCATTTATGCGCAAACCGGAACTCGCCGCCGCTATCGCGGAAAAAGCTGATCTGACCAAGGATCAGGCCAATCGTGTACTCAACGCCGTTCTCGAAGAAATCACCGGTGCACTGAACCGCAAGGACAGTGTGACGCTGGTCGGTTTCGGCACCTTCGTCCAGCGCCATCGTGGTGCTCGTACCGGGAAGAATCCGCAGACCGGGCAGCCCGTCAAGATCAAGGCCAGCAACACCGTCGCCTTCAAACCAGGCAAGGCTCTAAAGGACTCGGTCAACTGAGCCCCGGGGTCTGTTGACGTCTCTGCGCAACCTGTAAGTCATCAGCGCGGCAGTTTTGATATGTCAGCAGACCCTCATCCCCCAGAGTCGGCGCTAGCCGTCATCCATAAGGCCGGCTGCCAGGCTTCCGGCAAGTCGCTACAATGCGCGGCCTTCGTATCTAGCCAACAGGCCATGTCATGAAATTCCGTTTTCTTCTGTGGATGCTGGGCCGTCTCATGGCCAGGGCAAGTCGTGACAATCCGGCGTTTCGCCAGCAATTGGAGGGGCGCGACCTGGTGTTCCAGCTGCATACGCTGGATGGCAAGATCGCCCGCCACTTCATCGTCAGCGAGCAACGCGTCAGCAGCAAGCGCGGTACGGTCAGCGAGCCGGCCTTCGCCATCGGTTTCAAGGATGCGGCCCATGGTTTCGCCACCCTGACGGCGAAAAACAAGCAACTGGCTTTCATGCAGGGTATCCAGAACAAGGACATCCAGATTCAGGGCAATCCTGCTCTGGTGATCTGGTTCCAGGGCCTGACCAAATACCTGCGTCCCAAGCGCCCGGCCGACAAGAAAGCGGCCTGATTCAGCGGGGAGCGTTCGCGGCCACAGGCAAGGCGAGTGGCCGCGGCTGCAGCGTCAGTTCGGCGAGCCGAACTGCTGCGAAGCGAGATCGCGCAGGGCGACCTCTGCGGCCAGTACCTTGCTCAGCGCTTCCTCGGCCTTGTCCCGGCTGATGCCCAGATTGTCGAGCAGGCTTTGCGGAATCTCGCGCTCGGGTCCGGTACCAATATCGTGGTTGCGCAGCAGGCTGACCGCCAGATAGACCAGGTTCGGGTAGGTGGAGTGGTTGCCGCTGTAGCTCGGGTCGTGCTGGAAGCGCAGGGAAACCGCCAGTTCCTCGGGCATGTCCCAGTAGCGCATCAGCCAGGAGCCGATCTGTTCGCGGCTGATACCCAGCAGATGCTGCTCGATGTAGCTGTGCGGCAGGTGCTGGTTGACCTCCAGGTGCCGGCAGATCAGCGAGAAATGCGGCGGAAACACGTGGGCCAGCACCAGATTGCCGAAGTTGTGCAGCAGGCCGGCCAGGTAGGTCAGCCCCGCTTCCGGGCGTTGCGCACGCGGCATGGCGCGGGTCAGCCCTTCGATCACGGCGGCGGTGTAGATCGCTTGTTGCCAGTAGGGCGTGGTCTGCTGCGGTTGATCCTTGGGCAGGCTGAGCGTCTTGCCCAGTGCCAGGCCCAGCGCCAGGTTGATCACCAGATCGAAGCCCAGCACGCGCACGATGGCGTCTTCCACTGAACGGATCTTGCCGGGTGCGGCGTAGTAGGGCGATGCCGCCCAGCTCACCACCTGGGCTGCCAGGGCCGGGTCGGTCTCGACCACGCCGGTGATGTCATCGACGGTGGCGTTGGGGTCGACCCGCAGCTTGATGATCTTCTGTGCGGTTTCCGCCAGGGGCGGAATCTCGATGGTCTCTTCCAGGCGCTGCTGGATACGCCGCGCCGTGAAGGCCTGAACCGCGTGATTGATCTCGTTGCGATCGTCATCGGGGCGGTTGAGGTTGGGCCGAACCTTGCTCACGGGTTCGCCGAAGCGGGCGGCACTGGCCTTGCCCAGCAGACCCTTGAAGGCATCGGTGTACAGTTCCAGCAGCACGCCGGGCTCGCCCGACTGGATATACAGGCTCGGCGCCTCGAGCAGGCGTTCGTCGTACAGGCAAGGCGAGCTGGTCAACGCGGGGATGCCAGGCAGCACGCGCAGGTCATGCTTGCCGAGCATGCGATCAAGGCGCTCGGGCTTGACTGCCGTCAGCTTGCGGCCGGTCAGTTCGGCCAGGCGATTGAGGTCGAGCAACTGGTTCTGCGGAAATAGCACCAGCAGGGCGCCTACGGCATCCTCGAGCAGAACGGTCTGCACGCGCTGTGCCGTCGGCAGCCCAGGCTGCTCGTTGCGTACCTGGTAGCTCAGACCGAGATTTTCCAGCAACTGACGAATCACCAGAGGCGGTTGGGGGGAGGTGTCGGCGATGGCTACTTCAGTCATGACGTGTTCCGTCGTAAAGGGGGCTCAGCCCCCAAAGTATAACCAGCAAGCTGACGATGCGGCCTCGTGAGCCGACCACCGTCCTGTGTAACGCTCAGACTTGCCCATATTGTTGACCATGACGCAGCCAGCGTTCCAGCAGCGGGCTGACATGTTGTGGCCAGTGCTCCAGCAGTGCCTGCGCCGCATCGCGAACCGCCGGCAGCAGGTCGGCATCACGCATCAGATCGGCTACCTTGAACTGCAGCAGGCCGGTTTGTCGAGTGCCGAGCATTTCTCCGGGGCCGCGCAGTTCCAGATCCTTTTCCGCGATGATGAAGCCATCACAAGTTTCGCGCATGATGCCCAGCCGCTCGCGACCGATCTGTGACAGCGGCGGGTGGTAGAGCAGCACGCAGTGGCTGGCAGCGCTGCCACGGCCGACTCGGCCACGTAGCTGGTGCAGTTGGGCCAGGCCGAGGCGCTCGGGGTTCTCGATGATCATCAGACTGGCGTTGGGAACGTCGACGCCCACCTCGATTACCGTGGTGGCCACCAGCAGTTGCAGTTGACCCTGTTTGAACTGATCCATCACCGCAGCTTTCTCGGCGGGCTTCATGCGCCCGTGGATCAGGCCGACCTGCTGGCCGACAAGAGCGGCCGCCAGATCCTCGTAGGTGGTTTCTGCCGCCTGGCAGGTCAGCTCCTCGGATTCTTCGATCAGCGTGCACACCCAATAGGCCTGACGGCCTTCGTTGCAGGCCGAGCGCACTCGCTCTACCACTTCGAAGCGGCGGCTGTCGGCGACCAGCACGGTGTTCACCGGCGTGCGGCCTGGCGGCAGTTCGTCGAGGATCGAGGTGTCCAGATCGGCGTAGGCACTCATCGCCAGCGTGCGCGGGATGGGGGTGGCAGTCATGATCAACTGGTGTGGGCAGAGGCGGCCACCCACACCTTTCTGGCGCAGAGCCAGGCGTTGCTGCACGCCGAAACGGTGTTGTTCGTCGATGATCGCCAGGGCCAGGTTGCGAAAGCGCACCTCTTCCTGGAACAGCGCGTGGGTACCGACCACCATGGGGGCACCGGCGGCGATCTGCTCCAGGGCGGTGACACGCGCCTTGCCCTTCAGCTTGCCGGCCAGCCAGGCGGTTTCCAGGCCCAGTGGCTGCAACCATCGTGTGAAGTTGAGGTAATGCTGTTCGGCGAGGATTTCCGTGGGTGCCATCAGCGCGACTTGGTAACCGGCTTCGATCGCCTGCAACGCGGCGAAAGCCGCGACCACGGTCTTGCCGGCACCGACGTCGCCCTGCACCAGGCGCAGCATCGGCTCACCCTGGCTCAGGTCGTAGGCGATTTCCGCGCCGACCCGTTGCTGCGCGCCGGTGGGGTTGAAACCGAGGTTGGCAAGGAACTGCTTCGGCAACTTTTGTGCGACAGGCAGCGCAGGTGCTCGCTGAGCGCGAGCGCTTTCTCGCAGGCGCTGCATCGACAGCTGATGGGTGAGCAGTTCTTCGAAGGCCAGCCGGTGCTGGGCCCAATGACGGCCTTCGGCGAGCTCCTCGAGGTCGGCATCCGGTGGCGGACGGTGGAGGTAGCGGATTGCCTGATCCAGCGGCGCCAGCTGATAGTCGTCGGCCAGCTCGCGGGGCAGCCAGTCCGGCAGGCTGCGCGGGCCGAGCCGGGCCAGAGCCTGTTCGCTGAGCTGGCGCAGGCGCTGCTGGGTGAGGCCCTCGGTGGTCGGGTAGATCGGTGTCAGCGTCTGCTCCACGGTGACCGATTCGCCGCCGGATAGCGCGCGGTACTCCGGGTGGTAGATTTCCAGGCCGGAGGAGCCGGGGCGCACCTCGCCATAGCAGCGCACCTGGGTGCCACGTTTGAGGCCTTCCTTTTGCGCATTGCTGAAATGGTAGAAACGCAGGCTGAGCGTGCCGCTGCCATCGTTCAGGCGTACCAACAGGCTGCGGCGCCTGCCCATGACCACGTCGGCCCCCGCCACCACGCCCTCGACCACCGCATCCTGGCCTGGCCGCAAGGCGCCGATGGGCACGATGCGGGTGCGATCCTGGTAGCGCAGTGGCAGGTGGAAAAGGATGTCCTGCAGGGTTTCCAGGCCAACCTTGGCGAGTTTCTCCGCCAAGGCCGCGCCAACGCCTTTGAGATCGGTGACGGGGATCGTCGACAGCTCGCTCATCGCTGCCCTCAGACGCTGCGGGGCAGTGGTTTGGCGACCGAGCACAGGCGGATGGAGTCAGCCAGCACCTCAATGGCCTTGGGCCGCGGGAAACTGGCGCGCCAGGCGATGGCCACGGTGCGGAAGGGCGCCGGTGGGCTGAGTGGGCGTACTTCGATCACGCCGGGGGCGTAGTGGTGGCTGTCTACCGCCGAGAACGGCAGGATCGACACACCGAGCCCGGAGGCGACCATGTGGCGGATGGTTTCCAGGGAACTGGACTCCACCGTGGTGTGCTTGGCCTGTTCCTCGCCCTTGCGCAGGGTCGGGCAGGCTTCCAGCACCTGGTCGCGGAAGCAGTGGCCCTCGCCGAGCAGCAGCAGGCTCTTGTCGTTGAGCAGCTTGGTATCGATGGTCTTCATCGCCGTCCAGGGGTGATCCGCCGGCAGCAGCGCGTAGAAGGGCTCGTCATACAGCGGCAAGGTCAGCACGTCGGCTTCCTGGAAGGGCAGGGCGACGATGATCGCGTCCAGCTCGCCGGTGCGCAGCTTGTCACGCAGCACATGGGTGAAGTTTTCTTCGATATACAGCGGCATCTGGGTGGCCACGCGGTGCAGCTGCGGGATCAGGTGCGGGAACAGGTAAGGGCCGACGGTATAGATGGCGCCGATCTTCAACGGTGCCGCCAGCTGGTTCTTGCCGGCCTGGGCCAGTTCGCGGATGCCCTGGGCCTGCTCCAATACCTTCTGCGCCTGAGTGACGATGCCTTCGCCGACCGGAGTCAGGCGCACCGCGCTCTTGCTGCGCTCGAAAATCAGTACGCCCAGCTCGTCTTCGAGCTTCTTCACGCCGACCGACAGGGTAGGCTGGCTAACGTGGCAGCGCTCCGCGGCTCGGCCGAAATGTTGTTCCTGAGCGAGCGTCACGATGTAGCGCAGTTCAGTGAGGGTCATAGTCTTAGTCCATTGAGATGCAGCCAAGCATAGCCGCTGTCTTCCATGTAACCAACCACTGAGGTTGCCCGGATACGTGTCTGCGGGGCGGATGTTGCAGGAGGGGAAGGGGTTCGAGGTATCCGCCCCGGCTTTCTGGCCGGGGCGGATATCGATGCGCATCAGCGACCGCGGCCGCGCTCCAGCGAGTAGATGAACGGCGCGACGATTTCCACGCTGCCATCCTTGAGCATTTCCGCTGGCGGTTTCGGCAGCGGCTGCGCGCGGCGGATCATCTGCAGCGTGGCCCGATCCAGGGAGGCGCTGCTGGATTTGCCGACCAGCGTGTACGACAGCACCATGCCATTGGCATCGACCACGAAGCGCAAGCGGTTGACGCCTTCAAGACCGCGGCGGCGCGCGTCTTCCGGGTAACGCTTGTACTTGGCCAAATGGGTAAGCAACTGGCTCTGCCAGGTGACTTCGGCCTTGCTGGGTGAGCTCACTGGCGCCTGCTGTGGTGCTGCCGGCTTGGCTTCGGCCGGTGCCGGAGGCGCGGGTGGCGCGTCTTCTGGCGGCTCGTCCTGAGGCTCCGGAGGCTTGGGCTCTGGTGGCTTGGGTTTCGGCGGCTTTGGTTTGGGCTTCGGCTTGGGTTTCGGCGGCGTCACCGCCAGCGTCGGCTTGGGCGCTTCGACCAGTTTCGGCTGAGGCTCGGGCTCCTCCGGAACGACTTCCGGTGGTGGCGGCGGAGCAGGCTTCGGCGCGGCTGGGGGCAGCGGTTCCAGTTCGACGATCATGGCTGCGGGCGGCAGCTCGATGGGCGTCGCCTGGGGCTGCCAGTACATGGCCCAGAGGAACAGGCCGATGTGCAGCCCAACCACGATGACCAGGCTACCGAACCAGGAGAACGTGCGGCTGGATTTCTTCATTGCGCGCCGACCGTCTCCAGGCCTACCAGGCCGATTTTCAGGTAACCGGTGCCGCGCAGGGTGTCCATGACTTCCATCAGGTCGCCATATTCAACGCCCTTGTCGCCGCGTACGAAGATGGTCTTGTCCTTGTCATTCTGCGTCAGCCTGTCCAGCGCCGCGCCGAGCACGGCCGGCTGTACCTCGTCGTTGTCGAGGAACAGCTTCTTGTCTTCCTTGATGCTCAGGTAGATGGGCTTGTCCGGCCGTGGCGCCGGCTTGGCGCTGGAGGCGGGCAGGTCGATCTTCACGTCGACGGTGGCCAGCGGCGCGGCGACCATGAAGATGATCAGCAGCACCAGCATCACGTCGATGAAGGGCGTGACGTTGATCTCGTGGTTTTCCTGGAGATCGTCGCCGTTTTCGTTGAGATGAAGACCCATGGCCTTAACCCGCCTTGACCATGTGAGGCTGCTGAGTGCGATCGCTGTTCGGCAGCATGTCCAGATCACGGCTGACCAGCAGCAATACCTGGGCGGAGGCATCGGCTACCTGCGCCTTGTAGGCGCTGATCGAACGCGAGAAGGCGTTGTAGATGATGACGGCCGGAATCGCGGCAACCAGGCCCAGAGCGGTAGCCAGCAATGCTTCGGCGATACCGGGGGCGACCACGGCGAGGTTGGTGGTCTGGGTTTTGGCGATACCGATAAAGCTGTTCATGATGCCCCACACGGTACCGAACAGGCCGACGAACGGCGCGGTGGAACCGATGGTGGCGAGTACCCCGGTGCCCTTGCTCATGTCACGGCCACAGGCGCCGACCAGGCGCTCGAGACGGAAGCTGACGCGCTCCTTGATACCTTCCTTCTCGCGGCTGGTGGCCGAGAGTTTCAGTTCTTCGCGGGCGTCTTCGAGGAGGATCTCGCTGAAGCTGTGCTTGGCGCGGGCCTGCTCGCTGGCCTCGGCCAGATTGCGGGCACCTTTCAACTCGACGATTTCACGGCTCAGACGACGGCGGGCGGTAACCAGCTCGATGGTCTTGGCGATCCAGATGGTCCAGGTCAGGATCGAAGCTAGTACCAAGCCGATCATCACGGTTTTGACCACCACGTCGGCGCCTTGATACATGCCCCATGGGGACAGATCGTGGAATACCGCTTCTGCTTCGGCGGCCGGATCTTGGCTCAGTGCCTGGGCATCGGCGCTCTGCTGGGCGGCGAGGGCCTGCTGCAGTCTTTCGGCATCCTGCGGCGCGATATCGTTTTCGCTGAAGAACTGCTGGCGCGCTTCGCTGAGCTGTTCCGGCGTGGCCTGAGGGCCCAGTGCTTCTAGCTTTTCGCCCAGGGCATCGACCTGTGCCGTGGCCTCAGGCGACAGCGGTTCGGCTTGCACTTGGGGGGCGTCGGCAGGCTGTTCGCCATTGGCGGGTGCCTGCTGCGCGCTTGCGGCTGGTTCGGCTGGCGCGGTGACCGATTGATCGGCGAAACTCGCGGTCGGCGCCAGCGTCAGGCTGAGCAGCAGTGCGAGGAGCGCGCCGAGGCGTTGCGGCCGAGCGACGACGATGGTTGGCTTAGCGCTATGGGCGGTAGAGTTCATGCTTGCCGGACCTAAGTGTGATGACGGTGACCTGCACAGGCGAAGCGCTGCGCGGCAAAAAAGGCTGAACATTATTGCAAGTAATTCTTGTTTATGAAAGCGATAACGTAACTGTATTACATTCAGGTCGTCGTATTAGAGCGTCCGCCGAGGGACAGAGGGGCAGTGATGAAAACAGTTGCAAGCGTGATGATCGCCGGGTGCGGGGATGTCGGAAGTCGCCTGGCCGTGCGTCTGCGTGACGCGGGCTGGCAGGTCTACGGCATGCGCCGGACGGTGTCCGAATTGCCCGAAGGCATCCTGCCGGTGGCTGGGGATCTGCACGAACCAGGTTGTCCCGACCAGTGGCCGCAGGGTGATCTGGATTATCTGGTGTATAGCGCGGCCGCCTCGCAGCACGATGAACCCGGCTATCGGCAGGCGTACGTCGACGGTCTGCGCCATGTGCTGAGCTGGCTGCAATCCCGTGGGCAGCGCCCGAAGCGTCTGCTGTTCGTCTCCAGTAGTGGCGTATACGCCCAGGCGGATGGCGAGTGGATCGACGAAACCTCGCCTGCACAGGCGCAGAGTTACTCGGGCCGGGTGATGTGCGAGGCCGAGCAGGTGGCCTGGAACAGTGATATCCCGGCAACCGTGGTGCGCCTGACGGGTATTTATGGGCCGGGCCGCGAGTGGCTGCTCAAGCAGGTGCGCATGGGCTACCGCGTGTCGGTCGAGCCGCCGCTCTACGGCAATCGCATTCACGCCGATGACGCGGCAGGGTTGCTGGCGTTTCTGCTGCAGGCCGAGTCGGCAGGCGAGCCACTGGATGACTGCTATATCGGTGTCGATGACGAACCGGCGCCGCTGCATGAAGTAGTGGGCTGGTTGCGCCAGCGGCTCGGGGTCGAGCATTGGTCGGAAGAGTCAGCCGTGCGCCGCTCCGGCAGCAAGCGCTGCAGTAACGCGCGGGCGCGGGCGTTGGGCTGGTCGCCGCAGTATCCCAGCTATCGCGAGGGCTATGCCGCGGTGTTGCGCGAGGGGTGAGGCAGGCCGCCCGGAGTGTGCGCTCCGGGCGTGAACCGTGGTCAGTCGATGACCAGGATGCCGTCCATCTCTACCTGTGAGCCCTTCGGCAGGGCGGCCACGCCGATGGCGGCGCGGGCAGGATAGGGCTGCTGGAAGTAGCGGCCCATGACTTCGTTGACGGTGGCGAAGTGGGAGAGATCGGTGAGGAAGATGTTCAGCTTGACCACGTCCTTGAACGAGCCGCCGGCTGCTTCGATGACCGACTTGAGGTTCTCGAACACCTGCACGGTCTGCGCTTCGAAACCTTCCACCAGCTCCATCGTCTTCGGATCCAGAGGGATCTGCCCGGACAGGTAAACGGTGTTGCCGGCCTTGATGGCCTGGGAATAGGTGCCGATGGCGGCTGGGGCTTTATCGGTGTTGATGACGGTCTTGCTCATAAGGGCTCCTTGGTGAAGATGCGCGAGGCGCATCGGTCATGGCTGGCCTGAGCGAGTCGGTCAGGCCTTGACGCGGGTGATGCGCATGACGCCGGGCAGGGTGCGCAGCTTCTTGATCACTCGGGCCAGGTGTACGCGGTCGTGCACGCTGACCACCAGTTGTACCACGCTGACGCGCCCGTCGCGTTCGTCCATGCTGATCTTTTCGATGTTGCCGTCGGCGGCATTGACGCTGCCGGCCAGCAGGGCAATAAGGCCGCGCTGGTGCTCCAGCTCGACGCGCAGTTCGACATTGAACTCGCCCGTCACATCCTTGGCCCAGGACAGCTGGATGCATTTTTCCGGGTTGTGGCGTACTTCGCTGATATTGCGGCAGGTGTCCATGTGCACAACCATGCCCTTGCCGGCCGACAGGTGACCGACGATGGGGTCGCCGGGAATCGGCGTACAGCACTTGGCGTAGCTGAGCACCAGGCCCTCGGTACCGCGAATGGCCAGCGGGCTTTCGGCGTTGGGTAGCTCCTCGCCCTCGCTGGCCAGCAGGCGGCGAGCGACCACGTAAGCCATGCGGTTGCCCAGGCCGATGTCCTCGAGCAGATCCTCGAAGGTCTCCAGGCGGTATTCGGTGAGCACCGCCTGCTGGCGCTCGGGCTGCAGCTTGTCCAGATGGCTTTCGAAGCTGGCCAGTACCTTGTTGAGCAGGCGTTCGCCGAGGTTGATCGACTCCGAGCGGCGCTGTTGCTTGAGGGCATGGCGAATATGGGTGCGCGCCTTGCCGGTGACCACGAAGTTCAGCCAGGCCGGGTTGGGGCGCGCGCCGGGAGCGCTGACGATTTCCACCGTGGAGCCGCTTTCCAGAGCCTGGGACAGTGGCGCGAGGCGGCGATTGATGCGGCAGGCGATGCAGGTGTTGCCGACATCGGTGTGCACCGCGTAGGCGAAGTCCACCGCCGTGGAGCCCTTCGGCAGCTCCATGATGCGGCCCTTGGGCGTGAACACGTAGACCTCGTCCGGGAACAGGTCGATCTTCACGCTTTCGATGAATTCCAGCGAGTTGCCGGCGCGTTGCTGCATTTCCAGCACGCCCTTGACCCACTGGCGCGCGCGGGCATGGTTGCCCTTCGGCGTTTCATCTTCGTTGGATTTGTACAGCCAGTGCGCGGCGATGCCGTTGTTGGCCATCTCTTCCATCTCGCGGGTGCGAATCTGGATCTCGATGGGCACGCCATGCATACCGAACAGCGTGGTGTGCAACGACTGGTAGCCGTTGGCCTTGGGGATCGCGATGTAATCCTTGAAGCGGCCCGGCAGCGGCTTGTACAGATTGTGCACGGCGCCCAGGACGCGATAGCAGGTGTCGACCTTGTCGACCACGATGCGGAAGGCGTACACGTCCATGATCTCGTTGAAGGCCCGGCGCTTGCCGCGCATCTTCTGGTAAATGCTGTACAGGTGCTTCTCGCGGCCCATCACTTCGCCGCTCAACCCCTCGCGTTCGAGGCAGTGCAGCAGCGACTCCTCGATGCGGGTGACGATTTCCTTGCGGTTGCCACGGGCGCGGCGCACGGCGGCGCGGATACGCTCGGAGCGCATCGGGTGCATGGCCTTGAAGCCGAGATCCTCGAATTCCACGCGCATGCTGTGCATGCCCAGCCGGTTGGCGATGGGGGCGTAGATTTCCAGGGTTTCCTTGGCGATACGTCGGCGTTTCTCGCCGGACAGCACTTCCAGGGTGCGCATGTTATGCAGGCGGTCGGCCAGTTTGACCAGGATCACGCGGATATCGCGGGCCATGGCCATGGCCATTTTCTGGAAGTTCTCGGCCTGGGCCTCGGCCTTGGTCTCGAAATTCATCTGGGTCAGCTTGCTGACCCCGTCCACCAGTTCCGCCACCGATTCGCCGAACTGCGCGTGCAGGGCTTCCTTGGCGATGCCGGTGTCCTCGATCACGTCATGCAGCATCGCGGCCATCAGGCTCTGATGATCCATATGCATGTCGGCGAGGATGCTGGCCACGGCCAGCGGATGGGTGACGTAGGCTTCACCGCTGCGGCGGCGTTGCCCGTCGTGCGCCTGTTCGGCGTAGAAGTAGGCGCGACGAACCAGGTTGACCTGTTCGTCACCCAGGTAGGTCGAAAGTCGATCGGCGAGGGCGTCTATGCTCGGCATGGGACGCTCCCTTGCCAGGCCTTGTGCACCTGCGACGTACGCTTTCGACCACGCATAGGCTTACAGAGGCTCGTTCGCCTCTTCGTCGAAGGCAGCGAACAGCGGCTCTTCTTCGATGATGTCTTCCTGAGCGACGATATCGGCATCTACCAGGCCGCTGGCGATTTCGCGCAGGGCGACCACGGTCGGCTTGTCGTTTTCCCACGCCACTTTAGGCTCTTTACCGCCGGTAGCGATCTGACGAGCGCGCTTGGTGGCGAGCATGACCAGCTCGAAGCGGTTATCGACGTTGTCCAGGCAATCTTCAACGGTAACGCGGGCCATGGTGTTCCTCGTAGCGAATGCAAAAATAAGCTGGGCCAAATAAATGGGCGAGCGGACTGGATAGTCTAGCGCAGCTACAAGCTACAAGCTACAAGCTACAAGCTACAAGCTACAAGCTACAAGCTACAAGCTACAAGCTACAAGCTGAGGCGCCCCTCTGCTTTGCTCTTGCTTGCAACTTGAGGCTTGTAGCTGTTTTCAGGCCAGCAGCTCGTTCAGCAATCCCAGGTGGCGCTGTTGCTGGGCCGGCTGCAGCAGTTGATTGGCGCGGAAGATCGACTTCAGGTCGCTGAGGGCGTGGGAGAAGTCGTCATTGATCACGATGTAGTCGTACTCGATGTAGTGGCTCATCTCGTTGACCGCTTCGCGCATGCGCTGCTCGATCACTTCGCCGCTGTCCTGGCCGCGGTTGGTCAGGCGGTGGCGCAGGGCTTCCTGGGTGGGCGGCAGGATGAAGATCGAGCGCGCCTGCGGCATCAGTCGGCGCACCTGTTCGGCGCCCTGCCAGTCGATTTCCAGAATCAGGTCGAACCCTTCCGCCAGGGTCTGCTCGACCCAGGCCTGGGACGTGCCGTAGAGGTTGCCGAAGACTTCGGCGTGCTCCAGGAAGGCATTCTTGTCGAGCATGGCGTGGAACTGCTCGCGAGCGACGAAGTGGTAGTTGACGCCGTCTGTCTCGCCCGGACGCATGGTGCGTGTGGTGTGGGACACGGACACGCGGATGCGCGGCTCGCTGTCGATGAGGGCTTTGACCAGGCTGGTCTTGCCGGCACCGGAAGGCGCAGAAACGATGTAGAGGGTGCCGGTAGTGGTGCTCATGGATCTGTCCTGAAACGGTTGGGTCGGGAGGTCGCGCAGCAGAGGCCGGGCGCCGATTATTCGATGTTCTGCACCTGTTCGCGCATCTGCTCGATCAACACCTTGAGGTTGACCGCCGCTTGAGTGCTGCGCGGATCGAAGGCCTTGGAGCCCAGGGTATTGGCTTCGCGGTTGAGTTCCTGCATCAGGAAGTCCAGGCGTCGGCCTGCCGCACCACCCGCCTTGAGCACGCGGCGTACTTCGCTGACGTGGGTGTTCAGGCGATCCAGCTCTTCGGCAACGTCGCTCTTTTGCGCCAGCATCACCAGTTCCTGCTCGAGGCGCTGGGGGTCGAGCTCGGCCTGCATTTCACGACAGCGCTCGAGAATCTTCTGGCGCTGCACGTCGAGCATCTGCGGCACCAGCTCGCGCAGGGCGGCCACTTCGTCCTGCATGCTGTCGAGGCGTTCGTTGAGCAGCTTGGCCAGCTCGGCGCCTTCGCGGCTACGGCCTTTCTTCAGCTCATCCAGGGCGCTGCCGAACAGGGCCAGGGCGGATTTATTGAGTGTCTGAGGGTCGCTGCTGTCGGCCACCAGTACGCCGGGCCATGCCAGCACTTCCAGGGCGTTGAGCGGGGCCGGCTGCTTGATCAGCGCGGCCACGCTTTCCGCGGCGGCGATCAGTTGCGTGGCCTTGTCGCGGTCGACCTGCAAGGGTTTGCCGGCGCTGTCTTCGGTGAAGCGCAGGGTGCATTCCACCTTGCCGCGCGACAGGCCCTGACGCAGCGCCTCGCGGATCGCGCCTTCGAGGTCGCGGAAAGCTTCCGGCAGGCGCAGATGGGGTTCGAGGTAGCGGTGGTTGACCGAGCGCAGCTCCCAGCTCAGGGTGCCGTTGGCACCTGCCTGCTCGGTGCGGGCGAAGGCCGTCATGCTGTGGATCATGCTGCTTACCTCGTGAAATTTTTCCGGTTTGGCGCGGGCCAAAGGCGGCGATTGTAGCGCAGTGCGGCGATGGCTCCCAATCGCGACCGTGATGGTCGGACGGGCGCGGTCGCGGCCAGACGGCAACAACCCCTATAATGCGCGGCAGATTCCCGATTCTATATAGAGCACGAGCAGGTATTCCTTGATGAAACGTCCCAGTGGCCGCGCGGCCGATCAGTTGCGCTCGATTCGCATCACCCGCAACTACACCAAGCACGCCGAAGGTTCGGTGCTGGTGGAGTTCGGCGATACCAAGGTGATTTGCACCGTCAGCGTCGAGCAGGGCGTACCGCGCTTCCTCAAGGGCCAGGGCCAGGGCTGGGTGACCGCCGAGTACGGCATGCTGCCGCGTGCTACCGGTGACCGCAATCAGCGTGAAGCGAGCAAGGGCAAACAGGGTGGTCGTACCCTGGAAATCCAGCGCCTGATCGGCCGCTCCCTGCGTGCCGCGCTGGACATGAGCAAGCTCGGCGAGAACACCTTGTACGTCGACTGCGACGTGATCCAGGCCGACGGTGGTACCCGTACCGCTTCGATCACCGGCGCCATGGTCGCGCTGGTCGATGCCCTCAAGGTGATCAAGAAACGTGGTGGCCTGAAAGGCGGCGACCCGCTCAAGCAGATGATCGCCGCCGTTTCCGTGGGCATCTATCAGGGCGAGCCGGTACTCGACCTGGATTACCTGGAAGACTCCGCTGCCGAGACCGACCTGAACGTGGTGATGACCAGCACTGGCGGCTTCATCGAAGTGCAGGGCACTGCCGAAGGCCAGCCCTTCCAGCCGGCCGAACTGAATGCCATGCTGGCCCTGGCGCAGCAAGGCATGACCGAGCTGTTCGCCTTGCAGCAGGCCGCCCTGGCCGAGTGACCGGCCGATGACCGAGGAGAGTCGCGATGTATGAGAGCAACCCGTTGACGCCCGCGCCCGAGCCCAGCAAGGAAGCGCGCCAGTGGGCGATGATCTGTCACTTCGCCGCGGCCCTCGGTTTCATCTTCCCCTTCGGCAACCTGATCGGCCCGCTGATCGTCTGGCAGATCAAGAAGGATCAGGATGCCTTCATCGACGAACAGGGCAAGGAAGCGCTCAACTTCCAGATCACCGTGGCCATTGCCGGCATCGTCTGCCTGCTGCTGATGCTGGTGCTGATCGGCTTTCTGCTGATGGGGCTGCTGTGCATCGGCGCCATCGTCCTGACCATCATCGCCGGCATCAAGGCGGGTGAAGGGCGACCGTATCGCTACCCGTTCTGCTTGCGCCTGGTGAAGTGACGCGCCCCTTCGCCGCGATCAGGGGCGCTCCGGTGGGAGCCGCGCCCCATCTGGCGTGAACTGTGAACTGCTTCCGCGATGCGGGCTTTTGATGGCGAGGTGCCATGTGTTTTAATGCGCCGCTCTAGCAGCAGCGCTTGACACAGGGATGGAAACATGAATCTCCGCAAAGGGACTGCGGCCGTATGGCTTTGCCTATCTTTTTTTCCACTGCTTGCCGATGCCCAGACGCCGGGGGATCAGGATCTTATCCGCGAACGTCAGGAGCGCCTGTTGCAGGAGCAGCAGCGGCGCTTGCAGGAGCTGCAGCAGTTGCCGGGTCGCGAGGCAGGCGCCCCCGCTGCGCCAACGCCAGGCGATGAGCGTTGCTTCGCGATCGAGCAGATCGAAATCAGTGGTGCCAGCGCGTTGTCCGAGTCTGACCGCTCGAGCATTCTCGCCCCTTTCGCCGACGCCTGCCTGGGTGCCAGTCAGCTGAACCAGCTGCTCAAGGCCATTACGGATCACTACATCGATCGTGGTTATGTCACCACCCGTGCCTACCTGCCGCAGCAGGATCTATCGGCGCGTACGCTGAAAGTCGTGGTGGTCGAAGGGCGCCTCGAAGGGCTGGACAGCTCCGCTCTGGCCAGTGATCGAGAGCTGGCGATGAGCTTTCCTGGCGAAGTCGGCGAGGTTCTGGATCTGCGAGAGCTGGAGCAGTTGGTCGAGAACCTCAATCGACTTCCCTCCCGTGCCGCTCAGCTTGAACTGATACCCGGCGAGCACGTGGGCGGCAGCCGTGTACAACTGCAGGGCGAGCGCAGCAAACCCTGGCACGCCAATCTCAATCGCCATAACGATGGCCAGCGCAGCACCGGTGAGCAGCAATGGGGTGCCGGCCTCGTCTGGGACAGCCCGCTCGGCCTCACCGACCAACTCAGCCTGCGCGCCTCGCGTGACGCGGTCAGCGACAGCTACCGGCACTCCCACAGCCAGAGCCTTTCCTACAGCCTCCCGTATGGGTGGTGGCGCTTCGACTACAGCTACAGCCAGAGCTATTACCGCACCCTCGGCCAGGGCAATGGCTTCGATTTCAAACAGGATGGCGACAGCCAGACCCACGCCCTGCGCGCCGAGCGCGTGCTGCACCGTGACAGCGTCAGCAAGACGGCGCTCAACCTGGGGTTGAGCCACGTGCGTTCGCGCAACTACCTGCTCGACAGTTTTCTGGAGCGATCCAGCCCCCACCTCACCGAGGCACAGCTGGGCGTCAACCATGGCCGCCGTATCGGCACGGCCTTCGTCAACCTCGATGCCGGCTGGCAGCGTGGCATCGGGTTGTTCGGCGCCCAGAGCAACGACAATGTCGGGCCTGACGACCCCATCGCGCGCTACAACAAATACAGCCTTACGCTGAGCTACCTGCAGCCGTTCAGGCTGTGGGAGGAAAGCTTCAGCTTCGACAGCCTGGTCACGGGGCAGAAAAGCGAAGACGTCCTGTATGGCCCGCAGCGCATCAGCCTCGGCGGCCTCAACTCGATACGGGCCTTCAAGGATCAGTCGCTGTCTGGCGACAGCGGCGCCTATTGGCGCAATCAACTGCGCTGGACACGGCCGGTCACGTTGCCAGCGCTGCAACCCTTCGTGCAGCAATACGGCGCCGCCCTGGCCTATGACCTCGGCGTGATCAGCCATGACCGCCACAACCCGGGGGCCAGCGGCCGTATGAGCGGTCATGCCCTGGAGCTCAGCGCTCGTGGCCAGCACCTTGCCACATCCGTGACCTTCGCCCACTCCCTGGAACGCCCCGATGTCATCGCCGAGCGCGAGCGGCCGGTGTATTTCCGTCTGGATATTTTCTTCTGATTTTGATGCGTCACGGAGTTATCGACATGGACGTTCGCAGCCCTTTCTTCCAGAACATCGCGCTGATTCTCGCCGGTGTCCTGTTCCTCAATCCCATCGTCGCCACGGCGGCGCAACTGACGGTCGATGCCCAGGCCGGTGGCAACACCAGCCTCGGGCAGGCGGCCAATGGCGTGCCTATCGTCAACATCGCCACACCCAATGGCAGTGGCCTGTCGCATAACAAGTTCACGGACTACAACGTCGGCAAGCAGGGGCTGATCCTCAACAATGCCACCGAGCGGCTGCAGAGCACCCAGCAGGGCGGCATCATCATCGGCAACTCGAATCTGCAGGGGCGGGCAGCGGGGGTCATCCTCAACGAGGTTACCGGCAGCAACCGCAGCCAGCTCAAGGGCTACACCGAGGTGGCGGGGCGCGCGGCCCACGTCATCGTCGCCAACCCCCATGGCATCACCTGCGATGGTTGCGGCTTCATCAACACACCACGCGCGACCCTGAGTACCGGTGCTCCGGTGATCGAGAACGGTCGCCTGGATCGTTTCGACGTCGATGGCGGCGACATCCGCATCGAAGGCGAAGGGCTCAACGCCAGTAATGTCGACCAGTTCGACCTGATCACCCGCAGTGCGAAGATCAATGCCGAGATTCACGCCAAACGCCTGAACATCGTCGCCGGCCGCAACGAGGTGGACGCTGGCACCCTTCAGGCCACAGCCAAGGCAGACGACGGCAGCGATAAACCGCAACTGGCCATCGACAGCTCGGCCCTGGGCGGCATGTACGCCGGGGCGATTCGTCTGGTGGGCACCGAACAGGGTGTCGGCGTGAAACTGGCGGGTGATATGGCGGCCAGCGCCGGGGATATCCAGATCGATGCCAGTGGGCAACTGACTGTCGCCAATGCCGCGGCCAGCGGGCAGATCGCCGTCCAGGCTGGGCAGGTGGAAACCCAGGGCCAGGTGTACGCCGGCACCCGGCTCGATGTTCAGTCCCGGGGAGATCTGGTGAACCGCGGCAGCCTGGCTGCCCGCGACCGGGTTGCGTTGAGTAGCGGGAAGACCCTGACGAATCAGGGCCACGTCGAAGCGGGGGTGAATGCCGACAACAGCCGCAACGAGGCCGGCAGAGTCGCAATCGCCGCCCAGCAGGTGCGTAACGCCGGCAGCGTGGTCGCCAGTCGTGATGTGCATGTCGAGGCCAAGGGTGAACTCGATAACAGCGGTGGCCATATCGCCAGCCAGGGCGATCTGGCTGCCGAGGTCGGGCAACTGACTCAGGTCGCCGGTGAACTGCTGGCCGAAGGCGATCTGCGCTTGACGGGGCAGCGTCTGGACAACCGGAAGGGCGTTGTCGCTGCCAATGGTCAGTTGGCCCTGACGGCGGACGCCATCGACAACCGTGGTGGGGAAATCTCCAGCCGCGGTACCGTGAGCCTGACCGCCACCAGCCTGGACAACAGCGACAGTGGCCGCCTGTTGGCGGCGCACCTCAACCTTGCTGCGGTGCGCCTGCTCAACCGCGACCAGGGGCTGATCTTCGGCCGTGATCAGGTTCACCTCAGCGGCGCCCACCTGAACAATGCCGGCGGCACCCTCGCCAGCGATACCCGCGTGCTGATCGAGCTCACCGCCCGCGCTGGTGATCCGGCTCGCGACGGCCAACTGATCAACAGTGAAGGGAAACTCAGCAGCGAAGGCACATTGAGCGTCAGCGCGGCTGGGGTCGACAACAGCGGCGGCAACCTTTCCAGTGCTGGCGCCATGCAGATCACCAGCCAGGGCGCACTGCTCAATCAGCAGGGGCGCCTGCTTACCGATGCCGGGCTGGTGCTGCGCAGCGCTGGTCTGGACAACCGCCATGGCCAGATCTCCGCGGTGGATCATCTGAGTGTCACGACCGGGCGCTTCGATAACGACAGCGGCCGCCTGACCGGCAGCGCCACCCTCGATTTGCAGACCGGCCAGATCAGCAACGCCCAGGGACGTATAGCCGCCAGTGGCCCCTTGTCGGTGCAGGCCAGCGGTCTGGCGCAGCAGGGTGGTGAGCTGTTCAGCCAGAGCCGCCTCACCCTCGACCTCAACGGCGGGGATCTGAATAACGACGCTGGCTTGCTGCATGCACCCGACCGACTGCTGTTGAACAACCTGGGGGCGGTGAGTAACCGCCAGGGCGAAATCTCCAGCAGTCAGGGCTTCAGCCTGGCTGCGACGAGCCTGGACAACGCCCAGGGCCGACTGCTCTCCGAACGGAACCTGACCCTGCGTATCCAGGGCGTGTTGGACAACCTGGCGGGGCTGATCAGTGCCAAGGGCGTCGACCTGCGCGCCAAGGGTCTGGTCAACGAGGCGGGCACGCTGTTCGCACGCGATGACCTCGCCATCGACGTCACAGGCACCCTCAGCAACGCCAGCAAGGGCCTCATTCAGAGTGCCGGCGACTTGCGCCTCGCCAGCGGCATGCTGAGTAATGCCGGCGGCACGCTGCTGGCCGGCCAGGCTCTCGACCTGCGCAGCGTTGGCGCCGTGGACAATCGCAACGGCGGTCTGATCAACAGCCAGGGCACCTTGACCGTAGATGCCGCTTCGCTGGACTCCAGCCAGGGCGGTGAAGTCTCGGCCAAGGGCGACCTGCGGTTGAGCCTCGACCGCCTGACCCAGCAGCAGGGGGCCTTGATCGGCGAAAGCGCCCTGACCCTCGACTTGCGCCAGGGCGAGCTGGACAACCAGCAAGGCCTGATCACCAGCAACGGCCCGCTGACCCTCAGCAACCTGCGCGCTCTCGATAACCGTGGCGGTGAGCTCTCCAGCCTCGGCGTCCTGGCTCTGGCCGCGGCCAGCCTGAACAACCAGAACGGGCACCTGATCAGTCGTGAGTGGCTGCGCCTGAGCCTGGGCCATAGCGACAACCAGGGTGGCTTGCTCTCCGGCTGGCAGGGCCTGCAACTGATCGGCACAACCCTCGACAACCGCCAGCTCGGTACGCTCTCCAGCCGCGATGGCGACCTCGACGTGCAACTTACCGGCGCGCTGCTCAACAGCGGCGAAGGTGCCCTGGTGGCCGCTGGCCGTCTCGACGTCGATGCCGACAGCCTGGACAACAGTGATCGAGGCATCCTCTCCAGCGGTGCCGGTCAGCACCTGCTGATCGCACAGGATCTGGATAACCGTGGCGGGCAGATCGACGCCAGTGGAAACCTGGTTATCGACACCGTGAGCCTGAGCAATGCGGGTGGTTCGCTGCTGGCTCGTCAGGATCTGACGCTCTCCAGCGGTGGGCTGGACAATGCCGGCGGGCGCATCAGCGCCAGCGGTGCCGCCACGCTCAACGTCGACGGCACACTCGTTAACACGGCCGGGCAGCTGGCCAGCGGCGGGCCACTGCGCATCGACGCCAAGACCCTGAACAACCAGGGCGGCACCCTGGCCAGCCAGAGCACCGGCCACTTCGCCGTCACCCAGTTGAACAACAGCGACAGCGGCACCCTGGCTGCCAACGGTGCACTCCACCTCGATGTCGCTGGGGCCGCGCACAACCGTGCGGACGGTCTGATCTACAGCCGCGATGCCAATTTGCACCTGAACGCCGCTAGTCTCGACAACAGCGGTGGTGCCATCCAGGGGCAGGGCGACCTGCTGCTGAACATCGGCGCGGCGCTGAACAACCAGAGCGGCACTCTGCAGAGCCGTACGGGTGCCGTCGAACTCACAGCCGCCAGCCTCGACAATCGCCAGGGCACCCTGGCCAGTCTGGAAGACTGGGTGCGCATTCGTCTTTCGGGTTGGCTGCGCAACGGTGTCAGCGAGCAGGGCGGCCTGATTCAGGGCCAGCACCTCGACCTGCTGGTCGCTGGCAACCTCGACAACACGGCCGGACGCATCCACGCCTTGGGCGGCGCGGCCACGCTGCAGGCCGGCGCCTTCGACAACCAGAACGGTACTCTGTATGCCCAGGGCGATCTGCTGCTGCGTGGCGGCGACCTGAACAACCGGAGCGGCAAGATAGGGGCGGCCAATATCGCCCTGGAACACGACAGCAGTGCCGTGCTGAACAACCAGCAGGGTATCGTCGAAAGCCGCGGCACCCTGCGCCTGCAAGGCGCCAGCCTGAACAACCAGGGCGGCCAGTTGCGCGCCCTGGGTACCGGCGGCAGCACCTTCTTCACCCTGGGTGGGCTGCTGGACAACCGCAGCGGCCTCCTTGAAACGGCCAACCGCGACCTGACCCTGAACCTCGGCAGCCTGCTCAACCAGAATGGCAAGCTGCTGCACGCCGGCAGCGGTGAGTTCGGTGTCGCCCTGGCGCAGGTCGCCAGGGCTGGCGGCAGCTTCGTCACGCAAGGCAGCCTGACCCTCAAGGCCGACAGCTGGAGCAACGACAGCATCCTTCAGGCCGGGCACCTGACCCTGGATATCGGCACCTTCGAGCAGACCGCCAACGGGCAACTGCTGGCCACCGGTTCGCTGACCGGCAAAGGCGGCAATTGGATCAACCACGGCCTGATCGCCAGCGACGGCCCCCTCAGCCTGACCCTCAGTGGTGGCTACAGCGGCAACGGTAGGGTCACCAGCCAGGGCGACCTCGACGTCAAGGCGGCGCGCTTGAGCCTGAGCGATACCGCCAGCATCACCGCTGGTGGCGCAGCCACCTTCGCGATCGGTGGTGCTCTGCTCAACCAGGGCCGCCTGACCGCCGCCGAAAACCTGACCCTCAGCGCCACCAGCCTGAACAACCAGGGCACCCTGGGCAGTGCCGGACGCCTGATCCTGACCACGCCGAGCCTGGTCAACGAGAACGGCCTGCTGTTCAGCGGCGACGACATGGCGCTGTACGTCGATACCTTCATTAACCGGTATGCGGATGTTTATAGCCTGGGGAATATTTTCCTGGCCAGGAATGCCTCAGGGGCCATGGCCAGCCGCCTGGACAATCTATCCGCGACGTTGGAGGCCGTCGGCGATACGACGTTGAGGGTCGGCATACTCGACAACGCGCGTGATCGTCTACTTATCGAATCAGGTATCTACAGCGCTCGTATCGACGAACGCTTCTGTGTCCAGCCAGGCATCGATTGCAGTGGAAAACGAAGTTCCTGGTTCGAGATCACCCAGCGTGATCGGCTGCAGGTCACCGAGGCAAGCGCCATGTCGCAGATCGTGGCCGGCGGTGATCTGCGTATTTATGGTGATGTGCTGAACAACAGCAGCAGTCTGATCAGTGCAGGCGGCGATTTTTCGGCCGACCTCCGCCGTTTGGACAACAGTGGCGTAGAGGAGGGGGAAATCCAGACCACGCGTATGTTCCGGCTGGTACGCATGGACGGCAAGTACATCGTTCGCCACCAGAACAATGCGCAGGCATTCACCCAGCAGTATTGGCATGAGAGCGCCGGATACGATCAGCAGCGCACGGGTGAAATCGCTGGCGCCATCAACCGCATCATCAGCGATGGCGATTTTGAACAGGAGCTTCATAGCTACGGCAGCCGCACCATCCTGAGTAGCGGTGATCAGCGTTATGCCGGGATCATCCAGGCGGCTGGCAACGTTGCCATCAATGCGCAGCAAAACGTCGGCAACGGTGTGACGCGTCCCGGTTCGACACACGTAATCAGTGGCAACCGTAGTGGCTCGACTAGTGCAGGGGCGGCGGATTCGTTCATTCCGATCACCCTGAACTCCCAGCTTCCCCCCGACCTCGCCCAACAACAGATCAATCCGCTGACCTTGCCAGGTTTCAGCCTGCCCAGCGGCCAGAACGGACTGTTCCGCCTCAGTGACCAGGCCGGCAGCGACAGCCAGGTAGGTGAGTCGGCCAGCGGCCAGCAGTGGGCGTTGGCCGGTACGACTCTCGATCAGGCTCAGCGTGACAGCGCTAACGGCATGCAGATAGACGGTGTCTTTGTCGGCCACCTAGGGCAGGCACCGGGTGCTGTACCGATTGCAACGAACCAGCCCCACAAATACCTGATCGAAACCAACCCGGCGCTGACCGAACTGAACCGCTTCCTCAGCTCCGACTACATGCTCGACCTGCTCGGCTACGACCCCGATCAGGCGCAGAAGCGCCTGGGCGACGGCCTCTACGAGCAGCGCCTGATCCGCGAGGCCATCGTCGCGCGCACCGGCCAGCGCTTCATCGCCGGGCTGGACAGCGACGAAGCCATGTTCCGCTACCTGATGAACAACGCCATCGCCAGCAAGGAAGCGCTGAACCTGGGGCTGGGGGTGAGCCTGAGCGCCGAACAGGTGGCGGCGCTGACCCACGACATCGTGTGGATGGAAGAACAGGAAGTGCTGGGCGAAAAAGTCCTGGTGCCGGTGCTCTACCTGGCCCAGGCCGAAGGCCGTCTGGCACCCAACGGCGCGCTGATCCAGGGCCGCGACGTAGCGCTGATCAGCGGTGGCGACCTGAGCAACCAGGGCACCCTGCGCGCCAGCGGCGCACTCGACGTGCAGGCGGTCAATATCGCCAACAGTGGCCTGCTGCAGGCCAGCGAGCGCCTGCAACTGCTGGCCGAAGACAGCATCCGCAACGCCCAGGGCGGCATCATCGCCGGGCGCGACGTAAGCCTGGTAGCGGGCAACGACATCGTCAACGAGCGCACGGCCAACCTGCAGCAGAGCAGCCTGGGCGACCGCGCCTGGGCCACCAGCTTCGTCGACAGCGCTGCCCGCATCGAAGCGAGCGACAGCCTCAGACTGGCGGCCGGGCGCGATGTGAGCAACCTCGGCAGCGTGCTCGACAGCCGTGGCGACCTGACCATCGAAGCCGGTCGCGACGTGACCATCGCCTCGGTACAGGACGTGCAGCATCAATCCCGTGGCGACTGGTTCCTCAACGAACGGGTGAGCCAACTGGGCGCCGAAGTGAGTGCGGGGCGCGACCTGCAGCTCAGTGCCGGGCGCGATCTGGGCGTGGTTGCCAGTCAGGTCACTGCAGGCCGTGACCTCGATCTGGGGGCCGGGCGCGACCTGGTGCTGTCCAGTGCGGCGGACGAGAGCCACACCTATTTCAAGAGCAAGAAGGTCACCTCGATCAATGACCGAGTTACCCAGCAGTCGAGCGAGATCCAGGCTGGCGGGAATACCACATTGGTCGCGGGTGAGAGCATCACTGTTGTGGCCAGCAAAGTGGGGGCGGGTGCCGATATCGTGCTCAGTGCGGGTGAGGACATCAATCTGGATGCCGCGCAGAACGAGCAATACAGCTACTTCTACAAGAAAAAGAAAGGCGGGCTATTCAGCAGCAGCAAGGAGCGGATGAGTGAGAGTCAGAGCAGTGAAGCGGTGCTTAGCACCCTCTCTGCGGGCAATGATTTGGTCGTGCTTGCCCAGAATGACATCGCCGCTCGTGGTGCGCGACTCATCAGTGATCAGGATATCTATCTGAGTGCTGGAAACGATGTGGTTTTGGCTGCTGCCGAAAACTCTCAGAGTTCAGCCCAGGCCAAATCCAAGAGCCGGTTGTTTTCCAGCAAGGCCAGCAGCCAGAGTTCGGGTAGCACCACGGTGGTCGGCACCGAGCTCGAGGGGCGCAATGTCACCGTACAGGCGGACAACGACATCTTCATGCACGCTGCCGGCCTGCGTGCCGATAACGCCATCAGCCTGGAAGCGGGGCGTGACATCGATGTGGGGACGGCGCAGCAAGACCAGTATTCGAGCCAGGCCAGCAAGTCCAGTTCGCTGAAGTGGCACATCTTCGACTCCCTGGCTACCAATGGCTCCCTCACGCTCGAGCAGAAGGCCAAGGCGGCGCAGTCGACATCTTCCCTGGAGGTAGGCAGTACGCTGAGCGGCGCGACCATCGATATGGTCAGTGGCCGGGATACCGCCATCCGGGGCAGCACCCTGGTAGCCGACCAGGACATACGTGTCGACGCCGGTCGTAACCTGTTCATCACCAGCGGTGAAAGCAAGGACGACTCCAGCGCCAAGTCGAGTTCGAAGAAGTCCGGGGAGATCGGCAACTGGTGGCAAGGTGCGACGGGGGTCGTGAGTCTCAAACAGAGCAGCGAAAACAGCACCACCCAACAGTTGGGAAGCCAGATCGCCTCACTGGGCGGTGATGTCGAGTTGACGGCCGGTGAAGCTTATCGACAGCAGGCGAGCCAGGTGATCGCGCCGCAGGGCGATGTCGCTATCACTGCCAAACGTGTCGATATCGAGGCAGGTTACGACCTGCTCAGTGCCAGCCAGAAACAGAGTTCGAACCGAACCGCTGTCGGTGGCACTGTCAGTTCGCCACTTATCGACGCAGTACAAGGCGCCCAGCGCATGATCAATGCCGCAGGTGACACCCAGGACAGCCGATTGACTGCATTGGCTGCAGTCAACACGGCAATGAGTGGCTACCAGGCCTACGAAGGGGCACAAACGCTGGCCAGTGGTGATCTCACGGGCTTCAAGATCAGTGTCAACCTGAGCAATAGTAAAAGCCAGAGTAGTGGTAGCCAGTCTGGGCAGAACGTCGTTGCCAGCAGTATCGCCGCAGGGGGCGACATCACCATCAATGCGACAGGGGACGGTGACAACAGCAACCTGAATATCGTGGGCAGCACCCTCGATGCAGGTCGCAACGTGTCGCTCAACGCCGATGGCAGTGTCAATCTGAGTGCAACCCAGAACACCGCCAACCTGCAGGGCAAGGACAGCAACAGCGGCTGGAGTGCGGGGGTAGGCTTCGGAGTAGGCCAACAGAACGGGTTCACCCTCGAATTGGCGGCCAACAAAGGCAAAGGGATGTCTGAGGGGGAGGCGGTAACCTATACCAATACGTTGGTGAACGCTGGCGAAAAAGTCACCCTCAACAGCGGTGGCGACACCAACCTCAGAGGCGCGATCGTCACTGCCAAGCAAGTCACGGCGGAGGTGGGTGGTGACCTGAACCTGGCCAGCCTGCAAGACATCGACAACTACAAATCGAAACAGCAAAGCGCAGGCGTTGGCCTCAGCCTGTGCATTCCGCCTTTCTGTGCGGGCGTGTCCACGGTATCTGGGAGCTTCAGTCAGCAGAAAATCGACAGCGAGTACGCGAGCGTTGGTCAGCAAACCGGTATCAAGGCCGGCGATGGTGGCTTCCAGATCAATGTGGCGGGCAACACTGACCTGAAAGGCGCGGTCATTGCCAGCAATGACAAGGCTGTGGAAGACGACAAGAACCGTCTGACGAGCGCAACACTCACTCACTCCGATATCGAGAACAAAGCCGAATATAAAGGCAACAGCATCAGCCTGAGTGGTAGCTACAGCGGCGCTGCCCATGATAAGCAGGGCCAGGTCATCAACGGCACGGATGGCAAGCCTTTACACGAGGCAGGAGTTACCGCAGGCACACCCATAGCGCTGAGTGCCAGTGGCAACGACAGCAGTACGACGCATAGCGGCATCAGTGCTGGTGCTATCACCATCACCAATGAAGCGAAGCAACAGGAACTGACTGGGCAGACGGCCGAAGAGGCAGTGGCCGGTGTTAACCGCGATGTCTCCAGCGACAAGGATGGCAGCAATACGCTCAAGCCCATCTTTGACCGCAAGGAAGTGGAGGCGGGTTTCGAGATCACCGAGCAGTTCGTGCGCAATGTGGGCACCTTCCTGGAGCAGCGCTCGCAGGAGTCCACTCAGGCCAAACGCGATCTGGAAGCGGAGTTGGCCAAGCCGGTCGAGCAACGCGACAACGCGAGGATCGAGCAGCTTGCCGGTACCGTCGAGAGCAATGCTACCTGGGAGGTCGGTGGGCTTGGGCGCACCCTGGTGTCGGCCATCAGTGGCGCGGCGGGCGGCAACGTCATGGGCGGTGGCGGGCAGCTTCTCCAGGGGGCGGCAGTCAACTACCTGCAAGGGCTGGCCACGGAACAGGTGAAGGCGATAGCCGACCATCTGGATTCGGAGACGGCGCGCACCGCCTTGCACGGCATCGTCGGTTGCGTGGGAGCCGCGGCACAGAGCCAGAGTTGTGGCGGTGGAGCGCTGGGCGGCAGCGCGAGCGTGGTGCTGAACAACTTGCTGGACACGCTGAGCGATCAGACTGCTTCAGGGATGACCGATGAGCAGAAGCAGAACCGCCTGAACCTGATCGGCACGCTGGTAGCGGGCATCACGGCAGCGGCGGGTGGGGAGGTGGCGGTTGCTGCGAATGCGGCGCAGATCGAGACCGAACATAACTTCCTGGGGCCAGCCTCCGCCGAACGCCTGGCGGAAGCGCGGGAGCAACTGAAGAACAAAACCTACTCGGTAGAGTCGCTCCGGGAACTGATCTCCATGGATCAGTCCGATCAGCGCAGTGATGCGCTGCTGAGCAAGTACATCGCGGACAAGGACTCGCTGAGCGAGGATGAGGCAGCGAGGCTGGGCGGCTACCTACAGCTCTATTACTACGAGATGGCCAGCAAGCATGGCGAGCAGTCTGCGGATCAAGCTGTGGCGTCCCTGTTGTCAGGCAATCCTGCGTGGCTGGGATCCCAGTTCCCATACGCTGGAACCAGCGAGCAGAAGGATGCGGCAGCACTTGCCTTGGGGTATGGCTTTTTCAACACTCGAGCCAAGAGTGAAAACGAACAGTTGTATACGGACGCCACGAAGCTGCTGCAGATCCATAACGAAACGCAGGGGCTAGCTAATCTGGGAGATCCGGCCATCTACTTCCTGAGTGGTGCCGTAGGGAGTGGAGTAAGGGCTACTGCAGCTACGAACGGTGCCTTGCAGCTGACCTATGCTGGAACCCAGGCGGCTGATGGTGATGGCTGGAATGCGGCTGGCAACGCTGTCGTCGGGCTACTGGGCATCGCTTCGTTGAAAGTTCCTACCTTAGTCACCTCCTTGGACGGAGCGCTGGTAGGGGGTAATCTTGATACAGCGTTAGCCGTTCCAGCGTGGCTGCGTTATGGTACTGCGTTGGATGGGAATGGGGCAAAAAGCGCAGGTGAGGTTGCCTCTATAGGCGGAAAGACCTGTGTTTATAACTGTGTTGTTGATGGCGTGACTCGTTATGTTGGAATAACCGACGACATAGTTAAGCGTGGTCAAGCTCACCTCAGAGAAAAAGGTATAGTGGTTTCAAAAATCAGAGGGCTGGACAATATTTCTCGTGCTGACGCACGGGCAGTTGAGCAAACACTGATCGATTACCATGGCCTTGGTAAAGATGGCGGCACGTTAATCAATAAGATCAACTCCATATCGTCTGTCAAAAACCCGACCAAGTATGAGCAGGGTTTGATTCGCGGTGCTGAGCTGCTGAAAAAAGCTGGATATGAAGGATTTTAAATGGCTAAGAAAGTAAAGTTGGGCGATATTTTGCAGGTGTTAACCTCGCAAGGTGTCGCATATGCGCAAGTTACTCATAAGCACCCAGAGTTCGGTTTTTTAATTCGTGTTTTCCCCGGGTTTCATAATGAACAACTAAAAGATTTTTCAGCGATGGTCGAGGGCGAGCCACAATTTTCTGCATTCTTTGTTGTTCAAAGTGCGGTAAATCAAGGCCTCCTATCCGTTGTGGCAAATGTCCCGGTTCCCGAAAGGTTACAGGTATTTCCTATATTCCGTTCCAGGAATGGCGGGCCGGGTGGTTCCCTTTGGCTGTGGGATGGTAAAGAGTCATTTCGACTCGAAAGAGAATTTAGGCCTAATGAACTGGAGTATCCGACAGAAGGAATTGTCAGTGCGCCATTGCTTGTTGAGCGTATTGAAAATAATTACAGAGCGGAGACTCATGAGGTCTGGTGAGTAACGCGGTAAAAGAAAAGGGGACAGATTCTGAGGAATCCCCACAAAATTCCCTTTTGCATCAGCCGGATAGCTTGAAAGAGCCTGCATGAGTCAGGCAGTTTGGTAGTCGCCAAACAAACCAACTTCCGGGTTGAAGCTCCAGAAGAATATCGCTGATCCAGCTACAGATGGCATGGATGGGGAAAAACGGACTCACTGATCAGTGATCATGACCTTTATCAAAAATTAGGTGCTGGCGAGTCAGAGAGGCAGGTCGCGTATCGAGAGCTCTTCGCAGGCCATCTGGCAACTGATGCCATCCGAGTGATGCGAGAAGCGGCTTCTCATAATTACCCGTTGGGAAATGATCGATTCCGAGACTCGATAGCTGTTCAACTGGGGCGTTCCGTAGGGTGTCGGAGCCCGGGCCGACCAAGTAAATCACTCCGACCCTGAGGAATCCCCACAAATCTACTCCAGTTGCTGAGCTTGGCGGCGCACCTCATCACGCAGCAGTAGTTCCATTTCAGCCAGTACGGAGTTGGGCAAATCGTTTGCTGAGCGCCCCAGGTATTCGAGGCCGACTCGCCAGAGTGACAGCACGGGTTTATGCCTGACACTGTTGCTTTGGAAGCGACGAGACTGACCTGTTGTCCGAGCTCGCAAGCCTGCCAAGTACAAGACGTAACAGGCCAACTAAAGGGGTCGGAGTGAAATAACCGTATGGCTTGAAACTGGTAGCGATGCTGCCGGGCTGCAACATATCTACAAGCGACACGAAGTCGATTTTGTCAATAAAGGCATCCTGCGTGATGAGGTTCCGACAGTTGTAATGAATGCTCTTGAGCGTGGGAAAATTGTTGGCACCAATGGCTCGGCCAATGTTTATCGCATCACGCATAACGGTGTTGAGCAAAATATCGCAATTGGGATTGGCTCAAACGGTTTCGTGGTTCGAGCGAATCCGGTTAGCTCTTGGAAACCATTGCCATGATCAAGCTGAGACTAGCAAATGAGTATTTGGCTGGGCCGATATTTTGTCCGGAACCAGATACTATGGGGCACATTGATGTTGACGAACTGCCCCTTTCTCAAGAGTTGAAGTCCGAAATTACTGCATGGGACAGTGAGTATCAGCTGACGTTCAACAGTGATTATCCACCTGACTCTGGATTTGGCTCGCCTGAGGTGGAGCTTCGGCATATAGCTGAGGGGCAAAGGTTGGCAAAGAACATGCAGCAAGAACTAGGGGGCGGTTATATGATCGATTACTGTCCATAATTAATGATTCACAAGGCCAGCATTGATTAATGCAGATGAGTATTTGTTGACCTGCTATAGGTATATCGAGATGAATCCTGTACATGCAGGAATGGTTAAAGCTCCAGAAGAATATCGCTGGTCCAGCTACAGATGGCATGGATGGGGAAAAGCGGACTCACTGATCAGTGATCATGACCTTTATCAAAAATTAGGTGCTGGCGAGTCAGAGAGGCAGGACGCGTATCGAGAGCTCTTCGCAGGCCATCTGGCAACTGATGCTATCCGAGTGATGCGAGAAGCGGCTTCTCATAATTACCCGTTGGGAAATGATCGATTCCGAGACTCGATAGCTGTTCAATTGGGGCGTTCCGTAGGGTATCGGAGCCCGGGCCGACCAAGTAAATCACTCCGACCCCTATAGCTCGACATCGTGTGGATGGAAGAAGTCGAGGTGGCAGGAGAGAAGGTGCTGGCCCCGGTGCTCTACCTGGCACAGCCGGCAAACCGAAAATCCAACTAAGTATGAGCAGGGTTTGATTCGCGGCGCCGAGCTGCTGAAAAAAGCTGGATATGAAGGATTTTAAATGGCTAAGAAGGTAAAGCTGGGCGACATTTTGCAGGTGTTAACCTCGCAGGGTGTCGCATATGCGCAAGTTACTCATAAACATCCGGAATTTGGTTTTTTAATTCGTGTTTTCCCCGGATTTCATAATGAACAACCAAAAGATTTTTCGGTTGTTGTTGATGGTGAGCCACAATTTTCCGCATTTTTTGTTGTTCAAAGTGCGGTAAATCAAGGCCTTCTATCTGTTGTGGCAAATGTTCCGGTTCCCGAAAGGTTACAAGTGTTTCCTACGTTCCGTTCCAGGAATGGCGGGCCGGGAGGCTCTATTTGGCTGTGGAATGGAAGCGAAGCACTTCGGCTGGAGAGAGAGATTAGCTCGGAAGAGCTGAAGCATTCCACAAGAGGAATTATCAGTGCGCCATTGCTTGTTGAGCGTATTGAAAATAATTACAGAGCTGAGACTCATGAGGTCTGGTGAGTTGTTGAAGTTTCAACTTGATCTGACACTCTCGACACCGGCCTTGCGCCGGTGTTTTTGCACCCTATCTGCATCCTAATTGCACTCTTTTTGCATCCTTTCTGCAGTCAAGTTGCATCCCTTTTGCACCCACCCTGACGACCTACTGTCTATTTGCTCAATACGCCCTTTTTCAGCATGATTTTTCGCTCCTTAACAGGAGCAAAATCTCAATACACAACACGCACCTCTTGCGAGGTGAGTATTTTCTATATGCAACAATTAGTTATCCGATTTCTGCCTTCTAGGCGCTGCTATACATTTGTAATACAAAACACAGGTTTTGCCCAATAAATACTGGTGTACGGTGTATTGTCTTTGTAATACACCGATCTACAGCCTTTCGATTACTCTTTCCCCTTAGTCGCTGGCCCTGCTGCACGGGCAATGGCCCCGGCTACCTGGTGTTTCACAATCACCGCATCGAACGCGGTAAGGTGGATTAATAATTGTAGGATGGATTAGCGAAGCGTAATCCGTCGTTTACCGCGACGTAATCGTCTGACGCATGCATGACGTTTCACAAGCCAATTGCTCTTTAAAAAATAAATAGTTTTGTCGAATCATTCGGCGGATTACGCCTTCGGCTAATTCGCCCTACGCGTGATCGCCAGCCGTGTGCAGGCGGGCAACGATGTCGATATCGATGCCGGGCAGGACATCAATATCCTCTCGGCCCAGGACGAAAGCGCCTACTACTACTTCAAGAAAAGCAAAGGCTCGTTCGGTCGTAGCAAGAGCAAGCAAAGCGAAAGCTACGACAGCACCAATATCGCCTCGGTGATCGAGGCGGGTAACGACCTGTCGCTCAACACCAGCACGATCGCCGACGGCGGCCTCAGCCTCGACGGTGGCCGTGACGTCACGGTGATCGGCAGCCGGCTGGTGGCGGGCAATGACCTGACCCTGGGCGCGACCGGCGATATCGCCGTGCTGTCCGGCGTCGAGGAGCATGGCGCCTACTCGAAGAAAACCAAGTCCGGTTTCCTCGGCCTGTCGAAAAGTGGCAAGAGCCAGCTCAAGACCACCGCGACCCAGGTAGGCAGTGAGCTGGAGGCGGGTAATGATGTAGTGCTAGCTGCCGGCAACGACATTCGCTTGCGGGCCAGCGAAACCACGGCCGGCAACGATGTCGAATTGCGTGCCGGTTTGATCAGCGACACAGGCGACATCAACCTGGTGGCGGCCAATGACGAGGCCTACAGCCGCAGCGAGTCGTACAAGAAGAAGGTCGGGCTGTCGTTCGGCGACGCGGTTGGATTGGCCGTGGGCACACCAAGCTGGGGCGCTGACATTGCCATCTCCAGCGCGAAGAAAAGCGGCCAGGAAATCATCCGCTCCACCAATGTCGGCAGCCAGGTCAACGCCGAGCGCGATGCTTCTCTGATCGCCGAGCGCGACATCAAGAGCTAAAGGGGTCGGAGTGAATAGCGTTTGATTGGTTAAGCTAGATGTGGATGTTTTGGCAAAGGAGCTTGCCATGCCTAGAAAGCAACGGATGTATCTTCCCGGTGTTCCTGCTCATGTGGTTCAGCGCGGCAATAATCGGAGTGCGTGTTTTTTTCATGATGAAGACTATCAATTCTATCTGACTGTGCTGGGCGACGCATTGAAGCGCTACCGTGTGCAGTTGCATGCCTATGTGCTGATGACCAACCATGTGCATCTGCTGATGACGCCTGAAAGTGAGACGGGTATTTCCCGAGTGATGCAGCACCTTGGGCGTATGTACGTGTTGTATGTCAACCGGATCTACCGACGTTCTGGCACATTATGGGAGGGAAGGCACAAGGCCAGCTTGATTAATGCAGATGAGTATTTGTTGACCTGCTATAGGTATATCGAGATGAATCCTGTACGTGCAGGAATGGTTGAAGCTCCAGAAGAATATCGCTGGTCCAGCTACAGATGGCATGGATGGGGAAAAGCGGACTCACTGATCAGTGATCAGTGATCATGACCTTTATCAAAAATTAGGTGCTGGCGAGTCAGGAGGCAGGTCGCGTATCGAGAGCTCTTCGCAGGCCATCTGGCAACTGATGCCATCCGAGTGATGCGAGAAGCGGCTTCTCATAATTACCCGTTGGGAAATGATCGATTCCGAGACTCGATAGCTGTTCAACTGGGGCGTTCCGTAGGGCATCGGAGCCCGGGCCGACCAAGTAAATCACTCCGACCCCTATAGCTGTGGCTGCCGGCGAGATCGGTTCGCTGACCCGTAAGGTGGCAGGAAAGGCCGTTGGGGTGGTGTCGGGAGGGCAGCAGGGGGCAAAAGGTAACAGTGTTGCTGAGGCTTTAACTGGCGTTACCCAGAAACAGCTCGATAAAAAATTCAAGCATGCTTCTGATTTCGGTGTGGTAACTACAAAGAAAAATCCTGAGACACTTGCTCAGTATGAGTCTGCAATCAAAACTCATATGGCATCCACTTCTACAACTCAGCAAGGTACATACGGATTTGTAAAAGACTCCAAAGTGTTCTTTAATTCGACCACCAACAACGCTGTTGTGCTCGATGCGTCAGGAAATTTTGTGACGGGGTTTAAACTCTCGCCGGGAACTCAGCAGTTTGATAACTTTATTAAGAATGGTGTGCTGCGATGAGTCTTACTATCCTGGAATTTGCAAAATCGTTTGTAGCGGGAAGACTGACAGCCGGGATTTTTTCTGAAGCATATATTGAGCTTTGGAAAATTGAGCGAGATAGAAATGTTCTTCAGCTCGATGAGCCTTTACTGAGCGAGTGTTTGTCCAGTATTTTTTGTGCTGCGGACATGTACGAACCAGACGAATCAAGGGAAGAGTATGAGCTTGACGATGAAATGCTTAGATCTGAAGTCGCGAGGTTGGTTGAAAAGCTAGTCGCTGATTAGTTGGGGCAAAAGCTACTGGGGCAGCAGGGAAACCTCTGGTTTCGAAGGGTTCAGAGGTAACCCCTGAGGTTATTCAAAAAGCATTGCAGGGTGATCCTGCTATTAGTGCGCAAGGCGCTGTGTCATTACCTGCGGTGCAAAGATATGTTGATCGGCTTCTTAAGGGTGATGTTGCTCCGGCAATTAAAATGGATGGCAATGTAATTGTTGATGGGAATCATCGTTATATCGCAGCAAAGATATTGGGGCGGAATCCAACGCGGTAAGACGGATTAATATCTGTAGGATGGATTAGCGAAGCGTAATCCGTCGTTTACCGTGAAGAGCTTTGTCGATTCATTCGGCGGATTACGCCTTCGGCTAATACGCCCTACGCCCTACAATGCTGGTGGTTCGGTGGTTACTGTTCCGCATACAGGAGGGCAACAGCTAGACGGGCGGCAGGATAGTGGTAGCTATACGACTCCGGAGCATCAGTTGAATCCGGGGAATATGTATAGTGAAAGCGTGTATGTGCCTAGCCCTAAACATGATCCTCAAAGCGGTTGGGGTACGCCTATGGACTTGAGTGATAAAGTTGCTCAGCAAGTGTTGGATAGCTCTATTCAGGGTGGTAAACAAAAATATGGTTTTCATGAAGGTAAACTATATGAATTTCAGCCTGATAATGCAGGAGGGTGGCATAGTTACCCAATTCCTGGTAACGAGGCGCCAAGCTCCGTGCTTAAAGAACTTCGCGGCTCGGGTGTGATCAGTAATGCCGAGTACAATCGGTTGCGTAAGGGGAAATAATGGATAGAGTGGAGTTTACCTTTGGTTCTATTGGGGGGCGTGACAGGCTGCTTGTAGGTGTGGCAGATGAGTGGTTTTGCCGAATTACAATTAAAGCTTCTAGCCAAAGAGGTGATTTTGTATTGGCCGATTTTAATTGGGATGCGAAAGAGATTTTTGACTGGTTTGAAAGAAATCAGGAGCATATATGCATGGAAGAACGGCCTGAGTGGTGCCTGGAGTCTACAATAGCAGGCTCGATTGAAGTGGCATTTGAAAGTGAAGAGGTGGATGATGAATTTTTTGATGAGATATATGATTACCGCTTGAGGCATGATTTAAGATTTGCAGTTCGTGGGGCGAACATACCATCTATTTATTTTGGCTGTGGCGTGTCGGGTGGTGAAGTGTCGGCAGTTGTCGACGGAAAGATTATTAGTGTTTCTGTTGATTTCTCTGCTTTTTATTTCAGGCTTGAGGTGCAGAGAAAATATATCTCTGAAAGGGTAAAGGGGAACTATCTGGATATGTAAAGCGGGGCAAAAAACTAAAGGGGTCGGAGAAAACTAAAGGGGTCGGAGTGAATAGCCTTTGATCGATTGGTCGACCCAGTAAATCACCCCAACCCCTTTAGCTTTCTTTTCTCAGGCGGTTCCCCGTCTGATGGCGGCGGTATCCATGTCGATTGCAACTTGTTGGCGCCGTGCCGGCCTGCGCGCATCGGTCGCGCTCGCTCGTCGACAAGAATCATTATCATCTTGGTTGGGCCCTACATATGGGCTACCATATGTGCAGTCGACACAACATCTTGTGTACGGTGCGATGGTTGAGCTATCCGCCAGTCTATACGCACCAAGCAATACTCCGCCCTTGAACCAGGAGGTTCCCTGCAATGACCCAAGCAGCGAAGGTACGATCCATCAGCAAGGCCGTCGCCGATATCCCCATCCAGGATGCGTCGATGGACATCTGGGACAAGAAGTACCGCCTCAAGGCCAAGGACGGCCGGGTCATCGACCAGACCATCGACGACAGCTTCCAGCGAGTCGCCAAGGCTCTCGCTGAAGTCGAGCAGACACCTGAACTGCGCAAGCTCTGGGGTGAGAAATTCCTCTGGGCGTTGCGTCGTGGTGCCATCCCCGCCGGGCGCATCACCTCCAACGCCGGTGCCTGGGAACACAAGCCCGCCACCAGCACCATCAACTGCACCGTTTCCGGCATCGTCGCCGATTCCATGGACGATATCCTCGAGAAGGTTCACGAGGCCGGGCTGACGCTCAAGGCCGGTTGCGGCATCGGCTACGAGTTCTCCACCCTGCGCCCGCGCGGTGCCTATGTCTCCGGGGCCGGCTCGTACACTTCGGGGCCGCTGTCGTTCATGGATATCTACGACAAGATGTGCTTCACCGTGTCGTCCGCCGGCGGGCGCCGTGGGGCGCAGATGGCCACCTTCGACGTGGGCCATCCGGACGTCGCCGATTTCATCCGCGCCAAGCGCGAAGACGGCCGCCTGCGCCAGTTCAACCTGAGCCTGCTGATCACCGACGAATTCATGGCCGCCGTGCAGGCCAACGCCGACTGGCCGCTGGCCTTCCCGCTGAGCCAGAAGGAGGTCGAGGAAGACGGCATCGACACCACCGACGCCAGCCAGGTGATCTGGCGCGACTGGCCGCAGAAGGGCCCCTACATCAGCAACGACCAGGGCCTGACCGCCTGTCGGGTGTACAAGGTGATCAAGGCGCAGCGTCTGTGGGACATGATCATGAGTTCCACCTACGACTTCGCCGAGCCGGGCTTCATCCTCATCGACCGCGTCAACGAGATGAACAACAACTGGTTCTGCGAGGACATCCGCGCCACCAACCCTTGCGGCGAGCAGCCGCTGCCGCCCTATGGCGCGTGTCTGCTCGGTTCGGTCAACCTGACCCAGTTCGTGCGCGATCCGTTCACCGAGCGGGCGCGTTTCGACTGGGACGAGTACAAGGACGTGGTGCGCATCTTCACCCGCATGCTGGACAACGTGGTGGAGATCAACGGCCTGCCGCTGGAGCAGCAGCGCCGTGAAATCCAGCGTAAGCGCCGCCATGGCATGGGCTTCCTCGGCCTGGGCTCGACCCTGACCATGCTCAAGATGCAGTACGGCGATGTGCAGTCGCTGGCGTTCACCGAGGAAGTTGCCAAGCACATGGCCGTGGTCGGCTGGGAAGCCGGCCTGGAGCTGGCACGGGAGAAGGGGGCGGCTCCGTTGATGGACGAGGACTTCGTCGTCAGCGCCGAAATGCTTGCCAAGCGCCCGGAAATGGCCGTGGACGGCATCAAGCCCGGGGATACGCTCAAGGGGCGTGTGCTCTGGGCCAGGTACTCGCGCTACATGCAGCGCATCGGTGAAGTCGCACCGCAACTGATCGAACAGCTGGCCGAGACGGGCAGCCGCTTCAGCCACCACAGTTCCATCGCACCGACCGGCACCATTTCGCTGTCGCTGGCCAACAACACCAGCAACGGCATCGAGCCGAGCTTCGCCCACCACTACTTCCGCAACGTGATCCGCGAAGGCAAGAAGTCCAAGGAAAAGGTCGACGTCTATTCGTCCGAACTGCTCGCCTACCGGCACTTCATCGATGCCGAGGCGGCGCCCGGCAACGGCCTGCCGGACTATTTCATCACCGCCGACGACGTCACGCCGAAGCAGCACGTGGATATCCAGGCGGCGGCGCAGAAGTGGGTCGACAGTTCCATTTCCAAGACCGCCAACGTACCCAGCGACTACCCCTACGAGTCGTTCAAGGACATCTACGTGTACGCCCACCAGCAGGGCCTGAAGGGCTGCACCACCTTCCGCTTCAACCCCGAAGCCTTCCAGGGCGTGCTGGTCAAGGAGGCCGATCTGGCTGCCACCACCTACCGCTTCACCCTTGCCGACGGCCAGATCGTCGAGGCCAAGGGTAACGAGGAAATCGAATACGACGGCGAGATCCACAGCGCCGCCAATCTGTTCGATGCCCTCAAAGAAGGCTATTACGGAAAATTCTGAGGACGTGCCGATGAGCAACAAGACAATCCGCATCGACAGCAAGATCGTCGGCTACGAAGTGGTCAAGCCGGAACAGGTCACCGCCGATACCGGCCCGGCGCCGCAGGAAATCGAGCTGATGCACGAGAAGGTCCTGCGCCCCGAGGCGCTGGAAGGCTCGACCTACAAGATCAAGACGCCGCTGTCCGAGCATGCGCTGTACGTCACCATCAACGACATCGTGCTCAACCAGGGCACCGAGCATGAGCAGCGTCATCCGTTCGAGATCTTCATCAACTCGAAGAACATGGATCACTTCCAGTGGATCGTCGCCCTTACGCGCATCGCCTCGGCGGTGTTCCGCAAGGGTGGCGATTGCACCTTCCTCGCCGAGGAACTCAAGGCGGTGTTCGATCCCAAGGGCGGCTATTTCAAGAAGGGCGGCAAGTTCATGCCTTCCCTGGTCGCCGAGATCGGCGATGTGATCGAAATCCACCTGCGCAAGATCGGCCTGATCGACTCCGAGCGCCTCGACGAGCACCAGAAGGCCTTCATCGAGCAGAAGAAGGCGGAATTCAAGGCGAGCACCGCCAGCCCGGCGGACACCGGCTACCCGCCGGGCGCCGCGCTGTGTGGCAAGTGCCACACCATGGCGCTGGTGCAACTGGACGGTTGCCTGACCTGCCTGAACTGCGGGGACAGCAAGTGCGGATAATAGCCGCCTGCAGCCGTGGCAAGGGGCGCTACCGGGCAACCCGGCGGTGCGATACGATCCGGCAACGCAGTAGAGCGGATCAACGTCTGTAGCAAAGAGCGTCGTTGTGTTTGGTATCCGCGTAGGTGTCGGGTTCGTTCGGCGGATTACGCCTTCGGCTAGGCTGCGCGCCCCGATCCGCCCTACGGTGCTGGGTGTCCATCAGGATCACGATGTCGATGTGATCGACTGGGACATCCCTGCTGATGCCTCGGCGGCTTTCAGCTGCGATCCGCCAGCACGCCGATCAGGAAGAACACCAGGAGCAGCACCGGCGCCAGGGTGTAATTGTTGAAGTGGCCGAGGCCCTGGGCCAGCAGAGGCGTGAGGTAGACCATCACCAGGCCGTAGCCGATTGCGCAGACCAGCACGAAGATCAGCGTGCGCAGAATGAAGTTGAGGCCGCTGATGCTGCGTTGCACCCAGGCATTGATGCCAGGGCCGAACAGCACGAGCAGGGTGGCCATCAGTGCCAGGGATATCTCGTAGAGGTGACCGCGGCTCCAGCGCGAAACGGTAGCGATCATATCCAGCAGCAAATCCATAGGGGCTCCTTGTGAGTTGAGAGGGCCGGCGCCGGGTGCGCCCTCGCTCGACGCTTACGGCAGAAAATACTGCAGCAGGTCATTGAGAAACAACTGGCCCTCGCGGGTCGCCGTGAGGCGAGCCGGATCCTTTTGCAGCAGGCCGCGGCGTTCCGCTTGCTCGCGCGCTACGGCCAGTTGCTGCAGCGGCAGGCCGGTTCGTTGGCTGAACAGTTCGGCGGCGCAGCCATCGCTCAGGCGCAGTACGTTCATCAGGAGCTCGAACGGCAGCTCCTCGGCGCTGAGGAGGCGCTCGCCAGCACTGTAGTGCTTGGCAGGGTCGAGGTAGTCCTTGGGCAGGCGGGTTTTCCAGGTGCGGCTGATGCGACCGTCTGGTGTGCTCAGCTTGCCGTGGGCGCCGGCACCAATGCCGATGAAGTCGCCGAACGTCCAGTAATTCAGGTTATGGCGAGCGGCGCGGCCGGGCTGGGCATAGGCCGAGACTTCGTACTGGCCGTAGCCATGTTCGGCGAGCAGGGCCTGGCCGGCTTCCTGAATGTCCCACAGGGTGTCGTCTTCCGGCAGCACCGGCGGCTGGTTCCAGAACACCGTGTTCGGCTCCACCGTCAACTGATACCAGGACAGGTGCGTGGGTGCCTGGGCGATGGCGATGCGCAGATCGCCCAGCGCGTCGTCTAGGGACTGATCCGGGAGGCCGTGCATCAGATCCAGGTTGAAGTTATCGAAACCGGCAGCACGGGCCATGTCGGCGGCGCGGATCGCTTCATCGCCATCATGGATGCGCCCCAGGGCCTTGAGTTTTTCTGCCTGGAAGCTCTGCACGCCGATCGACAGCCGATTGATGCCCAGGCGTCGGTAGGCGGCGAACTTGTCCTGTTCGAAGGTTCCCGGATTGGCTTCGAGGGTGATTTCGATGTCGCTGGCGAACGGGATGCGCCGCTCCACGCCTTCCAGCAGACGACCAAGGGCCTTCGCGGAGAACAGGCTTGGCGTGCCGCCGCCGAAGAAGATCGAGGTCAGCGGGCGGCCATGAGCCTGCTGCAGGTCGCTGTCGAGATCGGCGAGCAGGGCGTCGACGTAGGCCTCTTCCGGCAGGTTGGGGCCGGCGGCGTGGGAGTTGAAGTCGCAGTAGGGGCACTTGCGCACGCACCAGGGGATATGGACGTACAGGGCCAGGGGGGGCAGCTGGAACACAGGCGTTGGGTCACGGCAGGGTGATTGCGGGGCGCTATCGTGGCACGACTTGGGCAAAGCTCCAATGTTCGCGGACGAAACGCCCCTCGGGCGACGCCGTTACAAGCCCAGGCGCTGCTTGAGCATACGCATGGCAATGGCGCGGTGGCTGAGGCTGTTCTTGTCCGTGGGTGACAGCTCGGCGCTGGAGCACTGGCGTTCTTCGACCCAGAACAGCGGGTCGTAGCCGAAGCCATGTTCGCCACGGGCTTCATGCAGGATGCTGCCGTGCCACAAGCCTTCGCAGAGGATCGGCAGTGGATCGTCGGCGTGCCGCACCAGGGCCAGGCAGCAGACGAACTGGGCGCTGCGCTCGGCGTCCGGCACGTCCTTGAGCGCGGCCAGCAGTTTGGCGTTGTTGGCGGCATCCCCCAGGCCATCGGCGTAGCGGGCGGAGTAGATGCCCGGTGCGCCGCCCAGATGGTCGACCGCCAGGCCGGAGTCGTCGGCCAGGGCTGGCAGGCCGGACAGGCGCGAGGCATTGCGTGCCTTGAGGATGGCGTTCTCGACGAACGACAGGCCGGTTTCTTCCGGCTCCACCTGGCTGAATTCACCGATCGAGCGCAGGCGTACGCTGTCGCCGAGCATGGCCTGGAGTTCCTTGAGTTTGCCGGCGTTGTGGCTGGCGAGGACGAGTTCTGGGAAAGGCATCATGGCTCCGGAAAGAGTTCCTGGTTGAAGTCCAGGCGCTGGCCGTTCACCTGCAGGTTGAACAGCAGCACCTCGCGCGAGGTGATGGGAAACTGCGCCAGGTACGAGACGAATTCGCCCTCGCGCTGCTCGATGAGCGTCAGTGTCTGGCCGTGGCCAAGCACGCTCTTCACTTCACCGCTGACCCTGGCCGGGCTGGATTTGCCCGCCCGCAGCACGCTGACGTTCAGCACGCCCTGCTGGCCGCTGCGCACCAGGCCACTGGCCCGGGCGATCTGTGGCTGCAGGTAGCTGGCGTTGAAGGCGCTGTAGTGCACCTCGAGATCGCCCAGGCGCTGCATCCGCTCGGCGGCGCTGGCCGGCAGGCTCAGGCTCAGGCTCAGGCACAGAGCGATCAGCAGGATGCGCATGGGCGGCTCCGCTGCTCAGTTGGCGATGCGCACGTCGCGCGCATTGTGCCCGCTGATGCGGTAGATGCCGATCTCGCCCAACAGGTTGGGCCAGGCGCGGCTGGCCCAGCCATGCCGGTGTTCATGGTCGACCGCCAGGCGCTCGAGTACCCGGGCGCTCTGCTGATGGCACAGGCGCTCGAAGTCCTCGAAGGTGCAGAAGTGGATGTTCGGCGTGTTGTACCAGGTGTAGGGCAGGAAGTCCGACACCGGCATGCGGCCTTTGCTGGCCAGGTACCAGCGGCAGCGCCAGTGGCCGAAGTTGGGGAAGGTGATGATGCAGGTCTTGCCGACGCGCAGCATCTCCGCCAGTACCTTGTCGGGGAAATGCAGCGCCTGCAGCGACTGGGTCATGACCACCACGTCGAAGCTGTCGCTGGCGAAGTTGCCGAGGCCTTCGTCGAGGTTCTGCTCGATGACGTTGACCCCCTTGACGATGCACTGGGCGATCTTTTCCGGGTCGATTTCCAGGCCATAACCGCTGACCTGCTTGTTGGCGCTCAGCCAGGCCAGCAACTCGCCATCGCCGCAACCAAGGTCGAGGACGCGGCTACCGGCGGGAATCCATTCCTGGATGATCTCTAGGTCGGCTCGCATGCTTACACCTCGATCCGTTTCATGTAGCTGCCGAAGCCCTGCAGGTAGCGCGGAATCGGCATGAGGAAGGCATCGTGGCCCTGGGGCGCGTCGATTTCCAGGTAACAGACGTTCTTGCGTGCGGCGAGCAGGGCATCGACGATTTCTCGCGAGCGTGCCGGCGAGAAGCGCCAGTCGGTGGTGAACGAGATCACGCAGAAGTCCGCCTTGACCTGGCCAAGGGTCTTGGCCAGGTCGCCATCGTGCTCGGCGGCCGGGTCGAAATAGTCCAGCGCCTTGGTCATCAGCAGATAGGTGTTGGCATCGAAACGCCCGGAGAACTCCTCGCCCTGATAGCGCAGGTAGCTCTCGACCTGGAATTCCACGCTGTGGAAGTCGTAGTTGAGCTTCTCGTTCTTCAGGCCGCGGCCGAATTTCTCGCCCATGGCGTCATCGGACAGGTAGGTGATGTGGCCGACCATGCGCGCCAGCATCAGGCCGCGCTTGGGGATCACGCCCTGATCCTGGAAGTGCCCGCCGTGGAATTCCGGGTCGGTGAGGATGGCCTGCCGGGCGACCTCGTTGAAGGCGATGTTCTGCGCCGAGAGCTTGGGTGCCGAGGCGATGGCCAGGCAGTGCCGCACGCGCTCCGGGTAGCTGATCGTCCACTGCATGGCCTGCATGCCGCCAAGGCTGCCGCCGACCACCGCGGCCCATTGCTGGATGCCCAGCAGATCGGCCAGACGTGCCTGGCTGTTGACCCAGTCTTCCACGGTCATCACCGGGAAGTCGGCGCCGAAGGGCTTGCCGGTCGCCGGGTTGATGTCGGACGGGCCGGTCGAGCCGTTGCAGCCGCCCAGGTTATTGAGGCTGACGACGAAGAAGCGGTTGGTGTCCAGCGGCTTGCCGGGGCCGATGCAGCTATCCCACCAGCCCGGCTTGCGGTCGTCCACGCTGTGGTAACCGGCGGCGTGATGGTGGCCGGACAGCGCGTGGCAGATCAGCACCGCATTGCTGGCGCTGGCATTCAGCTCACCATAGGTTTCGTAGGTCAGTTGGTAGTCGGCCAGGCTGCGCCCGCAGGCCAGGGCCAGGGGCTCGGCGAAATGGGCGATCTGCGGCGTGACCAGGCCAACGGAGTCTTGAGGAAAAACAGTCGGCATCGATCCTGCTCGGATAATGAAAGGTACGTAGGAAAGTGCAGCAGTCTAAAGAGCGCGCTGGTCAGCGGCAAGGAAAGCGCACGCCGCGATGCCCGGGCATCGCGTTATGTGGCGATTCTTGCTGAGCGCGAGTTACTGCCTAGTCTGCGTTGCCTTGCGGGCGCGGCATGGCGGACAGCGCCACCACCTTGCCCTGACGCTGGATCGGCGCGGGGCGGCGCATGCTGCGCAGCATGTCGCTGGCCTGAGCCAGTTGCTGTTTCAGCTCCTCGCCATACTGCGCCAGTTGCTGGCGGCGTTGGCGGCCGTGCTGGGTGTCCTGTGCCAGGGTCTTGAGGCGCAGCATGTGGCCTTCCAGTAACTGCTTGTGCTCCAGGGTGTGCTGCATCAGCGGCATCAGGGCTTCGTCGGCCCACTGCTCGGCGTCACGGCGCAGGCGGCGGTGCATGCCGATGACTTCCTGCACCAGGGTGGCGAAGAAGCGCCGGCTGAGGCTGCGTTGCTCGGTCAGCAGGGTCTTGAGACGCAGGCGGAAGCGGTCGGCCTTTTTCTGCAGATGGCGCAGCTCGCGTATATAGCGTGCCAGCTCGAAGCTCGGCGCGTCGACGGCCTGCAGCGGATTCTCTTCATTGTGCCGGCGGTAGATGGCGTCGACCATGCGGTTAGCCATTTCGGCATCGTGAGACAGGCTGTGCAGGTCGTCCTCGACGGCGGTGAAGAACTGCAGGATGGACTGATTGATGCCCAACGTCGTCCAACTGCCGTTGAGCTGGCGGCGTAGCAGGTTGAGGTGAACGTCGAGTTTCTCTGGCTTCGCTGCGGCCTTCAGGCGTTCGCCCTGGTTGCGCATCAGGCGCTGGTTGGTTTTCAGGGCAACCAGGCGCTTGTGATGCACGCTGTGGTCTTCCTTGGTACGGGCGGTCAGCTCCAGCAGCATCTGTCCGTTGTCCTGGCGGCGTTCGTCGAGCAGCTCCAGCTGTTCGTTGACCTTGCTCAGGCGCAGGCCGAGCACGTGCTGGCTGTTGTTGAGCATGGTCAGCACCTGGTGTACCACGCGCTCTTCGAGCAGGCGTTCCTTCTGCGCCACGATGCGCTCGCAGAGCAGCGACTCCAGGCTGGCCATCTGGCTGCGGGCGAGCAATGCAGAATCCTTGCGCACCTTGGCGAGCAGCGCCTGCTTGGCCGAGAGCGGCAAAATGTCTTCGCTGTCGATGCCCAGGTGGCAGGCTGCCTGCATACGCACCCGCTCGATGGCGGTGGCGACGAAGGCATCGCCGGCAAGGTCGTCCCAGAGCACATCGATCTTGTTCAGCACGGCGAACAGGCAGCTCTGGGTTTCTTCGTCGAGGGGCTGGATGTGCTGTTGCCAGATGTCCAGGTCGCTGGCGGTGACCCCGGTGTCGGCGGACAGCAGAAAGATGATCGCCTGGGCGTTGGGTAGCATCGACAGGGTCAGTTCCGGCTCGCAACCCAGGGCGTTCAGGCCCGGCGTGTCGAGGATGCGCAGGCCCTGGCGCAGCAGCGGGTGATCGAAGCTGACGATGGCATGGCGCCAGGCCGGCACCAACACCTGGCCGGACGTGTCGGTGGACTCCAGGTTGTCCGGGTGAAACCCCAGGCCGATGGCTTTCTCCACCGCCATGGTCTTGCTGGCCGCCACCTGGGCGAAGGCCTTGGCCATGTTGTCCGGGTCGCTGGTGTCCAACGGGATATTCACCCAATGGCGGGGCGTGCGTTTGAACTGCGCCACGCTGGCCTCGGCGATGCGCGTCTCGATCGGCAGCAGGCGGATGTAGGGGCGTTCGGCGCCTGGATCGAAAAGGATTTCCGTGGGGCACATGGTGGTGCGCCCGGCCTGGGAGGGCAGCATGCGCTGGCCGTATTCGGAGAAGAACAGGCTGTTGATCAGCTCGGTCTTGCCGCGGGAAAACTCGCCGACGAAGGCCAGGGTGATGTGGTCGGTGCGCAGCAGGCGCAGTGCCCGTTCCAGGCGCGCTTCGACGCCTTCACTGCTCAGCCGGTTGTGGGCCAGCCAACTGCGGTAGCGGGTGATCTCGAGAACCAGTTCGCGCTTCCAGGCGACGTAGGCATCTACCTGTTCACTGAGGCGTTCCATGCTCATGGGGGATTCCCTGACAGGGCATCGGGCGACGATGCGGGCTGCAGAGCATTATGCGAAGGGTGGCGTCGGCGTCAATGGGGCGCGCGTGGCGATGGTACTGATGGTCGCTCAGGTGGGGCGAACGGTCAGATCGAGCTCGGTTGGCAGCCGCTTGGGAGCCTGGATGCGCACACGCTTCTGGCGGCTCTGCTGGCCGCTTTCCAGGGTGACCTGGCTCTTGGCGACGCCGAAGGCATCGGCCAGGAAGGCCAGCAGGTGCGCATTGGCCTTGCCGTCCACCGGCGGGGCGGTGAGGCGGATTTTCAGGCGCTCACCGTGCAGCCCGGCGAAGGCATCGTTGCTCGCCTTGGGCTGAAGATGACAGTCGAGGATCAGCGCGTCGCCGTCCCAGCGATGGAAACCCATGGGCTTAGAACCTGTTCACTATCTTCCGCGCGTCGCATGCAGACGTATCAAGGCGGTAGCAGCCGTAGGGTGGATGACGCTCTTTTCATCCACCATCGCGATTGCAGAGCGGTGGACGGGTGAAGCGTCGTCCACCCTACGAACGGCCGCTATCGCCTTGTAGCGGTCTGTCAGCCCGTAGGATGGGTGCAACCCATCAATTGCCGATGGGTTGCACCCATCCTACTGCTTCTGCCTTGTAGCGGTCTGTCAGGCAACCCTTGACTCTGGCTCGCTAGATCGTGAATAGGCTCAGATCGCCAGGCTCAGGCCGCTGAACATGCCGGTGCTGACTGCTAGGTTGCGGATTACCAGCATGTCGATCAGGTTGAGGATCAGGAACGCCACGATGGGCGACAGATCCAGGCCACCGAGGTTGGGCAGGATGCGGCGGATCGGCATCAGCAGTGGTTCGCAGATCTGATTGACCAGCAGGGCGGCGGGGTTGTGGCTGCCCTGGGCGACCCAGGAGAGGATCACGCTGATGATCAGGGCGAAGAAGAACACCTTGAGCAGCAGGGCGGTAACGCCAATGATCGACCAGACCAGAATCAGCAGCGGATCGCCGACGCCCACGCCCATCAGCATCAGGGTCAGCGCCATGAGCACGAACTGCACGATCAGCGCCAGCACCAGCGACGCCAGGTCGAGGCCGCCGAGGCTGGGGATTATGCGGCGCAGCGGTTTGAGCAGCGGATGGGTGGCGCGCACGATGAACTGGCTGAGCGGGTTGTAGAAGTCTGCTCGTACCAGTTGCAGGATGAAGCGCAGCAGCACGATCAGCAGGTAGAAGCTGCCGATGGTCTGCAGGATGTAAACGGCTGCGGTGTTCAGGCCGATCATTGATTGTCTCCTTATTGACCCAGTTGTTCGGCCAGTTCGGCCGAGCGGTGGTCGGCGGCCTTGACGGCCTGCTCGACCAGCGCTTCGAAGCCGCCGGCCTGGAATGTCTTGATGGCCGCTTCGGTGGTGCCAGCCGGTGAGGTCACGCGGCGGCGCAGCTCGGTGGCGTCCACATCGCTGTTCAGCGCCATTTGCGCGGCGCCCAGGGCCGTCTGCAACGTCAGTTTGGCGGCGACCTCGCGGGGCAGGCCGAGCTTTTCGCCGCTGGCGGTCATCGCCTCGATCAGCAGGAAGAAATAGGCCGGGCCGCTGCCGGATACGGCGGTCACCGCATCGATCAGTTTTTCCTCGTCCAGCCACACGGCCAGGCCGACGGCGCTGAGCAGTCGTTCAGCCTGCTGGCGCTGTTCGGCGCTGACTCGCGCGTTGGCATACAGGCCGCTGGCGCCCAGGCGCAGCAGCGACGGCGTGTTGGGCATGCAGCGCACCACGGCGCGCGGGCCGAGCCAGCTTTCCAGGCTGGTGCTGGTGATGCCGGCGGCGATGGACACGATCAACTGACCGGACTGCAGGTGCGGCGCCAGGTCGAGGCACACGTCCTTCATCACCTGGGGTTTGACCGCCAGGACGATCACGTCGGCATCGCGGCAGGCCTCGGCATTGCTGGCCAGTACGTCGATGCCATGTTCCCGGGTGATCTTCTCGCGCTGCTCGGCGCCGCGGTCGCTGGCGCGGATCGCGCTGGCCGGCAGCCCCTGGGCGAGCATGCCGCCGATCAGGCTGGCAGCCATGTTGCCGGCACCGATAAAGGCGATGCGGGGAGTGGTCATGGTGAGGTTCCTATCTAGAGAGTCGAGATCGGGTGATTCAGGTCTTGCTGTAGTCACGTTCGCCGAACAGCGCCGTACCGATGCGCACCCAGGTCGCGCCTTCGGCGATGGCCGCTTCCAGGTCGTGGCTCATGCCCATGGACAGGGTGTCGAGATCGAGGTTCAGGCCGTCCCGCAGCGCGCGCAAGCGGGCGAATGCCGCACGCTGCTCGCGGGCATCATCGGTGGGCTCGGGAATTGTCATCAATCCGCGCAAACGCAGGTTGGGCAGTTGTGTAACCGCCTGTGCCAGTGCCGCCAGTTCGTCGGGCTGGCAGCCGGACTTGCTGTCCTCGCCGCTGATATTGACCTGCAGGCAGATGTTCAGCGGTTGCAGCTCGGGCGGGCGCTGGTCGCTCAGGCGTTCGGCGATCTTCAGACGATCCACCGAATGCACCCAGGCGAAGTGCTCGGCGATGGGACGGGTCTTGTTCGATTGGATGGGACCGATGAAATGCCAGGTCAGCGGCAGGTCGGCCAACTGCACCTGCTTGTCGAGAGCTTCCTGCAGATAGTTCTCGCCGAAATCATGCAGGCCGGCCGCCTGGGCCTCGCGGATGGCGTCGGCAGGCTTGGTCTTGCTCACCGCCAACAGGCCTATAGTGGCGAAATCTCGCTGCGAGGCTTGCGCCGCCTCACGGATACGCACACCGACCTTTGCAATATTCTCTACTATCGTGGACATTACCTGCGCCTGCCGCCTGAGCGTTTCTTGCGGGCTTGACGGTGGTCTCCAAAGGGCGTGCTCACGCAGCCGTATGGCGATCCCCCAAGACCCCTATCCTGAGTTACGCGGCATTCTACCGTCATTAGGGAGTCCCATGGATATCACCGAGCTGCTTGCCTTCAGCGCCAAGCAAGGCGCGTCGGATCTGCACCTCTCGGCAGGCCTGCCGCCGATGATTCGGGTCGACGGCGATGTGCGCCGGATCAATTTGCCAGCCCTGGATCACAAACAGGTGCACGCGTTGATCTACGACATCATGAACGACAAGCAGCGCAAGGATTTCGAGGAATTCCTCGAGACCGACTTTTCGTTCGAAGTGCCTGGCGTGGCGCGCTTCCGGGTCAACGCCTTCAACCAGAACCGTGGCAGCGGTGCGGTGTTCCGTACCATTCCTTCCAAGGTGCTGAGCATGGAAGACCTGGGCATGGGCGAGATCTTCAAGAAGGTCTCCGACGTGCCGCGCGGGCTGGTGCTGGTGACCGGGCCGACCGGTTCGGGCAAGTCGACTACTCTGGCGGCGATGCTCGACTACATCAACAGCAACAAGTACCACCACATTCTCACCGTCGAAGACCCTATCGAATTCGTTCACGAATCGAAGAAGTGCCTGATCAACCAGCGTGAGGTGCACCGCGACACCCTGGGCTTCTCCGAGGCCCTGCGCTCCGCGCTGCGGGAAGACCCGGACATCATCCTGGTGGGCGAGATGCGTGACCTGGAAACCATCCGCCTGGCGCTGACCGCCGCGGAAACCGGTCACCTGGTGTTCGGCACCCTGCACACCACCTCGGCGGCCAAGACCATCGACCGTGTGGTCGACGTGTTCCCCGCGGAGGAGAAGTCCATGGTGCGATCGATGCTTTCCGAGTCGTTGCAGGCGGTCATTTCCCAGACCCTGCTGAAGAAGATCGGCGGCGGTCGCGTGGCAGCCCACGAAATCATGATCGGCACTCCGGCGATTCGTAACCTGATCCGTGAGGACAAGGTGGCGCAAATGTACTCGGCCATCCAGACCGGCGGCGCACTGGGTATGCAAACCCTGGATTCGTGCCTGAAAACGCTCGTCTCCAAAGGACTGGTCAGCCGCGAAAGTGCCCGAGAGAAGGCCAAGACACCTGAAAACTTCTGAGTCATGCCGGGCGATCCATCGATCGCCCGTGCACCTGGTCACCGGCGAAACACTCGCCTGGTAGCTGAACGTCGCTCCAGCGCATGTAGGTAGGCACCCATGGAATTTGAAAAACTGTTGCGCCTGATGGTCGAAAAAGGCGGCTCCGATCTGTTCATCACCGCTGGCGTGCCGCCGTCGATGAAGGTCAACGGCAAGATCATGCCGGTGACCAAGACCCCGCTATCGCCGGAGATGACCCGCGAAACCGTGCACGCGGTGATGACCGAGCAGCAACGCCGGGATTTCGCCGAGAACCACGAGTGCAATTTCGCCATCAGTGCCCGGGGTATCGGCCGCTTCCGCGTCAGCGCCTTCTACCAGCGCAACCTGGCTGGCATGGTGCTGCGCCGTATCGAGACCAACATCCCGACGCTGGATGACCTCAAGCTGCCGGAGATCCTCAAGAAACTGGCGTTGACCAAGCGCGGTCTGGTGTTGTTCGTGGGCGCTACGGGTACCGGTAAATCCACCTCGCTGGCGGCGATGATCGGTTACCGCAACAAGAACAGCAGTGGTCATATCATCTCCATCGAAGACCCGATCGAGTACATCCACCAGCACCAGAGCTGCATCGTTACCCAGCGTGAAGTGGGCATCGACACCGACTCCTTCGAGGTGGCGCTGAAGAACACCCTGCGCCAGGCGCCGGACGTGATCCTGATCGGTGAGGTGCGAACCCGCGAAACCATGGATCACGCCGTGGCCTTCGCGGAAACCGGCCACCTGTGCCTGGCCACCCTGCACGCCAACAACGCCAACCAGGCGCTGGATCGGATCATCAACTTCTTCCCGGCGGATCGGCAGAATCAGGTGTGGATGGATCTGTCGCTGAACCTCAAGGCCATCGTCGCCCAGCAACTGATCCCCACGCCGGACGGCAAGGGTCGCCGCGCGGTAATCGAGGTGCTGATCAATACCCCGCTGGCTGCCGACCTGATTCGCAAGGGCGAGGTGCACGAGCTCAAGAGCCTGATGAAACGCTCCACCGAGCATGGCATGCAGACCTTCGACCAGGCGCTGTACAACCTCTACAGCCAGGGCGAGATCACCTACGAAGACGCCTTGCTGTACGCCGACTCGGCGAATGACCTGCGCCTGATGATCAAGCTTGGCTCGGAAACCGATGGCGAGCATCTGACCAGCATGTCCCAGGGCCTGGCTCTGGAAATCACCGACGAGGATCCGGGCCGGCGCTTGCTCTGACCTCATCCTGGCGAAGCGGCGGGCGCTGAATGCGCTTGCCGCTTTTCGTCGCCACCGCCTGGGCCTGGCCGTCGGCCTGGGCGCCTGCCCTGGTCTGGCTCATCAGCCTTGGAATCAACGGGCCTTCCGGCAGGTTGCGCCAGAAGCGTACCGGCATATTGGTTTCCAGCACGCTGCGATTGAGCCGCGCCGGGTTGAAGGTGCTGCCGTAATACGCCAGCCACATCGCTTCGTTGCGATCATCGGTGCCCTGTGCCAGCTGCTGCCATTCAGGCGGGCAGGGGGTGGCGTAGTGCAGGTTATCGCCATCCCAATACACGCCATCGTCGGGGGTCGCGATCATCCAGGTCTGCCGGCCCAGGCGCTCGGCGAAGTGCATGCTGGCACTGGCCAGGATGTCGTGCGCCGGCTCGTGCCAGGCCACCAGCTGCGGGCCTCCGGCAGCCGCATCCCGAGGTTTGAAGCGCAGGAACGCATGCAGGTGATGGGCTTCCCGGCGTACCGCCTTGAGGCGCATATGCAGCTCGCTGCCATCGATATCACCCGCCAGCATGGCGGCCTGATCGCCCTGGGCGACGCGCCAGAGAATACGGTACAGCAGCGCCCAGCGCTGAGCGCAGCGAAAGCGCGCGGCGCTTTCCAGCTGATCGAGCAGGACACGGGGTACGCGTACCGGGCGATCGGCGGTCGCGGCCGGTTGAGGCGCACCCAGCTGAGCGAACAGATCCTGATTTTCCTGGCTGTCCTGCACCCAGCTCAGTTGGTGCGGTGCCAGGCCGCGCTGCAGTTGCGTACGGGCGGCGTCGCGCCAGCCAGCGAAGCTGCCATCGAAGCGAACCTGGTGCATCACCACAGCCCCATCTGCCGGGGCGCCTCGCTCAGTTGCTGGCGCAGCAGCAAGGATTCGCGAGTGGCCTGAAGTGGGCGGTAATCCTGGGTGACGATGAAAGGTTTGGCTTTCTCCAGGGCACAACGCAGACGGCCGACATCCTCGAAACGGATGCGTTTCTGCCGACGCAAGGCGACCAGGCGCTGGGCGCTGAGCACGCCGATGCCGGGGATGCGGGCGATCAGGGTCACGTCGGCGCGATTCAGGTCGACGGGAAAGTGCTGGCGGTTGTTCAGGGCCCAGGCCAGCTTGGGGTCGATATCCAGGGCCAGGTTGCCGGGGCCATCGAGCAGTTCGGCGGCTTTGAAACCGTAACCGCGCATCAGGAAGTCCGCCTGGTACAAGCGGTGCTCGCGCAGCAGTGGCGGCGCCTCGAAGGGCACGCTCTTGGGGCTCTGTGGAATCGGACTGAACGCCGAGTAGTAGACGCGCTTGAGGCGGAAATCGCCATACAGCGACTGGGCGGTGTGCAGGATGGTGCTGTCGTCGGTGGCGTCGGCGCCGACGATCATCTGCGTGCTTTGTCCGGCCGGGGCAAAGGCTGGCGCACGTTTTTCGCTGTCCGCCTCCTCGACGCCGTCACGAATGGTGCCCATGGCCTGTTTGATCGGCGCCACGCTTTTCTCCGGCGCGAGGCGGATCAGGCTGCTTTCGGTGGGCAGCTCGATATTGACGCTGAGACGGTCGGCGTAGCGGCCTGCCTCGGCGATCAGTTCCGGCGACGCATCAGGAATGGTCTTGAGGTGGATGTAGCCGCGAAACTCGTGTTCTTCGCGCAGCAGCTTGGCCACCCGTACCAGTTGCTCCATGGTGTAGTCGGCCGAGCGGATGATGCCGGAACTGAGAAACAGCCCGCTGATGCAGTTGCGCCGGTAGAAATCCAGGGTCAGCGTGACCACTTCCTCGGGTGTGAAGCGCGCGCGGGGTACGTCGCTGGAGCGGCGATTGACGCAGTACTGGCAGTCGTACAGACAGAAGTTGGTCAGCAGCACCTTCAGCAGGGCGACACAGCGCCCGTCCGGCGTGAAGCTGTGACAGATGCCCATGCCGTCCGTGGCGCCCATGCCGCTCTGGCCTTTGGAGCTGCGCTTGGGCGCGCCGCTGCTGGCGCAGGAAACATCATATTTGGCGGCGTCAGCGAGTACCGTAAGCTTGTCGATCAGTTCCATGGGCAAGATTCGATAACTGTATTTATGTACAGTATTCTGCAAGCCTGATTTGCATGCAAGATCGTCTCGTCGCTGTTTTGGGAAACCTGTGGCGTCGTTATTGATCCAAGCACTTGGAGCATTTCTCTGGAGGCCTCGATGCAGCGCCCTGACACTCACAGCAAGATCATCGGCTACCTGTTATGGATTTTCGGTTTTCTCGGCGCTCACCGTTTCTATTACGGCAAGCCGGTAACCGGCACCATCTGGTTTTTTACCCTGGGTCTGCTGTTCATTGGCTGGATCATCGACCTGTTCCTGATCCCGGCCATGGATCGTGAAGCGGATCTGCGTTTCACCGCGGGCAAGACCGATTTCAATATCGCCTGGATCCTGCTGACCTTCCTCGGCATCTTCGGTGTGCACCGCATGTACCAGGGCAAGTGGATCACCGGCATCCTGTATCTGTTTACCGGCGGGCTGTTTCTGGTCGGCGTGCTTTACGATTTCTGGACGCTGAATAACCAGGTATCGATCAAGAATGCGCGGGAGGGCTAGATCAGGGGGCGCTACAAGGCGGAAGCGGACGGTCGTAGGATGGGTGAAACCCATCGGAAATTGATGGGTTTCACCCATCCTACGGGCTGGTGGATGAAAAGATCGTCAGCTACGCGCCCCGATCCACCCTACGTCCGCTAACGCCTTGCAGCCGTCGCTCGTGATCGCGACTCGGTAGGCTCAGGCGTCAGGCGCATGGGGCTCAGCCCTCGTAACTGATATGCCCATCGACCAGCGTGTAGCGCACCTGGCCTGGCAGGCAGTGACCGAGGAAGGGGCTGTTGCGGCCCTTGGAGTGCCAGGTTTCGCCGGCCACGGTGGAGGCTTGGGGATCGAAGAGCAGGATATCCGCAGCGCCGCCGACCTGCAGTTGACCAACTGGCAGGCGCAGGGCCTGGGCCGGGCCGCTGCTGAGGCGAGCGAGCAGGGTGGGCAGGTCGAGCAGGCCGTCCTGCACCAGGGTCATGGCCAGCGGCAGCAGCAACTGAACGCCACTCATGCCGGGCTCGGTCTCGCCGAAAGGCGCCAGCTTGGCGTCGCGCTCGTGGGGCTGGTGATGGCTGGAGATGGCGCTGATCACCCCGCTCTTCACCGCTTCGCGCAGACCGTCGCGATCAAAGCGGGTACGCAGCGGTGGTTGCACGTGGTAGAGGCTGGAGAAGTCGATCAAGGCTTCATCGGTGAGAATCAACTGATACAGCGCCACGTCGGCAGTGACCGGCAGGCCACGCGCCTGCGCGTCGGCGATCAATTGTGCGCCACGCGCGCTGGTGAGCTGGCTGAAGTGGGCACGGACGCCGCTCTGCTCGACCAGCAGCAGATCACGGGCCAGGGCCACCGTCTCGGCGGTTTCCGGAATGCCCGACAGGCCGAGGAAGCTGGCCGTGGCGCCTTCGTGAGCCAGGCCGCCTTCGGCGAGGTCATGATCCTGGGAGTGAATGATTACCGTGAGGTCGAAGGTCGCCGCGTATTCAAGCGCGCGGCGCAGGGTACGTGCGTTGCGGAAGTTGTTCAGGCCGTTGCCGAACGCCACGCAGCCGGCATCGCGCAGCGCGACCAGCTCTGCAAGCTGTTCGCCATCGAGCCCCTTGCTCAGGGCGCCGATGGGAAACACCTTGGTATGGCCTGCCTCGCGGGCGCGGTCGAGGATCAACTCGGCAACCGCCGAGGTATCCAGCACCGGTTTGGTGATGGGTGGGCAGCACAGGCTGGTGACACCGCCGGCAGCGGCCGCCAGGGTTTCACTGGCGATGCTGCCTTTGCGGCTGTAGCCGGGCTCGCGCAGGGCGACGGACAGGTCGACCAGGCCGGGCGCGGCGATGAGGCCCTGGGCATCCAGCGTCTGATCGGCCTCGAAGCCCGCAGGCGCCTGGCCGATGGCGCTCAGCTTGCCGCCTTGCACATAGAGATCCGCGACCTGATCGAAACCGCTGTTCGGGTCGATGACGCGGGCGCCGAGGATACGGGTACGCATCAGTTCTGCTCCTCGGAGTTGAGTTGTCGTTGCGCGTTCTGGCCGCTCATGGCCATGGACAGCACGGCCATGCGGATGGCGATGCCGTAGGTGACCTGATTGAGGATCACCGATTGCGGCCCGTCGGCGACGGCCGACTCGATCTCGACCCCGCGGTTGATCGGCCCCGGATGCATGACCAGGGCATCCGGCTTGGCCAGCCTGAGGCGTTGCTCGGTCAGGCCGAACAGGCGATAGAATTCCCCTTCGCTGGGCAGCAGGCCGCCCGTCATGCGCTCACGCTGCAGACGCAGCATGATCACCACATCGACATCCTTGAGGCCTTCGCTCATGTCGCTGTAGACCTTCACGCCGTATTGCTCGATCCCCACGGGCAGCAGGGTTTTCGGTGCGATCACGCGGATGTCCGGGCAGCCGAGGGTCTTCAGCGCGAGCATGTTCGAGCGTGCTACCCGCGAATGCAGGATGTCGCCGACGATGGCCACCGAGAGATTCTCGAAGCCGCCCTTGTGGCGGCGGATGGTGAGCATGTCGAGCATGCCCTGGGTCGGATGCGCATGGCGGCCGTCGCCACCGTTGATGATCGCCAGGTTGGGGCACACGTGCTCGGCGATGAAATGCGCGGCGCCGGAATCGGCGTGGCGCACCACGAAGATGTCGGCGGCCATGGCTTCCAGGTTGCGCAGGGTGTCGAACAGCGTCTCGCCCTTGCTGGTCGAGCTGGTCGACACGTTCAGGCTGATCACGTCAGCCGACAGGCGCTGGGCGGCCAGTTCGAAGGTGGTGCGGGTGCGCGTGGAGTTCTCGAAGAACACGTTGCACACCGTCTTGCCGCGCAGTAGCGGGACTTTCTTCACCGCCCGGGCGCCGACCTCGAGAAAGGAATCGGCGGTATCGAGGATTTCCGTCAGCAGCTCGCGGGGCAGGCCGTCGAGGGACAGGAAGTGGCGCAATTGGCCTTGGTCGTTCAGTTGCAGCGGGCGCTTGGCATCGATTGGGGTCATTGCGGACGGCCTTGGTCGGAAAGCGTCTGAAGTTCGAGGGTAAAGGGGGCGGGGCCGGACAATTTTACCCGCTGATCGGCCGCCAGCGACAGGGTCGCGCCGACTACATCCGGGCGGATCGGCAGTTCGCGGGCATCCAGATCGAGCAAGCTGACCAGGGTCACGCTGGCCGGTCGGCCGTAGTCGAACAATTCGTTGAGGGCGGCGCGGATGGTGCGCCCGCTCATCAGCACGTCGTCGATCAGCACCAGGTGCTGGCCTTCGATCTCGAACGGCAGCTCGGAGGGCTGTACCTGGGGGTGCAGGCCGTTCTGGGTGAAGTCGTCGCGGTAGAAGGAGACGTCGAGGATACCCAGCGGCTCATCGCGGCCCAGTTGCTCCAGCAGCGCCTGGGCGACCCATACGCCGCCGGTGCGGATACCGATGAAGCGCGGCGTGAGGATCTGCCGCCGGTTCAGGTGGCTGATCAGCGAGGACGCCATCTGCGGCAGCAGCTCGGCGGGGTTGGGTAGGCTCATCGAAAGCTCCTTGTGGCCGTGGCTGGGTCAGCCCGGGCTGTTTTCTTCCAGCCAGCCCTGCAACAGCAAGGCGGCGGCCAGGGCGTCTACCGGGCGCTGGCGATAACCGCCGGTCTGGCCCTGTTGCAGGCGTTCGCCCTTGGCGGCGTAGGTGGTCAGGCGTTCGTCGTGGGTGAAAACCGGCAGGTTGAAGCGGCCGTTCAGGCGGCGGGCGAACTTCTCCGCGCGCTCGCTCATGTCGCTGGGCGTACCGTCCATGTTCAGCGGCAGGCCGACGACCAGGGCGTCAGGCTGCCACTCGCGGATCAGCGCTTCGACCTTCTGCCAGTCCGGCACGCCGTTCTGTGCCTTGAGGATGCACAGCTCGCGGGCAGAACCGGTGATGGGCTGGCCCACGGCGACGCCGATCTGTTTGGTGCCGTAATCGAAACCGAGCAGCAGGCGCAGCGGTTTGCTGCTCGCCTCGGCCATCAGGCGTGCCCCGCCTGGGCGGTGAGCAGGTTGAGGTTGATGCCGAGCAGGGCGGCGGCGGCGCCAAGGCGCTGGTCGTATGGCGTCTCGAAGAGGATCGCCTGAGCCGCCGGGCAGGTCAGCCAGACGTTGTCGGCCAGCTCTTCTTCCAGTTGGCCGGCACCCCAACCGGCATAACCGAGGGCGATCAGGTGTCGGGCCGGGCCTTCGCCTTGCGAGATGGCGAACAGCACATCCTGAGAGGTTGACAGACCCAGGTCGCCCAGGTCGAGGGTCGCCTGGAACTGCGGACCACTGGGGTGCAGCACGAAGCCGCGATCCGTCTGCACCGGGCCACCGCTGAAGATCGGCAGGCTCTGGCAGAGCACGGAAGGCTCGCTGTCGGGACGCAACTGTTCGAGCACATCGGCCAGGTTCAAGCCGTTGGGACGGTTGATAACCAACCCCATGGCGCCCTGATCGTTATGCTCGATCAGATAGATTACGGTGTGCGCGAAGTTCGGATCGGCCATATGCGGCATGGCGATCAGAAAGTGATGTTTGAGGATGCTCGGGGTAGCGTCTTTCATGGACGCTAGTTTGAAGCTGCAAGGCTCAAGCTACAAGCTGCAAGTGAGAGCGAAACGCGATTGATCGTCCGCTCGCCTCACCGGCCGAATTCTTGAGGCTTGAGGCTTGAGGCTTGAGGCTTGAGGCACTTCAGTTGCTCGACAGGCGGTCGCCGCGCTCGAAGCGCCAGGTACGGATGATTTCCAGGCGGTCGATGTCCGCCAGGTCGCCGGCGAATGGCGCGTAGGGCGCGGCCAGGCGGACGATACGCATGGCGGCCTGGTCGAGCACCTGCTCGCCAGACGATTCCAGCACCAGTACTTCGTACAGGCTGCCGTCACGGTTGATCGATACCAGCAGCCTCAGGCTACCGTAGATTTGTCGGCGTCGCGCATCGTCCGGGTAGTTGAGGTTGCCGATGCGTTCGACCTTCTTGCGCCACTCGTCCTTGTACCAGGCACCCTTGTCGCGCATGGTCGAGGCGGCGTTGAGGCGATGGATCTTCGGCCTTTTGGCGTACTGCTGCACTTCATTGGCCAGCTCCGCTTCCAGGCTGGCGATCTCGGCGGACAGCTGAGCGCTGTCGAAGGTGGGTGCTGCGGGGGCCGGTGGCGTGGGTTTGGTTTCCTCGGGCTTGGCCGGCGCCTTCTGGGCCTGGGGCGCTTTGCTGGTGACGACCGCCTTGGGCGCTTCCGGCTTGACCGCGGGCGGTGGCGGAGCGGCCGCTGGCGTCACCTTGCGCACTTCGGTGTCCTGGAACGGCGCCTGTTCGGTGGTGGTCGGCGCTGCCTTCTTTTCCAGGGTGCCGCTGCCCTGCTGGTTGTCCTGGGCAAGGAAGTCCGCCTCCTTGGGCTTTTCATCGCTCTTGAAGGTGGACAGGGTGATTTCCAGGGTTTTGCTGATCTGCCCGGGCTCGACGAACGTGAAGCCCAGGCCGAGGATCAGCGCGGCATGCAGCGCCGCCGCGAGGAACAGGGTAAACCCCAGGCGATCCGCCGGACGAACGCCGGAGGACGTGATATCGGGTGGGGTGGTTGCTGCGTTCATCGCGATTCTGTCGGTTCAGGATTGCCGCGCAGTCTGCCGAGGCGTCCGCGAAAAGTCTATGAAGCACTCCGCGCATTGAGCTTTTCGGCAATCTTGTCCATCAACTGTTCGCCGATGCGCGTATCGAAGGCCGAATCGATCTCGCGGATGCAGGTAGGGCTGGTGACGTTGATCTCGGTGAGGTGGTCGCCGATCACGTCGAGGCCAACGAACAGCAGGCCGCGTTCGCGCAGGCTGGGGCCGACCGCAGCGGCGATCTCGCGATCCCGATCGGTGAGCGGGCGGGCTTCGCCGCGGCCGCCGGCGGCCAGGTTGCCGCGGGTTTCGCCGCTGGCGGGAATGCGTGCCAGGCAATACGGCACCGGCTCGCCGTCGATCATCAGGATGCGCTTGTCGCCGTCGAGGATGGCTGGCAGGTAGCGCTGCGCCATGATCTGCTGGCTGCCGTGGGCAGTGAGGACTTCGAGGATCACCGAAAGATTCGGGTCGCCTTCGCGGTGACGAAAGATCATCGAACCACCCATGCCATCGAGGGGTTTGAGAATGATGTCACGGTGCTGTCGCGCAAAATCACGCAGAATGTCAGACCTTCGGCTGACAATCGTCTCCGGCGTAAGTGTCGGAAAGCGGGTGGCGAAGAGTTTCTCGTTGCAGTCGCGCAGGCTTTGCGGTCGGTTGACCACCAGTGTGCCGGCTTCTTCGGCCTGCTCGAGCAGGTAAGTTGAGTAGACGAATTCGTTATCGAAGGGCGGATCCTTGCGCATCAGGATCACATCCAGTTCGGCCAGTGGCAGATCCTGCTCCTCGCCGAGCTCGAACCAGCGCTGCGGATCGGCAAATACCTGAAGGGCGCGCGTGCGGCCCCGGGCAACACCAGCGGCTTGGTAGAGATCCTTCTGTTCCATATAGAAGAGGCTCCAGCCGCGAGCCTGGGCAGCCAACAGCATGGCCAGCGAGCTGTCCTTCTTGTAGGCGATCTGCGCGATGGGATCCATGACGATGCCGAGCCGAACGCTCATTGAGGTATCTCCGTGAAGGGCGGTAGCAAAAAAAACGCCGCAAAGGTAGCGGGGGTGGGCGCCAAGGTTGGCGCTGACAGGGCCGGTGGTCAAGGGGAACCGGGCCGATGGCTTGCATGAAGAGAGTGTGCTAAAAAGGCCCAGCGATGGGCCGGGCCCATTGATCTTAGGGCTTCCGGCACACTGGAAATGGCGTACACAACGACTCACCGAAGTGGTGGCAGGGCAGACATGGAACAACATTCCGAAGGTTTGAGGGTGATGGTGATCGACGACTCGAAAACGATTCGTCGTACAGCGGAAACCTTGCTGAAAAAGGTGGGTTGCGAGGTGATCACTGCGGTGGACGGCTTCGATGCCCTGGCGAAGATCGCCGACACCCATCCGAACATCATTTTCGTCGACATCATGATGCCGCGTCTCGATGGCTATCAGACCTGCGCCCTGATCAAGAACAACAGTGCCTTCAAGTCCACGCCAGTTATCATGCTGTCGTCCAAGGATGGCCTGTTCGACAAGGCCAAGGGGCGCATCGTTGGTTCTGATCAATACCTGACCAAACCCTTCAGCAAGGAAGAGCTGCTCGGCGCGATCAAGGCCCACGTACCGGATTTCTCTCCGGTCGAGCAAGCATCCTGACGTCCGGCTGACGCCACTAACGCCTCTTCTTTATGTATTGGGAAACATCATGGCTCGAATTCTGATTGTTGATGACTCGCCGACCGAAATGTACAAACTGACCGCCATGCTGGAAAAGCACGGGCATCAGGTACTCAAGGCCGAAAACGGTGCTGATGGTGTTGCCCTGGCGCGCCAGGAAAAGCCCGATGCGGTATTGATGGACATCGTCATGCCTGGCCTCAACGGCTTCCAGGCAACCCGGCAACTGACCAAGGATGCCGAGACCAACCACATTCCGGTGATCATCGTCACCACCAAGGATCAGGAAACCGACAAGGTCTGGGGCAAACGCCAGGGCGCGAAGGATTACCTGACCAAACCGGTGGACGAAGCCACTCTGCTGAAAACCCTGAACGCGGTGCTGGCCGGCTGAGCCCGGACAGCGCGCGACATAAGAAGAAGGTCACGGCAGGCATGTCTGAGGCACGCACTCCTTTTCAGATTCTTCTCGGCATCGAGCAACGTTGTCGTGCGGTGGCGGCTGGTCTGCCATCGCAGCAGGTGGCGGTGCAGACCTGGAGCGGTATTGGTTTTCGCATGGGCGAACGGCTGTTCGTCGCACCGATGGGAGAGGTCGGTGAAGTACTGCACGAACCACGGCACACCTTGCTGCCCGGCGTGAAGAGCTGGGTAAAGGGCGTGGCCAACGTGCGCGGGCGATTGCTGCCGGTGATGGATCTGTGCGGCTTCTTCGGTAGCGAGCTGTCGCCGCTGCGCAAGCAACGGCGCGTGCTGGTAGTCGACCATCAGGATGTCTTCGCCGGCCTCACGGTCGACGAGGTGTTCGGTATGCAGCACTTCGCGGTGGATACCTTCTCCGAGCAGTTGCCACCGCTCGAAGCGTCCATCCAGCCGTTCATTCATGGTGTGTTCCAGCGCGAGCAGCCCTGGCTGGTGTTCAGCCCACACGCGCTGGCACAGGCTCCTGGGTTTATCGACGTTGCGTATTGAGAGCTTTTCGGTGGAGGCGGCGTAGCCAGCCTTCTGACGTTATATGGAATTCGAAGTGCGGTAGGGTCCAGGCGGGGGCCAGATAATGAAAAAAGTAACCTCAAACAATGTGCTGGCGGGGACACGTATTGGCGCCCTCGTGGCAGGGCTGTTCGTTGTCCTGATCATCTCGATCGTGATGCTGTTCGCCAACTTTGCGTACGTTAATACGCAAAGTAACTACGACACCGAGTACATCGGTCACGCGGGTGAACTGCGCGTACTGTCCCAGCGTATCGCCAAGGATGCCACCGAAGCTGCCACGGGCACGCCCGCCGCCTTCGCCCTGCTGCGCGACGCGCGTAACGACTTCCAGGAGCGCTGGGCCTACCTGACCGATGGTAACGAGCAAAGCAGCCTGCCCGCAGCGCCTGCAGCGGTTCAGGCACAGATTGCTGCCGTGCAGCAAGACTGGGACGGCCTGCGGCAGAATGCCGATGCCATCCTGGCCGCCGAGCAGACCGTTCTGTCGCTGCACCAGGTTGCTGCCACGCTGGCGGAAACCATCCCGCAGCTGCAGGTCGAGTACGAAGAAGTGGTCGACATTCTGCTGGAAAGCGGTGCGCCGGCTGCCCAGGTTTCGGTTGCCCAGCGGCAGTCGCTGCTTGCCGAGCGGATTCTCGGTTCGGTGAACAAGGTTCTGGCCGGTGACCAGGATTCGGTACAGGCCGCCGACATGTTCGGTCGTGACGCCAGCCTGTTCGGTCGCGTACTGAGCGCCATGCAGGAAGGTAATGCGGCGATGGAAATCGCCAGGGTAAGCGACCCGGAAGCGCTCGAGCGTCTGGCGGAAATTTCCGAACTGTTCGAATTCGTTTCCGGTTCCGTGGACGAAATCCTCGAAACCTCGCCGGAACTGTTCCAGGTTCGTGAATCGGCCAACACCATCTTCACCCTGTCGCAAACCCTGCTGGACAAAGCCTCTGCCCTGTCCGAGGGTTTCGAAGGCCTGGCTGCCGGTCGTGCGCTGAACACCATCGCCGGCTACGTGCTGGGTGCGTTGGCACTGGGTTCGATTCTGATCATCGGTCTGGTGATGGTGCGCGAGACCAACCGCCGTCTCGCCGAAACCGCCGAGAAGAACGAACGTAACCAGACCGCGATTCTGCGTCTGCTCGATGAGATCGCCGACCTCGCCGACGGTGACTTGACCGTGGCCGCGACGGTAACCGAGGACTTCACCGGTGCCATCGCCGACTCCATCAACTACTCCATCGACCAGCTGCGCGACCTGGTAGCCACGATCAACCTGACCGCCGTTCAGGTAGCGGGCGCGGCCCAGGAAACCCAGGCCACGGCGATGCACCTGGCCGAGGCTTCCGAGCACCAGGCCCAGGAAATCGCCGGTGCCTCCGCGGCGATCAACGAAATGGCCGTGTCGATCGATCAGGTATCGGCGAACGCCTCGGAGTCCTCCGCGGTAGCGGAACGTTCCGTAGCCATCGCCAACAAGGGCAACGAAGTCGTACACAACACCATCACCGGCATGGATAACATCCGTGAGCAGATCCAGGACACCTCGAAGCGGATCAAACGCCTCGGTGAATCGTCCCAGGAGATCGGTGACATCGTAAGCCTCATCAACGACATCGCCGACCAGACCAACATCCTCGCACTGAACGCCGCGATCCAGGCCTCCATGGCCGGTGACGCAGGCCGAGGCTTCGCCGTGGTAGCGGACGAGGTACAGCGCCTCGCGGAACGTTCCTCGGGCGCGACCAAGCAGATCGAGGCACTGGTAAAAACCATTCAGACGGACACCAACGAAGCCGTTATCTCCATGGAACAGACCACCTCCGAGGTGGTACGTGGTGCTCGACTGGCCCAGGATGCGGGTGTGGCACTGGAAGAGATCGAGAAGGTATCGAAGACCCTCGCGGCCCTCATCCAGAACATTTCCAACGCTGCACGTCAGCAGGCGTCGTCCGCGGGTCACATCTCCAACACCATGAACGTGATTCAGGAGATCACCTCGCAGACGTCGTCCGGTACCACGGCCACCGCCAAGAGCATTGGTACCCTGGCCAAGATGGCCAGTGAAATGCGTCATTCGGTATCCGGTTTTACCCTGCCACAAGACGGCGAGCAGGCCTGACCGGCTGCCGGGCGGCGCATTGAACGATGTGCTGCGTGGCAGACGCAGGCGTGAGCGAGGTGCACGACATGCAGTCAGGCGTCTGGGCCCTGCAACCGCTGGCGGACATGTCCGCCACGGAGTTCCGCGACTGGCAGCAGTTGCTGGAGTCGCGGCTCGGCATGGTGCTCAACGAGCAGCGCCGGATTTTCCTGCAGACCAACCTCAGCGCCCGCATGCGCGAATTGGGTGTCGGTGATTACGCCAGTTATTACCGGCAGGTCACCGACGGCCCGCGCGGGGCGGTGGAATGGGCGAATCTGCTGGATCGGCTGACGGTACAGGAAACCCGCTTTTACCGGCATCCGCCATCGTTCGAGGTTTATCAGGCCTATGTCGCCCGTCGTGGCGAACAGGGACTGGACGAGCCTCTGGCGATATGGAGCGTGGGTTGCTCCAGCGGCGAGGAACCCTACTCGCTGGCCATTGGTGCCAGTGAAGTGCTGGGCTCTGAAGGGCTGTTCGGCGTCACCGGCACCGATATCAGCCGCAGTGCCCTGAGCAAGGCGCGTGACGGTCTGTATGACGTGCGCCGGTTGCAACAGATGGATGAAAGCCTGCGCGAACGTTACTTCCTGCAGCAGGCCGATGGACGTTTCAAGGTGGTACCAGGGCTTGCCGCGCGAGTGTGTTGCGCCAAGCTCAATGTGCTGGAGTTGGACAAAGCGCCAATGACCGGCATGGACGTTATTTTTTGCCAGAACTTGCTGATTTATTTTCGCCGCTGGCGGCGCCGCGAGATCCTCAACCGCCTGGCCGAGTGCCTGGCGCCTGGTGGCTTGCTGGTGGTCGGAGTGGGCGAGGTGGTCGGTTGGCAGCACCCGGATATGCTTCCGGTGGCCGATGAGCGAGTGCTGGCGTATACCCGCAAGGGCTAAGAGACGGAGTGTGTATGGGTGATCGGCACGACTATGTCGCCCTGGAGTGGGTCAAGGGTGAAATCGCAGAAACCCTGAAGCAGGCGCGACAGGCTCTGGAGGCGTTCGTCGAGAATCCGCAGGATTCGACACGCATGCGCTTCTGCCAGACCTATGTGCATCAGGTTCATGGCACTCTGCAGATGGTCGAATTCTTCGGCGCGGCATTGCTTGCCGAGGAAATGGAGCACCTGTCCCAGGCGCTGATCGACGGTCGTGTGGCCAACCAGGGCGAAGCGCTGGAAGTGCTGATGCAGGCGATCCTGCAACTGCCGGTCTACCTGGATCGCATCCAGACCGCCCGCCGCGACCTGCCGATGGTGGTACTGCCGCTGCTCAACGACCTGCGCGCCGCGCGGGGCGAGAAGTTGCTGTCGGAAACCAGCCTGTTCTCTCCTGATCTGTCCGCCCGAGCTGACGCCCTGTCGCCGGAGTCGCTGACCCAGTTGCGCACCGCCGAGCTGCCCGTTTTGTTGCGCAAGCTGCGGCAGATGCTCCAGGTCGCGCTGGTTGGCGTGATCCGCCAGCAGGATCTGGGCACCAACCTTGGCTACATGGCGCGGGTTTTCGCGCGCCTGGAAACCTTGTGCAAGGACTCGCCGCTGGAGTCGCTCTGGCAGATCGCCTCGGGCATGGTCGAAGGGCTGTCCAATGGCAGCGTGGCCAACGGTACGTCCGTGCGCACGTTGTTGCGCCAGGTCGACAAGGAACTCAAACGCCTGACCGAACAGGGCGCCGACGGCATCAACCAGCCCGCGCCGGACGAACTCACCAAGAACCTGCTGTTCTACGTCGCCAAGGCATCGGCGCAGTCGCCGCGCAATCGCGTGCTGCGCGACCGCTACAGCCTTGACGAGGCGCTGCCTGACCACGATGTCGTCGATGAGGAGCGTGCCCGTCTGGCCGGTCCGGATCGCGATGCGATGCGCTCGGTAGTCGGCGCCCTGTGCGAGGAGCTGGTACGGGTCAAGGACAGCCTCGATCTGTTCGTGCGCAGTGATCGTACCCAGGTCGCAGATATGGAAGCCCTGCTGGTACCGCTCAAGCAGATCGCCGACACCCTCGCCGTGCTCGGTTTCGCTCAGCCGCGCAAGGTCATCGTCGACCAGCTCGACATGGTGCGCGCCCTGGCTCAAGGTACTCAGGAACCCAGCGATGCGGTGTTGATGGATGTCGCCGGCGCACTGCTGTACGTCGAAGCGACGCTGACCGGCATGGTCGGCCAGAACGACAACGCCAGGCGCGAGGAAAGCCACCTGCCCACCACCGATGTGGGGCAGATTCACCAACTGGTGATCAAGGAAGCGCGCAATGGCCTGGAACAGGCCAAGGACGCGATCATCGAATTCATCGCCTCGCAGTGGAATCACGAGCACCTGGCCCGTGTGCCGGGGCTGCTGACCCAGGTGCGTGGCGGGCTGGCGATGATCCCTCTGGATCGCGCCGCCGCACTGCTCAATGCCTGCAACAGCTACATCCAGGAGCAGCTGCTGGCCCGCAAGGCTGTACCCAACTGGCAGAACCTCGACACCCTGGCCGATGCCATCACCAGCGTCGAGTATTACCTGGAGCGCCTCTCCGAGGATCACGCGACCCAGGGCGACCTGATTCTCGATGTCGCCGAAGAAAGCCTCGCTGCGCTTGGCTATCCGCTGCAGGAAAAACCATCGATTCTCGATGCCGCGCCGGTCGACGAAAAACCGGCACCGCTGGACGATCCGCTGCACGATATCGACGTGCTGTCCGCGCCCGCTCTCGCTAGTGCTGTCGAAACCGAATCCGTGGAGCCGCTGAGCATCGAGGCGCAGCCATCTGGCGAGACGCGACTCGAACTCAGTGAATCCGATACCAGCTTTCAGACCGACGACAGCTGGCCGCAGGCTGATGACGAGCAGCCGCAAGCGCTCCTTTACGCAGAGCCCGAGGCGTCGCCGTCATCCATTCCAGAGGTCATCGACCTTGGCGAGCTGAGCGATGACCCCTACGCCGATGCGAGCGCATCGGTAGCAGACGACAGCTGGACGCTGGACGACAGTGATCTGCCCGCCGACAAACCGGATACCTTCGAGCCGCTGGCGCTGGATGACCCATCGCCGCCCTCGGCCGAACCCCTCGACCTTGGCCAGCTCGACGCGCCCGCCGTAGCGGAGCAGGCACCCTCGCAGGCCGATGACGACTGGTCATTCGATCTCGACGCTGAACCTGCGGGCGCATCGCATGCGCCCGATCCGGAGCAGTCGCAAGACGCTGAAGATGACACGCTGTGGTCGCTCGAGGAGCTGGAACCCCGTCTCGACCTGGTTGATATCGAGCGTTCGGCGAGCGAATTGCCGACTCTGGATCTACCTGCCGAGGGCTTTGAGAACCAGCCCGGGCAGCTGGAGTCCCTGAACTTCGATGCAGACAGCGACGTGCAGTGGGACGAGATCGACCTGGCCGATCTGCAACTGCCGGAAGTCGAATTGCCCGGCATGCCCGAGCCAGCTGTGCTTGAAGAGCCGGCTGCGGAGAAAGCCATTTCCATGGCCGACGTGATGGCCGCTCCGGTGCAGGCGATCAATCCGCCAGCGCTGGACGTGCCACCTAGCCTGCTGCCGCCTCCTGCCGACGAAGAACCGATCGACGAAGAACTGCGTGAAGTCTTTATCGAAGAAGCAGGCGAAGTGCTGGAAACCATCGCCGAATTCCTGCCGCGCTGGTGCGCCGATACCGAGGACAAGGACGCGCTGACCGAAGTGCGCCGCGCCTTCCACACCCTCAAGGGCAGTGGTCGCATGGTGCGCGCGCTGGTTATCGGCGAGCTGGCCTGGTCGATCGAGAACATGCTCAACCGCGTGCTCGACCGCAGCATCCAGCCGGATGCCGAGGTACAGCAGGTAATCGAGCAGGTCGTCGCCCTGATGCCGGAGCTGGTCGATGAGTTCGCCGCTCAGGCTCAACGCCAGCGTGATGACGTCGACCACCTTGCCGCCGACGCGCATGCGCTGGCCAAGGGGCTGAGTCTCCCAAAGCATGACGCCCCGGCTGCCGCGGTAGCTGAGCCCGCGGGCGAGATCGAGGCTGCCGTGCCCGTTGCCGAAGAGAGCGAGGGGCTGGATCCGCAGTTGCTGGAGATTTTCCGCAACGAAGCGGAAACCCACCTCGAGACCCTGTCCGCCTTTCTCGATGACTGCGCCCGAGAACTGCCACAGCCGGTGACCGACGACTTGCAGCGCGCCCTGCACACGCTCAAGGGCAGTGCCTATATGGCCGGCATCCTGCCGATGGCCGAGGTCGCTGCGCCGCTGGAGAAGATGGTCAAGGAGTTCAAGGCCAACCTGCTACCGCTGGATCTGGCCGAGGCCGAAGTACTGGTCGAAGCCCAGGCGCTGTTCCGTCAGGGCCTGGCGCAACTGGAAAGCGATCCGTTGCAGCCGCTTCCCGGTGCCGATGAGTACCTGGAGCGCGTGCAACAGCTGCATGACAAGCGCCTCGAACATGCCGAGAGCCAGCGCCAGGACGTACAGGGCGAAAGCCGCGACCCGCAGTTGATCAGCATCTTCCTCGCCGAAGGCATGGACATCCTGCTGGACGCCGAAGACCTGCTGCACCGCTGGCGCGAGCATCCGTCCGAACGTCAGGAACTCAGCGCACTGCTGGAAGAGTTGACGACCCTGGGCCGCGGTGCGGAGATGGCCGAATTACCGCAGATCGACGAGCTGTGCGAAGTATTGCTCGATCTCTACGGCGCGGTGGAAGAGGGTCGCCTGGCTGTCAGCGAGCGTTTCTTCGATGAGGCCGAGCAGGCCCATGAAGCGCTGGTCAGCATGATGGATCAGGTCGCTGCCGGCCTGGAAGTCAGTGCCAGTGCCGAGCGAGTCGCCGCGCTGCGCGCGCTGCTGGACGAAGCACTGGATCCTGCCAAGTTGGCACTGCTGTCGGGTGACGTGCCTGGCCTGCAAGTGGTCGACCTGGATGAAGCGACCCGTACCCTGGAACAGTCGCTGGTCGCCGACGCGGCCAATGATGATGCCAGCCAATCCGCACAACCTGTAGACGCAGCCGACGACGAACTGGTGTCCATCTTCCTCGAAGAGGCCGTGGACATTCTCGACAGCGCCGGTCTCGCCCTGGAGCGCTGGTTGGCGGAGCCGGACAACCGTACCGCGCTGTCCTCGCTGCAACGTGACCTGCACACCCTCAAGGGCGGTGCGAACATGGCCGGGATCGCTCCGATCAGCGAGCTGGCCCATGAGCTGGAAGCGCTTTACGAAGGCCTGATGGATCGTCGTTACGACGTATCCTCCTTCGTCACCGGCAGCCTGCAGCAGGGCCATGCTCTTCTGGTGGCCATGCTCAACAGCCTGCAGGGTCGTCAGCCCGCACAACATGCGGATGAGCTGGTCGCGACGATTCGCCTGTTCCGCCAGCGTGGTGGACAGGATGAGCAGCCCGTAGAAGCGGATGCTCCGCAGCCCGCCGAGTTGCCCGAGGTAACGGAGCCACAGCCGGACAGCGCTCCGCTGGCTGAAGTAGCGTCTTTTGAAGAGCCGCTCGTCGAACCGCTGAGTGTGAGCGAATACACCACGCCGACCCAACTGCAGCAACAGGCGCCGGTGGACGATGACCGTGATCCCGAGCTGGTGGAAATCTTTCTCGAAGAAGGTTTCGACATCATCGACAGTGCCGGTGCGGCGCTATCTCACTGGATGGATGACGTCGACAACAGCCTCGATCTGGAGTCGCTGCAGCGCGATCTGCACACCCTCAAGGGTGGCGCGCGGATGGCTGAGATCCGTGAGATCGGCGACCTGGCTCACGAACTGGAATTCCTCTACGAGGATCTCGGCAACGGCCGTCTGCGCGCCAGCCAGATGCTGTTCGAATTGCTCCAGGCTTGCCACGACCGCTTGGCGGAGATGCTCGATGCGGTGCGCGCCCATCGTCCAGTACCCGGCGGCGACGAACTGATCGAAACCATTCGCCGGCTGCGCGCCAACCCCGACGAACAACTGAGCATGCCCACGGCTGTTCCGCTGCGTGCCGTGCACGAAGAGGCGTTCGACGCCGAGGCGGATATTCTCGATATCTTCCTCGAAGAAGCCGACGACCTGCTCGAGACCATGGAAGCCGGCATTGGCCGCTGGGAAGAGCGTCGTGACGACGTCGGTGCCATCGATGAGCTGCTGCGCGTGCTGCATACCCTGAAGGGCGGTGCACGTCTGGCAGGTCAGAAACACCTGGGTGACCAGAGCCACGATCTGGAGCAGCACCTGACTGAAGCTCAGGCGCAGGGCGCACCCTGGCCAGAAAGCCTGTACCTCGACGTGCAGTCCGGTTTCGAAGGTTTGCAGAAGAGTGTCGACGAGTTGCGTCAGCGCCTGCAGCAACAGCCGCTGGACGAGCGTCCGGTCGAGCCGGAGCAGGTTCCCGTTCGTGCGGTCACCTCCATCGTCGCCGCCAGCGAGCAGCCGGCCGTGCAAGCGCAGCACCGTGTGCTGCCTTTCGTACAGCGCGCCGAGGTGGCCGCTGAAGAGGCCGCTGCCCGCCGTGCGCCGCAAGAGCTGGTCAAGGTGCCGGCGGATCTGCTCGAGGGCCTGGTCAACCTGGCGGGTGAAACCTCGATTTTCCGCGGTCGCGTCGAGCAGCAGGTCAGCGATTTCGGTTTCACCCTGAGCGAGATGGAAGCCACCATCGACCGGGTGCGCGATCAGTTGCGGCGCCTCGATACCGAGACCCAGGCGCAGATCCTCAGCCGCTATCAGGCCGAGGCCGAGCGCGCCGGCTACGAGGACTTCGACCCGCTGGAGATGGATCGCCATTCGCAGCTGCAGCAGCTGTCGCGTGCGCTCTTCGAGTCGGCTTCCGACTTGCTGGATCTGAAGGAAACCCTGGCCTCGCGTAACCGCGATGCGGAAACCCTGCTGCTGCAACAGGCGCGGGTCAACACCGAGCTGCAAGAAGGCCTGATGCGTACGCGCATGGTGCCTTTCGATCGTCTGGTACCACGCCTGCGTCGTATCGTTCGGCAGGTCGCCAGCGAGCTGGGCAAGCAGGTCGAATTCATCGTCGGCAACGCTGACGGCGAGATGGATCGTACGGTGCTCGAACGTATCGTCGCGCCGCTCGAACACATGCTGCGCAACGCCGTCGACCACGGCATCGAAGGTCTCGCCGCACGCCGTGAGGCCGGCAAGCCGGAGCAGGGCAGCATCCGCCTGGGTCTGGCCCGCGAAGGCGGCGACATCGTACTGACCCTCAGCGACGACGGTGCCGGGATCAACCTGGACGCAGTCCGTCGCAAGGCCATCGAGCGTGGCCTGATGGATGCCGGTGCCGACCTCAGCGAGCACGAAATTCTGCAGTTCATCCTCGAGGCCGGTTTCTCCACGGCCGAGAAGGTTACGCAAATTTCCGGGCGTGGCGTCGGTATGGACGTGGTCAACGCCGAGGTCAAGCAGCTCGGCGGCTCCATGAGCATCGATTCCACCGCTGGCCAGGGCACCACGTTCCGCATCCGTCTGCCGTTCACCGTGTCGGTCAACCGCGCGTTGATGGTGCTCTCCGGCGAGGATCTGTACGCCATCCCGCTGAACACCATCGAAGGCATCGTGCGGGTTTCGCCTTACGAGCTGGAGGAATACTACGGGCCGGACGCGCCGCGCTTCGAGTACGCCGGCCAGGTCTACGAGCTGCGTTACCTGGGGGATCTGCTGAACAACGGCCAGCATCCCAAACTGGTTGGCCAGAGCCTGCCGCTGCCGGTGATCCTGGTGCGTTCCAGCGAACACGCGATGGCCGTGCAGGTGGACTCCCTGGCCGGCTCGCGGGAGATCGTGGTGAAGAGCCTGGGGCCGCAGTTCGCCGCGGTGCATGGTATTTCCGGTGCGACCATCCTTGGCGACGGTCGCGTGGTGGTGATTCTCGATCTGCTGGCGACCATCCGCGAGCTGCATGCGCATCTGCAGTATCAGGTTCGGCCACGGCTGTCCGCCGACGCTGGCGCGGCGCCTGAAGTCGAGGTCGAGCGCCCGACGCTGGTCATGGTGGTCGACGACTCGGTGACCGTACGCAAGGTCACCAGTCGCCTGCTGGAGCGCAACGGCATGAACGTGCTGACCGCCAAGGACGGGGTCGACGCTATCGCGCAACTTCAGGAGCATCGCCCCGATATCATGTTGCTGGATATCGAGATGCCGCGGATGGACGGCTTCGAGGTTGCCAACCTGATCCGCCACGACGAGGGCCTGAAGGATCTGCCGATCATCATGATTACCTCGCGTACCGGTGAGAAGCACCGTGAACGTGCGATGAGCATCGGCGTCAACGAATACCTCGGCAAGCCTTATCAGGAATCGCTGCTGCTGAGCGCCATCGAAAAGTGGACGAAGCGGCCATGAGCGAGCGCGGCGCGGCGCGTATCGCGGTGATCGCCGACACCTCGCTGCAGCGCCATGTGCTGCAGCAGGCGCTGAGCAGCAATGGTTATCAGGTGGTGCTCAACAGTGATCCGGCGCGGCTCGACGATGCGGCGCTGCAGGCCTGCGAGGCCGAGCTGTGGCTGGTCGACCTGGTGCAGTCCGATGATTTGCCGTTGATCGATGCGCTGATGGAGGATTCCAGGGTGCCGGTGCTGTTTGGCGAGGGGCATGCGCCCGAGCGCAGTTCCGAGAACTACCCGCGCTGGGAGCGACGCCTGGTCGGCAAACTGAAAAAACTGGTGGGTGATCCCGCTTTGGCAGTGGGTGCCGGCCTGGATGGTCTGCTCGCCGAAGTTCAGCGCCCTGGGCGCGTCGAGTTGCCTGCGGTGCTGGCCAATACGCCACTGCAAGCGGGCGAGCCGGCGAGGCAGATCTGGCTGCTGGCGGCGTCCCTTGGCGGTCCGGCGGCGGTGAAGGCCTTTCTCGATGCCTTGCCCGGCGGCCTGCCGGTAGGTTTCATTTACGCGCAGCATATCGACCCCAGCTTCGAGACGACGCTGCCCCAGGCCGTCGGCCGTCACAGTCAGTGGCGTGTTGGCACGGTGCGCGATGGCGACAGCGTGCGCTGCGGTGAGGTGGTCGTGGTGCCGGTCAGCAACGAGCTGGCTTTCAGCGATGACGGGGCCATGCAGGTCACTGCCCGACCCTGGCCAGAACCCTACAGCCCATCGATCGACCAGATGATGCTCAATCTGGCGCAGCGCTTTGCGGCGGGTAGTGGCGTTATCGCCTTCAGCGGCATGGGCAGCGATGGCAGCGCGGCAGCCGCCTATGTGAAGCGCCAGGGCGGCATGATCTGGACACAGCGCGCTGACAGCTGCGTCTGCTCGAGCATGCCCGACAGCCTGCGCGAGGGCGGCTACAGCAGCTTCAGTGCCGACCCGCGAGAGCTGGCTGCTGCACTGGTCGACCATCTTGCCGAGCAGTGCCGATAGGCCGCGGCTTCCCTTCATTGATTTCGCTGCATAACAGGACTTTTTCATGAGCCAAGCCGTCGTTACCCAGAACAGCGTCAGCAGCCTGACCGGTCTGGTCGTGCCGCTGGCCGATCGCACGTTGCTGCTGCCCAACGTGGCCGTGGCCGAGCTGATTCCCTATCGCGCCCCGCCAGCAATGCCTGGCCTGCCCGACTGGTTTCTCGGTCAGGTGGCCTGGCGTGACCTGAGCCTGCCCCTGCTGTCGTTCGAGGCCGCGTCCGGTGGCCAGGCGGTAGCTGGTGATGGCGCCCGTATCGCCATTCTCAATGCCCTGGGCGGGCGCCCGAACGTCAAGTTCATTGCCTTGCTGGTACAGGGCATTCCGCGTTCTCTGCGGGTCGCCGAGGATCTGCCGCGAGCCGATGTGCCGTTGGCGTCTTTGGAGCTGGCCGCGGTGAAGGTGGATGACACAGTGCTGCGCATCCCTGATCTGGAAGGGCTGGAGCAACTGCTTGCCGATGCCGAGCTGATCTGAACCTGCTCGCCTTCGGGCGGGCCTGGCCTGGTAGCATCTTGTAACAGGCCAAGCTTTTCTCTTTCGCCATGACTCCCAACTGAGTGTCGCCGGTCGCTAGAACCAGCGCATTCAACCGTTAGCCGATGGAGAAAAGACATGGCCACCCCGCTCACCGATATCAGCATTCTGCGTCAACGTGCCCTGGCATATGGCGAACGGGCTCAAGGCGAGCGTCGCGTCCGCTGAGTTTCTCGAACACGCTCAGCAGGAGTTGTAGCATTCGGATCAACTGGCCGAGCGCATCACCCAGCTCGGTGGCGAACCCGATTTCGACCCGTCCACGCTGACAGCGCGCTCCCACGCCGAATACGTCACCGGTGCGTCACTCAAGGAAATGGTCACCGAGAATCTGGTGGCCGAGCGCATCGCCATCGACAGCTACCGCGAGATCATCGCCTTTATCGGCAACGACGATCCCACTACTCGGCGAATCTTCGAAGAGATCCTCGCCCAGGAAGAAGAACACGCCAACGATATGGCCGATATTCGCGAAGACCTTTAGGTGCTCGGCTGGGCTAGGTTGTCGAAGAAGCAGCCGGCTTTCGATGGATTTCTGAAGTGAACGCGTTTACTGAGTCAGTGCTCAGAAATCGCCCCAGAGGTGCTGCGCGATCGCCAGCCCTGCCACGGGTGCCGTTTCCGTACGCAGCACCCGCGGCCCGAGACGCGCAGCATGGAAGCCGGCGGCTTGAGCCTGTTCGACTTCAGCATCGCTGAGGCCGCCTTCCGGGCCGATCAGAAAGGCCAGCGATTGCGGTTTGGCGTGGCTGGTCAGCGGTTCGGCAACCGGGTGCAGCACCAGCTTCAGCTCGGCTTCGCTCTGTTGCAGCCAGTCGTCCAGGGTGATGGGCGCGTGGATCATCGGGATCACCGAGCGCCCGCATTGTTCGCAGGCGCTGATCGCTACCTGGCGCCAGTGTGCCATGCGCTTGTCGGCGCGTTCATCCTTCAGGCGTACCTCGCAGCGAGCGCTGACGATCGGGCTGATGACCTGGGCTCCGAGCTCGGTGGCTTTCTGGATCGCCCAATCCATGCGTTCGCCGCGGGAAAGCCCCTGGCCAAGGTGAATGTGCAGGGGCGATTCGGCCTGACCGTCGAACTGCTCGCGCAACTCGACGCGCACCGCTTTCTTGCCGACTTCGATCAACTCGCCGCGAAATTCCTGCCCGCTGCCATCGAACAGCTGCACCACGTCGCCCGCGGCATGCCGCAGCACACGGCCGATGTAATGGGCCTGGGCTACCGGCAACTGGTGCTGGCCGAGGGACAGAGGGGCGTCGATAAAGAAACGGGAGAGGCGCATGGCGGTAACGGGTATGACTTAGGACTTAGGGTTGGCAAGCATAACCGCGTGGTGTTTTTTCTGCAGGGCTGCCGCCGTTTACAGTGCTGTTGCCGTGTGGCTGGCCGGGATGCCCCCGGCCAGGTCGTATCAGAAGATATTCAGTGGGTATTCGACGATCAGGCGAACCTGGTCGGAGGAAACGTCCGACTTGCCATTGCCGATGCGGTGAGTGGCCTGGCGCAGACGCACCGACAGATCCTTGACCGAACCGCTCTGCACGACATAGCCAACGGCGAGGTCGCGCTCCCAGTGGTCTTCGCCGTCGGCGTAATAGGCATAGGGGCTGTTCTGATCCATCTTGCTGCCATCGACGTCGGTACCGCGGATATAGCGTGCGTGGAAGCTCAGGCCGGGTACCCCGTAGCTGGTGAAATCGAGGTCGTAGAACAGACCCCAGGACTTCTCGTTCGGGCCGTTGAAATCGACCAGTTGCGAGGAGTTGGCCAGGTAGATGGAGTCATGGTAGGTGCCCGGGCCCATTCCCAGGTAGTCGAACGGCTGGTCGCCGTCGATTTGCTGGTGAGTCAGTTTGAAGGTGTGCGCGCCGATGGTATAGGCCGCGGCGAACGACCAGGCCGTGACATCGATTTCACCAGCCAACTTGCGGCCTTCGTCATCCGAGCGATAGATGTTGAAGTCGAAGTTCAGGCTCTGCTCGTCGGTCAGTGCGTAGGTGTAGTTGGCGTTGGCATAGTACTGGCGCCAGATGTCCTTGTACTCGGCGCCGTAGAGGCTGACGCTGAGGTTGTCGTTGATCGTGTAATTGCCGCCGACGAAGTCCACCGTGTCGGTACTCACGCCCGCGTAAGCCGCGTAGAAGTCGTCGTCGTTGTTGGTGCTGTTAAAGTCCTTGGCTGCGGTGAAGTGGCCCGCTTCCAGAGCTAGGCCTTCCAGTTCGCTGCTCGTCAGCCAGAAGCCGGTGGCGGTACTGGGTACCAGGCGGGCGTCGGCCGGCGCGAATACCGGGTTGTAGGGACGCAGGTTGTTGCCATATTTCAATTCGGTGTTGGATAGGCGCATCTTCACCGCCGCCCCCGCCGAGCTGGCCTCGTCACGGCTACCCTCGCCGTCCGGCACCAGTACCCCGGCTCTGCCCGAGTAGCCTCGGCCGCCATCCAGCTTGATCAGCGCATAGGTACTCAGATCCACGCCAAAACCCACGGTGCCCTGGGTGTAGCCGGATGTGTAATCGAGGCGAAAGCCCTGGCCCCACTCTCGGTTGTCGGCACCGCCACCATGGCCGTCATGGTGCCAGTACAGGTTGCGGGTCAGGAAGTCCAGATGGCTGTCTTCGATAAAGCCCTGGCTTTCGGCCTGACTGGCCATGACCATAGGGGAGCCCGTAGTCGCAGCTATGGCTAGTGCCAGAAATGATTTTTTGCTGAATGACATTGCTTGCTCTCCATTTGCTTTTAGCTATCGTTGGCGGCAGAAAAAGAGTGTCGTTCCTTATTTAATGATTCAGGCGGGCTTGTCCGCTGGTTAAAAGTTGCGAGCCCTGGCCCAGCGAGACCATGCCTCAGCCTATGGTAAGGGCGCGTGGATATGGATGATAAGTGAGAGCGACAATCAGGCGTCTGAATCCGACCGATTCAGTGAGCAAACACGATCAGCAGCAACATGCTGACGTTGTTCCGGCTTGATGGATATCTGTTGTGCACCGGCGTGTTGGGCATCCTTGCCGCCACGCACTCAGCCCGGATCGCGAAAGCCTGGGTAGCGGTTATCACCGGTGGCCACGCTGATCGATGTACGGGTGGCCAGATCGATGCCCTCGCTGGCGACTTCGGCGAGAAAATCGATCTGTTCCTCGGTGATCACGTAGGGCGGCAGGAAATACACCACGCTGCCCAGCGGGCGCAGCAACGCGCCGCGAGTCAGGGCGTGCTGGTACACCTGCAGGCCGCGTCGCTCCTGCCAGGGGTAGGCGACCTTGCCGGCCTTGTCCTGCACCATCTCGATGGCCAGGGCCATGCCGGTCTGGCGCACCTCGGCCACGTGCGGATGATCCGTCAAGTGTGCGGTGGCGCTGGCCATGCGGCTGGCGAGTGCCTTGTTGGCCTCGATCACGCCGTCTTCCTCGAAGATATCCAGGGTCGCCAGGGCCGCCGCGCAGGCCAGCGGGTTGCCGGTGTAGGTATGCGAGTGAAGGAAGGCGCGCAGGGTGGCGTAATCGTCGTAGAAGGCGCTGTAGACATCGTCGGTGGTCAGTACGGCCGCCATCGGCAGGTAGCCGCCGGTGAGTGCCTTCGACAGCACCAGAAAATCCGGCGTGATGCCGGCCTGCTCACAGGCGAACATCGTTCCGGTGCGGCCAAAGCCAACGGCGATCTCGTCATGGATCAGGTGCACGCCATAGCGATCGCAGGCTTCGCGCAGCAGGGTCAGGTAGATCGGGTGGTACATGCGCATGCCGCCAGCGCCCTGGATCAGTGGTTCGACGATCACGGCTGCGACTTCGTGATGGTGTTCGGCCAGGGTCTGTTCCATCAGGGCGAACAGGGTGCGCGAGTGGTCTTCCCAGGTCACGCCGTCCGGGCGCAGGTAGCAATCCGGGCTGGGTACCTTGAGGGTGTCGAGCAGCAATGCCTTGTAGGTGTCGGTGAACAGCGCCACGTCGCCTACCGACATCGCTGCCACGGTTTCGCCGTGGTAGCTGTTGCTCAGGGTGATGAAGCGCTTTTTCGCCGCTTTTCCGCTATTGAGCCAGTAGTGGAAGCTCATCTTCAGCGCCACCTCGATGCCCGAGGAGCCGTTGTCGGCGTAGAACACCCGGTTCAGCCCTGGCGGGGTGATACGCACCAGGCGCTCGGACAGCTCGACCACCGGCTGATGGCTGAAGCCGGCCAGCATCACGTGTTCGAGCGTATCGACCTGCTCCTTGATGCGCTCGCCGATACGCGGGTTGGCATGGCCGAAGACGTTGACCCACCAGGAGCTGACCGCATCGAGGTAGCGCTTGCCTTCGAAGTCTTCCAGCCAGACGCCTTCGCCGCGGCGGATTGGAATCAGCGGCAGGCGCTCGTGATCCTTCATCTGTGTACAAGGGTGCCAGAGGACTTCCAGGTCACGCTGCATCCAGTGGTGGTTCAGGCTCATCAAGGTGTTCTCCCAATCATCAGCGGGCAAGCCTATCAGATGAACCGGGTCTTCGTTTTGTGATCGCGCCTTCCGCTGATCCATTGAAATCGACCGCTTACGACGAGCCGTTGAACTCTGTGATGGCAGATTTCACTAATGCGATTTGGCTGCAATATGCCATTCGAGATATCGTTTTTCTCGATATTTCAAAGCAGTAATTTCTGCTTTTAGTCGATAGGTTTGTTGCTAATCTCTCTCCACTCACTTTCCGGGATCAGGCCATGCAGTGGCGTAATTCGGCGTTTCGTTACGGTTTTGTCAGCATTTCCCTGCATTGGCTGGTCGCCATTGCCGTATTCGGTCTGTTCGGCCTCGGCTACTGGATGGTCGGGTTGAGCTACTACAGCGGCTGGTACCAGACCGCGCCGAACATCCACAAAAGCATCGGCATCCTGCTGTTCATTGTCATGGCAGCCCGTTTGCTGTGGCGCTGGATCAGCCCGCCGCCGCCAGCGCTGCCTGAGCATGGCCGGCTGACGCGGATCGCCAGCAAGCTGGGCCACGGCTTTCTCTACCTCGGCCTGTTCGTGCTGATGATCTCCGGTTACCTGATCTCCACGGCCGATGGCCGGGCCATCAGCGTTTTCGGTCTGTTCGACGTGCCGGCAAGCGTGACCAGTATTCCCAACCAGAGCGATGTCGCCGGCTTGATCCATGAGTACCTGGCCTGGGCTATCGTGATTTTTGCCGTCCTGCATGGTCTGGCTGCACTGAAGCACCATTTCATCGACCGTGATCGTACTCTGGTGCGTATCTTCGGGCGTTGATCCTCCAGCTGTTTCGGCGTTGCACCGCTACGCCGTCCATTTCATCTCACAAGGAGTTCCCATGTTGAAGAAGACTTTCGCTGCACTGGCGCTGGGTACCGCACTGCTGAGTGCAGGCAATGCAATGGCTGCCGATTACGCTATCGACAAGCAAGGCCAGCACGCCTTCGTCAATTTCAAGATCAGCCATCTGGGCTATAGCTGGCTGTACGGTACGTTCAAGGATTTCGACGGCAGCTTCAGCTTCGATGAGAAGAACCCGGAGGCCAGCAAGGTCAACGTTACCCTGAAGACCGAAAGCGTCGATACCAACCACGCCGAGCGCGACAAACACATCCGTAGCGCCGACTTCCTCAACGTCAGCAAGAACCCGACCGCGACCTTCGAGTCGACCGCGGTCAAGTCCACCGGTGAAGGCGCAGCAGACATCACCGGCAACCTGACCCTCAATGGCGTGACCAATCCGGTGGTGATCGCTGCCAAGTTCATTGGTCAGGGCGACGACCCGTGGGGCGGTTATCGCGCTGGTTTCGAAGGCAGCACCAAGCTGAAGCTGAAAGACTTCGGCATCGAGAAGGATCTGGGCCCTGCTGCGCAGGAAGTCGAGCTGATCATCTCCGTGGAAGGTGTGCGCAAGTAAGCCTGACGCGAGTTACGACAACGCCGGCTCCCAGCCGGCGTTGTCGTTTCCGGGCTTCGCACATGAAAACGCCGGCACTTGGCCTAATGCCAGTCAGTTAAGCGTTTGGCCCGCAAAACGGCGGTTTGTCCTGGCCCTGTAGGAGCCGCGACCCCGCGGCGAATAGTGAGCACGCCGCGGATTTTGCAGGATGGCCACCATCGTATCGCGCCGAGGACGACGCTCCTACACGGGCGGCGGTTTGCCGCTCATCTGTAGGTGCCCCCGGCTCCATACAAAACCTTATCTGATCGGCATTAGGCACTTGGCCGGCGTTTTCAATGAGCCAATGCTCAGCTGTCGCGGTTGCGCGTCAGCAGGGCTGGCTTCTCGCCGCGTGGGCGGCTGCTTTGTAGCTGATCGAGCTGCTCAGGCGTCGGCAGGCGGTCGCTGCGCGAAGTCTTGTGCACGATGACCGGCTGCTTGTCGCGGTTGCTGCGTACGGCAGGTTCCTGACGCGGCAGTTCATCACGGTTGAGCGAGGTAGTGGTATCGCGCTGCTGGCCGCGACCACGGCTGCCCGCACCGCCACGACCCTTGCCAGCGCCCTGGCCTTGGCCCTGACGTTTGCCCGCACCTGCACCGCCGCTACGCGGGCCTTTACCCTGACCACGAGGGCCCTGGCCAACACCGTTGCTGGCGCTTGGGCCGCTACCGGCGGTACCGGGACGACGACCACGGCCCTGACCATTGTTCTGGTTCGGGCTTACGTAGTCGACACGGTTACCGAAATTGTCGATCTCGTCATCGCGGAACTCGTCCGGCGCGCGATCCGGAGGCAACGTAGGCACGGTTGGCGCGTTGGCACTGGCCGAACCACGCGCTTGTTGCTCACGAGCGGGCCTGGCTTTGTTCTGGGTCTTGGCTTTGCCGCCATCCTTGCCCTTGTCCTTGCGGCCGCCGCCGTGGCGTTCGCCATCCGGCTTGGCGCCGCGTGGCGGGCGTGGTTTCTGCGGCTCGCGCACTTCCGGGCGCTCGGCCTCGACCTTGCTGGCATCGAAGCCCAGCAGATCGCCGTCCTGGATCTTCTGCTTGGTCATCCGCTCGATGCCCTTGAGCAGCTTCTCCTCGTCCGGCGCGACCAGGGAAATCGCCTCACCGCTGCGCCCGGCACGGCCGGTACGGCCGATACGGTGCACGTAGTCTTCCTCGATGTTGGGCAACTCGAAGTTGACCACGTGTGGCAACTGGTCGATATCCAGGCCGCGGGCGGCGATGTCGGTGGCGACCAGGATGCGCACCTTGTTCGCCTTGAAGTCGGCCAGGGCCTTGGTACGGGCGTTCTGGCTCTTGTTGCCATGAATCGCCACGGCCGGCAGGCCATGCTTGTCCAGGTACTCGGCCAGGCGGTTGGCGCCATGCTTGGTACGGGTGAACACCAATACCTGTTCCCAGGCGCCAGCGGTGATCAGGTGCGCGAGCAGGGCGCGTTTGTGACTGGCCTGCAGGCGGAATACGCGCTGCTCAATGCGCTCGACCGTGGTGTTCGGCGGCGTGACTTCGATGCGTTCCGGGTTGTGCAGCAGCTTGCCGGCCAGATCGGTGATGTCTTTCGAGAAGGTTGCCGAGAACAGCAGGTTCTGCCGTTTGGAGGGCAGTTTGGCGAGCACCTTCTTCACGTCATGGATAAAGCCCATGTCGAGCATGCGGTCGGCTTCGTCGAGCACGAGGATTTCCACGTGCGAGAGGTCGATGGCGCGCTGGTTGGCCAGGTCGAGCAGGCGGCCCGGGCATGCCACCAGCACGTCGACACCCTTGGCCAGGGCTTGTATCTGCGGGTTCATGCCAACGCCGCCGAAGATGCAGGCGCTGACGAATTTCAAATCGCGGGCATACAGCTTGAAGCTGTCGTGCACCTGGGCGGCGAGTTCGCGGGTGGGCGTAAGCACCAGCACGCGTGGCTGTTTCGGGCCGTGGCGCTGTTCGCGATCCGGGTGACCGTTGGGGAACAGTCGCTCGAGAATCGGCAGGGCGAAACCGCCTGTCTTACCTGTACCCGTCTGGGCCGCCACCATCAGGTCGCGACCTTGCAACGCGGCGGGGATGGCCCGCTGTTGCACCGGAGTGGGCTGGGTGTAGCCGGCGGCTTCGACCGCGCGGACCAAAGCCTCGGAGAGACCGAGGGAGGCAAAGGACATGTGCAATCCTGTCTGGTGAGGGCGTGGCCCTATAGGTGTAGTGCCTGGCTTGAATCGCACGTGGGGCGCGCAATCCCGTCCGGTACTGCTGGCCTCTGGGGGCAGCATCCGGGCGCAAGCCTGGCGGGAAGGCCCGAGTGTAACAGGATTGCGGGCAATGGGCACAACTTGCCGCCGACCGGCTTCCGTACACCTCGGCCACCTGCCTGGATACGGGTATCCGCCGGTATCCAGAACGAGTGGCGATATGGGTCATTCGCCCAGGGCGTCGGCATCCTCGCGTTTGGCCAGTTTGTGCTGATCTTCGCTGCTGCCGAGCTTCCAGTAGCTGGAGATATACAGACTCTTGCGCTCGACCTGGCGCTCCTCCCTGAAATGCTGACGCAGGGCGCGCATGGCAGTGAACTCGCAGGCGGCCCAGATGCTTGGCTGGCCCGGTAGCCAGTCCAGTTGGCGTACCTGGTTGACCAGTAACTGGCTGTCTTCGCCGGGGTGCGGGTTGACCAGCCAATGCAGGCGGATGCCATCCGGGTGGCGTAGCGGCTGGATGTCGCGTTCGTCGATCACCTCGATCACGGCATGGCCGCGGGCGTCGGCCGGCAATTGTTCGAGGTTGACGCTGATTGCCGGCAGTGCGGTCATATCGCCGACGATGAGGAACCAGTCGGCACTGTTGTCCACCAGCTTCTTCGGGCCGGGGCCGCCAACCACGATGCTGTCGCCCGGCCTGGCGTTCTTCGCCCATTCGGCAGCGGGGCCAGCGTCATGGTGCAGCACGAAGTCGACGTCGAACTGGTCAGAGCGTTGGTGGCGCACGGTGTAGGTGCGCATCAGTGTTCTGTCGCTGTCCGGGGCGGGGAAGATCAGTTTGATGTAGGCGCTTTCCTGATCGGCGGGGAAACTGTCTATTTCCGCGCCGCCCAGGGTGATGCGCAGCATGTGCGGGGTGACTGGAGCGGATGAAATGACCCGCAGGGTGCGGGGAGCAGGGCGTGGCATTGAATTCTCCTGTTGCGACGGCAGTGATCGCTGCCGATTGATGTGAGAATTATTATCACTTAATGTCTTCGCCTTCCAGCATGGGGGTAACGGATGAGCGACGACATCGTGGGCGGGTTGTACCGCGAGCACAGTTCCTGGCTGCAGGGCTGGCTGTACCGGCGAGTCGGCAATTCCAGCCAGGCTGCCGATTTTGCCCAGGACGTGTTCGTGCGCCTGCTCAGCGTCCAGCACAAGGCTGGTGCACTGCCGGATTTGCAGCGCCCGCGCGCTTATCTGGCGACCATCGGTCGCCATCTGGTACATGATCATTTTCGCCGCCAGTCGCTGGAGCGCGCCTACCTGGAGGCCCTGGCCGCCTGGCCTGAAGAGGTGGCGCTGTCCGCCGAGGAGCTGGTGCTGATTCAGGAAACCCTGGAGCAGGTCGACCGACTGCTCGCCCGTTTGCGTCCGCTGGTGCGCCAGGTGTTCCTGCTGTCCCAGCTCGAAGGCCTGAACTACGCGCAGATCGCCCGGCGCCTGGACATTGGCGAGCGCTCGGTCAAGCGCTACATGGCCCAGGCCTTCGAGGCCTGTGTGCTGTACGTGGAGTGAGCATGGACGCCGGAATCGATCACGAGGTCGCTCGCCAGGCCGCACACTGGTTGATGCTTCTGCACAGTGGCGAAGCGGCCGAGCAGCAACTGCGCGACTGTGAGCGCTGGCGCCAGGCCAACCCCGAGCATGAGCGGGCCTGGCAGCGCGTGCGCCAGGTCCAGAACCGGCTCGGCCTGCTGCCACCCGCGCTGGCGATGAACACCCTGGGTCGTGAACGGCGTCGGGCGCTGAAGAGCCTGCTGTTGCTGGCGGCGGCTGCGCCGCTCGGCTATGCCTCCTATCGGTTGAGTGATCGCCAGCCATGGCTCGCCGACCAGCGTACCGGCGTCGGCGAGCGTCGCCGTCTGGTGCTGGAGGACGGCAGTCAGGTTCACCTCAACAGCGGCAGCGCCATCGATGTACGTTTCGACCGGGAGCAGCGACTGATCGTATTGCGCCAGGGTGAGGTTCTCGTCGACAGCGGTGCCGATGCGCAGCATGTCGGCTTTCGACCGCTGCGCGTCGAAACCGACCAGGGGATGATGCAGGCGCTCGGCACACGTTTCTCCGTTCGGCGCCTGGAGGAGCAGGGTCTGACCCGGCTCGCGGTGTTCGACGGTGTGGTACGCATCGACCAGCAGCGAGGAGGCAGCCTGACGCTCACTGCCGGGCAGCAGGTGAGCTTCGGTGGGCAAGGCCCTGGCCTGATCAGCGCAGTCAACGAAGATGCCGTCGGCTGGACGCGTGGGCAATTGATCGCCGATGACATGCCACTGGAGGATTTTCTCGGCGAACTGAATCGCCACCGCTCCGGTTGGCTGCGTCATGCGCCCGAGGTGGCGAATCTGCGCATCAGCGGCACTTTCCAGCTGAGCAATATCGACGCCATTCTCGCTGCCTTGCCGCACACGTTGCCGGTGCGGGTCGAGCAGCGCACGCGTTACTGGGTAACGGTAAGCGCCCGCTGAGCATCTCGATGCGAATACGAAACATTGTTGGCCCCTTTTTTCGTCTCGTCAGTCCTGAACAGATAAATCTGCTCACAACACAGGATGTCGATGCGATGAAACACACCAAAGGAGCCCGGCAGTTGCTGGCGCTTTCCCTGCTGGCCGCTGCCCTGGGCGCTCACTCATCGAGTGCGCTCGCCCAGCAGCCAGCTCATTATCAGATCGAGGCAGGCAGCCTGACCCAGGCGCTCAACCGTTTCGCTGCCGAAGCCGGTGTGACCCTGCAGTTCGCGCCCGAACTGACCCGAGGCCTGAGTGCCCCAGGGTTACATGGCCAGTTCAGCATCGAGGAAGGGCTTGCCGCCTTGCTGGCCGGTTCCGGTCTGCGGGCGCTGCGACATGGTGATGGCATCTACGTGCTGAGCCCTCGGGCAGAGAGCGGTGCACTGGAGCTGGGGGCGACGAATGTCAGCAGCACCTCGATCCATGATTCCTCGACCGAAGGCACCGGCAGCTACACCCAGGTAGGCCCGAGTAGCACCGCCACCGGCCTGAACCTCAGCCTGCGCGAAACACCGCAGTCGGTCACCGTGATGACGCGCCAACGGATGGACGACTTCAAGCTGGAGACCCTGGCCGACGTGATGGCGCAAACGCCAGGTGTGACGGTGGAGCGCCAGGCCGAGATGACCAACTTCACTGTGCGTGGCTCCAGCGTCAACCTGCAGACCGACGGCAATCGTCAGCTCACCAGCGGCTGGGGCTGGAACAGCCACATCATGTATTCCCTGGACGACATGGCGGAAATCGACCGTATCGAGGTGCTCAAGGGCTCGTCCGGGCTGATCAATGGTGACGGTGCCTATGGCGCCACGATCAACCTGATCCGCAAGCGACCTACCGCTGATTTCCAGGCCAACGTGCGGGCTGGCGCTGGCAGCTGGGATACCTATCGCAGCGACGCCGATGTGTCCGGCCCGCTGAGTGCCGATGGTAGCCTGCGTGGACGCATGGTCGCCGCTTACAAGGATGGCAACAGCTTCCTCGACCACCGTACGAACCGCAATTCGCTGTTCTACGGTACGCTGGAGTACGATCTCACGCCCGATACTCTGCTCGGCGTAAGCGTCACCTACAAACAGCGCGAGCTGCGCGGCGCGGCCGGCACCACGCCAATCCAGGCCTTCGACGGCAACGGTAACGCGGTGCCACGTATGTCGCGATCCTTCAACATCGGGGCGCCCTGGGCCGGTTACGAACAGGATTCGCTGAACCTGTTCGCGCGCCTGGAGCACAGTTTCGCCAATGGCTGGACGGCCAAGCTGCAGGTCGCTCAAGAGCGCATCGAGACGCCCGAGATGCTCATCGGCTCGCTGCGCTTCGCCTTGCCCGGCCAGGTTCAGTACGGCGCCTACAAGGACATCGAGGATCGCAACGAGAGCGTCAGCCTCGATCTGCAGGGGCCGTTCCAGCTGTTCGGCCGTGAGCATGACCTGCTGGTGGGTGCTGGCCTGTCGAAGAACCGCACGACCCTGCTGCGCGGTGCGGGCAGCAACGTGTCGCTCGGTGCGCTTGGCATCGAATATGCCCAGGGCGGCGGCGCCATTCCGCAGATCGACTGGGGCAGCCTGACCTATTCGGATGACCGGTTCAGCCGCAAACGCCGCTATGCCTACAGTGCCGCCCGTTTCAGCCTGGCCGACCCGGTCAAGCTGATCGTCGGTGTGCGCACCACCGACTACCAGCAGAAGGATGTCACCGATATCAGCTGGTACAACTACGACATGCGTGAAACCGGCGTGGTGACACCCTACGCCGGTCTGGTCGTGGATGTCAGCCCCCATGTTTCCCTCTATGCCAGCTACGCCAGCATCTTCGAGGCGCAAAGCAGCAAGGACATGAACGAAAGCTCGTTGCCGCCCAAGGAGGGGCTGACCTACGAGGTCGGCGCCAAGGGCGAGTTCTTCGACAGGCGTTTGAATGCCAGTATCGCCCACTTCTGGATGCGGGTGGACAACGAAGCCGAAGTGGTGGGTCTGACGCCCTCTGGCGAAACCGCCTACCGCGCCGTGGCCGGCGCCATAACGCGCGGCTACGAGGTGGAGTTGTCCGGGGAGCTGGCACCCGGCTGGCAGGCGCAGGGCAGCTACGTGATGAACAGCAGCACGCTGGATAGCGCCAGCAGCAATCCACAGCACCAGTTCAAGCTGGGTAACACCTATGCCTTCGAAGATGGTGCCCTGCAGGGGCTGACCGTCGGCGCCGCGACTCGCTGGCAGAGCGGCATTTCCACCAGCCGAGACCAGGCCAGGCTGCAGCAGGAGGCCTACTGGTTGTTCGATCTGATGAGTCGTTACCAGGTCAGCGAGCAACTGAGTGTCAGCGCCAACGTCAACAACCTCTTCGACAAGCAGTACTTCTCCGGCGTGACCAACTTCAACGCTCAGGGGCTGTTCTATACCTGGGGTGAGCCGCGCAATTTCAACCTGAGTGCGCGCTACGACTTCTGAGCTCGATCGCGCGCGGTTTTCGGCTTGGAGTAACGTTTCGTTCATCCAGGTTACGGGCTGGCTGACCGCTCAGCGGTGGACAAGCTTCGCGTTGTCCACCCTACGGTCTTATGCCGCTGTCAGCTGACTACCCGATAGCACGGCTCGTAGGCAGTGCCGCCGGGCAGTTTCATGCGGTGCTGCTCGACGAAGGACTGCAGCAGGCGATCCAGAGGCTGCATGATGCTTTTTTCACCGCGCAGTTCGTAGGGTCCATGCTCCTCGATCAGGCGGATGCCCTTGTCCTTGACGTTGCCCGCGACGATGCCGGAGAAGGCGCGGCGCAGGTTGGCGGCCAGCTCGTGTACCGGCTGCTCGCGGGTCAGGTTGAGGCTGGCCATGGCTTCGTGGGTCGGCTCGAAGGGGTGCTGGAAGCTCTCATCGATCTTCAGCAGCCAGTTGAAGTGGAAGGCATCGTTACGCTCGCGGCGGAACTGCTCCACCGCCTTGATGCCAGCCGCCATATGGCGGGCCACTTCAGTTGGGTCGTTGGGGATCAGCACGTAGCGGTTCTGCGCCTCGACACCGAGGGTCTCGCCAATGAAGGCATGCAGCTGCTGCAGGTAGGGCTCGGCGCTCTTCGGCCCGGTCAGCACGAGCGGGAAGGGCAGCTCGGCGTTGTCCGGATGCATGAGGATGCCGAGCAGGTAAAGAAACTCTTCGGCCGTGCCCGCGCCACCGGGGAAGATGATGATGCCGTGGCCGACGCGGACGAAGGCCTCCAGGCGCTTTTCGATATCCGGCAGAATCACCAGTTCGTTGACGATCGGGTTCGGTGCTTCGGCGGCGATGATGCCCGGCTCGGTCAGGCCCAGGTAGCGGGCGCCGATGATGCGCTGTTTGGCGTGAGAAATAGTGGCACCTTTCATCGGCCCTTTCATTACGCCCGGGCCGCAGCCGGTGCACACGTCCAGAGCGCGCAGGCCCAGCTCGTGGCCGACCTTCTTGGTGTACTTGTATTCTTCGGTGCTGATCGAGTGGCCGCCCCAGCACACCACCATCTTCGGCTCGGCGCCGGCACGCAGGGTGCGGGCATTGCGCAGCAGGTGGAAGACGTAGTCGGTCAGGCCGCTGGAGCTGTCCACGTCGACACGTTTGTTTTCCAGCTCGCTCTGGGTGTAGACGATGTCGCGCAGGGCGCTGAACAGCATCTCGCGGGTACTGGCGATCATCTCCCCGTCGACGAAAGCATCGGCTGGAGCGTTGATCAGCTCCAGGCGAATGCCGCGATCCTGCTGGTGGATCTTCACTTCGAAGTCCGGGTAGGCCTCGAGGATCGTCTTGGCGTTGTCGCTGTGCGAGCCGGTGTTGAGAATCGCCAGGGCGCACTGACGGAACAAGGCGTAGACGCTACCGGATCCGGTTTCGCGAAGTTGCTGGACTTCACGCTGGGAGAGGGTTTCCAGGCTGCCCTTGGGCGAGACCGAGGCGTTGATTTTCTGGCGAGTGAGCATGCAGGCATCCCGTGGTAGCGCGACAACTCGAGCCGATCCTGGCTGATCGCGCGGTAAAGAATTCAGTCCCGGTAATAGTGACCCATGATGGGGCGTCCGGATAATGGCGCTGTACTGTCGACCAGCGGAGGACTCCGGGTCAACGGGTACCGAGTTAACAGGCTGTTGAAAGCGATGGCGTTGCCGCTGCCTCGCCCGACTTTTCAGCAGACTGTTAGAACCTGTTTACGATCTAGCGAGCTAGAGTCATGCAAGGCAAAAACAGGCGAGGAAGCGGAGTTTACTGATGTAAATGAGCATTCCGAGCCTGTTTTTAACGCAGCAGGGCCGACGCGCAGCAGATTGTGAACAGGTTCTTGGGAAAGACGCGGGCCGCGAAAGTTCTGACTTTCGCGGCCCTGGCAATCAGCCTTGCAGGTTCTTCCACACCGCCAGGCTGGGGGCGGCCTGGTTGAGGGTATAGAAGTGCAGGCCCGGTGCGCCGCCTTCGAGCAGGCGTTCGCACATGCCGGTGATCATCTCTTCACCGAAGCGCTGGATGCTGTCGGTGTCGTCACCATAAGCCTCCAGTTGCTTGCGTACCCAGCGTGGCAGCTCGGCGCCGCAGGCGTCGGAGAAGCGCGCCAGTTTGCTGTAGTTGGTGATCGGCATGATGCCCGGTATCACCGGGATGTCGACGCCCAGTTTGCGCACACGTTCGACGAAGTAGAAGTAGCAGTCGGCGTTGAAGAAATACTGAGTGATCGCACTGCTGGCGCCGGCCTTGGCCTTGCGCACGAAGTTGGCGATATCGTCTTCGAAGTTGCGTGCCTGTGGGTGCATCTCCGGGTAGGCAGCCACTTCGATATGGAAGTGATCACCGGTTTCGTGACGGATCAGCTCGACCAGGTCATTGGCATGGCGCAGTTCGCCGCTGGACATGCCCATGCCCGAAGGCAGGTCGCCACGCAGGGCGACGATACGGGTGATGCCCTTACTCTTGTAGAGATTGAGCAGCTCGATCAGCTCGGCCTTGCTGTCGCCGACACAGGACAGGTGCGGTGCGGTCGGCACCTTCACTTCGCCGTCGAGTTGCAGCACGGTATTCAGCGTTCGGTCGCGGGTGGAGCCGCCTGCGCCGTAGGTGCAGGAGAAGAAGTCCGGGTTGTAGCCGGCCAGCTCCCGAGCGGTATTCAGCAGTTTTTCGTGTCCGGCATCGGTCTTCGTCGGGAAGAACTCGAAACTGACATTGGGGCGTTTCTGAGACATGGCAATTCCTTCAGGCTGCAGACCGCAGGCAGGTTGCCTGCGGTCTGCACCGCCTATCAGTAGCGGTAGCTGTCCGGCTTGAACGGGCCTTCGACGGTGACACCGATGTACTCGGCTTGCTTGGGAGTCAGTTGGGTAACCACGCCACCGAAGCCTTTCACCATTTCCAGCGCCACTTCCTCGTCCAGCTTCTTCGGCAGTACTTCGACGGTGATGCGCGAAGGTTTGTCGCCAGCCGGCAGCCTGGCGAACTTGCCGTTGAACAGGTGGATCTGCGCCAGCACTTGGTTGGCGAAGGAACCGTCCATGATGCGGCTCGGGTGGCCCGTGGCGTTGCCCAGGTTCACCAGACGGCCTTCGGCCAGCAGGATCAGGTAGTCGTCATTGCGCGGGTCGAACTGGCCGGCGCCGGTGCGGTGGATCTTGTGCACCTGCGGTTTGACCTCTTCCCACGCCCAGTTCTTGCGCATGAAGGCAGTGTCGATCTCGTTGTCGAAGTGGCCGATGTTGCAGACCACGGCGCGCGCTTTCAGCGCCTTGAGCATGCCGGCGTCGCAGACGTTGGCGTTGCCGGTGGTGGTGACGATCAGGTCGATCTTGCCCAGCAGGGCCTTGTCGATGCTGGCGTCGGTGCCGTCATTGCGGCCGTCGATGTATGGCGAAACGAGTTCATAACCATCCATGCAGGCCTGCATGGCGCAGATCGGGTCGATCTCGGAAACCTTGACGATCATGCCTTCCTGACGCAGCGAAGCAGCCGAACCCTTGCCCACGTCGCCGTAGCCGATGACCAGCGCCTGCTTGCCCGACAGCAGGTGGTCGGTGCCGCGCTTGATGGCATCGTTGAGGCTGTGACGGCAGCCGTACTTGTTGTCGTTCTTGCTCTTGGTGACCGCGTCGTTGACGTTGATCGCCGGGACTTTCAGGGTGCCGGCCTTGAGCATGTCGAGCAGGCGGTGCACGCCGGTGGTGGTTTCCTCGGTGATGCCGTGGACGTTCTCCAGCACCTGTGGGTACTTGTCATGCAGGATCTGGGTCAGGTCACCGCCGTCGTCGAGCACCATGTTGGCGTCCCACGGCTGGCCGTCCTTGAGGATGGTCTGCTCGATGCACCACTCGTACTCTTCTTCGGTTTCACCCTTCCAGGCGAATACAGGAGTACCGGCGGCGGCGATGGCGGCAGCGGCCTGATCCTGGGTGGAGAAGATGTTGCACGACGACCAGCGCACTTCGGCACCCAGGGCGGTCAGCGTCTCGATGAGTACGCCGGTCTGGATGGTCATGTGGATGCAGCCGAGGATCTTCGCGCCTTTCAGCGGTTGCTCTCCGGCATATTTGCGGCGCAGGCCCATCAGTGCCGGCATCTCGGATTCGGCGATGATCAGCTCTTTGCGGCCCCAGTCGGCCAGGGAAATATCAGCGACTTTATAGTCGGTAAAAGCAGCGCTCATACAAAGCTCTCCATTCGTTGTCTGCGAATGGGCGCCGTTGATGCGTTTGGTTAACGCCCCATCCGAGCCTGACAGGTCAACCCTGCTGCAGCGCCCCTCGGACAGGTGGCGGGCACGACCGGGCTGTGCCGGGTGCGTGAAACCCGGCGATTATAGCGGCGCCGGCACGCGAGCCCAAGGTTTTCCGTCGAGATGTAGCGGGTATTCGTGCACGGGTTACCGGCAGGCTACAGTCTCCTTTCATCTCTGTTGGAAAATTGCCATGACACTCGCCTATTGGTGCGTCCTGATCGCCGTCTTCCTGCCCTATCTCGGCACTGTAGCGGCCAAGGCTCTGGGAGGCGGTTTCACGCCGAGAAACAACCATCATCCACGGGCATTCCTCGGTACGCTGAAAGGCCGCGCGGCCCGCGCCAACAGCGCTCAGCTCAATGGTTTCGAAACCACGCCGACCTTCGCCGCCGCGGTGATCATCGCTCACCTGGCCGGCGGCGCGGCGCAAGCGACTCTGGATACGCTCGCGGTCGTTTTCATCGTCAGTCGGGTGCTGTATCTGATCTGCTACCTGGCTGACTGGGCGTCGCTGCGTTCGCTGATCTGGTTCGTCGGCATGGGCATCATCGTCAGCCTGTTCGTGGTGGCGGCCTGAGTGTTTGATCGTGGGCATGGTCTTTCTTTATCGAACCGATTGAAGCACCTGCCGCGACAAGGGGATCGCCCTTTGCGATCATGACTCGCGAATCGATAGCGATGTACAAGGAGTACGTATGAACTTCCACACACGCAAGTGGGTAAAGCCCGAAGACCTAAACCCCAATGGCACCCTGTTCGGTGGCAGCCTGTTGAAATGGATCGATGAAGAGGCGGCGATCTACGCCATCATCCAGCTTGGCAGCCAGCGCGTGGTGACCAAGCTGATTTCGGAGATCAACTTCGCCAGCTCGGCGCGGCAGAGCGACATCATCGAGCTGGGTATCACCGCGACCGACTTTGGCCGCACCTCGCTCACCATGCGCTGCGAAGTGCGCAACAAGATCACCCGCAAGAGCATCCTTACCATCGACAAGATGGTCTTCGTCAATGTCGACGAAAGCGGTCAGCCAGCACCCCATGGCAAAACCGAAATCACCTACATCAGGGATCAGTTCAAGGAGTGAGCCTTGCGACAACGACAGGTCTTGGCCGCTGGTGCAGCACTGGTGATACAGGATTTTCCCGAAACCGATGACGTACGCTTTCCTTCCTGTTGTTGACGTGCCTGCTACTCAGCGCCTGCGCAGATGTCGATCCCGAATCGCCGGAAGCTCGGCGTCAGGTACTTGCTTACCGGTAGTGAAGAGATGGACGGCAGGCAGTGTGGGCGACTGACCTTCAATGCTTACTGATTCAGAAGCCCTCGACGCCAGCCAGGCGCAAGCGGTCTGCCAGGGCTACGACCTCCTCGTGCTGAAAAAACGCCTGCAACCGAGCGGCTCGGGTTGGGCCGATCCCCGGTAGCTTCTGCCACTCGGCCAGGTTGCGCTGTTGTAGCTGCGCCCAGTCGTTGGCGGCCAGGTTATCCGGGTCGATCGGCGTGCCCAGGGCGCGAAGCCAGTCTCTGAAAGGCCGTTGCCGGGCTTCGGCAAAGCGACGGTTGAGAGTGGCGGCGCTCTGTTGGCCGATGCCTGGCACCGTGAGCAACTGCTCTTCACTGAGCTCAAGCCAGTCGAGCAGGCTGTCGATATGTTGGGCCTGTAGTAGTTTCTCCCACGTGCCGGCACCGATACCGGGCAGATTCAGTGCCTGCTTGCTGCTGAGCCAGTTCAGGCGGGCTTGGAACTGGCTGGCGCAACTGTCGGATGCTCGCAGGCAGCTCAGCGGGTGGTAATCGTCACGACGCGGAATGTCGAGTTCTGGGCGGGTTGCCGTTTGCACTATCACGCTGTCCAGTTGCGGGATGGTTTGTCCGGCAAGGCGAATGGCGACCTGGTCGCCCGGGCGGATATCCAGTTGCTGCCAGCGTTCCAGTGAACCGACGCTGACGACGCGAATGGTGCGGTCGTCCAGCTTCACCGGATGCAAACGCAGCAGCGGAGTAATTCGGCCACTGCGGCCGATGCTGAACTCGACCTTTTCGACCAGCGCCAGGGCCTCGCTGGCCGGGTATTTCCAGGCGGCAGCCCAGTGTGGTGGCTCGGCCCGCCAGCGTTCGCCGGAGGGACGCTGGCCTTGGCGTAGCACCACGCCATCGGTGGCGAATGGCAGTGGGGCGCGGTACCAGCGCTCGCGCCATTGCCGGGCTTCGGCAATGCTGCTGACCGGCTGGCTGTAGTGGCGGCTGTCGTGAAAGCCCAGTCGCTCCAGGTGATCGAGACGCTCCTGCATATCGGCCGGGCCATTGGGCCAGTCCCAGACGAACAACCCGATACCGTTCGCCTGGGTGACCTGCATATCCTGGCGTGCCATCAACCCCGCGACCGTACTGCGTGCCGAAGCGCCGCCGTGTTTGGCCTGAATATGCTCCGGGCGCTGCAGGTACAGCTCGCCTTGCAGCACGATTTCACTGTTATCGGTGAGGCGCTTGGGAATGGCGGCGATCCGGCTGGCCTGCGACGTCCAGTCCTGGCCCGTATTGCCGTCCCCGCGGCTGATCACCTGCTGCAGGTGGCCGCCTCTGTAAACCAGTGTGATTGCCACACCGTCGACCTTGGGTTGAATCCACAAGGCCTGGCGTGAGGCCATCCAGCGCGTCACTGCGCGTTCATCCGTCAGCTTGCGCAGGCCGGTCTGGGTGACCGGATGCCGCACCGGGCCACCCGCGCCGCTCAGTGGGTTGGCCGTGGGCGTGTCGCTCAGGCAGCTTTGCCAATGCTCCAGGCGGGCGCGGGCCTGGTCGTAGAGTTCATCGCTGACCAGCGAGCGACCCTGGCGATGGTAGGCATCGTCCCATTGGGCCACCCGGGTGGCGAGCTCACTGAGTTGGCGATCGTGTGCGGTTGTCGGTTCAGGGCATGTGTCGGCGTGGGCAAGCGCGACCAGCAGGGCGGGAAGGGCGGCAGCTATCCAGCATTTCATGGGCGGAGCATCCTTGCTCGGGCGATGATTTCTGCAGGCTAGTCGCAGAACCTGCAGGCCGCAACTGCCGGTTTTCCCGAGGCGAAATGGGGACTGGACGACATTTCCGAAAGCATGAGTTTGTCGATACAGCAAAGGCAGTGATAAGGTTTCACACCCCGCACATCAAATGGACTTGCCCGGCGGCGGGAACGGCATAGCCGGGCCTCATTTCTGAAGGTCTAGAGTCTCATGCGTCTTTCTATCCTGTTCTGCTCTGCTGCCCTGGCTCTCGCCAGCTCCTTCGCTCACGCCGCTGAAGATGCTCAGCTCAAATGCCAGCAGAAGCTTTCGGCCAATGCCGAGAAGATCGCTCAGGTCAAACAGCTGGCCGGTCTGCTGGGTAACCAGTCCGTCAACGACACCGTTGCTCAGGTCGACGGTAGCTGTGACCAGTTGGGTGCCAATGCCACCGCTTCCGCGCAGGCCGCGCCGCAAGCCCAGGGTGATTCGACTGCTGACGGTATTACCGCCGCTGCCGAAACCCTGAAAGGGCTGGGCTCGCTGTTCGGTAAGCAGCAATAAGAAAACCTGCCTTGCAGGTGTGAAAAAGCCTCCGTGGACATCGCGCCCACGGAGGCTTTTTTGTGCTCGTTGCCCGGCTCTCGCCGGGCATCTCGGGGCGTCAGAGGCCGGCAGCAGCGCGCAGCTCGGCGGCCTTGTCGGTCCTTTCCCAGGTGAAGCTGGTGAAGTTGTCGTCACCCACGGTCAATTGCTGCGGCTCGCGGCCAAAGTGGCCGTAAGCGGCGGTCGGCTGATACATCGGGTGCAGCAGGTCGAGCATCTTGGTGATGGCGTAAGGACGCAGGTCGAACACGTCACGCACCAGTTTGATGATGGTCTCGTCCGCCACCTTGTTGGTGCCGAAGGTATTGATCGAGATGGAGGTCGGCTGGGCTACGCCGATGGCGTAGGACACCTGGATCTCACAGCGCTCGGCCAGGCCGGCGGCAACGATGTTCTTGGCCACGTAGCGACCGGCATAAGCGGCGCTGCGGTCGACCTTGGAAGGATCCTTGCCGGAGAAGGCGCCACCACCGTGGCGGGCCATGCCGCCGTAGCTGTCGACGATGATCTTGCGGCCAGTCAGGCCGCAGTCGCCCACTGGCCCGCCGATCACGAAGTTACCGGTCGGGTTGATGTGAAACTGGGTGTCCTTGTGCAGTAGCTCGGCTGGCAGGGAGTGCTTGATGACCAGCTCCATCACCGCTTCACGCAGATCGCTCAGGCTGACATCCGGGTTGTGTTGGGTGGACAGCACCACTGCATCGATGCCGACTACCTTGCCGTTCTCGTAACGGCAGGTGACCTGGCTCTTGGCGTCCGGGCGCAGCCACGGCAGCAGGCCGGATTTGCGGGCCTCGGCCTGGCGCTCCACCAGAGCGTGGGAGAAGCGGATCGGCGCAGGCATCAGCACGTCGGTTTCGTTGCTGGCGTAACCGAACATCAGGCCCTGGTCGCCAGCACCCTGGTCTTCCGGCTTGGCGCGGTCAACGCCCTGATTGATGTCCGGGGACTGTTTGCCAATGATGTTCATCACGCCGCAGGTAGCGCCGTCGAAGCCGACGTCGGAGCTGGTGTAGCCGATGTTGCAGATCACGTCGCGAACGATCTGCTCCAGGTCGACCCAGGCGCTGGTGGTGACTTCGCCGGCGATGATCGCCACACCGGTCTTGACCAGCGTTTCGACGGCCACGCGGGCGTGTTTGTCCTGGGTGATGATGGCGTCGAGAACGGCATCGGAAATCTGGTCGGCGATCTTGTCCGGATGACCTTCGGACACGGACTCGGAGGTAAACAGGGAGTATTCGCTCATCTATCGGTTGTCCTGGCGAGTGAGGGCCTGTCGGCCACGTGCGTGAGTGGGGGAGTGCGCTGGAAGTGCCGCACCTGAATTTGAAAGCCATTGCGCAGGCCGACGTACAGGCTTTCGCCTGGGGTCAGTCCGGCGGAGACGGCCCAGTGGGCCAAGTCGTCCTGTTCGAAGCCTAGCCAGAGATCGCCGCAGGTATCGCGGGCCCAGCCCTGGTTGTGACTGCACAGTTCGGTGATCAGCAGGCTGCCGCCACTGTTGACCTGGCTGGCGAGTTTGCGCAGTGCCTGGGCCGGCGCAGCAAAATGATGCAACACCATGTTCAGTACCACGCAGTCGGCGCTGGGGTAATCGTCGAGCAAGGCGTCGGCCAACTGCAGCTGGACGTTGCCCAGACCGTCCTTCTCGCAGCGCTGGCGCGCCAGTTCGAGCATGGCCGGGCTGTTGTCCAGGGCGGTGACCTGTTCGAAGCGGCTCGCCAGCTCGGGCAGGAAACCACCATCGCCGGGGCCGATTTCCAGCGCGTGGGCGGTCGTGGCGAAATCCAGTGAGTCGAGCAGTGCCAGCACGCTGTCGCGGTATTGCGGCAGCCCGGCGATCAGATCCTGCTGGGCCTGGAAGCGTTCGGCGCTGCGCGCGAAGAAGTCCTGGCTGGCAGTGGCTCGCTGCTGATGCACCTGGGCGATGCGTTCGCGCACCTGTACCGGCAGGGTCAACCGGTCGACTTCCTGGAGGAGGGCGCCATGCAGTGTGCCGCCAACGGTTTCTGCGTGAGCCAGGGCGCGACGATAGAAGATCGCATTGCCTTCCCGGCGTGTCGCCACGAGCCCTGCCTGGGCCAGCACCTTGAGGTGATGGCTGATGCCCGACTGGCCGATCGCGAATATCTGCGCCAGTTCCAGCACGCCGAACGAATCATTGGCCAGGGCGCGCAGGACGTTCAGGCGCAGGGGATCGCCCGCGGCCTTGCACAGGGCGGAAAGAGCGTCGGCGGGCTCGAAATCGAGCTGGGAGGCACGCAGAGTCATAGGTTGCGCAGTCTAGTCGGTCATTTTTCGTGCAGCAAGGCCAATATCAAAAAGTTTTGATATTGGTGTCTGCCGAGGTTGTATTTGAATCGCTGCCGAACGGTCTTGATCAGGCCCCATTCGCCTGGCAGGACGGTTTTCTCCCGGAAATCCGCCGGAATCGTTCGACTAACGACCATCTGTGATTGCCCCGCGGGGGGTGGCTGGGCGAAAATGGCCGCCTTTTTCCGACCTAGCTGCCCCGGCAGCCACCCCGCAGGAGATTCAGCGATGCCCAGCCGTCGTGAGCGTGCCAATGCCATTCGTGCCCTGAGCATGGATGCCGTGCAAAAAGCCAACAGCGGCCACCCCGGTGCCCCGATGGGCATGGCGGATATCGCCGAAGTGCTGTGGCGTGACTACCTGAAACACAACCCGGCCAACCCGAAATTCGCCGACCGTGACCGCTTCGTGCTGTCCAACGGCCACGGCTCGATGCTGATCTATTCGCTGTTGCACCTGACCGGCTACGACCTGTCCATCGATGACCTGAAGAACTTCCGTCAATTGCACAGCCGCACGCCGGGTCACCCGGAATACGGTTATGCGCCGGGCGTCGAGACCACCACCGGTCCGCTCGGTCAGGGCATCGCCAATGCCGTGGGCTTCGCCCTGGCGGAAAAAATCATGGCGGCGCAGTTCAACCGCGACGGCCACAGCATCGTCGATCACTACACCTACGCTTTCCTGGGCGACGGTTGCATGATGGAAGGCATCAGCCACGAAGTCTGCTCGCTGGCCGGCACCCTGGGCCTGGGCAAGCTGATTGCTTTCTATGACGACAACGGCATCTCCATCGATGGCGAAGTGCACGGCTGGTTCACCGACGATACGCCGGCACGCTTCGAAGCCTACGGCTGGCAGGTGATCCGCAACGTCGACGGCCACGATGCCGACGAAATCAAGATGGCCATCGATACCGCGCGCAAGAGCGAGCAGCCGACCCTGATCTGCTGCAAGACCATCATCGGTTTCGGTTCGCCGAACAAGCAGGGCAAAGAGGAATCTCACGGCGCCGCGCTGGGTCATGACGAAATCGCTCTGACTCGCGCTGCCCTGAACTGGAACCACGCGCCGTTCGAAATCCCGGCCGACATCTATGCCGAGTGGGATGCCAAGGAAGCCGGTCTGGCCGCCGAAGCCGAGTGGGATCAGCGCTTCGCTGCCTATTCCGCTGTCTACCCGGAACTGGCCAACGAGTTCGTCCGCCGTATGGCCGGTGATCTGCCTGCCGATTTCTCCGCCAAGGCCAGCGAGTTCATCCGCGCCGTGGCCGAGAAGGGTGAAACCATCGCCAGCCGCAAGGCCAGCCAGAACTGCCTGAATGCCTTCGGCCCGCTGCTGCCGGAACTGCTCGGCGGCTCCGCCGACCTGGCCGGTTCCAACCTGACCCTGTGGAAGGGCTGCAAGCCGGTGGTCGCCGAGGATGCCTCGGGCAACTACATGTACTACGGCGTGCGCGAATTCGGCATGAGCGCGATCATGAACGGCGTCGCCCTGCATGGCGGCCTGGTGCCTTACGGCGCAACTTTCCTGATGTTCATGGAATACGCCCGCAATGCCGTGCGCATGTCCGCGCTGATGAAGCTGCGCGTGCTCTACGTGTTCACCCACGATTCCATCGGCCTGGGCGAAGACGGCCCGACTCACCAGCCGGTCGAGCAACTGACCAGCCTGCGCACCACGCCGAACCTGGATACCTGGCGCCCGGCGGATACCGTCGAAGCCGCGGTGGCCTGGAAGCATGCGGTCGAGCGCAAGGATGGCCCGAGCGCGCTGATCTTCTCGCGACAGAACCTGCCGCATAACCTGCGTGACCACGAAACCGAGAGCGCCATCAGCCGCGGCGGTTACGTGCTCAAGGACTGCGCCGGCGAGCCGGAGCTGATCCTGATCGCCACCGGTTCGGAAGTCGGCCTGGCCATCCAGGCTGCCGACAAGCTGAGCGAGCAGGGCCGCAAGGTACGTGTGGTGTCGATGCCCTCGACCAACGTCTTCGACCAGCAGGACGCCGGCTACAAGCAGTCGGTGCTGCCACTGCAGGTCACGTCGCGGATCGCCATCGAGGCGGCCCATGCGGACTTCTGGTACAAGTACGTCGGCCTCGAAGGTCGCGTCATCGGCATGGAAACCTACGGTGAGTCGGCCCCGGCCGGCGAGCTGTTCGAGCACTTCGGTTTCACCGTCGAGAACATCATCGGCACCGCCGAAGAACTGTTCGACGCTTAAGTGAGAACGACGCCGTAGGGTGGATCGGGGCGCGCAGCCGATGCGTTTTCATCCACCGTTACAGCGCCCGGTGGATCGATAAAGCGCGATCCACCCTACGGGTTCATCCGAGATCTCCGATGTCCTATCGCCCTTACCGCGTCGCTCTGAACGGATACGGCCGCATCGGTCGTTGCGTGTTGCGTGCCCTGCACGAACGTGCCGGCGAGGCGCGCCTGGAAATCGTCGCACTCAACGATCTGGCCGACCAGGCCAGCATCGAATACCTGACCCGCTTCGACTCCACCCACGGGCGTTTTCCCGGTGAGGTGAAGGTAGTTGGCGATTGCCTGCACATCAACGGCGAGCGCGTGCGTGTCTTACGCCAGCGCGAGCCGGAGGGTGTCGACTGGGCGGCGCTGGATATCGACCTGCTGCTCGAATGCTCGGGGCAATACACCACGCGCGAGCAGGCCGAGCGTTTTCTGCAGGCGGGCGCGCGGCGGGTATTGCTGTCGCAGCCGATGGCCAGCGAGAGCGATGTCGATGCCACCGTGGTTTACGGCGTCAACCAGCAGCGCCTGAGTGGCGCCGAACGCCTGGTGTCGAATGCGTCCTGCACCACCAACTGCGGGGTGCCGCTGCTCAAAGTGCTCAACGAGGCGATCGGGCTGGAGTACATCTCGATCACCACCATCCACTCGGCGATGAACGACCAACCGGTAATCGACGCCTATCACGACGAAGATCTGCGCCGTACGCGCTCGGCGTTTCAGTCGGTGATTCCGGTTTCCACGGGCCTGGCCCGAGGCATCGAACGGCTGCTTCCGGAACTTGCCGGGCGAATTCAGGCCAAAGCCATTCGGGTGCCGACGGTCAACGTGTCCTGCCTGGATATCACCTTGCAGACCGCCCGCGATACCAGTGCCGAAGAGATCAATCGGATCTTGCGTCAGGCCGCCGAACAGGGGCCGCTGCAAGGTCTGCTGGCGTACACCGAGTTACCGCACGCCAGTTGCGACTTCAATCATGATCCCCATTCGGCCATCGTCGACGGCAGTCAGACGCGGGTTTCCGGGCCGCGCCTGGTCAATCTGCTGGCCTGGTTCGATAACGAGTGGGGCTTCGCCAACCGTATGCTCGACATGGCCGTGCATTTTCTCGATGCCGCCGCTTCCCTTTCAACAGCCCCTGTTAAGGACTGACTCAATGACCGCAGCTTCCGTAAACATCACGAAAATGGCCGACCTCGACCTGCAAGGTAAACGCGTGCTGATCCGCGAAGACCTCAATGTGCCGGTCAAGGATGGCGTGGTGAAGAGCGATGCGCGCATCCTCGCGGCGCTGCCGACCATCAAACTGGCCCTGGAGAAGGGCGCCGCGGTGATGATCTGTTCGCACCTGGGACGTCCTACCGAGGGCGAATTCAGCGAAGAGAACAGCCTGGCGCCTGTGGCCGACTACCTGAGCAAGGCCCTGGGTCGTGAAGTGCCGCTGATCAAGGATTACCTGAATGGCGTCGAACTGAAAGCCGGTGATCTGGTGCTGTTCGAGAACGTACGCTTCAACAAGGGCGAAAAGAACAACGCCGACGAGCTGGCCCAGCAATACGCCGGCCTGTGCGACGTGTTCGTCATGGATGCCTTCGGTACCGCCCACCGCGCCGAGGGCTCGACCCATGGCGTGGCCAAGTTCGCCAGGGTCGCTGCCGCCGGCCCGCTGCTGGCTGCCGAACTGGATGCACTGGGCAAGGCCCTGGGCGCACCGGCTCAGCCGATGGCGGCGATCGTCGCCGGCTCCAAGGTATCGACCAAGCTGGACGTCCTGAACAGCCTGAGCAGCATCTGCGATCAACTGATCGTTGGCGGCGGCATTGCCAACACCTTCCTCGCCGCAGCCGGTTACCCGGTGGGCAAGTCGCTGTACGAAGCCGACCTGGTCGATACCGCCAAGGCCATCGCCGCCAAGGTCAGCGTGCCGCTGCCAGTGGATGTGGTGGTCGCCAAGGAGTTTTCCGAAGCCGCGACCGCTACCGTCAAGGCGGTGGCCGATGTGGCCGACGACGACATGATCCTCGACATCGGCCCACAGACCGCAGCGCAGTTCGCCGATCTGCTCAAGGCCTCGAAGACCATCCTGTGGAACGGCCCGGTCGGCGTATTCGAATTCGATCAGTTCGGTGAAGGCACCAAGGCCCTGGCCCTGGCCATCGCCGAAAGCCCGGCGTTCTCCATCGCCGGTGGTGGTGACACCCTGGCGGCCATCGACAAATACGATGTGGCTTCGCGCATTTCCTATATTTCCACCGGTGGCGGCGCTTTCCTCGAGTTCGTCGAAGGCAAGGTGCTGCCGGCAGTGGAAGTGCTGCAGCAACGCGCAGCCAAGTAAGGCAATTCGGCTAAACCTTGGCTGCTGCAGGCGGTCACTACCCTTGTATGGAAATCAGCCTGCAAGGAGTGACCGATGCGTAACGTAGCCGTGGTATTGACCTTATGTGCCGTCCTGGGTGGTTGTGCCGGTGGCGGATCGCCGCGTGATGAAGCGTGCAGAGTGTTGAGTCCGGCAGAAATCGATCTGCCGACCACGCGTGACGAGCCGCGCATCGAAGGACAGAGTACCGGTGATCCGACGCCGCCCGTGGGCGAGCAGAACTGCTAAGTGACAAGGAGAGTGCGATGAATCGTTATAAAGGCGCCGCCGCGTTGCTCGGTCTGTTCGTGCTCGCCGGTTGTGCCGGCAAGGACTACGCCGACAGTCAGGAGTGGAACCGCTGGGTGTGCGACAGTCAGGCCGAAGTGTTCTGGCGTTATGCCGACAGTACCCACGAGAAAGTCGATGTGCGTATGGGCGGCAGCGATATCGTTCATCGTTTGAGCCAGGAGCCTGCCGGTTCCGGCGTGTTGTACAGCGACGGTACGCTGTCCCTCCATACCAAGGGTGAGGAAGGCCTGATCTATCGTACCGCCAATGATGATTTGCTCGGGCGTGGCTGCAAGGCGCCCTGAAGGCAGTGACAAGCTGCAAGCCACAAGCTGCAAGTGGGGGTTGGATACGTCGGCTCTTTCTTGCGGCTTGAAGCTTGTAGCTTAGCGCTGTAGCAGTACTTGAATAGCGCCTGCCACTGCGGCAGGCTTGCACGATTAACGAGCCCTATCGGGAGATAGCAAAACATGGCACTTATCAGCATGCGCCAGATGCTCGACCACGCCGCCGAATTCGGCTACGGCGTGCCGGCTTTCAACGTCAACAACCTGGAGCAGATGCGCGCCATCATGGAAGCTGCCGACAAGACCGATTCGCCGGTCATCGTCCAGGCTTCCGCAGGTGCCCGCAAGTACGCCGGTGCGCCTTTCCTGCGTCATCTGATCCTCGCCGCCATCGAAGAATTCCCGCATATCCCGGTGTGCATGCACCAGGATCACGGCACCAGCCCGGACATCTGCCAGCGCTCGATCCAGCTGGGCTTCAGCTCGGTGATGATGGACGGCTCGCTGAAGGAAGACGGCAAGACGCCGTCCGACTACGACTACAACGTCCGCGTGACTCAGCAGACCGTGGCTTTCGCCCACGCCTGCGGCGTGTCGGTAGAAGGTGAGCTGGGCTGCCTGGGCAGCCTGGAAACCGGCCAGGCTGGTGAAGAAGACGGTGTCGGCGCCGAAGGCGTGCTGGATCACAGCCAACTGCTGACCGACCCGGAAGAAGCCGCCGACTTCGTCAAGAAGACCCAGGTCGACGCCCTGGCCATCGCCATCGGCACCAGCCACGGCGCCTACAAGTTCACCAAGCCACCAACCGGCGACGTGCTGTCGATCGAGCGCATCAAGGAAATCCACAAGCGCATCCCCAACACCCACCTGGTGATGCATGGTTCCAGCTCGGTGCCGCAGGATTGGCTGGCGATCATCAACGAGCACGGTGGCGAGATCAAGGAAACCTACGGCGTGCCGGTCGAGGAAATCGTCGAAGGCATCAAGTATGGCGTGCGCAAGGTCAACATCGACACCGACCTGCGCCTGGCCTCCACCGGTGCCATCCGCCGCTTCCTGGCCGAGCACCCGAGCGAGTTCGACCCGCGCAAGTACTTTGCCCATACCATCACCGCCATGCGTGATATCTGTATCGCTCGCTACGAAGCCTTCGGCACCGCCGGCAACGCCTCGAAGATCAAACCGATCTCCCTGGAAGGCATGTTCCAGCGCTACGCCAAGGGTGAGCTGGCCGCCAAGGTCAACTGATCGGTCATCGCGAGCATCGGTATAACGAAGCCGTTTACTCTTTGCAGGGTAAGCGGCTTTTTTGTGCCTGGATGTTCGCCAGGGGCAGACGACTGAAAGGTGAGAACGGCCATTCTTAGAATGGGTCGATCCGCGCAGGTGAAACCCATCAGCGATTGATGGGGTTCACCCATCCTGCTGTAGCGGTATTGCAAGCGGTGGGCTGAGGCGGATCGCCGCCTGGCCCACCCTTGTCTCTCGACTACAAGCTTCTCAAGAGGCGATAGTTCCCGACTGATCATCGGGGAGCCATGCGGGTCTTAGCGGCTCTGGCGCTGTTGCAACAGGAGATTGCTGAAGCCGTTAGCGGCCAGGGCTTTCTGCGACCGGGCCAACTGTTCGCGGTTGGCGAACGGGCCGACCAGCACGCGGTGCCAGGTTTCGTCGCGCACCGTGCCGGACTCCACGCGTACGTTCTGGCCGAGCAGGGTGATTTGCGCACGCACGCTCTCGGCGTCGTCCTTGCGGCGGAACGAGCCGGCCTGCAGGAAGAACTGCGTGCTCAGCGGCGCCTGCACGGCGGGAGGCGCCGTCGCCACTGGCGGGGCTGGCGGTGGTGTTTCGCCATTCAGTGCAGCCAGGGCGCGGGCGGCGTCGATCTTCGCCGCTTCCTCGGGTGTTACGGCAGGCGGTGTCCGCGTGGGGGGCGGCGGTACGGCGTCCGGCGGCACGATGACTTCCGACTCCGGCAGCAGCGTGTAGAAGTCGTACTTGGGCTTGCCCGGCTCCTGGCTGGTGGCCGACGGCGTCGGTTTGGGCGAGGTGCTGGCGCGCTCCGGCTGGGGCTTGTCACGCTTGATTGCATCGCTGCCTGGCTGCAGGTTGAACAGCAGCATGGCGAACACGCCAACCACCAGCCCGCAGGCCAGCCAGATCCAGCCCGGTACCGGGCGTTTGCTCGGGGCCTTGTAACGGCTGGCACCGCGTTTGGGTGCGGGCTTCTTGCGGGTTGCCACTTACATGCGCTCCAGAGTTTCCAGGCCGAGCAGTTGCAGGCCTTGCTTGAGGGTACGACCGGTCAGTGCGGCGAGGCGCAGGCGGCTCTGGCGAGTGGCCTCGTCCTCGGCGCTCAGTACCGGGCAATGCTCGTAAAAACTGGAGAACAGCCCGGCGACGTCATACAGGTAGGCACACAGCAGGTGCGGCGTGCCCTTGTCGGCGACGTTGGTCAGCACTTCTCCGAACTGTGCCAGTTTGCCGGCCAGTTCGATTTCCTGGGGCGCTTGAAGTTCGATGCGGCCATCGACTTGTTCGAAGCCTTTGCCCAGCTTGCGGAAGATGCTCGCTACCCGGGTGTAGGCGTAGAGCAGGTATGGTGCGGTATTGCCCTCGAAGCTGAGCATCAACTCGAAGTTGAAGCTGTAGTCGCTGGTACGGTGCTTGGACAGGTCGGCGTACTTCACCGCACCGATGCCCACGGCGCGGGCGATCTGGCGCAGCTCGTCTTCGCCCAGTTCGGCGTTCTTCGCCTTGACCAGCTCGTAGGCGCGCGCCTCGGCCTCGTCGAGCAGATCGATGAGCTTTACCGTACCGCCGTCGCGGGTCTTGAACGGGCGGCCATCGGCGCCGTTCATGGTGCCGAAGCCCATGTGTTCGAGCTGCATGCCGTCGTGCACGAAGCCGGCGCGGCGCGCCACTTCGAAGGCCATCTGGAAATGCAGGGCCTGGCGCTGATCGACGAAGTACAGGGCGCGGTCGGCCTTGAGCACCTGGCTGCGGTAACGCATGGCGGCCAGGTCGGTGGTCGAGTAGAGGTAGCCGCCGCCGGCCTTCTGCACGATCACCGGCAGCGGGTTGCCTTCGGCGTTCTTGTAGTCGTCGAGGAAGACGCACTGGGCGCCATTGTCCTCGGTCAGCAGGCCTTTCTCGCGCAGTGCCTCGATCACGCCTGGCAGCTCGGCGTTGTAGGCGCTTTCGCCCTTGACGTCGGCCGGGGTCAGTTTGACGCCCAGGCGGTCGTAGGCCTTCTGGCAATGGCTCAGGGAAATGCTGTTGAAACGGTGCCACAGGCGCATGCATTCCGGCTCGCCAGCTTGCAGCTGGACGACCAGGGCGCGGGCGCGTTCGGCGAATTCGGCGGAGTCATCGAAGCGCTTCTTGGCGGCGCGATAGAAGCCTTCGAGGTCGGCCAGCTCGCTTTCCGCAGCAGCCGGGTTTTCCTCCATGAAGGCCAGCAGCATGCCGAACTGGGTGCCCCAGTCGCCGACGTGGTTCTGGCGGATCACTTCGTCGCCGAGGAACTCCAGCACTCGCGCCACGGCATCGCCGATGATGGTCGAGCGCAGGTGGCCGACGTGCATTTCCTTGGCCAGGTTCGGCGAGGACAGATCGACGACCACGCGCTCGGCGGCACCGCTCTTGCGCACGCCAAGGTGATCGTCGGCCAGCGCGGCTTCCAGGCGCTCGGCCAGGGAGTCGTTGTTCTGGAAGAAGTTGAGGAAACCCGGGCCGGCGATCTCGACCTTGGTGATCTGCGTATCGGCGGGCAGGGCATCGATCAGCTTCTGCGCCAGGTCGCGCGGCTTCATCGCCGCCGGTTTGGCCAGCATCATGGCGATGTTGCTGGCGAAGTCGCCGTGGGTCTTGTCCCTGGTGTTCTCCACCTGGATCGTCGGGCTCAGGCCTTCGGGCAGCACGCCTTCGGCGGTCAGGCGGGTCAGGGCTTGCTGGATCAGGTGGCGAATACTGTCTTTCATGGTCTGCTCATTCGGCCGCGAGATGCGGCGCCGCTCGAAAGCGTGGGTTGAAAACCCCGCATTATCGACGGGGCAAGGGCGCCGCTTCAAGCCATAACGGCTGCGGGGTGTTTCGGCAGCGAGCGCTGCTGCTCAGAATAGATCGATCGGATCGACATCCAGCGACCAGCGCACGGCACGCCCACTGGGCAGACTCTCCAGCACCAGCAGCCAGTGGGCGAGCAGTTTGTGCAGGGGCGCGCGGGCGTTGCCTTGCAGCAGCAGCTGGGCGCGGTAGCGGCCGGCGCGTCGCTCCATGGGGGCTGGCACTGGGCCGAGCAACTCGATTCCTGTCAGGTTCAACTCGCCCAGCAATTGTTCGGCCTCGTTGCAGGCTTCATCGAGGAAGCCTTCGGCCTGGCCGGGCTTGTGCGCTTCGGCGCGCAGCAGAGCCAGGTGGCAGAACGGCGGCAGACCGGCGGCACGACGTTCGCTGAGGGCCTGGTCGGCGAAGGCGAAGTAGCCCTGCTCGGTCAGTTGCACCAGCAGCGGGTGGTCGGCCAGGTGGCTCTGGATGATCACCTTGCCCGGCTCCTCCGCACGCCCGGCACGACCAGCCACCTGGACGATCAACTGAGCCATGCGCTCGCTGGCGCGGAAGTCCGCCGAAAACAGGCCGCCGTCGGCGTCGAGGATGGCCACCAGGGTCACCCGTGGGAAGTGGTGACCCTTGGCGAGCATCTGGGTGCCGACCAGGATGCACGGCTCACCACGCTGCACGGTGTTGAACAGGGTGGTCATGGCTTCCTTGCGCGAGGTGCTGTCGCGATCTACCCGTAGCACCGGTACCTCGGGGAAGAGGATCTCCAGGCGTTCTTCGGCCCTCTCGGTGCCGGCTCCGACCGGGCGCAGGTCGACGTTGTTGCAGCTCGGGCAGTTGCTTGGCTGGCGTTCGGCATGGCCGCAATGGTGGCAGCGCAGCTCGCGGCTGCGCTGATGCACGGTCATGCGCGCGTCGCAACGTGGGCATTGCGACAGCCAGCCGCATTCGTGGCACAGCAGGGTCGGTGCGAAGCCGCGGCGATTGAGAAACACCAGTACCTGCTGGCCGGCGGCCAGGGTCTGGGCGATGGCCTGCTGCAGCGGCGGCGACATGCCGGCGTCGAGCGGACGACTCTTGATGTCCAGGCGCAGGAAGCGTGGCGGATGGGCACCACCGGCACGCTGATTCATGCGCAGCAGGGCGTAGCGGCCGCTGTGGGCGTTGTGCAGGCTCTCCAGCGAGGGAGTGGCCGAGCCGAGAACGATCGGTACGTTCTCCTGATGGGCGCGCACCACGGCCAGGTCGCGGGCGTGGTAGCGCAGGCCTTCCTGCTGTTTATAGGACGCGTCGTGTTCTTCGTCGATGATGATCAGGCCCGGCCGCTTCATCGGCGTGAACAGTGCCGAGCGTGTGCCGATGATGATGTCGGCCTCGCCATCGCGAGCGGCCAGCCAGGCGTCCAGGCGCTCGCGGTCGTTGACCGCCGAGTGCAGCAGGGCGATACGCGCGTTGAAGCGGCGCTCGAAGCGCGCCAGGGTCTGCGGGCCCAGGTTGATCTCGGGAATCAGCACCAGCGCCTGCTTGCCGGCCTCCAGGGTTTCGCGGATCAGTTGCAGGTAGACCTCGGTCTTGCCGCTGCCGGTGACACCAGCGAGAAGAAACGCATTGAAGCTGTCGAAGCCGGCGCGTACCGCCTCGGCCGCGGCGCGCTGCTCGGCGTTGAGGGGCAGCTCGGGCTGGGCCAGCCAGTTGGCGTGGCGCTCGGGGCTGCTCAGGCGGCGGACTTCGACGCGTACCAGGCCTTTCTCCTGCAGCAGTTGCAGGCTGTCGCGGTTGATCTGCAACTGGCTGAGCAACTGATGGGCGACGCCGTGGGGATGTTGGGCGATGGTCTTCAGCGCATCGCGCTGACGGGGCGCGCGAGCCAGACGTGGGTCATCCAGGTGGGCGTCCTTGGCGATCAGCCAGAAACGCTCCTGGCGCGCCTCGGCCGGCTCGCCCTGGCGCAGTAGCACTGGCAATGCCCAACTGAGGGTGTCGCCGAGGCTGTGCTGGTAATACTGCGCCGTCCACTGGCACAGGCGCAGCAGTGCTGGCGGCATGGGCGCCTGCAGGTCGAGCAGTTGCAGGGCGGGCTTGAGTTTGTCGGCCGGTACCTCGCTGTGCTCGCTGACTTCCACCAGAATGCCGATCATCTCGCGACGGCCGAACGGTACGCGCAGCCGCGCGCCAGGACGCAGGTCACGAGTCGACACGCCAGGCGGGGCGAGGTAGTCGAACAGGCGGCGCAGCGGCGAGGGCAGGGCGAGTCGCAGGATGGCGTCGGGCACGCGGAGGGCTCCAGGCAGGCGAGGCGCGATATTAGCATGCCCCCTGGCGACGACCGGCAGAGCCTGTGGCTTGCATCGCAGGTTTGCTCTGGTATGATCCGCGGCCAACCTACGTGCGGTACCCGACATCCAGTCTGGTGGCGGCACAAGACCTGAGGAAGAATTCATGAAAGCCGATATCCATCCGGAATACGTTGCCATCGACGCTACCTGCAGTTGCGGCAACGTCATCAAGACTCGCTCCACGCTGGCCAAACCGCTGAGCCTGGACGTGTGCTCCGAGTGCCACCCGTTCTACACCGGCAAGCAGAAAGTGCTGGACGCTGGCGGCCGTATCGATCGCTTCAAGCAGCGTTTCGGTGTGTTCGGCGCCAAGTAAGCGACCGAGCAGCGAAGAAAGCCCCCATGGCTGTTTTCGCACTATTGAAGAAGGCGTCCCTCGTGGGCGCCTTTTTCGTTTCTGTCGTTTGCCTGCCGGCGCAAGCCTTCTGCCCGTCACCAGGCAAGCTGGCGCAGATCAAGGTGCAGCGCGTGGTGGATGGTGACACCCTGCGCCTGACGGATGGTCGCAGTGTTCGGTTGATCGGCCTCAACAGCCCGGAGCTGGCGCGCAAGGGACGGCCAGCAGAACCTTTCGCCGAGGCCGCACGGGATCGCCTTAGCCAACTGGTCGCCGCCAATGGCGGACGAGTAGGGGTGCAGGTGGGCGAGCAGAGACGGGATCGTTACGGCCGAACCCTGGCTCATCTCTACGGCAGCAGCGGCGATAATCTGGAAGCGCAGATGCTGGCCGAGGGTTTCGGCCAGGTGGTGGCCGTCGCGCCCAATGTAGCGCTTGTCGCTTGCCATCGTGAGGCCGAGCGCCAGGCGCGTGGCGCACGGGCAGGGCTTTGGGCGCAACTGCAACCTTTGCCAGCACGGGCCGTGCGCAGCGCTGGGTTTGCCTTGCTCGAAGGCCAGGTGCAGCGGGTCGAACGCAACCGGGGTGGTGTATGGATCGAGCTGGGCCATTCCGTGGTGTTGCGTATCGCCCCGCAGGTGCTGGATACATTCGATCCGTCGCTGCTGCGTGACCTGCAAGGCAAGCGCATCGAGGCACGGGGCTGGATGATCGATCGTTCTCGAAGTGGCGGCCTCAAGGCTGGCCAGGCACGCTGGATGTTGCCGTTGACCCACGGCGCCATGCTGGAGGTATTGCGATGATGCTTCGTCTGTTTTTCATGCTGTCGATTCTGGCGCCACTTGTAGGCTGTGCGGTGAACCCCGCCACCGGGCGCAACGATTTCGTGATGATGAGCGAGGCCCAGGAGCTGGCGCTCGGGCGCGATGCCCATCAGCAGATTCTTCAGCAATACCCGCGCTACGCCGACGAGGCGCTGCAGGCCTACGTGCAAAGTGTGGGCGAGCGGGTGGCACGGTACAGCCATCGTGGTCAGCTGGACTACCGTTTCACGGTGATCGACAGCCCGGACATCAACGCCTTCGCCCTGCCGGGCGGCTACATCTATATTCACCGCGGCCTGCTCGCCTATCTCGGTTCGGAAGCTGAGCTGGCGGCCGTGCTAGGGCATGAGGTCGGGCACGTGACGGCGCGCCATGGTGTACGCCAGCAGAGCCAGTCGACGGCCTGGAGCATTCTCGGTCAGGCCGTGGCGATGGGTACCGGCGTCGGAGCGGCAGGGGATGTGACTGGTGCCCTGGGCACGGCGTTCGTACGCGGTTATGGTCGCGATATGGAGCTGGAGGCCGATGGCCTGGGAGCACAATACCTGGCGCGTGGCGGCTATGACCCGCAGGCGATGATCGAAGTGGTCAAGGTGCTCAAGTTGCAGGAGGATTTCGCCCGCGATCAGGCTGCCAGGCGCGGCGAGGAGCAGCCGGTCAGTGGCTACCACGGCCTGTTCGATACCCATCCGGATAACGATCGGCGTCTGCAGCAAGTGATCGGCCCGGCGCAGGCGTTGGTTTCCGGGCAGCAGGAGGTCAACCGCGAGGCTTTTCTGCAGCGCCTGCAGAACCTACCCTTCGGCGATTCGGCCGAGAGCGGCATCCGTCGTGGTGAGCGCTTCTATCACCGTGACCTCGACTTCACGCTGGCCTTCGCCACGGGCTGGAGCATCATCAACCAGCCACAGGCATTGATCGGCCATTCGGCGGACGAGCAGGTCTTCGTCGCCATGACCCTGGAAGACAATCCCCGTCAGTTCGATGCCGCGACCCTGCTGCGTCAGCGTATCGGCGGTAATCGCCTGCGTGACGAAACGCCGCTGCAGCAGGCAGGCTTGCAGGGGCACATGGGCTTGATCGACGGCAGTGCGCCGCGCCGGGTAGCGGCTATTCTCAAGGGTGGCAAGGCGTATCTGTTCGTCGGCGCGGTCAAAGGTCGCGCATTGCGAGCGGAGGACGATGCGCAGTTCGTCGCTGCGATCAAGAGTTTCCGACCCTTGCAGGCCGCCGAGCGTAAACTGGCCGAGCCGTTGCGGCTGCAACTGGTACGCGTGGAAAAGGGCCAGACACTCAAGGCCCTGGCGACGGAAAGCGGCCTTTCCGGCGATGCCGAAGGCAGCCTACGCCTGCTCAACAATCTTTATCCACAGGGCGAGCCCCGTCCTGGTGATTGGTTGAAGACGGTTCGCTGAGACACGTTTGCAGGCTGACTGCATAGTCTTGTGCAGGCCCCTGCAACTTGCGTATCCTCGGCCGCCTGCCAGTCAATAGCCCAAAAAAGCGGAAATGCCACTATGTCTGATCTGAAAACTGCCGCTCTCGAATACCATGAGAAGCCCCGTCCAGGTAAGTTGAGCGTCGAACTCACCAAGCCTACCGCCACTGCCCGTGATCTCTCTCTGGCCTACAGCCCGGGTGTGGCCGAGCCGGTGCGTGAGATCGCTCGCGATCCGGAGCTTGCCTACCGTTACACCGGTAAAGGCAACCTGGTAGCAGTCATTTCCGACGGCACCGCGATCCTCGGCCTGGGCGATCTCGGCCCGCTGGCCTCCAAGCCGGTCATGGAAGGCAAGGGTGTCCTGTTCAAGCGTTTCGCCGGTGTCGACGTGTTCGACATCGAAGTCGATGCCGAGAGCCCGCAGGCCTTCATCGACACCGTCAAGCGTATCTCCATCACCTTCGGCGGCATCAATCTGGAAGATATCAAGGCACCCGAGTGCTTCGAGATCGAGCGCGCCCTGATCGAGCAGTGCGACATCCCGGTTTTCCACGATGACCAGCACGGTACCGCGATCGTGACCGCGGCCGGCATGCTCAACGCCCTGGAGATCGCTGGCAAGACCCTGCCGGAAGCCAAGATAGTCTGCCTGGGTGCCGGCGCTGCGGCCATCTCCTGCATGAAGCTGCTGGTGAGCATGGGGGCCAAGGTCGAGAACATCTTCATGATCGACCGCAAGGGTGTGATCCACGCGGGCCGTGATGATCTCAACCAGTACAAGGCGGTATTCGCCACCGAGACCAGCAAGCGCACTCTGGATGACGCCCTGACCGGTGCTGACGTATTCGTCGGCCTGTCCGGTCCGGATCTGCTGAGCGCCGAAGGCCTCAAGCTGATGGCGCCCAACCCGATCGTGTTCGCCTGCTCCAACCCCGATCCGGAGATCGCTCCGGAGCTGGCGCATGCCACCCGTAACGACGTGATCATGGCTACCGGTCGCTCCGATTACCCGAACCAGGTCAACAACGTTCTGGGTTTCCCGTTCATCTTCCGTGGCGCACTGGACGTTCGTGCCAGCCGTATCAACGAAGAGATGAAGATCGCCGCCGCCAACGCCCTGCGCGAACTGGCCAAGCTGCCGGTACCGCAGGAAGTCTGCGACGCCTACGGCGGCATCGCTCTGGAATTCGGTCGTGAGTACATCATTCCGAAGCCGATGGATGCCCGTCTGATCACCGTGGTCTGCGATGCAGTGGCCAAGGCTGCCATCGAAAGCGGTGTGGCGACTCTGCCGTATCCGAAGCACTACCCGCTGCAGTCGGTCAACGACGTGTTCAACGGTTGATCGATCAGTTGGTGACATAAAAAAACCCGCTTCGGCGGGTTTTTTATTGGAGCCACTTCAATCTTCAAGCAGCATGCCCGTGTCACCGAGCCATTCTTGCCGCTTGAGGCTTGCAACTTGCCGCTTAGAACAGATCGATCGGCGCGGTCTCGTCGGCAGGCAGCGGGCTTCCTGGCGCGCCCATGCCCGGGTCGAACTCGTTCATCGGCGGTGGCGAGTCTTCGCTCTTGAACAGCTCGAAGTAGGCATCAGGCGTACCTGGCGCCGCAGCACGCCCACTGTGCGGATCGACGCGCAGGGTGAGGATGCCGTCCGGCTCGCTCGGTGCGTGGCTGGGCCTATCCTTGAGTGCGGCGGCCATGTAACTCATCCAGATCGGCAGGGCCACGGTGCCGCCGTACTCGTTGCGACCGAGGCTTTCCGGCTGATCGAAACCCGCCCACACGGTCGTCACGTAATCGGCGTTGTAACCGGAGAACCAGCTGTCCTTGGATTCGTTGGTGGTACCGGTCTTGCCTGCCAGGTCGGTTCGTCCCAATGCCATGGCCCTGCGTCCGGTACCGCGCTTGATCACATCCTGCAGCATGCTGTTCATGATGTAAGCGGTGCGCTCGTCGAGAACGCGCTCGGCTGCCGCTGGCTCTGGTGGCTCCGGCAACTGTTCCGGAGTCGCCTGCGCCGTACTCATCACACCTTCCTCGCTGACCGGTGGCGGCACTTCGGGTTGCACACTGTTGGGCACGGTCGGCGGGTTGGCGATGAACAGCGGATCACCGTGGCGATTGTCGATGCGCTGGATCAGATACGGCTGAACCTTGTGCCCGCCGTTGGCGAACGTCGTCCAGCCGACGGCGATCTCCATCGGTGTGAGGTTGGCAGTGCCGAGCGCCAGGGACAGGTTGCGTGGCAGATCCTGGCGGTTGAAGCCAAAGCGCTCGATATAGCGCAGTGTCGGCTCTATGCCCATGGCCTGCAGCAGACGAATCGACACCAGGTTGCGCGACTTGTACAGCGCCTCGCGCAAACGGATGGGGCCGAGGAAGGTGTTGTTGTCATTCTTCGGGCGCCAGACCTGATCCATGTAATCGTCGACGAAAACGATGGGGGCGTCGTTGACCAGGCTGGAGGCGGTGTAGCCATTGTCCAGCGCAGCGCTATAGATGAACGGCTTGAAGCTCGAACCCGGCTGGCGTTTGGCCTGGACGGCGCGGTTGTAGTTGCTCTGCTCGAAGGAGAAGCCGCCGACCAGCGCACGAATCGCACCGTTCTGTGGGTCGAGCGAAACCAGAGCGCTTTGTGCGCTGGGTAGCTGCGCGAAGCGCAGGGTCTCGTCGTCCTGGCGCTGCACGCGAATCAGATCGCCGATCTGCACCACGTCGGCCGGTTGCTGTGGCCGTGGCCCCAGGCTGTTGGTGTTGAGGAAAGGCCGAGCCCATTTCATGCTGTCCCAGGACACGGCTTCTTCGGTGCCACGACGGGTCAGCACCAGAATGCCGCTTTTCTCGACCTGGGTAACGATGGCGGGATCCAGCCCGCCACGTGTGCCCTGTTTGTTCAGCTCAGTCTGCCAGGTTTCCCGGGTCATGCCGGGCAGCCGACTTTCCGGGCCGCGGTAGCCGTGGCGCTGGTCGTACTCGATCAGGCCGTCACGCAGGGCTTTGTTGGCCATCTGCTGGAGATCGCTGGGCACCGTGGTGGTGACGTTGAAGCCCTGGGTGTAAGCATCGCTGCCATAGCGGCCGACCATCTCGGCACGTGCCATTTCGGCCACGTAGGGCGCCGGTACTTCCGGTGTCGGCACGTGGTAGCTGGCGTCCATCGGCTCGGCGAGCGCAGTTTCGTAGCGGGCCTGATCGATGCGACCCAGCCGATGCATGCGGCCGAGGATCCAGTCACGACGTTCTTTGGCGCGAGTTGGATTGGTCAGCGGGTTGAAGGCCGAAGGCGCCTTGGGAAGACCGGCTATCGTCGCAAGCTGGGACAGGCTCAAGTCTCGGATGGATTTGCCGTAATAGACTTGGGCAGCGGCTTCGATGCCATAAGCTCGATGGCCCAGGTAGATCTTGTTGACGTACAGCTCGAGGATTTCGTTCTTGCTCAGCTCGCGTTCGATCTGCAGGGCCAGGAGGATTTCGGTGATCTTGCGCGAGAAGCTGCGCTCACTGGTGAGGAAGAAGTTTTTCGCCACCTGCATGGTGATCGTGCTGCCGCCCGACTGAATTTGCCCGGTTTTCAATAATTGCGTGGCAGCGCGCATCAGGCTTGTAAGATCAACGCCATAATGGTTTGCGAAGTTGTCGTCCTCGGCGGCGAGCAGTGCACTGGTGAAGTCAGGCGGAATATCGGCGAAGGCGATGGGCGAGCGGCGCATTTCTCCGAATTCTGCGATCAACTTCCCGTCGCTGCTGTAGACGCGCAGCGGGATTTGTAGCTCTATGCTGCGTAGCGCGTCGACAGACGGCAAGGTCGGGCTCAGGTAGAGGAAAGCGCCGCTTAGACTGAGTAATAGCGCACAAAAAACGGCGATAACGGACCAGCAGAAAAACTTCAGCAAACGCATCAAGATTTTTAGATTTCCAGATAAAAGAATGAATTAAGCGCAAGACAAAAGCGAAAAGATAAAAACTGATCACATTATAAGCGTTTTTTTTGCTGGGGAGCCATTTGCGCTTCTGTCAAGTCTGTTATTTAATGTGGAAAAACATAAATCATCCGTAAGTTACGGATGTCAATAGGAAATCGGTCGTGCTAGGGCTCTTCAGTAAGAAAGCGAATACGCTTTTGGGGATCGATATAAGTTCGACCTCCGTCAAGCTCCTCGAATTGAGTCGCTCAGGAAGCCGCTACAAGGTAGAGGCTTATGCTGTCGAGCCGCTCCCCGCCAATGCTGTCGTCGAAAAAAATATTGCCGAACTCGAGGGTGTCGGTCAGGCGCTATCGCGCGTGCTGGCCAAGGCCAAGAGCAATGTGCGCACGGTCGCTGTTGCGGTCGCCGGATCCGCGGTCATCACCAAGACCGTTGAGATGGAAGCGGGTATGTCGGACGACGAACTGGAAAATCAGCTGAAGTTGGAAGCTGATCAGTACATTCCTTATCCGCTGGAAGAAGTGGCTATCGATTTCGAAGTCCAGGGTGTTTCTCCGCGTAGTTCGGAGCGGGTCGAAGTGCTGCTGGCCGCCTGCCGCAAGGAAAACGTCGAAGTTCGCGAGGCCGCCCTTGCGCTGGCCGGGCTGACCGCCAAGGTGGTGGATGTCGAAGCCTACGCTCTGGAGCGTGCCTACAACCTGCTTTCCGAACAGCTCGGCGGTGTGCACGATGAGCTGACCGTGGCGGTAGTCGACATCGGCGCGACCATGACCACCCTGAGCGTGCTGCACAACGGGCGCACCATCTATACCCGCGAACAGTTGTTCGGTGGTCGGCAACTGACTGAAGAAATTCAGCGTCGCTACGGTCTTTCCGTCGACGAGGCAGGCCTCGCGAAAAAGCAGGGCGGCTTGCCCGATGACTACGAAAGTGAAGTGCTGCAGCCGTTCAAGGATGCCCTGGTGCAACAGGTCTCCCGTTCACTGCAGTTCTTCTTTGCCGCTGGCCAGTACAACGATGTCGACTACATCCTGTTGGCGGGCGGTACGGCCTCGATTCCGGATCTCGATCGCCTCATTCAACAGAAGATCGGTACCCAGACCTTGGTCGCCAATCCGTTCGCGGACATGGCCCTGAGTGGCAAGGTCAACGCGGGTGCGCTGGCCAGTGATGCGCCGGCACTGATGATTGCCTGCGGCCTGGCGATGAGGAGTTTCGACTGATGGCGCGGATTAACCTCCTTCCCTGGCGTGAGCAGCTGCGCGAAGAGCGCAAGCAGCGCTTCCTGGTTTGCCTTGGTGGCCTGTTGGTGGCTGCCGCGGCTGTAGTCTTTTTGGGTGATCAGTACCTCAGCGGTGAGATCGAGAACCAGCAGGCGCGCAATGCTTATGTGCGCAAGGAAATCGCTGTGCTGGATACGCGAATAGCCGAAATCAGTGAGTTGCGTACGCGCCGCCAACAGCTGCTCGAACGCATGAAGATCATTCAGGATTTACAGGGCAATCGCCCGATTATTGGTCGTGTATTCGATCAGTTGGTGCGAACCCTGCCCGATGGCGTGTATTTCACCGGGGTGAAGATGACCGGCAAGACTATCGCGATTGTTGGCGCAGCCGAATCGAACAGTCGTGTTTCCAAACTGATGCGTGATATGGATGCCTCCGACTGGCTGGCAGTACCCAACTTGACCGAGGTCAAGGCCGTTACCGCTGGCGCGGTGGATCAGGCCAATACCTTCCAGTTGACCGTGCAGCAGTCGCGGCCTGCCAAGGAAGAATCGGAGGTCAAACCATGAGCCTGAGTGAGTCCCTGGCGAGCTTGCGCAAGATCGACGTCAATGACCTCGATCTCAACAACATCGGTTCTTGGCCGGCAGCCGTTAAAGTCATTGCCGGCATCCTGGCCGTGGTACTGGTTCTGGCGCTCGGTTACAACTTCCACCTGAAGGATTTGCAAGCCAATCTGGAACGGTTGCACATGGAAGAGGAGACGCTCAAGCAGCAGTTCTCCACCAAGGCTTTTCAGGCTGCCAACCTGGAGGCCTATCGCGAACAGATGAACGAAGCCGAAGTGTCGTTCGGCGCCCTGCTCAAGCAGCTGCCCAGTGATACCGAGGTACCAGGGCTGCTGGAGGATATCACTCGAACCGGCTTGGACAGCGGTCTGGAGTTCGAGGAGATCAAGTTGCTACCGGAAGTCACTCAGCAGTTCTACATCGAGTTGCCCATCCAGATTAAGGTGGTTGGTGGCTACCATGACCTGGCTACCTTCGTCAGTGGTGTCGCCAGTCAGCCGCGTATCGTGACGCTTCATGATTTCGAGATGGTTCCAGCAGAGCAAGGCAGCACCTCCAAGTTGCGCATGAGCATCCTGGCGAAAACCTATCGCTACAACGATAAGGGAGCACAGCCATGAAGCGCGTCTTCCTGTCGAGCTTGCTACTGCTTAGCCTGGGGGGCTGTGGTGGCGGTGATTTCAGTGATCTTCAGGCCTACATGGATGAGGTGCGGGCTCGACCGAAAGGTCAGATCGAGCCGCTCCCTCAGCCCGAACCCTATGAGAGTTTCACCTACAGTGCTGCTGCCCTGCGTGCTCCGTTCCAGCCACCCGTGAAGATCGACCTGGTCAACCGGGCGAAGGGAAGCAAGGAAATCAAACCGGATGAAACCCGGGTCAAGCAGTTTCTCGAAGGGTTCAATATCGAACTCTTCGAAATGGTGGGTACGCTGGCAAATGACCATGGCTCGTTCGCCTTGGTCAATGGTGCCGGTGGCGTTCATCGCGTCAAGGTCGGGGATTACCTGGGACGCAATGAGGGCCGGATCATATCCATCGACAGTGCCAAGATCGACGTGGTCGAAATCGTCCCTGACGGTGATGGTGGCTGGCTCGAGCGCCCCCGTACCCTCACTCTGAAGGAGCGCTCCTGAGGAGCGAGGTAAACCATGAACAGAAAAAACCGGTCTGCCAAACGGAATCCAAGCATGAACAGCTCTTTTTCACGTCTCAGCGTTTCGCTGCTGGCGATTTTGCTCTCTCCCGCAGCCCTGGCAGCCAACCTGCAGGCGCTGGATGTTGCTGCTCTGCCGGGCGACCGTGTCGAGCTGAAACTGTCATTCGACGAGCCGGTAACGGCGCCGCGTGGCTATACCATCGAGCAGCCAGCCCGTATCGCGCTGGATCTGCCTGGGGTCACCAACAAGCTGGGGGTGAAGAACCGCGAGCTGGGGATGGGCAATGCGCGTAGCGTGACCGTTGTCGAGGCCAAGGATCGCACCCGTCTGATCATCAACTTGACCAATCTGGCGCCCTATAACACCCGTACTGAAGGCAACGACCTGTTCGTGCAGGTTGGAACCGGTGTCGCCACGACAGCCGCTGCTCCAGCAACGGCCCAACCTGCACCGGCCGCTGCCACGCCTGCCGCAACTCCGGCCGCACCCAAGGTGTTCGGCGCGGTGAGCAAGGCGATCCGCAGTGTTGATTTCCAGCGTGGTGAGCAGGGTGAAGGCAACGTCGTCATCGATCTGTCGGATGCCTCGGTGAGCCCCGATATTCAGGAGCGCGGTGGCAAGATCATCCTGAATTTCAACCGAACTCAATTGCCCGAAGCCCTGCGCGTTCGTCTTGACGTCAAGGACTTCGCCACGCCGGTGCAGTTCGTCAGTGCCAGCGGCACAGGTGACGATGCGAGCATCGTTATCGAGCCAGTCGGTGCTTACGACTACCTGGCTTATCAGACCGAGAACAAGCTGACCCTTAGCGTCAAGCCGTTGACTCAGGAAGATGCCGAGAAACGCCAGGCTGAGCGGTTTGCCTACTCGGGCGAGAAACTGTCGCTCAACTTCCAGGACATCGACGTGCGTTCGGTGCTGCAGTTGATCGCCGACTTCACGGATCTCAACCTGGTCGCCAGTGACACGGTGGCCGGCAACATTACCCTGCGTCTGCAGAATGTGCCGTGGGATCAGGCGCTGGATCTGGTGCTGAAAACCAAGGGCCTGGACAAGCGTCAGGTTGGCAACGTACTGCTGGTAGCGCCGGCTGCAGAGATATCCGCTCGTGAGCGCCAGGAGCTGGAGTCGCAGAAGCAGATCGCCGAGTTGGCACCCCTGCGCCGTGAGCTGATCCAGGTCAACTATGCCAAGGCTGCGGATATGGCCAAGCTGTTCCAGTCGGTGACCAGTGCCGATGGTGGCGCGGCTGACGATCGGGGTTCCATCACCGTCGACGAGCGTACCAACAGCATCATCGCCTATCAGACTCAGGAGCGTCTGGACGAGCTGCGCCGCATCGTGGCTCAGCTGGATGTGGCGGTGCGCCAGGTAATGATCGAGGCGCGAATCGTCGAAGCCAATGTCAACTATGACAAGGCGCTGGGTGTCCGCTGGGGCGGTGGTGCGAGACGCGGTGGGTGGGATGTAAGTGGTAAGGATGGGGTTCAGGCCTTTGACCCGGACACTGGTCAACGTCTGACCGTGGGAACCGATCAGGTTGGCAGCACGACGTTGGAGGATGGGCTGGCCCGCTTGCCTTTCGTCGATATGGGGGTGGCCGGTAGCACTTCAGGTATTGGTATCGGTTTCCTGAGCAACAACGTCGTACTGGATCTTCAGCTTTCGGCGATGGAAAGTTCGGGCAATGGCGAGATCGTCTCCCAGCCCAAGGTGGTTACTTCGGACAAAGAGACCGCGAAAATCCTCAAAGGCCAGGAAATCCCCTATCAGGAAGCCAGCTCCAGCGGCGCGACCAGTACCTCCTTCAAGGAAGCCGCACTATCCTTGGAAGTCACGCCGCAGATCACTCCTGACAATCGCATCATCATGGAAGTGAAAGTGACCAAGGATTCTGCTGATTACCAGCGGGCGATCAATGGTGGCGCGCCGCCGATCAACAAGAACGAAGTCAACGCCAAGGTGCTGGTCGCCGACGGCGAGACCATCGTGATTGGTGGCGTGTTCGAGAACACGCAAAGCAAGGCTGTGAGCAAGGTTCCGTTCTTGGGCGACGTGCCTTACCTGGGGCGTCTGTTCCGCCGTGATATCGTTACCGACAACAAGACCGAGTTGCTGATTTTCATCACCCCGCGCATCATGAACAGTCAAGCGGTGGCCGTGAGTCGGTAATTTGTGCGTAATTTGATCCTTGTTGGCCCGATGGGAGCTGGGAAGAGCACCATCGGGCGTTTGCTTGCCAAAGAGTTGCGGTTGCCATTCAAGGACTCCGACAAGGAGATCGAACAGCGTACCGGTGCCGACATTCCCTGGATTTTCGATGTCGAGGGTGAACAGGGCTTTCGTGAGCGCGAACAGGCGGTGATCTGCTCGCTTTGCGAATCCGATGGTCTGGTGTTGGCTACCGGGGGCGGCGCAGTGCTGCGACCGCAGAACCGGCAAGCGCTGAGAGCTGGCGGGCGAGTGGTCTATCTGCATGCCTCCGTCGAGCAACAGATCGACCGCACTGCACGTGATCGAAATCGTCCATTGCTGCGCGCGCCCAATCCTGGGCAGGTGCTGGCGGATCTGCTCGCCATTCGTGATCCGCTGTATCGGGAAATCGCCGATGTGATCATCGAAACCGATGAGCGCCCACCGCGTATGGTGGTTCAGGAAATTCTCGAGCGGCTGGAAGCGCTAGCGCCCCGTTAATGACTGGGCCGAACTGCGTTATCCTAGAGTCCTTTTTCAATTGGGGGCTCCATGCAAACACTTCATGTCGATCTCGCCGAGCGCAGCTACCCCATTCATATCGGTGCTGACCTGCTCGGTCGTGCCGATCTGCTGGCGCCGCATATCGTGGGTCGCCAGGTGGCAATCGTCACCAACCAGACTATCGCACCCTTGTATCTGGCTGCGCTGGAAGCGACTCTTGCGGATTATCGCGTCACCTCGATCGTGCTGCCCGATGGTGAAGCCTTCAAGAACTGGGAAACCCTGCAGGCCATCTTCGACGGGTTGCTCGGGGCGCGACATGATCGTCGTACCACGGTCATCGCGCTGGGTGGCGGTGTAATCGGCGATATGGCCGGGTTCGCGGCGGCCTGCTATCAGCGTGGCGTGAACTTCATCCAGATCCCTACGACGCTGCTGTCCCAGGTCGATTCTTCGGTAGGCGGCAAGACCGGTATCAACCATCCACTCGGCAAGAACATGGTCGGGGCCTTCTATCAGCCTCAGGCGGTGCTGATCGATACGCGCAGCCTGGATACTCTACCGCCACGCGAGTTGTCGGCAGGGCTGGCTGAAGTGATCAAGTATGGCCTGATCTGTGACGAGGCTTTTCTCGGTTGGCTCGAGAAGAACATGGCTGCGTTGCGCGGCCTGGATCAGGTGGCATTGACTCTGGCCATCGAGCGCTCCTGTGCAGCCAAGGCGCGTGTGGTCGGGGCCGACGAACGGGAAACCGGCGTACGCGCTACCCTGAATCTCGGGCATACCTTCGGTCACGCCATCGAGACCCATATGGGCTATGGCGTCTGGTTGCACGGTGAAGCGGTAGCCGCGGGAACGGCGATGGCCCTGGAGATGTCTCATCGCCTGGGCTGGATCACTGCCGATGAACGCGACCGGGGCATTCGCCTGTTTCTGGCGGCAGGCCTGCCTGTCGTGCCGCCGCAGGAAATGACCCCTGCGGATTTTCTTGAGCACATGGCTGTCGACAAGAAAGTACTGGATGGCCAGTTGCGCCTGGTGCTGCTGCGTTCGCTGGGCGAAGCGGTAGTGACCAGTGATTACCCGCGAGACATCTTGAATGCCACTCTGGCCGCCGACTACCCGGCGCTGGTGGCTCGGCTTAACAATCAGTGAGTATTCAATGACCAGTTTGCACGCCGACGAAGCGTTTCTCGACCACTACCAGTTCACCCACGATCCCTTCGCGGCGCGGGTGCCGGGCTTCAAGTTCTTCCCGGCGCAGCGCAAGCCCGTGCTTGGGCAATTGCACCACCTGGCTCGCTACAGTCAACTGCTGCTGGTGGTGACGGGGCCCGAGGGCAGTGGCAAGACCCTGTTGCGGCAGGCGCTGGTCGCCAGCACCAACAAACAGGCCGTGCACAACGTGGTGGTTTCCGCTCAGGGGGCTGCCGACCCGGCGACATTGATGCGCCATATCGCTCAGGGTCTCAATACCCAGCAGACGGATCGCGCGTCGTTGCTGGCCCAGGTTGGCCAGCTGTCGCTGACGGGGCAGGAAGTTTACCTGCTGATCGATGATGCCGAAGAGCTCAGTGAGGCTGCGCTGGAGGCTTTGCTGGTGCTGGCTCAGGGTGATTCGGAAGGGCGCCCCCATGTCTTTCTGTTTGCCGATAGCGATCTCATCTCGCGCCTGGATGCCTTGGCCGATGCAGAGGAAGTGTTCCACGTCATCGAGCTGCAGCCCTACACCGAGGATGAGACGCGCGAGTATCTGGCGCTGCGTCTGGACGGCGCTGCTCAGGGCATCGAGCTGTTTTCCGATGAGCAGATCGAACTGATCCACGAGCGTTCCGGTGGCTGGCCGGGTGAAATCAACCGGGTGGCACGTGATGTCCTGATCGATGCCATGGCGTCGCGCCGTGGGGCGGCGAAGGGTGGCGGTTTCTCCTTCAATCTGCCGAAAAAACATCTGCTGGCGTTGGGTGTGATTGGTATCGGTGTGGTCGCGGCCTTGCTGATGCAGGGGCGCTCGGATTCCACGGATGCTCCGGCCCCTCAAGCGCAACTGCCTATTGGCGCTTCGCAGCAGCCGCAACAGCAACCCGAAGCGCAGGCGACCCAGCCTGGTGCCGAACAGGGCGCCGATGGTCGTCCGGCCATCGAGTTTGCCGGTGGCAATCAGCCGCTGCCCTTGCCCCTGGTCGGGCAGTCGCAACCGGTGATTCGTCAGCCGCTGGCGCAGGCTGCGGGAGAAACGGACGGTGAGGCCAATGTCGAGTTGCCCGAGCCAGTGACAAGCACGCCGGTGACCGTTCCTCCGGTGGCGTCGCAGCCGACCCCGCCCGCCACGCCGGCTCCCCAAGCGTCCCAGCCGGTCGCGCAGCAACCCAAGCCTGTTGAACAGCCCAAGCCAGTGTCACCGCCGGCACCAGCGTCCAGGCCGACGCCTGCAGCTCAGGCGCCTGCGACGGCCAGCGCAGCGCAAGACAGTGGCTGGTATGCGGCACAGACCAAGAGCCACTACACCCTGCAGATTCTTGGTACCAGTACGGAAAGCAGTGCGCGTTCCTTCGTCAGCCAGAATGGCGCGCAATACCGGTATTTCAAGAAGATGCACCAGGGCAAGCCGCTTTTCGTCATCACTTATGGTAGTTTTGCCAGCCGCGATGCTGCCCAGGCAGCCGTGAAGACCCTGCCGGCCAAGGTTCAGGCCGGTAAGCCCTGGCCGAAAACCTTCGCCAGTGTCACTCAAGAGATGGCGCCCTGACAGAGTCAGGCCCGTCACTGGGGGCAGTCATCTGCCCATGTGACGGGCTCTCTTTCATTTTTGCGACATTTTATTCCGGTTTTTCGTCACATTGTTCTTTGTGACGCTTATCCCGCTATGTACAATGGCCTCCGTTTGCCTGCGTAAAGCCGGGCGCATCGACCTGCGCGCAGGGTAATTGATTGAATTAGAAAGAAAAATGCCGAGTAAGGCAGTCTGGTGAGAGTTCCCTATGAAAGCAGGTCTATACCATCCTGATGAGTTCAAGGATAACTGCGGCTTCGGCCTGATCGCGCACATGCAGGGTGAGGCCAGCCATCACCTGTTGCAGACGGCGATAGAAGCACTGACCTGCATGACCCACCGTGGCGGCATCAATGCCGACGGCAAGACGGGTGATGGCTGTGGTTTGCTGATTCAAAAGCCCGATCTGTTCCTGCGCGCCGTCGCCAAGGACACCTTCGGCGTCGAACTGCCCAAGCAGTATGCCGTGGGCATGGTCTTTCTCAATCAGGACGAAACCAAGGCCAGCGCTGCCCGCGACAACATGAATCGCGAGATCCAGGCCGCCGGCCTGACCCTGGTCGGCTGGCGCAAGGTGCCGATCGATACCAGCGTACTCGGCCGCCTGGCCCTGGAGCGCCTGCCGCAGATCGAGCAGGTATTCATCAGCGCCGATGGCCTGAGCGATCAGGACTTCGCCATCAAGCTGTTCTGCGCCCGTCGCCGCTCTTCGGTGGCCAATGCCGCGGACAGCGATCACTACATCTGCAGCTTCTCGCACAAGACCATCATCTATAAAGGCCTGATGATGCCGGCCGACCTGCAGCAGTTCTACCCGGATCTGGGTGACGAGCGCCTGCAGACCGCGATCTGTGTGTTCCACCAGCGCTTCTCCACCAACACCCTGCCGAAGTGGCCGCTGGCTCAGCCGTTCCGTTTCCTCGCCCACAATGGCGAGATCAACACCATCACCGGTAACCGTAACTGGGCACAGGCACGCCGTACCAAGTTCGAGAATGGTCAGATTCCTGCCCTCGAAGAGCTCGGCCCGCTGGTCAACCGCGTGGGCTCCGACTCCTCGAGCATGGACAACATGCTCGAGCTGATGGTCACTGGCGGCATCGACCTGTTCCGCGGCGTGCGCATGATCATTCCGCCAGCCTGGCAGAACGTCGAAACCATGGACGCCGACCTGCGGGCGTTCTACGAATACAACTCCATGCACATGGAGCCCTGGGATGGCCCGGCCGGCGTAGTGCTGACCGATGGCCGCCACGCCGTGTGCCTGCTCGACCGCAACGGCCTGCGCCCGGCGCGTTGGGTGACCACCACCAATGGTTACATCACCCTGGCCTCGGAAATCGGCGTGTGGAATTACCAGCCCGAAGACGTGGTCGCCAAGGGCCGTGTCGGGCCGGGTCAGATCCTTGCCGTCGATACCGAAACCGGTCAGGTGCTGACCACCGACGACATCGACAATCGCCTCAAGTCCCGCCACCCCTACAAGCAGTGGCTGCGCAAGAGCGCGCTGCGTATCCAGGCGACCATGGAAGACAACGACCATGGTTCGGCCTTCTACGAGGCGGATCAGCTCAAGCAGTACATGAAGATGTTCCAGGTCACCTTCGAGGAGCGTGACCAGGTGCTGCGTCCGCTCGCCGAGCAGGGCCAGGAAGCGGTCGGCTCCATGGGCGACGATACGCCGATGGCCGTGCTGAGCCAGCGCGTGCGCTCGCCGTACGACTATTTCCGCCAGCAGTTCGCGCAGGTCACCAACCCGCCGATCGACCCGCTGCGCGAAGCTATCGTCATGTCGCTGGAGATCTGCCTCGGTGCCGAGCGCAACATCTTCGACGAGTCGCCGGAACACGCCTCGCGGGTGATCCTCAGCTCGCCGGTGATCTCCCCGGCCAAATGGCGCACCCTGATGAACCTGGAGCGCCCAGGTTTCGAGCGGCAGATCATCGACCTCAACTACGACGAGTCGATCGGCCTGGAAGCGGCCGTGCGCAACATGGCCGATCAGGCCGAGGAAGCCGTGCGCGCCGGCAAGGTGCTGCTGGTACTGAGCGACCGTCACATCGCGCCGGGCAAGCTGCCGGCTCATGCCGCGCTGGTCACCGGTGCGGTGCACCACCGTCTGACCGAGACCGGTCTGCGTTGCGACTGCAACATCCTGGTGGAAACCGCCACCGCCCGTGACCCTCATCATTACGCGGTGCTGATCGGTTTCGGCGCTTCGGCGGTGTATCCGTTCCTGGCCTATGAAGTGCTGGGCGATCTGATCCGTACCGGTGAAGTGCTGGGCGATCTGTACGAAGTCTTCAAGTATTACCGCAAGGGCATTTCCAAGGGCCTGCTGAAGATCCTCTCGAAGATGGGCATCTCCACCGTCGGCTCCTACCGCGGTGCTCAGCTGTTCGAAGCGGTCGGCCTGGCCGACGAGGTCACCGGCCTGTGCTTCCGTGGTGTGCCGAGCCGCCTCAAGGGCGCGCGTTTCGTCGACCTGGAAGCCGAGCAGAAGGCACTGGCGGGCGAAGCCTGGAACAACCGCAAGGCGATCCAGCAGGGCGGCCTGCTGAAGTTCGTATACGGTGGCGAGTACCACGCCTACAACCCGGATGTGGTCAACACCCTGCAGGCGGCGGTGAAGCAGGGCAGCTACGAAACCTTCAAGGAATACACCAAGCTGGTGGATACCCGCCCGGTGTCGATGCTGCGCGACCTGTTGCAGGTCAAGCTGGCCGATACGCCGCTGGCTCTGGACGAAGTCGAGCCGCTGGAGTCGATCTTCAAGCGTTTCGATGCCGCCGGTATCTCCCTGGGCGCGCTGTCGCCGGAGGCTCACGAAGCCCTGGCCGAAGCGATGAACCGCCTCGGTGCGCGCTCCAACTCCGGTGAGGGCGGTGAAGACCCGGCGCGCTACGGCACCATCAAGAGCTCCAAGATCAAGCAGATCGCCACGGGCCGTTTCGGGGTCACCCCGGAATACCTGGTCAATGCCGAAGTGCTGCAGATCAAGGTGGCTCAGGGTGCCAAGCCGGGCGAAGGCGGCCAGTTGCCGGGTGGCAAGGTCAACGGCCTGATCGCCAAACTGCGCTATGCGGTACCGGGTGTGACGCTGATTTCGCCGCCGCCGCACCACGATATCTATTCGATCGAAGATCTGGCTCAGCTGATCTATGACCTCAAGCAGGTCAACCCCAGTGCCCTGGTGTCGGTCAAGCTGGTATCCGAAGCGGGCGTCGGCACCATCGCGGCCGGTGTCGCCAAGGCCTACGCCGACCTGATCACCATTTCCGGTTACGACGGCGGCACCGGCGCTTCGCCGCTGACGTCGATCAAGTACGCCGGCGCGCCGTGGGAACTGGGCCTGGCGGAAACCCACCAGACCCTGCGCGGCAACGACCTGCGCGGCAAGGTGCGGGTGCAGACCGACGGTGGCCTGAAAACCGGCCTGGACGTGATCAAGGCCGCCATCCTCGGCGCCGAAAGCTTCGGCTTCGGTACCGCGCCAATGGTTGCCCTGGGCTGCAAATACCTGCGCATCTGCCACCTGAACAACTGCGCCACCGGCGTGGCCACGCAGAACGACAAGCTGCGCAAGGATCACTTCATCGGCACCGTCGACATGGTGGTGAATTTCTTCACCTACGTTGCCGAAGAAACCCGCGAGTGGCTGGCCAAGCTGGGCGTGCGCAGTCTGGGCGAGCTGATCGGGCGTACCGATCTGCTGGAAATCCTGCCGGGCGAAACCGCCAAGCAGAACCACCTGGATCTGACCCCGTTGCTCGGCAGCGATCACATTCCCGCGGACAAGCCGCAGTTCTGTGAGGTCGACCGCAACCCGCCGTTCGACCAGGGCCTGCTGGCCGAAGAGATGCTGTCCATGGCCAAGTCGGCGATCGACAGCGCCAGCGGTGGCGAGTACGAACTGGACATCTGCAACTGCGACCGCTCCATCGGTGCTCGCATATCCGGCGAAATCGCTCGGGTGCATGGCAACCAGGGCATGGTCAAGGCGCCGATCACCTTCCGTTTCAAAGGTACTGCCGGGCAGAGCTTTGGCGTGTGGAACGCCGGCGGCCTGAACCTGTACCTCGAAGGCGATGCCAACGATTACGTCGGCAAGGGCATGACCGCTGGCAAGCTGGTGGTCGTGCCGCCGAAGGGCAGCCCGTTCAAAACCCAGGAAAGCGCCATCATCGGCAACACCTGCCTGTACGGCGCTACCGGCGGCAAGCTGTTCGCGGCCGGTACCGCCGGTGAGCGTTTCGCGGTACGCAACTCCGGCGCCCACGCGGTGGTGGAAGGTGTGGGTGACCACTGCTGCGAGTACATGACCGGCGGTTTCGTCTGCGTGCTGGGCAAGACCGGCTACAACTTCGGCTCCGGCATGACCGGTGGTTTCGCCTATGTGCTCGACCTGGACAACAGCTTCTATGACCGGGTCAACCACGAGCTGGTGGAAATCCAGCGGATCAACAACGAGTCCATGGAGGCTTACCGTAGCCACCTGGAGCGTGTGTTGGCCGAGTACGTCGAAGAGACATCGAGCGAGTGGGGCCGTAATCTGCTGGAGAACCTGGACGACTACCTGCGCAAGTTCTGGCTGGTGAAGCCGAAGGCCGCGAACCTCAAGTCGCTGCTCTCCAGCATCCGAGCCAACCCGCAATAAAACAGCTGCAAGTGGCAAGCCTCAAGCTGCAAGTTAGGAGCAGAGGCATGCCGGCCACCGTGATTGTCTTGCGGCTTGCAGCTTGAAGCTTGCCGCCGCTGTTAAGAGGTTTATGACATGGCTGAACGTCTGAATAACGACTTCCAGTTCATCGAGGTCGGGCGCAAAGACCCGAAGAAGAAGCTGCTGCGTCAGCGCAAGAAAGAATTCGTCGAGATCTACGACACCTTCAAGCCGGCCCAGGCCGGCGACCAGGCGCACCGCTGCCTGGGCTGCGGCAACCCATACTGCGAGTGGAAGTGCCCTGTACACAACTTCATCCCCAACTGGTTGAAGCTGGTCTCCGAGGGCAACATTCTGGCCGCTGCCGAGCTCAGCCACCAGACCAACACCCTGCCGGAAGTCTGTGGCCGCGTGTGCCCGCAGGATCGCCTGTGCGAAGGTGCCTGCACCCTCAACGACGGCTTCGGCGCAGTGACCATCGGTTCGGTGGAGAAGTACATCACCGACACCGCCTTCGCCATGGGCTGGCGTCCGGACATGTCCAAGGTCAAACCGACCGGCAAGCGTGTCGCGGTGATCGGTGCCGGCCCCGCAGGCCTGGGCTGTGCCGATGTTCTGGTGCGCAACGGCGTGACCCCCGTGGTGTTCGACAAGAACCCGGAAATCGGCGGTCTGCTGACCTTCGGCATTCCCGAGTTCAAGCTGGAAAAGAGCGTGCTGAGCAATCGTCGCGAAGTTTTCACCGGCATGGGCATCGAGTTTCGCCTGAACACCGACGTGGGCAAGGACATCACTCTCCAGCAACTGCTGGATGAGTACGATGCCGTGTTCATGGGCATGGGTACCTACACCTACATGAAGGGCGGTTTCCCGGGCGAAGATCTGCCGGGCGTACACGATGCGCTGGATTTCCTGATCGCCAACGTCAATCGCAACCTCGGTTTCGAGAAAGCGCCGGAAGACTTCGTCGACATGAGGGGCAAGCGCGTCGTGGTTCTCGGCGGTGGTGACACCGCGATGGACTGCAACCGTACCTCGATCCGCCAGGGTGCCAAGGCCGTGACCTGCGCCTATCGCCGTGACGAAGCGAACATGCCGGGCTCGCGCAAGGAAGTGAAGAATGCCAAGGAAGAGGGCGTGAAGTTCCTCTTCAACCGCCAGCCCATCGCCATCGTCGGCGAGGACAAGGTCGAAGGCGTGAAGGTGGTCGAGACCCGTCTCGGCGAGCCGGATGCCCGTGGCCGTCGCAGCCCCGAGCCGATCCCGGGTTCCGAAGAGATCATCCCGGCGGAAGCGGTGCTGATCGCCTTCGGGTTCCGCCCGAGCCCGGCGCCCTGGTTCGAGGAGTTCGATATCCGTATCGACACCCAGGGTCGTGTGGTCGCGCCGGAAAAGGCCACCTTCAAGCACCAGACCAGCAATCCGAAGGTGTTCGCCGGTGGTGACATGGTGCGCGGTTCCGACCTGGTGGTAACGGCCATCTACGAAGGCCGCAATGCGGCGGAAGGGATTCTCGACTACCTCGGTGTCTGAGCAGTACGCCTTCCGACGAGGCCGGCAGTATGCCGGCCTCGTCGTTTCTGGCCCTCTAGAGCCTGTTTTTAACGCAGCAGTGCCGACGCGCAGCAGATTTTGAACCGGTTCTTAGCTGACCTGAGGCAATACGCCGCGTTCATCGCGCCTTTACAGTACCTCCAGGGTTTTCTCTGGAGGTTCCCATGCTGACTACTGCCATCTTTCCATCCCGTTATGTGCAGGGCCGCGGTGCGCTCGAGCAACTCGGTGTCGAACTGTCGCGCTTCGGCGGCAAGGCGTTGGCGTTGCTCGACCCCTTCGCCGACGATCATCTGGGCGATCTGCTGGAAAAGACCTGCGCTGGTCATCTCGATTGTCAGCGCGTGCGTTTTGCCGGTGAGTGCAGTGACGAGGAAATCGCCCGGCTGGTAGCGTTGGCGCAACAGGGCAAACCCGAGGTGATCCTCGGCATGGGCGGCGGCAAGGCGCTGGACACTGCCAAGGCCCTCGCCCATGAGCTGGGTCTGCCCGTAGCGGTGGCGCCGACTCTGGCCTCCAGCGATGCGCCGTGCAGCGCGCTGTCGGTGATCTACACCGCCGAGGGCGCCTTCAAGCGTTATCTGGTGCTACCGCGTAACCCGGATCTGGTGCTGGTTGACAGCCAGGTGATCGCCCAGGCGCCGGTGCGCTTCCTGGTTTCCGGTATGGGCGATGCCCTGGCTACCTGGTTCGAGGCCGAGGATTGCCGCATCAGTGGCGCCGCGAACATGACCGGCCGCCAGGGGCCGCGTACGGCCCATGCGCTGGCGCGCTTCTGCTACGACACGTTGCTGGAGTACGGGCCCCTGGCACTGCAGGCTTGTCGCCAGCAGGTGGTGACGCCCGCGCTGGAGCATGTCATCGAGGCCAATACGCTGCTTTCCGGCCTGGGTTTCGAGAGTGGCGGCCTGGCCGCTGCCCACGCGATTCACAATGGCTTCACGGCCCTTGAAGGTACGCATGCCTACTGGCATGGCGAGAAAGTCACCTTCGGCGTGCTGAGCATGCTGATGTTGCGCGATAGCGCGCCGGCGCTGATCGATGAGGTCTACGATTTCTGCCTCGCCGTTGGCCTGCCGGTCACGCTGGCCGACATCGGCCTGCCCGAGGTCAGCGATGCCGACCTGTTGCGCGTCGCCGAGCTCGCCTGTGCAGCGGGTGAAAGTATCCACAACGAACCCTTCGCGGTGGATGCAGCAAGCGTGCTCGCTGCCATGCGCACCGCCGATGCGCAAGGGTATCGGTGCAAGGCGCTGCTACGCTAGGTTTGATCGGTGGCGATGTACTCGCGGCGCCGGGCCGGTTGTGGACGATAGTCGCGAGGGTCAATGGCGAAACTATCCAGGCGCGAGCGCAAGGTAGTGGGCTTGAGATCAAGGAGGCGAGCCGCGCCTTGAGCGCCGGCTATCTTGCCGGCACAGGCGCTGAGCGCGGTGATCAGGTTGTCGCGCGTTTGTCGGCGTAGCTCGCCTTGTGTGAGGATGCGCGTGTCCTGTTCTCTCGGCGGGGGCCCCGGTAGCTCATCCGGACTTTCGCTGGGCAGATCCAGGCGTAAGCGCGTGCCGGGTGAGATGATCACGGCGCGCTCGATCAGATTCTCCAACTCACGGATGTTGCCCGGCCAGGAGTAGGCCTGCAGGTGCTGGATATCGGCCAGACGCAGGCTGGGCTGCGGACGATTCAACTGACGGCAGACGCGCTCGAGAAAATGTTGCGCCAGGGGCGGGATATCCTCCGGGCGTTGACGCAGCGGTGCCGACTCGATGGGAAAGACATTCAGGCGAAAGTACAGGTCTTCGCGGAAACGCCCGGCGCGCACCTCCTGGCGCAGGTCGCGGTTGGTGGCGGCGATCACCCGTACGTCGACCTGACGCGTGCGCGTATCGCCGACCCGTTCCAGTTGCTGTTCCTGCAGTACGCGCAGCAGCTTGCTTTGCAGCTCCAGAGGGATTTCGCCGACTTCGTCGAGAAACAGCGTGCCGCCATCGGCCAGTTCGAAACGCCCGACCCGATCGTTCAGCGCGCCGGTGAAGGCGCCGCGGATATGGCCGAAGAACTCGCTCTCGAACAGCTCGCGTGGCACTGCGGCGCAGTTCACCCGAATCAGTGGCCGACGGCTGCGGCCACTGTTGTCGTGGATGGCGCGGGCGATCAGTTCCTTGCCGGTGCCCGATTCGCCGGTGATCAGCACGTTGGCGCCGGTGGGGGCGACCAGCTCGATCTGGTGGATCACCTGCTGCATCGCTGCGCTGCGCCCAACCAGATCGTGCTGGGCGTATTCGCCACGAATCTCTTCCTGCAGGTAGGCGTTCTCCAGCTCCAGGCGCTGCTTGAGCTGTTGCACCTCGCTCAGCGCCTGGCGCAGCCTGCGCTCGGTCTCCAGACGCTCGCTGATGTCGCGGAACACCACCACCGCACCGACCAGTTCGCCGTCGTCGCGTAGCGGCGTGCTGGTGTATTCCACCGGGATCGGTTTGCCGTCCTTGTTCCAGAACACCTCGTCCGCCACCTGATGCACCTCGCCGTCGTTGAACGCGGCGTAGATGGGGCAGGTGTGGCCGTCGTAGGCGCTGCCATCCGGATGGTGGTGGTGGATGAGATCGTGAATGTTGTGGCCGATCAGGTCTTCGCCGCGCCAGCCGAGAATACGTTCGGCGGCGGGATTGACGAAGGTGGTTTCGCCGTCACGGTTGACGCCGTAGATGCCCTCGCCGGCAGCGCCGAGGATCAGATGGTTCTGCCGTTCGAACTGGCGGAAGATGCGTTCGACCCCCTGCCACTCCAGCAAGCCCTGGCGCTGATAACGTTCGGCTTCGGCCAGCCCGCGCAGGGCGTCGAGCCGACGGCGTTCCTGAATCAGCAGGCCGAGCAGGGTGGCGCCATCATGCTGCAGACGGCTCCCACTGATTTCCACCTCCAATCGTTCGCCATCCCGGCGCAGCAGGCCCAGGCCGTCGCGCCAGGCATGGCCGCGTACCTGCACCTCCTCGGTGAAGGTCACCAGAGAGCCCAGGTCGTGAGCCCAGAGGCGGCTGGCGCGTTGCGTGAGCAACGCGTTCATCGGCCAGCCGAGCAACTCGCTGCAGGCAGGGTTGGCATGCAGGATGCGATCGCTCGTCGGGTCGATGACCAGGCTGGCGCTTTGCATATGGCGCAGCAGCAATGTGCTCGCCGTGGTTGGGTCGGGCATGGTGGTGTCCGTATGGCTTTACCTTGCTCAGGTTCTATCAAGGGTCGTGCCATTTGACGAATAGTCGTTTTTTGCTGTGACGAAATATCGTTTATTACGATATTTCGTTATTTTTAAAACCTATAAAAATTATTATTTATCAATCTCTTATGTGATTATTCGAGCTGGTACAGCTCCTGCAATAGCTGATATGAACCTGCCGCCAATGGCCCAGCCCAGTCAGTGCCCGCCTCACCAATTTGGGGCAGGCCATCGCAGGAGTGATCACGATGAGCGTCAACAGCCTGGACGATCCATTCAGCCCCGACAGCGAGCTGTCCCACGCCGCCGGGTGTGCCTGTCAGCGCTGCACGCCCAGTGCCAGCGCGCTGCCTTCGAGCAGCGAGGAAATGCTCGATCGCGCCGTGGAGAATGCCATCGTGCGTGGCATGTTCGGCCATGACGAGTGCTCCCGGCGCAGTTTCATGGGGCTGATCGGCGGCGGCGTCGCGGCGGCGATCCTTGGCAGCCTGATCCCGCTGGATGCGGTCAAGGCCGCGGTCAAGGACAGCCTCGGCCCGCTGGAGAAAACGCGCCTGAAGATCGGCTTCGTGCCCATTACCTGCGCCACGCCGATCATCATGGCCGAGCCGATGGGCTTCTACGCCAAGTACGGGCTGGACGTGGAAACGGTGAAGACCGCGGGCTGGGCCGTGGCGCGCGACAAGTCGCTGGCCGGCGAGTACGACGCCTCGCACATGCTCTCGCCGATGCCGCTGGCCATCACTCTTGGCCTGGGTTCGACGCAGACGCCTTTCGTCATGCCGGCGCTGGAGAACATCAACGGCCAGGCCATCGTGCTGGGCATGCAGCATCAGGACAAGCGCGATCCGAAGCTGTGGAAGGGCATGCGTTTCGGTGTGCCGTTCGAGTACTCGATGCACAACTTCCTGCTGCGCTATTACGTCGCCGAGCATGGCCTGGATCCGGATCGCGACATCCAGATCCGCGTGGTGCCGCCACCGGAGATGGTCGCCAACCTGCGTGCCGGCAACCTCGACGGTTTCCTCTCGCCGGATCCGTTCAACCAGCGCGCGGTGTGGGAGAAGGTCGGCTTCATCCATCTGCTGACCAAGGAGCTGTGGCCGGGCCACCCGTGCTGCGCCTTCGCCTGCAGCCAGCGCTTCGCCAGCGAGAATCCCAATACCTATGGCGCGCTGCTGCATGCGCTGATCGACGCCACGCAGTATTCCTCCAAGGCCGAGAATCGCAAGGAAGTGGCCGAGGCGATCTCTACCCGTAATTACCTCAACCAGCCGGTGCCGGTGGTGCAGCAGGTGCTCAGCGGACGCTACGCCGATGGCCTGGGCAATATCCATGACGAGCCGCAGCGTATCGACTTCGACCCCTTCCCCTGGCAGTCGATGGCGGTGTGGATTCTCACCCAGATGAAGCGCTGGGGTTACCTGCAGGGTGATGTCGATTACCGCAACATCGCCGAGCGGGTATTCCTCGCGGCCGATGCCGGCAAGGTGATGAGCGACCTCGGTCTGCCGGTGCCGGCGGATGCCTACAAGTCCTTCAGCGTGATGGGCAAGCCGTTCGATCCGGCAGACCCGGAAGGTTACCTGGCCAGCTTTGCCATGCGGAGGTCGTGATGAAAGCGTCCATTTCCCTGCGCGCGGCGATTCTCTCTGCACTGCTGCTGGTACTGCTGCTCGCCGTCTGGGAGGTGCTCTGCCGGGCGCCGGCTAGCGTGGCGGTGAGCGCCGATGACGAATACGCCATGCTGATGGGCGAGGCCGAGCAGGAAGCGCGGGTGCCGCCGCCTTCGGTGGTGCTGGCGCATGCCTATGCCGAGTTGAGTCAGCCGTTCTATGACAACGGGCCGAACGACAAGGGCATCGGCATCCAGCTCGCGCATTCGCTGTACCGGGTGCTGACCGGCTATCTGCTGGCGGCGCTGGTGGCGATTCCGGTCGGCTTCGTCATCGGCATGTCGCCACTGATGTATCGCGCGCTCAATCCCTTCATCCAGATCCTGCGACCGATCTCGCCGCTGGCCTGGATGCCGCTGGCGCTGTTCGTGATCAAGGATTCGCAGACCTCGGCGATCTTCGTGATCTTCATCTGCTCGGTATGGCCGATGCTGCTCAACACCGCGTTCGGTGTCGCCGGTGTACGCCGTGACTGGATCAACGTCGCCCGCACCCATGAACTGGGGCCGCTGCGCACCGCGTTCAGCGTGATCCTGCCCGCCGCGCTGCCGACCATCCTCACCGGCATGCGTATCTCGGTGGGCATCGCCTGGTTGGTGATCGTCGCCGCCGAGATGCTCGTCGGTGGCACCGGCATCGGTTACTACGTGTGGAACGAGTGGAACAACCTGAACCTGGCCAGCGTGATCTTCTCGATCCTGATGATCGGCGTGGTCGGCATGCTGCTCGACCTTCTGCTGGGCAGCGTCGCCCGTCTCGTCAGCTATCAGGAGTGATGTCATGTCCCGCTATTTTCTCGATGCCCGCCGCCTGGCCAAGCGTTTCCCGCAGCCCGGCAGCGAGCCGCTGACGGTATTCGAAGACGTCAGCTTCGGTCTCGATCAGGGTGAGTTCGTCTGCATCATCGGCCATTCCGGTTGCGGCAAATCCACCATCCTCAATGCGTTGGCCGGGCTGGACAGCTTCAGCGAAGGCACGCTGGAGATGGCCGGCAAGGAAGTCGCCGGCCCCAGCCTCGAACGCGGTGTGGTGTTCCAGAACTACAGCCTGCTGCCCTGGCTCAGTGCGCTGGAGAACGTCGAGTTCGGCGTACGCGCGCGCTTTCCCGGCTGGTCGAAGGAACAGCGCCGTGCGCACAGCCGCAAGTACCTGGAAATGGTCGGTCTGGGCGGCTCCGAGGCGCGTAAGCCGGCGCAGCTGTCCGGCGGCATGCGCCAGCGCGTGAGCATTGCCCGCGCCTTCGCCACCCAGCCGCAACTGTTGCTGCTCGACGAACCCTTCGGTGCGCTGGATGCCCTGACCCGCGGGGTGATCCAGGACGAGCTGCTCAAGATCTGGAGCGCCACCAAGCAGACGGTGTTCATGATCACCCATGACGTCGACGAGGCGATTCTGCTCTCCGACCGCATCCTGCTGATGACCAACGGCCCGCAGGCGCGCATCGCCGAATCGGTGCGCATCGACCTGCCACGGCCACGCCAGCGCGACCAGGTCATCCACCACCCGGCGTACTACCGCATCCGCAACCACCTGGTGGATTTTCTGGTGAACCGCTCGCACGAGCTGCGCGGGCGCACTGTCGCCGACGAGCAGGGCTTTCCGCCCGAGATCAACCCCGCCCTGGACGAGCCGGCCGCTGCCGCCAGGGTTGTACCACTGACCCCCGTGAAGGAGCTTCACCATGGATAAGCAACAGATGCGCACCACCATCACCGCCGCCAGGGAACGCCTTGGCCTGGACTGGGCGGCTCTCGGCCAGGGTATCGGCATGTCGCCGGTGTGGACGACCTCGGCTTGCCTGGGCATGAACAGCATGCCCAAGGCCCAGGCCGACGCTCTGTGTGAAATGCTCGAGCTGCCCGAGGAGGTCTCCGCCGCGCTGCAGGCCTTCCCGCACAAGCATTGGGACAAGGCCATCCCCACCGATCCGCTGATCTATCGCTTCTACGAGATGATCAACGTCTACGGCGAGACCATCAAGGAACTGATCCACGAGGAGTTCGGCGACGGCATCATGAGCGCCATCGACTTCAGCATGGACATTTCCCGCGTCGCCGACCCGAAGGGCGACCGTGTGCAGATCGTCCTCAACGGTAAGTTTCTACCCTACAGAAGCTGGTGACAGAGTCGCGGCATATCGTCGCGATGGACGAAAGGCACGGCACTCGCCGTGCCTTTTTTTTTGCGCTCTGCGAGAATGCCCGCACTTTTTTATCGATTACTTGTGTTCGGGAACCGCCATGACTGCCCTGAAGAACGACCGTTTCCTGCGTGCCCTGCTCAAGCAACCCGTCGACGTCACGCCGGTGTGGATGATGCGTCAGGCCGGTCGTTATCTGCCGGAGTATCGGGCCAGTCGCGCCAGGGCCGGTGACTTCATGGGCCTGATGATGAACCCCGAGTTCGCCTGCGAAGTCACCCTGCAGCCGCTGGATCGTTATCCGCAGCTGGACGCGGCGATCCTGTTCTCCGACATCCTCACCATTCCCCATGCCATGGGCCAGGGGCTGTATTTCGAGACCGGCGAGGGGCCGCGCTTTCGCAAGGTGATCAGCAACGCCGCGGATGTCGACGCGCTACCGATCCCCGATCCGGAAAAGGATCTCGGTTACGTGATGGATGCGGTACGTACCATCAAGTCGGCACTGGGTGGCCGGGTGCCGCTGATCGGTTTCTCGGGCAGCCCGTGGACGCTGGCGACCTATATGGTCGAGGGCGGCTCGTCGAAAGACTTCCGCAAAATCAAGGCCATGCTCTACGACAACCCGCAGGCCATGCACGCGCTGCTCGACAAGCTGGCGCAGTCGGTCACGGCCTATCTCAACGGGCAGATTCGCGCGGGCGCGCAAGCAGTGCAGATCTTCGACACCTGGGGCGGCAACCTGTCGTCAGCGGCTTACCAGACGTTCTCCCTGGCTTACATGCAGAAGATCGTCGACGGCCTGATCCGCGAGCATGACGGGCGCAAGATCCCGGTGATCCTGTTCACCAAGAATGGCGGGTTGTGGCTGGAGTCGATGGCGGCTACCGGTGCCGACGCGCTGGGGCTGGACTGGAGCTGTGACATCGGCGAAGCGCGCAGCCGCGTCGGCGCCCAGGTGGCGCTGCAAGGCAACATGGATCCCACGGTGCTGTATGCCAAGCCTGCGGCGATTCGCGCCGAGGTCGCGCGCATTCTCGCCAGTTACGGCACTGGCAGCGGTCACGTGTTCAACCTGGGGCACGGCATCACCCCGGAAGTCGATCCGGCCCATGCCGGCGCCTTCCTCGAGGCCGTGCACGAGCTGTCGGCGGCGTATCACCGCTGACCGTTCGAGAGGGGGCGCTTGCATGTCCTTCGATACCGGTATCTTCATCGCGCTTCTGGCCTTGCTGGTTTCCTGCGTCAGCATGGGAGTCAGCCTATACAACGTCGTGCGGGATCGGGCTCGGATAAAGGCCTATTCGTCCATCTACTACGACCACTCCCGAAGCCTGGAGCCCGATCCAAGCCTGCGTATTCGTGTCGTCAATGTAGGAAGGCGGCCGGTGATGCTCGCCTACCTGGTGAAGTCAAGCCGAGAGGGGGAGTGGGCCAGCACATTGCGGCCGATACAACCGCCTGAGGAGAGTGGAGGTCAGCTTGGCGTGTGGATCGATAAGGCTATGCTGGCTCAGCATTCCGCCCTGCGTCTTGCCGAAGGAGAGGTATTCGAGATGCTGATCCATCGGGAAGATTATGGTTTCCACTTATGCAATTGCTCTGGAGATAGTGTGCTGGAAGCCGAGAAGCTCTATGTCGAGGATGTCCAGGGGCGCCGCTATTTCGTCAAGGGTTCCAGGAAGAACATTGCGCGGTTGATCTCGTAGTCGGATTTGGCCGATTCCCAGCCGAGATCCCGATCTTTTCGCAAGTCCATTGGCTTGACCCATGCCGTCCACTTTCCTTCCAACCACAACGTTCTGTCATGGTAACGCTCCTGGTTCTGGTGGTGCGCCACGCTGATGATCGTGGTGTTCGGCCAGCAGCAGGCAGAGGTTGTCTTCGTTGGCGTTGTCCAGTGCCAAGGTGGCTTCGTCGAGGAACCGGTAGTCGGGGCGGTGCAGCAGCAGGTGGGCGAAGGCCAGGCGTTGCTGTTCGCCGGGGCGGCAGGCGTTTTCCCAGTGGTCGCTGTGCGCCAGTTTGCCGGCAGCCGTGCAGTCGCACCTGCTCCAGCGCTTCGGTGCAACGCTGGTCGTTGAAGGCATCCCTCGGCGGCGGGGTAGCAGAGTGCGCCTCGCATGCGCCGCTAAGGCTGCTCGCTCACAGGGCGGCAGGTCTGCTGTCTGCCCGGGGCTGGCGTAGGCGTACGCTGATCAGGGTGTCGTCTTCACCGTGCTCGAACTGAGCGTCCTTTGGCTTGGGCTTGCCCTTGAACAGTGACGGGTTGCTGGAAAACCCGACTGGCTCGAGGGGAATTCCTCGTGGGCTGAGGTCGAGGCGACCGTTACCGTTGCTGTCCTGAAACAATTGCAGGGCGAAGCGTCCGGGCGGCACGTCCTTGAGGATCAGTTGCTCCCCTTCGCCCTGCAGCTCACGCAGCATCGGCTCCCAGCTTTCCTGATCGGCGGCCACCAAGGCCAGGTACAGCGTGGCGGCGCTCTGGTTGTCCTCCACGCGTATCAGCAGATCGCCCGCCTGTGCCGATAAAGACCCGAGCAGGAGAACCACTACGCAGACCGTACAGCCTTTGGTTACGATTTGAAGAATTCTCTGTGGCATAATCCGCCCATTTTGCAGGGATTCGCTTTAAATGCGTCAGGTTCTAGTCGTTCACTTCTCACAGACTGGCCAATTGAACCGCCTGGTGCAATCGGTCTGTGCGCCCCTGCAGGCGAGTGACGGCATCCAGGTGGATTTCCTGGCGCTGGAGCCGGCCAAGCCTTTTCCCTTTCCGTGGCCCTTTCTCGGCTTCTTCCGGATCTTCCCGGAAACCGTGCTGATGCAGCCGCAGCCCCTGTTGCCGCTGGCAATCGATGCCGACAAGGATTACGACCTGGTGATTCTCGCCTATCAGGTGTGGTTTCTGTCGCCGTCGTTGCCGTTCACCAGTTTTCTCGCGACGCCCGAGGCCGCGCGGCTGTTGCAGGATACGCCCGTGGTGACCCTGATCGGCTGCCGCAATATGTGGCTGATGGCCCAGGAAAAGGTCAAGACGCGCCTGCAGGCGTTGGGCGCAAAACTGGTCGACAATGTGGTGCTGACCGATGCCTGCGGCACGGCGGCGAGTTTCCTGGCCACTCCGTTGTGGATGTTCACCGGTCGACAGAAACCTTACAGCTGGGTGCCGCGCGCCGGTATCGACGAGACGGAAATGGCCGATGCCAGCCGCTTCGGCGATGCCATGGCGCGCCGCCTGCTGGCTGACGAGCAGCCCATCGAGCAGCCGATGCTCAGCGGCCTGGGTGCGGTGAAGGTGGATGAAAAGCTGATCGCCAGCGAAAAGGTCGGCAATCGCAGCTTCACCCTGTGGAGCCGGCTGCTTTCCGCCCTCGGCCCGCAGCAGAGCAAGCGCCGTGGCGCCGGGCTGGTGGTGTACATCGTGTTCCTGATCTGCCTGATTCTGACCGTGGTGCCGATCAGTGCCCTGTTGAAAAAAGTGTTGGCCCCGCTGTTCAAGGCGCGAATCCAGCGTGAAAAGGCCTACTTCGCCGGCCCGTCCGGCGAGTGAAGTGGTTCGAGGTAATTCCGTGGTAACCCCCGTATTCATCAACCGCATCAGTGCTTGCCTGCCCCATGACCCGGTCGACAACGAGCAAATGGAAGCTCGTCTCGGCATGGTCGGTGGCAAGCCGTCGCGCGCGCGCAAGCTGGTTTTGCGCCGTAACGGCATCCAGCAGCGCCACTACGTCATCGACCCACGCAGCGGCGAGCCGAGCATGAGCAATGCGCAGCTCAGCGCCGAGGCGATTCGTGGGCTGGCAGGCGCGGGCTTCGCGCTGGACAGCCTGGATTGCCTGGTCGCCAGCACCTCCTCGCCCGACCAGATGATGCCCGGCCACGGCGTGATGGTGCACGGCGAACTGGGCAACCCGCCTTGCGAGGTGGTGACCACGGCGGGCATCTGCCTGTGCGGGATGACCGCGCTGAAGTACGCCTGGATGAGCGTGGCCAGTGGCGAAAGCCGCAACGCCGTGGCTTGCGGCTCCGAAGTGGCGTCGACGCTGATGCAGGCGCGCAACTTCAATGCCGAGTATGAGAGCCGCGTCGACGAGCTGGAGACGCATCCGGAAATCGCCTTCGAGAAGGATTTCCTGCGCTGGATGCTGTCTGACGGCGCTGGCGCCGTGCTGTTGCAGGATCGTCCCAACACCAGCGGGTTGAGCCTGCGCATCGACTGGCTGGATATCCTCTCGTTCGCCGACCGGATGCCGGCCTGCATGTACGCCGGCGCCGATATGCAAGACGGCAGCCTGCGTGGCTGGAGCCGTTACGACGCCGATGAGCGCGCGCGGCAGTCGGTAATGGCGATCAAGCAGGACGTCAAACTGCTCAACGAAAACATCGTCAAGTACACCGTGGAAGAGGCGCTGCGGCGGATCATGACGCGCCGTGAGCTGCGCGTGGCGGATATCGACTGGTTCCTGCCGCATTACTCTTCGGAATTCTTCCGCGAACGCCTGGCCGTGGGCCTGGCCAATGTCGACCTGCCGATTCCCACTGAGCGCTGGTTCACCAACCTGACCAGCAAGGGCAACACCGGCGCGGCGTCGATCTTCATCATCCTCGACGAGCTGTTCAACGGCGGGCGCCTGCGCAGCGGCCAGAAGCTGCTGTGCTACGTGCCGGAAAGCGGGCGTTTCTCCAGTGCCTTCATGCATCTCACGGTGGTCGGCCATGAAGCTTGACGAGGTTCCTCAGGATCACAGCTCCACCTATGGCGGCCACAGCAAACTGGTCTATGCCGTGGATGCCAGCGGCCATTACCAGGGTACCCAGAGCGATGGCTGGGAGCCCGAAGCCTATGCCACGCAGCTGGCGGTGGCCGAGCTCGAGGCCCAGGCGGCCGAGGCCGAAGCGGCCTGGCGTCGCGGCGAGCTGTCGCCGCTGAAACACCTGATGTACCACTACCGCATGGATGAGCCGGCGCTGGCGCAGATAGCCGGGCTCTGGCAATGGCGCGTGCGCCGGCATTTTCGTCCGGAGATCTACCGGCGCCTGAGCACCGCGCTGCTGGCTCGTTATGCCGAAGCCTTCGGCCTGTCCGTCGACGAGTTGCGTCGCTACCAGAGAGAACTGCCATGAGCGCGTTCGAGCACCGCCAGAGCGCCCACTGCGAAAGCGGCGTCATGGCCAGCCTGCTGACCCATGCCGGCCTGCCGATGAGTGAGCCCATGGCGTTCGGCCTGGCATCCGGCCTGGCTTTTGCCTACCTGCCGATCGTCAAGCTCGGCGGCATGCCGCTGATTGCCTACCGCATGCCGCCCCGTCACCTGATCAAGACCCTGAGCAAGCGTCTGGGCGTGCGCCTGACCAGTCGTACCTTCTCCAATCCCGAGCAAGGGCGCGTTGCCCTGGACGCTGCGCTCGACAGTGGCCGTCTGGCCGGTTTGCAAAGCTCGGTGTTCTGGCTGCCGTATTTCCCACCAGAGATGCGCTTTCACTTCAATGCCCACAACCTGCTGGCCTATGGGCGCGAGGGTAACGAATACTTGCTCAGCGATCCGGTGTTCGAGACGCCGGTGCGTTGCGCTGCCGAGGATCTGCAGAAGGCGCGTTTCGCCAAGGGTGCACTGGCGGCCAAGGGACTGATGTATTACCTGGACGATGTGTCGCCCGATCAGGATTGGGAGCGGCTGATTCGCAAGAGTGTGTTGTCCACCTCGCGCATTCTCGATGGCATGCCATTGCCGTGGATCGGCATTCGCGGCATCGGGCACCTGGCCAAGCGCGTCGAGGCGCTCGATCCGGCGCAGGCCAAGTACAATCGTTTGTACCTCACCCATATCGTGCGCATGCAGGAAGAAATCGGCACCGGTGGCGCGGGCTTCCGCTTCATGTACGCGAGCTTTCTGCAAGAGGCCGGCGAGAAGATCGGTGATGCCACGCTGCAAGAGGCCTCGGTGCGCATGACTGCGGTGGGCGATGACTGGCGCCAGTTCGCCTCGGCGTGCGTGCGGGCCAGCCGTAGCAAAGGAGAAGCGCCGGATTTCAGGCCGATCGCCGACAGGCTGCGCGGCATTGCCAGCCAGGAACGTGTCTTGATGAAAGAACTCGGGGCCTGGGCCAGGCGCAAGGGTTGAGCCAGGGCTGCAGTAAGGCGTAAGCGGACGTAGGGTGGATGACGCTCTTTTCATCCACCAGCCCGTAGGATGGGTGAAACCCATCAATTTCCGATGGGTTTCACCCATCCTACGACCGTCCGCTTGCGCCACACAGCAGTCGCTTTTTATAGCTGCAACAGCAGCACGTCGATCCCCGCCGTTAGCTCGGCAAAATCTGCCGCTTTGCTCAGCCCATTGATCAGCACCGCCTGGGCTACGAACTCGTCGTTCTCGTCGATCAGCACCAGCAGCGCCTGGCTGACCAGGCCGTCGGCCAGATCCAGTCCGGCCAATGCCTGCAGCTGTTTCCAGGCGCGTGGGCCGGCGCCGATAAACAGGTTCGGCCCCTCCAGCCCCAGTTGGGCCGCGACATGGAAGCCGGCAGCATTGCTGACGCTGTTGACGAATTCGAAGGGCTTGGGCTGAAGCTGGCGGACGCACACCGCGTCGAGCAGTGAACCCATGGTTACCCGTGCCGGGTAGCGTGATGCGAGATACAGACCGCAATCTCGACGCACCTGCGCCTTGAGAGGGGCGGTGCACAGCAGGGCCTGGAGAATCAGCCGATCGATGCGCCGCGGCGGGCTGTTCAGCCATTCACCCAGGGCGGCTTTCAGATCCTTATCGGAGCAGCTGGCGTTGCCGCGAACGCTGCAGGCGGCGATGGCTGCGCTCATGATGCTTCTCCCGTGCAGCGCTGCAGCACCAGACTGGCGTTGTTGCCGCCGAAGCCGAAGAAGTTGGCCAGCAGCAGGCTGTCATTGGCGATGGCGAGCGGCCCGGCCGGCAGTGGAAGCAGGGCTTCGTCGGTGTAATCGCACGTCGGCAGATGCGCGAGGTTGTGCACCAGCAGCAGGGTTTCAGCGAGGCCGCAGGCGCCCAGGGTATGGCCGAGCCAGGGCTTGAGCACGCACATCGGCGGCAGCGCAGCGCCGAACAGCAGGCGCACGCCGTTGCTCTCGGCGCGATCGTTGGCGCCGGTGGCGGTGCCGTGCAGTTTCACCAGACCGATCCGCTCGGCGCTCGTGCCAGCACTGCGCAGGGCTTCGCGCATCACCCAGTCGATATGGCTGCCATCTTCGCGGGTGGTGGTCAGATTGCTGGTGTCGCAGGCGCTGAAACCGCCGAGCAGCCTGGCCAAAGGAGCAGGGCCAGGCTCCAGCGCCAGCAGCGTGGCCACGTAGGCCTCGCCGAGAATCAGGCCATCGCGCTGAGGGTGGAAGGGACGATAGTGGCCACTGGCGGAGATCAGATCCAGTGCGCCGAAGCCTTGCTGAGCTACCGCGCTGGGCGTCTCGAAGGCCAGCACCAGGGCGCGGCGGTAAAGGTTCGCGCCGAGCAGGCGGGCGCCATACAGCAGGCCGTTGGCGGCGCTGGTGCACGCGGTGTTCAGGGTAAAGGTATCGGCGAAGCCCCAGCGCTCGCGGAGTTGCTCGGCGATCAGGTCGAGGGAGGTCGAGTGATCGGGGTGGAAGCCGCCGTCCTGGCCCACGCGCTCTTCCAGCTCGTTGATATCCAGGCTGGTGCTGGCGACGATCAGCAGGCAGTCGTCCAGCGCACTGGCATCCTCGCCAAGTGTCTCGCGGATCAAACGGTCGAAATGCTGATCCCGGCTCTCGCCCGCCGGCACGCTCAGGTAAGGGCGCGGCTGCTGCAGTTCGTGCAATACGAAGGTATCCGCGTCAGGTAGCACGCCACGCTGCAGAGCCTCACTGGCCGCGCGCAGATCGGCGCCGAGTGCACTGTGCAGAGCGCCATGCTGAAGATAGACGGGCGTCACTGCTTCTGCCTGATGAAGGCCGCGATGCTGGCGATGCTGCCCAGGATGCGTCGGCCGTCCTTGGCACCTTCGATGCGCACGCCATAATGCTGTTGCAGTGCCAGCGAGACCTGCAGCGCGTCCAGGCTATCCATCTGGATACGGCTCTGCTGGCCGAACAGCGGCTCGTCGTTGTCGATGCTCTGCCAGTCGATGTCGTCTTCCTTGTCGCACTCTCGAATCAGCAATTGCTTGAGCTTTTCTTCTAGTAGTGTGTCGTCCATTGCGTTTGCTGTACTCGTTTGTGGAACAGGAACAAGCCGCTGGCGCCCGCCAGTGCTGCGAACAGCAGCAGGCGCCCGCACCAGGGGGCTACGTCGTTGAGTGAGCCGTGGCCCACCAGCAGAGTGAGAAAGGCGTCGAGCGCCCAGCTCATCGGGGATACTTCCGCCAGTTGGCGCATGGCCTCCGGCATCACGCTCTTGGGCACCATGATGCCGCCGATGGCCGCGAGGATTATATTGATCCCGCCGCCAAGCAAAAGCGCTTGTTCACTGCTGCGTGCCAGTGCCGCCAGCAGCAGGCCGAGGCAACTGGTGGCCAGGGCGATGCTTGCCGCCACAAGTGCGTAAGCCGCCAGGCTGCCATTCAGTTCCAGCGCTGGCAGCCCGAGCAGCGGCAGGCCGTGCATGCCGATGCCCAGGAGCAGCACGAACTGCAACAGGTTGATGGCCAGGTAAGGCAGCATCTTGCTCAGCGCCAGGGTTCCGAGTCCCAGGCCCAGGCAACGAAAACGCAGCAGCGCGCCGCTCTGTTGCTCGCGCTGGAAGCTGCCGGCCATTGGCAGCACGACGAAGAACATGCCGAAGATCAGCCAGGCCGGTACGCTCATCTGCGTGGCATTGGCCTGGTTGCTCAGGTCGCCGCTGGCCAGGCGCTCCTGCTCGTCGATATGGCTCTCGGTACGTTGCTGGATCAGTTCGAGCTGTTCGGCCGGAGTAAGGTTTTCATCCAGCGCGCCGCTGTCCTGCAAGTAGGCGAGCAGTCGGGTTTGCGCGAGGGCGATGGTCACGGCGCCGTGCAGGCGCTGGCGCGAGAGGCGATCGAACTGGGCGGGGAAGCTCAGCGCCGGGCCTTGGTGAGGCGTATCCAGCAGCCTGTCGTCGAAGTCGGCGGCCAGGCTGATGCGTGCCATCTCCGGCGGGCCGCTGGCAAGCAACTGGCTGTCGGGTAATTGCGCCTGCAGCGCACTCTGGAAGAAGCGGCTGGAATCGCTCTGCTGTGCTGCTTCGAGCACCAACTGCAGGGGTGGGAGGCGATCCTGCAGGTAGCTGGACATGGCCCCGGCCATGATCACCAGAAACAGCGTCGGCATGATGAACAGCACCGCCAGCGCGTGTGGATCGCGCAGCAACAGGAGGATTTCCTTGCGAACCAGGGCGCGCAGTCTCATAGCCGACCTCCATTGAGGTGCAGGTAGAGCTGCTCCAGAGACGGGCGCCCAAAGCGCAGCAGACTTGGCGCCTGCGCTTGCTCGGCGATGCAGCGGATGATCGCCAGCAACTGCACCACGTTCAGCGAGGCGATGCGTACGCCGTTGGGCAAATGCTCGACATTCAGGCCCAGCCCATCGAGCAGCGGCAGCAGCGCTTCAGGTGCGCGTTCGGGCCATTCCAGGAGCAGGCCCGGTTGATCGCCGAGCAGTTGGTGCTTGTCGATATCCAGTTGCACGCGGCCTTCATGGAGCAGCAGGATGCGATCCGCCACACGCTCCACCTCGTCGAGGTAATGGCTGGTGTAGATCACGGTCTTGCCTTCGGCGACCAACTGCTGGACGGCCTCGAGCAGCATCTGTCGGCTAGTGGCGTCGACGCCCACGGTGGCTTCATCGAACAGATACAGCTCTGCTGGTTGCAGCAGGCCGATGGCGAAGTTGAGGCGCCGCTGTTCGCCGCCAGACAGGCGTTCGGCGCGGCGTTCGAGCTTGTCTTCCAGGGCCGTACTGGCGATGCAGCGATCCAGACGCTGGCGACGTTCAGGGCCGCGCAGTTCATAAAGATCGGCAAACAGTTCGAGGTTTTCCTTCACCTTCAGCCCGGCATAGAACGCCAGTTGCTGCGGCACCAGACCGAGGCGCCGCTCGCCTTGCCAGACGATCTGCCCGCTCAGCGGCTGCAGCACGCCACTGAGCAGCGACAGCAGGGTGGTCTTTCCGGCGCCGTTGCTGCCGAGCAGGCCCAGGCATTGCCCTGCCTGCAGGTGCAGATCGATACCTTGCAGCGCCGGCTGGCGGGCTTCGGGGTAGCAATAGCCGAGGTCGTTGAGCTCAAGCACGGACGAGCACCAGCAGGAGTTTGCCATCGAGCAGCAGGCATCCATCGGCGTGCACGCTGAAACCATACAGGGCGCCCGCCGGGCTCAGCGTTTCCTGGGCCGCGCTGATCAGCAATTGGCCGTCGCGCTGTGTCGGCTGGTGATGCAATTGCAGGTGCGAGAGCTTGCCGACGAGGGCCATTTCGATGGCGTCATCGTCGCCGTATAGGGCACCATGTGCAGCGCACAGTTGCGCGGCGGCTTCGAACAGCAGGCAAGGCGAAGCGTTTTCGCCCAGGCTGTCGAGGTGGTGCCAGCCACTCAGGCCGCGGATGCTGCTGGCGTCGTGTTCGAGCAGCGAGTCCAGCCAGAGCGCCTTGCCCTGGTGCGGCAGCAGTGTGTGCAGTTGGGTGCGATCCATGGCGAGCATCTGGGCGTGCGAGCGCAGCAGTGTAACAGAGGGCGATTGGGGAGGAATGTGGTGGGGGTCTGGCAATTACTGGTTTTCGTGGTGCTGAGCATCGTCCTGACGGGTATTTCCTGGCGGTCGCTGGGTAACCCGCGCAGCCATGGTTTTTATCGCTTCATCGCCTGGGAGGTGATGCTGGTATTGCTGGTGCTCAATGCGCCGTTCTGGTTCGAGAACCGCGCCGCCACCCATCAGCGTATTTCCTGGGTGCTGCTGACGGCTTCACTGCTGGTGTTGTTCGCGGGCGTGTACCAGATGCGTCGCTTCGGGCGTGCCGACGAGCGGCGTCAGGATGATGAGCTGTTCGCCTTCGAGCGCACGTCGAGGCTGGTCACCAGCGGCATCTTCCGCTACATCCGCCATCCGATGTATTGCTCGTTGCTGCTACTGGCCTGGGGCATCGCCTGGAAGCAGCCGACGGCCGTGACTCTGGTGCTGGGAGTGCTGTCCAGCGTGCTGCTATGGCTGGCCGCCAGGTGTGAAGAGCGCGAGTGCCAGGCTTATTTCGGCGATGCCTACCGCGACTACATGGCGCGCAGTCGGATGTTCATTCCGTTCATTTTCTGAGGGCTTGTTCACGATCTGCTGCGAGTCGGCCTTATCGCGTTAAAAACAGGCTGGATCGCCAGCCCGGTCGGACTGCCCATTTACAGCTCGTAAACTCCGCGTCCTCGCCTGTTTTGCGGGGACGCCTAGTGTCGCGGCAACGGTTATGTGTCGGCCTAGGTGTTCGATGTCCGTGAGGTGGTGAACGGAACACGCGTGATGGGCGATGGTAGCCATAAGGCGATGCGGCCACTCGTAGGGTGGATCGGGGCGCGTAGCTGACGCTTTGCCTACGCGGCCCGACCCGTCCACCGTTTTGCGATCACAATGGTGGATGAAAAGAGCGTCATCCACCCTACGCCTGCTCAGCCCGTTCGCTTGGATACGACACTTGATCCGTGATGCGACACTAGTCCTTGTATGGCTCTAGCTCGCTAGATAGTGAACAGGCTCTGAGCTTGGCGCTCAACGGCCTGGTGGCTGGCTTTCGATCATGGGCCGGCGGTAGACGCGTTGATAAGCCTCGTAGTCCAGGTTGATATGAAAAAGCCGCCCACAGGCGGCTTGGTTTGCTACGACCGGGCAGCGCTTACTTGACGCTGGCGTACTTACCCTTCAACGCCACGCCGGCCATGATGGCACCAGCGTGGCATTCGTATTTGCTGTTGTCGCGGTATTCCTTGCTCTTGTAGTAGCTGGCCAGGTCGACCACGGCGTTGGCGCCAGCGGCCTTGGCGGAATTCTGCAACTTGATCAGCGCCGATTGCAGAACCCAGCTGCAGGCTTCCTCGTCACTTTTACCGAAGGCATTGGTCTTCTGGTTGGTGGTGACGTTGGCATTGATGATCTTGGCGCCAGCCGGCGTTTTGTTCAGGTAGAACTTCACCGAACCGTCCAGACGGCCGGCTTGGGTGGCTTCATTGATCACCGACTGGAAGTCCAGGAAATGGGCGGTGTCACGGGCCTGGCTGATGGCAGGCAGCAGGGCGACGGTGAGAAGTGCAGCAGTGGTCCAGACTTTCGCTTTCATGGGTATCTCCTTGAGTTCACTGGGGCAAATAGGGTGAGGGGCTGCTCAATTCCTGCTGGATGCTGAGATCCAGATTCTGGATCCACTTGTTGTAATTGCGATGGATCTTGCCTTTGCGGTAGTCGAGGTTGTGACTGTCGCGGTAGCGGATCGAGTAAGTCGATGCGGTATAGGGAATGGTGATTTGCGCCTGGTGGCTGCGACGGGTGATCGATGCCAGGATCTGCCCCTGATCGGCGCGTTCGACCGTCCACTGACGGCGTTGCAGGGCGGTGAAGATCGCCCGACGCATGTCATCCTGGCTCTTGGCCGCAGCAGGCGGTGCGCTGTTTTCGATGTTCACCACAGGCTTCGAGGTGCAGGCGGCGATGCCCAGCAGCAGAAGGGCGAGCAGGGCAAGGCGGTTGAAACGAGACATCATCCATGGTCCTTGTCAGTGAAAAATCTGCTTAGTGCCAGCGGCGGAAAATCAGCGATGTATTGACCCCGCCGAAGGCGAAATTGTTGTTCATCACGTATTCATGGCTCATCTCGCGGAATTCGCCGCGCAGATAGTCCAGTTCGCCGCACGCCGGGTCGACCTGATCCAGGTTGAGCGTATGCACGTAGCTGTCGCTGTTGAGCATTTCGATGCTGAACCAGGATTCCAGCGCGCCGCAGGCGCCGAGGGTATGGCCGAGGTAGCTCTTCTGCGAGCTGATCGGCATCTTCGCGCCGAACAGGTTGCTGGTGGCCTGGGTTTCCGCCACGTCACCCTGCTCGGTAGCGGTGCCATGGCCATTGACGTAACCGATGGCGTCCGCTGCCAGCGCGGCATCTTCCAGCGCGAGTTCCATGGCGCGGCGCATGGTGGCCTGTACCGGCTTGGTGGCGTGCTGGCCGTCGGCGTTGCAGCCGAAGCCGACGATTTCGGCATGGATGGTGGCACCGCGGGCGAGCGCATGCTCGAGTTCTTCGAGTACCAGCATGCCGGCGCCCTCACCGATCACCAGGCCGTCGCGACCGTTGTCGTAGGGGCGCGGGCTGGTGTGCGGCGCGTCGTTCTTCAGGCTGGTGGCGTAGAGCGCATCGAAGACCATGGCCTCGGTCGGGCACAGCTCCTCGGCGCCACCGGCGAGCATCAGCGGCAGGCGCCCGAACTTGATCGCCTCGTAGGCATAGCCGATGCCCTGGCTGCCGCTGGTGCAGGCGCTGGAGGTCGGAATCAATCGACCGGTAAGACCGAAGAAGATGCTGATATTGGCTGCCGTGGTGTGCGGCATCATGCGTATGTAGGAGTTGGCATTGAGGCCGTCGGCGACCGAGTTGAGCAGCATGTTGCCGAACGCCTTGATTTCCTCGGTACTGCCGGTGGACGAACCGCAGGCCACGCCCATGCGTCCGTCACCGATAGTCGCGTCGCCGAGCAGTCCGGCATGCGCCAGGGCGCGCTCGGCGGCGTAGACCGACAGCCGTGATACGCGGCCCATGCTGCGCAGTTGCTTGCGCGTCCAGTGGCCGGGCACGACGAAGTCGTCCACCGGGCCGCCCAGGCGGGTGTTCAGTTCGCTGAAACGATCCCACTCGTGCATGACGCGAATGCCGCTGCGATTGGCGCGGAAATTCGCCGAGATACTGTCCCAGCTATCGCCCAGGGAGGTAATGCCGGCCATGCCGGTAACGACTACGCGCTTCATCGTGCCACTTCGCTCTTGATCAACACAGACCGCCATTCACGGCGATTACCTGGCGGGTGATATAAGCCGCCTCTTCGGACATCAGAAAATTCACCGCGCCAGCCACTTCTTCCGGGGTGCCCATGCGCGCGGCGGGAATCATCTTGAGAATCTCCTCGAGCGGTACGTGCTCGTCGAGAATCTCCGTATCGATCAGCCCCGGCGCCACGCAGTTGACGGTGATCCTGCGCTTGCCCAGCTCGATGGCCAGCGCCTTGGCGGCGCCGATGATACCGGCTTTGGAGGCGCTGTAATTGACCTGGCCGCGATTGCCGATCAACCCGGAAACCGAGGTGATGCAGACGATACGCCCTGGCTGGCGGCGGCGCACCATGGGCATGGTCAGCGGCTGCAGGACGTTGTAGAAACCATCCAGATTTGTGCGCAGCACCACATCCCAGTCCTCTCCGCTGAGCGCCGGGAAGGCGCCATCGCGGGTCAGGCCGGCGTTGCATACGACACCGTAGTAGGCGCCGTGGGTTTCCACGTCAGCCTCCAGGGCGTTGCGGCAGGCATCGCGGTCGGCCACGTCGAACTGCAGGATGCGGGCGCTCTGCCCAAGGGCTTCGATCTGTGCCTGCACGGCTTCGGCTTCATCGCGGCGCGAACGGCAGTGCAGTACGAGGTCGAAACCGGCGCGCGCCAGGCGCAGGGCGATGGCGCGGCCGATACCGCGGCTCGATCCGGTGACCAGAATGGTCTCGCTCATGCGGACGGCTCCTGAGAAATGGGGGGTTCCTGAATATAGGTGGCCACATCGCGGGGCTGAAACACGTTCAGGCGGGCCTCGACGAGAATGTCCGGGCCTTGCAGGCGGCATTCGAACACGCACATGCCGTTGTCGTCCTGCAGCGAGCGTGTGGCGTTGATGTGCAGGGTACTGCCGGCCGGAAAGCGATCCACGTTGCAGGTGAAATTGCGCGTGCCGAGCAGGAAGCCGAGTTCCACCGGACGGCCTTCCCGGCGTGCGTGACAACCGGCGAAGGCGGCTACGCTCTGGGCCATCAGCTCGATGCCGACCGACGCGGGCAGGCTGCCGTCCGCATCGCTGAACAGCCCGCCCGGGCGTACCACCAGGCAGGTCTCGATATGCTCGGCGCTGAACGCCAGCACCTCGTCGATCAGAATCATGTCGCCAGCGTGGGGCACCAGCTCGGCGACGGGCCAGACACTCACGGCAGGTCTCCCAGAATCAATGACAGGTTGTTGCCGCCAAAGGCGAACGAATTGCTCATCAGGTAACGGCGGCCACCCGTTGGTAGCTGGTCATGGACGTTCGCCTCGACCAGGTTCAGGCGTGGCAGCTGCGGGTCTGCCTGGCCATCCCAGACATGCACGGGCAGCTTACCGGCGGTATTGTAGTGGCTCAGGGTCAGCCAGCAGAACGCCGCTTCCAGCGCCCCGGCGGCACCGAGGGTGTGGCCGGTCAGGGCTTTGCTCGACGAACAGGCCACGCCCTCGGGGAACAGCGCCTGCACCGCCAGGCTTTCCATGGCGTCGTTATGGGTGGTGGCGGTGCCATGCAGGTTCAGATAGCTGATCTGCTCGGCCGCGAGGCCCGCAGCGCTCAGCGCCTTGTGCATGGCCTGCTGGGCGCCGATGCCCTGGGGGTGCGGCGCAGAGATATGGTGGGCGTCGGAGCTGGCGCCGCCGCCGAGCAGGGCGATGCCTGGGGCATTATCGCCCGAGTCCGCGCGGGTCATCAGAAACAGTGCCGCCGCTTCGCCAATATTGATCCCGTGGCGGTTGACCGAGAACGGATTGCAGCGTTCGTCGGATACCGCTTCGAGGCTGGCGAAGCCGTTCAGGGTCAGCTTGCAGAGGCTGTCGACGCCGCCGCACAGCACCGCATCGCAAGCACCCAGTTGCAGCAGGCGTTGGGCGCTGAGCAGGGCGCGGGCGCTGGAGGTGCAGGCGGTGGATTGGCAATACACCGGCCCGCTCAGCCCCAGCCAGTCGGCGAGAAAAGTGGCAGGCGCCACGATTTCCTGACGGCTGTAGTGGTACTCGGCAGGCAGGACGCCGCTGTTCACGTATTCGGCGATATGCTCGCCCGCCTCGGCGATACCCGAGGTGCTGGTGCCGAGCATCACGGCGATGCGCCCGGCGCCATGGCGGGCAATGGCAGCCTGGATCTCGTCGTGGATTTCCAGGGCCGCGGCCAGCAGCAGCCGGTTGTTGCGGCTGAGGGCGTGTTCCTGGCCGGCGGGCATCTCCGGTAGAGGCGCCTCGACAGCGCCGACGGTCACGCTGCGCTCGGGTATCCAGCCGGCCTGGCTCCGCATGCCACTGGTGTCGCCGGCGAACAGGGCATCAGCCACCGCCTGCTTGCCCTGACCGAGGGCGCAGACCACGCCGAGGGCGTCGAGTCGAGCGATCATGGTTGCATCTCCAGTGGGCTCACCCGGTAGTGCTGCTTGCCGTTATCCAGTTCGATGACCAGCGGCGCCTGGTAATGGATACGCCAGTGCGGCGCGAGCTGGCGATTGTCAGTGCCTTGCTGCTGCCAGTTAGCCTGATCGTAGTTGCGCGCCAATTCATCGGTCGGGGTGAGGGCGAACAGCAGGGCGGCGAACAGTTCGCGGGCGTCGCCGTTGGGCGGCAGCAGGCCGTCATTGTGCCAGGCGCCGGCGATCAGGGACTGTCGAGCCAGGGGCACGCCGAGCGGGTCGAACAGCGACCAGCGCAGTGCGCTGCCTTCGGCCTGGATCACCAGCAGCCAGACTTGACCATCGGCCGTGCTTACCTGCAGCGATATCGGTAGCGGCTGAACCAGCGTTGGCGAAGACGCGGGCAGCGGCGTGTGGGCGGCACAGGCCGTCAGCAACAGCACGCAGGCGAGCAGCAACAGCTTGTTCATGTCGGCGTCTGCTCGAAGGGTTTGCGCACCGCCGCATTGACCAGGGTCTCATTGCGCTGGCCAAAGGGCTTGGGCCGGCGAATGCCCCAGCGTTCCAGCAGGCCGAAATCCTGCGAACGGCTCCACCACAGGTAGGGATAGGACACGTTGCGTTCGCTGAACTCGAAGCCTTGGTCACGCAGCATGCCCAGGTATTGTTCGGCGCTCTTCTGCACCTCCATCGGGTGGCGGAACAGCCAGCGGATCACCCAGGTATCGATGTAGTACTTGGTCGACTCGGCGAACAGCAGCAGGCCGCCGGGCTTGAGCACGCGCCAGAATTCGGCCAGGGCCTGCTCCTGTTCGACCAGATGATGGAAGGTCTGGTGACAGAAGAGGATGTCGACGCAGGCGTCGGGCAGCTGGATCGCCGCGCAATCACTGGCGATCAGCTGCACGTCCAGTCCCAGCCGCTGCGCTTCGGCGCGCGAGCAGTCGAGGCTGTGCGGGTCGGCATCCAGGCCGATGATGCGTGCGGGCTGAAAGGCCCGCTGCAGCAGGGAGAACGATTTGCCCTGGCCACAACCGGCATCCAGCACCAGCGAAGCGCTCGGCAGCGGGCCGCTGATCAGCTTGTGCAGATCTTCGACGGCCACGCGTAGCACATGGTGCTGCCACACATGGCTGCGCAGGAACCAGAAACCGAAACCGGTTTCCTCGACATAGGTGGCCGCGGCGCGGTTCATCGAAGCGTTCTCAGACACTGGCGCACAACTCCGCCAGTACCCGCAGGCGTCGCCGAGGTTCGGCCACGTAGGGGTTGCGCTCGTCCCAGGCATAGCCGGCGAGGATGGAGCTGATCATGCTACGGATCTCGGGTGAGGCATTGGGGTAATAGATCACGTCCTGGAAGCTGCCGTCGTACCAGCCTTCCACGTAGACACGGAAGGTGTCGACGCCGCGTTTGAGCGGGGTGGCGAAGTCCAGTTCCCAGTCCACGCTTTCGCCGCTCAACTGGCGGTGCAGCAGGTTGGCGGCCATGCTCGCCGAGCGCATGGCGATGGTCACGCCGGAGGAGAACACCGGGTCGAGGAACTCGGCGGCGTTGCCCAGCAGGGCGAAGCCGGGGCCATGCAGGGTCTTGACGTTGGCCGAGTAGCCCTTGATTTCGCGCACCGGGGTATCCCACACGGCATTGCCCAGTACCTTGGTCAGGCTCGGGGTTTCCTCGACGAACTGCTTGAGGGCGGCGTCCATGTCTTGCGGGTAGCCGTCGAAGCGCTCGGCCAGGCCGACCACGCCGAGGGAGCAGCGGCCGTTGCTGAACGGGATCGTCCAGAACCACACATCGCGCAGCGTCGGGTGGGTGGTGATGAGGATCTTCTCGCGGTCGAAGTCCGGGTGATCGATACGGTCTTCGATATGCGTGAACAGCGCCTTGCGCATCGGCAGGTTGGACGGCAGTTCGAGGTCGAGCAGGCGCGGCAGCAGGCGGCCATAGCCACTGGCGTCGAGCACGAAGGTGCAGCACACCTGGTACTCGTGGCCGTCCGCGAGACGACGCACCGACAGCAAGGGTTGTTCGCCGCTGAAGTCCACCGCGACGATTTCTTCTTCGTAGCGGATGGTCACGCCCTGGCGCTCGGCTTCGTCGGCCAGCACCTTGTCGAAGGTGGCGCGTTGCACCTGGAAGGTCGAGCCGAAGCTCGGCGTGAAGGTCTCGCGGAAGTCGAAGTCGGTGTAGCGGTCGCCCCAGGCGAAGGCCGCGCCGTGCTTGATCTGAAAGCCTGCGGCGCGCACAGCGTCGAGCATGCCGGCCTCTTCGACGAAGTCCAGGCAATGCGACAGCAGACTCTCGCCGATCGAGAAGCGCGGGAAACGCTGGCGTTCGAGAATCAGCACCTCGTGGCCCTTGCGCTTGAGGATGGCGGCGGCGATGGCACCGGATGGGCCGGCACCGACTACGACGATCTGATGCTGTTGGACTTCAGGAGACTTCATAGCGGCTTTTCGCCTCGCTTGTATAAGCGCGCCGGCCCAGCAGGGCTGGCAGCAGAGTGGAGAACAGGCTCATCAGCAGCAGGCCGAAATAGACCATTGCATCGATCAGCTGCAATTGCAGGAGCAGGTTGAGAAACACGATTTCGGTCAGGCCACGAATATTCAGCAGCAGGCTTTCGCGCCACTTGATCTGCGCCGAGGCGGCCGGCTCCGCCCAGTGCAGGCCAAGCCAGCTTCCCAGCACTTTGCTGACCACCGGTACCACCAGCAGCACGCCGACCGACAGCCAGGAGTAGTGCTCATCGATGCCGTGGAAGTCCACGCGCAAAACGCCGCAGGTGAGGATCAGCGGAACGGCCAGGCCGTTCATCAGCAGTTTCCACAGGTGCTCCGGCAGTGGCAGGCGCAATGGCTGGCCGATCCAGGACAGGCACAACATGTAGGCGATGCCGAACACCAGGGCGTTGAGCTTGAGGCTGTGCAACAGCAGCATCAGGGCAAAGAACGGCAGGCTGTAGAACAGCGGATGACGCAACTTCATCACCTGCAACAGCAGCGGCAGGGCGGCGGCCAGCAGCGGCCACAGCAGGCTTTCCGGATGGCTGCTGCCCTGGGCCAGGCCGAACAGGCTCCAGCACATGAAGTCCATCAGGATCGCCGCGTGCAGCAGGCGTTTGGTCGCTGCGGGCGGATAGTCGATGCTCTGCAGGAACAGATAGAGCACCGGGATCGCCGTGATGGAAAACAGCAGGCCGATGCCCACGGCGCTCAGCCAGCTACGCTCCCCAGGCAACACCCACAGCGCGCAGACCAGGCCCGCGAGCATCGGAATCAGAAAGCTCGGCAGGGCGATCTTCAGGCACGCCGGGCTGAGTTCGAGGTCGATCACGTCGCTGAGGATGTAGCCCAGCAGCAGGGCGAAGCACAGGCCGTAGAGCAGGTTCAGCCAGGTCGGCGCGAGCAGATCCGCGGCGCCCAGTTGCAGGTGCGGCTCGACCCAGCCGAGCAGCAGCGCGGGTATCGCCAGGCTGGCGACCAGCAACTGGCCGACGATGGGAATCAGCCGGCGACCGGCGACGATGCCCACGAGGGCGTAGACCGCCAGAGCCAGCAGCCAGAAACCGAGCACGGTCACGCGATGACCTCCTTGTCAGGCCGCGTGGCGGCCCAGGGCGACAGCAGGAAACAGAACATCAGGCCAAGGCTGATGGCCAGGCCGAAGTTGGCGATGGCGGGCGTCTGGCTGATCAGCAGCAGGCCGAACGACAGCCAGCTGGAGACTGCCGAGAGCAGCGTGCCGAGCAGGCTGACGGCGGGGCCGCCGATATTCTCGCGCATCAGGATGGCGTAATCGACGCCGATGGCGGTGATCAGCAGCAGGCCGAACAGGCTGAACAGGGTCAGCGGCTGGCCCAGCCAGCCCAGGCAGGCCAGCGCGGCGAGTGCTGCCAGCAGCGGCAGGCAGACCACACGCAAGGCACCGCCGATGCCGAAGGGTATGCACAGCAGCAGCACGATCGCCAGGCACGACACCAGCTTGAGTTCGGCGGCGCTGATCTGGGTGGCGGCGAACAGGTTGTTCAACTCGCCCAGGCGGTCGACCAGTTGCACGCCGTCGAGCCCGTCGGCGGCGGTTTGCAGCAGTGCGCTGTCGGTCTGCCCCTGCAGGCTGACGATGGCGGCAACGCCATTTTCATCGCGGCCCAGCCATAGTGTGCGCCAGGGCTCGGCCAGCGGGTTGGCGAGGGCTTGATCCAGATCCGCTTGTGGCTGTTCCAGCAGTTGCTGCAGCTCGGTCTGCAACGCGGCGGCCGGTACGCCCAGGTCGAGCAGCGCTTGCCAATGCGTTGGCAGTTCTGCCAGGGCAGTGCGTAGCGACTGCAACTGGGCGGCGGGCACTATCAGTTGGTTGAGCGACAGGTAGCTGCGCAGCTGATCGCTCTTCACCAGTGTGTCGAGACGTATGCCGAGGGCGTGCTGACGCTGCAGCAGTTGCGCCTCATCGGCCGCACGTACCAGAAAGAACTGGCTGGTGGGCTGCTGCCCGGTGAGCTGCACGATGCGCTGCGACTGGGCGAACAGCGCCGGATCCTTGCCCAGCCACTGGCGCAGATCGTTCTGGCTGTGCAACTGCCAGATACCGCCCGCGCAGAACAGCAGGAACAGGCCGAGTAGCCAGAAATTGCCGCTGCCTTTCTGTATGCGGCTGTGCCAGCTCAGCAGGCGCGTGGCCACGGCCAGCAGGCGCGGAGCCGGGCGCAGCTGCATGCCATCCAGCCAGGCGGGGAGCAGGCAGACCGAGCAGAGATAGGCACCGATCAGGCCGGCAGCGGAGAACGCAGCGATCTGCGTCAGGGCCGGGAACGGCGTGAAGGCCAGCGCCAGGTAACCGATCAGGTTGGTACCCAGGCTCAGGCTGAGGCCCGGCAGGGTACTGCGCAACGCGCTCCAGCTGCGCCACTCGGTGTGGCCCCAGCTCTTGCTCAGGTAATGCAGCGGGTAGTCGGCGGCAACGCCGATCAGGCTGGCGCCAAGCACCAGGGTCAAGGCGTTGATCTGGCCGAACAGCAGTACGCAGGCGGCAGAACCAGTGAGCAGGGCCACGCCGATCGGCAGCAGGCTGAGCAGCACCCGCGGGCGCCGGAAGGCCAGCAGCAATAGCAGCAGGGTGCCGAGGCTGGCGGCACCGCCAATCAGGGTCATCTCGCTCATGGCTTTGTTCTGGCCCGCCGCGGCGTACAGTACGCCGCCGGTGGCAAGCAACTGGCCGCCGGCTGCCTCGGCAGTGGAACGCGCGGCTTCGATACTGTGTGCGATGGCCAGTGGTGCCTGCATATCGAAGGCGTCGCCGTGGCTGCGCAGGTGCAGCACGGCCCAGCTCATGCCGGATTCCTGAACCAGCAGGGTGCCACTGGCCAGATCCGGCTGTACCCGGCCGCCAAAATTGAGCGCCTGCTGAGCACGTCCGCCCAGGCCGAACCAGTCCTGTTCCGGCGGTAGCAGGCTGAAGGACGCGAACGGATCGAACAGCCCGGCAGCGCGTTGCTGGATGAAGATTTCCGGCTGCTCGATCAGCAACTGACGGTCGGCCGCGGGGAGCAGGTTCAGGCGGTTGTCGCGCAGATGCTGGCGCAGGGCGTCGAGGTCGCTGTCGAGTCTCCAGCGCACCTGTTCGAAGTGGCCGCTGTCGCGCCATTGCTGACCCAGGGTGGCAGCCAGGTCGACGGCACGCTCGCGCTCGGGGTGGCCGACCAGCACCAGCACGTCGTGCTGAATCGGCTCCTGCATACGCGCTTCGGCCTGTTGCAGCCGCGCATCGCCGGCGCCGCTGGGCAGCAGGGCGAGCATGCTGGCAGCCACCGGCGGGCCATTGCGCCACTGCCAGGCGGTCAGCGCCAGCAGCGCCAACAGCAATACGGCGAACAGCCGCGGCAGTCGGCGCTCGATGAGCGCGTTTCTCGGTTCAGCGGGCAAAGTCGCTACGCTCCTGCTCGCTCAGGGCATCATCCACGACACTCGCGGGCATGCGCATCAGCGTGCGGTCGCCCTGGGTTTCGTGTAATTCGATACGCTCGACCAGCTCGCCACCGCTGATGTCGATGCGGCTGAACACCTGCTTGAGCAGCAGCGAGGTCGGCGACAGGCTCAGCGTCCAGGCCTTGGCGTCGCCGCTCAGCTGCAGGTCGAAATCCCGCGCCAGGCCGCTGTGGTTGCCCTTGAGCACGTCGAGAAACAGGCGGCTCTGCTGCGCGGCGACGTCGCGTCCCGGTTGCATCTGCCAACCGTCGACGGTGCGCCGGGCGATGCCGGTGGCGTCGATGCGGTAGTCCTGCTGAAGTGGTTTGCGCAGCTTCCAGAGCAGGCCGGCATCGGCGGCGAGCACGAAGTCGCCACTGCTGGCCAGCGGCTGGGGCAGGGCGCGCAGGTGTTTTTCCTGGATGAACGGCCCACGCACCACGGCGTGCTGCGACAGCTGCTTGCTGAGCCCGTCGAGGGTCAGTGTCTCGGCCTGGCTGTTCAGGGTCGCCAGCGCCAGGCCGAGCAGCAGGGCGAAGCGCGCCATGGCGATCATCCGATCACCCGTTGCACGGCATCGATGAATACCTGCGGTGAAGCCAACTGCATTTCCCGGCTGGCGATTTCCACGGCTACCTGCACACTGCTGCCGCGGGTCATGCGTTCGCCACTGGTGCTGTCGCTGATCAGGTAGTGGATCTTCAGGCGGTTTTCCCATTCGACCAGATCCGCGCACACGGTGATGCGCTGGCCGAATTGGGCGCCGCGGATGTAGCGCAGCTGCAGATCGATCACCGGCCAGGCGTAACCGCTGTCACGCATCTGCGGGTAGCCGTGGTCGAGGCGGTCGAGCAGGGCACAGCGTGCCTGTTCGAAGTACTTGACGTAGTGGCCGTGCCAGACGATTTCCATCATGTCCACGTCGAAGAACGGCACGAGGATTTCCACCTCGGCCTGCAGCACGCCTTTGCTACGCATGATGGCTTCGTCCCTGTAGGCGCTGGCTTGCCAGCGAAAGCGATTCGCGCGGCAACACCGAAGCGGATTTCAACGTCGTTATCGCCGGCAAGCCGGCTCCTACACGTGTCAGGTGTGTACGGTCGCGTTGCGCACCTTGTAGGAGCTGGCTTGCCAGCGAAAGCGATTCGCGCGGCAACACCGAAGCAGATTTCAACGTCGTTATCGCCAGCATGGCTCCTGCAAAGCATGGGTTACGCATAGAGGCTCCAGTGCTGGGCACGGATACGTTGCAGGCACAGGCGCAGCTCGCCTTCCAGGGCGCGATCTTCGATCAGCGGCGGGAAGTCTTCGGCGAGTTGCCCGTGCATGTCCGCCAGGGCTGCCGGCAGGACGGTCGCTTCGGCGCGCTGGCGCAGCCACACGCCCTGGTTGGCAGCGAGCAACGTGGCCGCGGCGACCTGCTCGGCCAGTTCCAGGCTGCGCAGGGCGTCGCGGGCGGCGATGGTGCCCATGCTCACCTTGTCCTGGTTGTGGCATTCGGTGGAGCGCGAGAACACGCTGGCCGGCATGGTGTTCTTCAACGCCTCGGCGGTCCAGGCGCTGGCGCCGATCTGCACGGCCTTGAAACCATGGTTGATCATCGCCGTTTCGGCCGGGGCGCCGGACAGGTTGCTCGGCAGGCCGTGGTTGTAGCGGGTGTCGACCAGCAGGGCGAGCTGGCGGTCGAGCAGGTCGGCGAGGTTGCCGATCAGGTTCTTCAGGCTGTCCATGGCGAAGGCGATATGCCCGCCGTAGAAGTGCCCGCCGTGCAGCACGCGCTCCTCATCGGGGTCGATCAGCGGGTTGTCGTTGGCGCTGTTCAGCTCGGTTTCGATGAACTGGCGCAGCAGCCCCAGGCTGTCGGCCAGCACGCCAAGCACGTGCGGTGCGCAGCGGATGGAGTAGCGATCCTGCAGGCGATGCAGCGGCGCGGTCGGCGCGTCGATGGCCAGATCCTGGCGAATCCAGGCGGCGACCTGATTCTGGCCCGGATGCGGTTTGGCGGCGAACAGGCGCTCGTCGAAGTGTTCGGGATTGCCCTGCAGGGCGATCACATTGAGCGCGGTAATGCGCGTCGCCAGCTTGAGCAGGTAATCGGCGCGGGCATAAGCCTGGCAGGCCAGGGCGGTCATTACCGCAGTGCCGTTCATCAGTGCCAGGGCTTCCTTGGGGCGCAGCACCAGCGGCGTCCAGCCCAGTTCGGCGTGCACGTCAGCGGCACTGCGCCGCTCGCCGCGGTACATCACCTCGCGCTCGCCGCACAGCGTCGCGGCAATGTAGGACAGTGGCGTCAGGTCGCCGCTGGCGCCTACCGAACCTTCTTCCGGGATCAGCGGCAGCACGTCGTGTTCGATGAATGCCTGCAGGCGCTCCAGCAGTTCCAGGCGAACCCCGGACATGCCCTGGCACAGCGACTGCAAGCGAGCCGCCAGCACCGCGCGGGTGGCCGGCTCGTCGAGCAGCTTGCCCAGGCCGCAGCCGTGGAAGGTGTACAGATGACGGGGCAGCGCCTCGACCTGGTGCAGCGGCACTGCCACCACGCAGGAGTCGCCGTAGCCGGTGGTGATGCCGTAGATCATGCCTTCACGATCCAGCAGGCTGTCGACGAAGCGTGCGCCGCGGCCGATGCGCTCACGCCATTCGGCACTCGTGTCCAGGGCGCCACGCGCCGTGCGCTGGGCCAGGCCGACGATCTGTTCAAGACGCAGCGGCTGAGCGCCGAAGGTCACCGTTTCAGGCTGATGGGTTGTCATGTTCGTTCCAGAACGGATAGAAGTTGAACCACTGCTGCGGGGCTTGCAGGCAGCGTTGGGCAAGGTGATCGGCGTAGCGTTGCGCCCAGCCCTGGATCACCGCCTCGCGCTCGCTGCGTTTCCACTGCACGGAGTCGGTAAAGGGTTGCAGCATGATCTGGTAGCGGCCATCGATCTTCAGGCAGTCGATCAGGTTGACCGGGCACTGCAACAGCCCGGCGAGCAGCCAGGGGCCCTGGGGCAGGGGCGCCGACTGGCCGAGAAACTCCACGTTGACGGTGCGCTCGCCGTGCAGCGGCACGCGATCGCCGGCAATCGCCAGCCATTCGCCGCGCTCCAGGTGATCGGCCAGACGCATCATCACCGCCGGATCCAATTCGCTGACCTGAATCAGCCGCAGGTTGTCGGCACCGGTTTCCTTGAGCAGGCGATTGAACTGCTCGGCATGCCGGGTATGAACGAGCACGTTCATGCGTACCTGGGCGCCCAGTTCGGCCAGAGCGCGGCACACTTCGAGATTGCCCAGGTGGGCGCCGACCAGCAGTTGCCCACGGCTGCCGCTCATCTGGCCGTGCAGGCCGTGGGGGTCGATCAGCTCGATGTCGGCGAAGTGCAGGCGGCCGCTCCACACGTCCAGCTTGTCCAGCAGGCTGTCGGCGAAGGCCATGAACTGGGCGAACACCGAGCGGTGAGTCGGGCGCAATGCCGGGCGGGCGCTCCATCTCGCCAGGTTGTTCTGGTACTGGCGAACGCTGCGCCGTGCCCTGGCGCCGAACAGGAAGAAATAGCCGACGATCAGGTACAGCAACGGGCTCAGGGCACGGCGCCCCAGGTAGCGCGAGGCCAGGGCGGTGAATTTCATCAGGGCGAAACTGCCGCGCTCGCGCTGCTCGGCCCAGTGCCTGCTCCGATTCATCAGCGCCACCGCCGATAGAGCAGCCAGGGCGCGCGGCAAAGCATGCCGAAGAACAGCCGCGCATGCATTTTCGAGATCAGCACGTTGTCCTGCCACAGGCGGAAATGCGAGACGCCGTCCGCAGGGTAATGCACGCAGGTCGGTAGCCAGCGCATGGGCTGCCCGCGCCAGGACAGACGCACGAGAATCTCCGAATCGAAGTCCATGCGCGTGCCCAGTTTCGCCGAGTCGATCAGCGCCACGCTGGCGGCCAGCGGGTAGACCCGGAAGCCGCACATGGAGTCGCGGATCTGCAGCGACAGGCTGTTGATCCACACCCAGACGTGAGTCAGGTAGCGCGCATACAGGCGGCCCTTGGGCACGCTGGCGTCGTACTGCGGGTAGCCGCAGACGATCGCCTCGGGATGATCGCGGGACTCGTCGAGGAAGGCCTGAACCGCCTGCAGATCGTGCTGGCCATCGGCATCCACCTGCAGCGCATGACTGAAGCCCAGGCGCTGCGCCTCGCGCAGGCCGGCCATTACCGCACCACCCTTGCCCTGATTGTGGGGCAGGCGCAGCAAATAGGTACCGGCCTCGCTGGCGAGCCTGTCGATCACCGCCGCGCAGCCCGGGCTGGAGGCATCGTCGACCAGCACGCAAGGCAGGCCGGCCTCGAGCAAGGCGGCGACCACCGCGGGCAGGGCGTGCTCATGGTTGTACACCGGGATCAGTGCGCAGGGGCGATGAACGGCTGCAATCGCAGTCATGGCGCGGCCTTGAGCAGGATGCGCCCGGAGGAGCAGTTGGCCTCGCCGTTGCGGAAGGTGAAATACAACTTGTTGCGCTCGCGGTCGAAACGCAGGGTCAGTTGCAGGCGGTCGCCGGGACGCACCAGTTGCTGGAACTTGAGCACTTCCATGCCGCCGAACAGCGGCGGCAGGTCGCTGATCAAGGCGCGCGCGAACTGCTGGGCCCAGTCGATCTGCACCACCCCCGGTAGCACCGGGGTGCCTGGAAAGTGGCCGCTGAAATGGGCCAGATCCAGAGGCACGTCCAGCTCCAGGTGCCATTCGCCGTCTTCTTCCCGCGCGCAGCTCGGCTCGACTCGTGTGGGGCGGGCGGCGGCCAGCAGGTCGTTGACCTGCGCCTGGCCCAGTTTGCCCTGGCTGCTGTAGGGCAAATGGGGCAGCAGGCGCCAGCGGCGCGGCAGGGCGATGCTCTCGCAATGGTCGGCAAGGTGCTGGCGCAGGCCCTCGGTCAGGTGGCGACGGCCCTGATTACGCAGCACGTGCAGGCCTTCGGGAGACAGCGCGACCAGCGCACCGAGAAAGGCACGGCCCTGCTGCAGCACGCCGAGACGCGCCTCGCTGACCCAGCCGTGCAGGGCCAGGGCCTGTTCCAGCAGGGGCAGGGAGATACGTTTCTCTTCCAGCTTGACGATGCGATCCAGGCGCGCGCCGAGGATGAAGCGGCCCTCGGCCTCGATCTGCACGGCGTCGGCCATCTGTTCCCAGTGGCCAGCAGGCAGATAGGGCGAGCTCAGGCGCAACGCGCCCTCGTCGTTCAGCTCGAGCTGCACGTCAGCGAACGGCTGCCAGTGCTCGCCGCCCTGGCGCCAGGCGATGCCGCCGGTTTCCGAGCTGCCGTAGATTTCCGTCGGCCACTGATCCAGGCGCTGTTGCAGCGAAGCAGCGGCCTCGGCCGGCAGGGCGCCGCCGGAGGAAAACACCTGACGCACGCGGCTCAGCGCCGACCAGTCGAGGTTGTCGCCCATGCGCTTGAGCAGCGCCGGGCTGGTGACCCAGGCAAACGCCGGGTGGGGCAGGCTGGCCAGTTGCAGGTCTTCGGGGAAGGGCAACGTCTTGGGTAGAAAGGCGCGCCCCGCGCACAGCGGCCAGAGCACGCGGAACAGCAGCCCGTAGATGTGCTGGGCGGCCACACTGCCGATGATCAGTGCATCGCCGAGCCTTTCACCCCAAAGATTTTCCAGCGCCTGCACTTCGTTGGTCAGCTGCCCGAGGCTCTTGTCGATAAGCTTGGGCTCGCCACTGGAGCCGGATGTGCACAGGGTCAGGCGGCAGCGCTCCAGGTCGAGCGAGCGGGCAGCCAGTGGTACTGCCGTCATCGACTCATCGAGCCGCTCCAGCCACAGATCGACCTGGGCGCCCAGGCGCTGGCGGGTCTGCGGCTGGGCATCGGCCGGTAGCAGCACATGGATATCGGCCTGCCAGGCAGCGAGCAGGGCGATGGCCAGCTCGGCGGCATCCTCCAGATGCAGGGCAACGCGCTGCACGCCCGCGGCCTGCCAGTGGCCGGCCAGGCTCAACGCGCGCTGGCACAGTTGCGCGTGGCTCAGTTGCGGCGTTATCTGACGGCTGGCATCCGCCTCCAGCAGTAGGTTCTCGAGGCTCAGCCAGTTCATGCGAATCTCCTTACACGTTGACGTACCAGCCATTCGCCGGCGAATAGCAGGCCCATCAGGCAGTAGGAAATCAGCCCGGTGTAGAGCGCCCACCAGGACAGCGGTGCCCACAGATTCAGCGCGACCACCACCAGGCCGTTGGCGAGCAGAAACAGTGCCCACACCTCGGTCACTCGGCGGGTGTAGCGCACGGCCACTTCAGGTAGCTCGGGCTCGCGCAGGCGTGCCAGGCGCTCGGCCATCGGCATGCCGATCTTCAGGCTGCTGGCGAACAGCGCCAGCAACAGCGCGCTGACCAGCACCGGGTACCAGCGCAGCAACGCCGGCTCGTCAGCCAGGGCAAGCAGCAGGCAGAAGACCAGAACCACGCCGGTCATCCTGCGGCTATTGCTGTCGCGCGGGTTGGCGAGCAGGCGGGCCAGCCACAAGCCACCGAGCAGCCCGGCGAACAACCCAGGTGAAAGGTGGCCCGCGCCGAAATATACGGCGAACGGATACGCCACGCTGACCAGGGCTACCAGCAGGCCGAGCAAACGGCTCATGCGGGATCCGCGTTGACCAACTGATACACCGCTTCGACCACGTCGCCGACGGTACGCACCGATTTGAACGCTTCGGCGGCAATCTTCTTGCCGGTCTGGCGCTTGATATGGTCGATCAGGTCGACGGCGTCGATGCTGTCGATTTCCAGATCTTCGTAGAGGTTGGCGTCCAGGCTGATCTGCTCGGGGCTCAGCTCGAACAACTCCACCAAGGCGTCGTGCAAGGTGGCGAAAATTTCGTCACGGGTTTGCATGGTGGTCGTCCTCAGGCTGCCTGGCGGCTGGCAACGAAGGCTGCCAGGCTGGTCACGTTGGCGAAGTGGGTGCGGGTGTCCTTGGATTCGGCGTCGATCTTGATGCCGAAACGCTTCTGGATCGCCAGGCCCAACTCCAGAGCATCGACCGAGTCCAGGCCGAGGCCTTCACCGAACAGGGTGAGGTCGTCGCCGATGTCCTGAGGCGTGGTGTCTTCGAGTCCCAGGGAATCGATGATCAGTTGTTTGATCTCAAGCTGTAGAGCGCTCATCTCTTGCGAGCTCCTTTATGAAGTGCTGATGCAGATAGTCGTTGAGTTTGCGCGATGCGACCGGTGCCGCGCCCATGGCAGCGAATCGCGCTGGATCGATGTCCTGGCCCACGCGCAGACGGACGTGAAAACGCCGCGCTGGAATCCGGTACCAGGGCTCCGCTTTGGTCAGCGTGGTAGGTGTGACGCTGATCACCACGGGGGTGATCACATTGGCGCCGCGCAAGGCGATGGCCGCGGCGCCACGGTGGAACTCCGGCGCACGGCCGGGCGTGGTGCGCGTGCCTTCCGGAAAGATGATCAGGGTCTGGCCCTGCTGAAGCGCATCGGCGGCTTCGTCGAGCATGTCCATGCTGCCGCTGTTGCTGATGTAGCCCGCGGCACGGATCGGCCCGCGCATGCAGGGGTTGTTCCACAGACTTTGCTTCACCACGCAATTGGCGTTGCGGGTGAAGGCAATCGTCACCACCACATCGATCAGCGAGGGATGGTTGGCGATGATCATCTGGCCGGGGCGGCCCAGGCGTTCGGCGCCTTCGACTTCATAGGTGAGTACGCCGCTGCGGTGCATGAATTTGACGAAGGTGCGGAAATTCCAGCTCACCACTTGCCTGGCACGGCGCTGATGGGCTGCGGCATCGCCCGGCAGCAGCGACAGCACGGGGAACACCAGCACACGCAGCAACAGGCCGCCGATGCCGAACAGGGTAAAGCTCGCCGCTGTCGCGATCAGCCGCCACCAGTAGGGCGCGCTGTAGCGCTTCACGGGGTTTTGTGTGACCAGATCCATTGGCGTTCTTTCCAGGTGTGTTCGAGGGTGGTGCATCCGTTGCAGAGACCTTGTATCAGGCTCAGCGGGTGCGGCCACTGGGTGCGTGGCCCTGTGCCCGGGCGTAGCTGCAAATTCCAATCGTCACCAGGTACCAGCAACAAGGCCAGCGCGTAGGGGAACGGAACGTCGTCGATGAACGGCGCATAAAGCGCCGGCTGTGCTTCTTCGCCGATCACCAGCAACACCGCCGGGGCGCCATCGGCGAGGAGCGTGGCGGCTTCCAGCATGGCCATCTCCAGGCCATCGCCTTCGCCGGCCAGGGCGGTCATCTCGCTGGTGTCGCCGCGCAGGATCGACCATTGGCCGATGATCGCGTTGTGCACGGAAAGACTGAACTGTGTCGGCGACAGTGGTTCTGCTACTGCAAGGTCTTGAAGAATGGCCAGGCTGCGCGGGGTTTCGCCATGCCGCGAAACGAACACCAGGGGCAGCGCCGGGTGCCCCTCGGCAAGCGGCCAGGCGACCTGGAAAACCATGCGCGCCAGGCGGCTCAAACGGCGGCGCTGCAGGGCCGGAAGGAAGCTGACATCGGGTTGTTCGCCGCAATCGTGCAGGCGTTCGGGGGCCTTGCTCCAGGCGAGCCAGTCATCCGTACTGTCCAGGCCAGGAGCCCAGGCACGCCATTGATCGATCCTGAAATGCATGTCTAGATGAAACTCTGCTTGGCCCGCCGGGCATTTCCTTGTCTATGCGACTGTCCTGTGCGACAAGAGCCTTGTCGATGGGAAGCGATGCTGCGCGGGCATTATCCGGGGGATGACTTGGCCTCGCAAACATTAAGTAGCGGTTTTCTGATGGATGACGCGTTTCCCCGGCTTCGCGCTACTGTCATCAGGCTATGCCTAGTATCAATGTACTAGGGGCCTGTTGATATTTTCAGCGCAACCCGCGTTGTTGAAGCGTCAACAGACCTAAAGAGGAGGTACGGATGCGGCGCGTGATTTTCAATCAGAAGGGCGGAGTGGGTAAATCCAGTATCGCCTGCAACCTGGCGGCGGTGAGCGCCTCTCAGGGTTACCGGACGCTGCTGGTCGACCTGGATGCTCAGGCCAACTCGTCCCATTACCTGACCGGTCTGACCGGTGAGGACATCCCGATGGGTATTGCCGACTTCTTCAAGCAGACGCTTTCCAGCGGGCCGTTTTCCAAGAAGGGCAAGGTCGATATCTACGAAACCCCCTTCGACAACCTGCACGTGATCACCGCCACTGCCGAGCTGGCAGAACTGCAGCCCAAGCTGGAGCAGAAGCACAAGATCAACAAGCTGCGCAAACTGCTCGAAGAACTCTCCGAAGACTACGAGCAGATTTACCTGGATACCCCGCCAGCACTGAATTTCTATACGGTTTCGGCGTTGATCGCTGCCGAACGCGTATTGATTCCCTTCGACTGCGATACCTTCTCGCGCAATGCCCTGTATGGCCTGCTGCGGGAAATCGAGGAGTTGAAAGAGGATCACAACGAAGCGCTGGAAGTGGAGGGCATCGTGGTCAACCAGTTCCAGCCGCGCGCTACGCTGCCGCAGCAACTGCTCGACGAACTGGTCGCCGAAGGCTTGCCGGTGTTGCCGGTGAACCTGATGAGCTCGGTGAAGATGCGTGAATCACACCAGGCCTGCACGCCGCTGATCTACCTCGATCCGCGGCACAAGCTGACCCTGCAATACGTCGAACTGCACGACCTGCTGCAGCAGGCTTGATTGCCGCGCTGCCGGGCTAGGGCGCTGCTGCTTGCTTGGGTAACCCGGTGTTGAGCGAAGCGATACCCGGGTTGCGAGGCTAGCGAACCACGAACACGTCGCAGGGCGCCTTGTGCAGGAAGTGCTGGGCCAGGCTGCCGAGCAGTGCCTGGGACAGCGCACCTCGGCCGTGGCTGCCCAGCACCAGCAGATCGCTGTCGCGACTTTTCAACTGTTCCTGCAGGCAACGCAGGATGCCACCCTCGTGAACCGTATGGCTCAACTGCGGCCCTGACGGCGGCAGATTTTGCGCTTCGTCCTGCAGCAACTGGTCGATCAGCGCATGCTGGATTTCCACCTGGCTGCGTACCTGATCGGGTGTGCCCTTGTCCGGCTCGAAAACATGTACCGCGTGCAGCTCGGCGTCCTGGGGCAACAGTTCATAGGCTCCGGCCAGCGCGCTGCAGGCGCACAAGGAAAAGTCGATGGCAGCCACGGCCTTCTGATAGGGGCCTTTGCTCGGATGGGCGACCAGCAGGAGTGGCACCGGGCAATGGCGGGCGATGCGGTCGAGGCTGGTGCCGGAAAAGAACTCGTGGCGTTCCAGGTGACCGCCGAGTACCAGCAGGTCGTAATCGCCTTCCTGCAGGTGCTGGAGCACCACCTCCGACGGTTTGCCGCTGCGCAGGTGCAGGGTGCTGCCCGGCGGCGCAGATTGGCTGATGCTGCTGTCCAGCGCCTGCCTGGTCTGGTCGTGCGCCTGTTCATTCTGGCCCGGATCGAGCACATGCAGCACGCTCAGGCGGGCGCCATGCTGCTGCGCCAGTTGAGCGGCCCGGCGTAGCGCCAGTTCAGCGGTACCACGCAGATCATGGGCAATCAGAATGTGCTTGAACATGGCGCTCTCCTGCCTGGCGATGCCCCACCGATGCGGTGGCTTGCCTGGCTATCGTGTTCCATGGATTAGCCTGCTTTTTGACCTCTTGCAAGGTCAGGTGTCAGTCGGCTCGCTCGCGATTCATCAGACTCCCTGGGTGTTCAGCCAGGCGAGCAACTGCGGCAAGGGCAGAGCACCGCTTTGCCGGGCCACCTCCTTGCCGTCACGAAACAGAATCAGGCTGGGAATCGAGCGGATACCCAACTGGGTGGACAACTGCGGGTTGGCTTCGCTGTCCAGTTTGCCCAGCCGGCAGCGGGTGCGCAGTTCGCTGGCCGCTTGCGTGAAGGTCGGCGCGAAGCTGCGACAGGGCCCGCACCATGAGGCCCAGACATCCACCAGCAAGGGCAGATCGCCCTTGAGCTGCGCGGCGAAGTTGCCCTGGCTCAGGTCGAACGGTACCCCCGGCAACACCTCGGCCTTGCAATGGCCACAGCGCGGCGCCTCGCCCAGGCGTGCGGCGGGTATGCGGTTGAGGCTGCTGCAGCTGGGGCAGGGGATGATCGGTGAATCGCTCATGACAGGCTCCGGAAAAGTCGTGCAACTTTCCGGCAGCCTATGGGCTGCGGCCCGTCATCGCAAGGCGCAGGTTACGTCAGACTGGCGTAGATGTTGTACCCACTGATCAGCGTGATCAGGCAGCCGACGATGGTCAGCAGGGTGCGTGCCGACAGCGTCTTGCACAGCAGCGCGGCCAGCGGCGCGGCGAACATGCCGCCGAAGACCAGGCCGGCGACCATCAGCCAGGTATCCGGCTGACCGGCCAGGAGGATGAAGGAGGTGGCGCTGGTGATGGTCAGGAAGAATTCGGCGAAATTGACCGAGCCGATGGTGGTACGCGGGTCGCTGCCCGAGCCGAGCAGGCTGCTGGTGACCACCGGGCCCCAGCCACCGCCACCGGCGGCGTCGACGAAGCCGCCGAACAAGGCCAGCTTGCCGACGTGTTTGGGCTCCTTCTTGACCAACCGCACGTGGCGATAGGCCTTGCGCAGGATGTACAGGCCCATCAGCAACAGGTAGGCGGAGATGAAAGGCTTCATCACGTCGCCGTCAAAGGTGGTGATCAGCACCGCGCCGAGAATCGCCCCGATCATGCCCGGCAGCAGCAGGCGCAGAAAAAGCGCCTTGTTGACGTTACCCAGCTTGGCATGGGAAATCCCCGACAGGCCGGTAGTGAACACCTCGGCGATATGCACGCTGGCACTGGCCGCCGCAGGTGTGGCGCCGGTGCTGAGCAGGAAGGTCGTGGCGGTGATGCCATAGGCCATGCCCAGTGCGCCGTCGATGACCTGAGCGAAGAAACCGACCGCCACGGCGCTCCAGAAGGCGCGGCTGGTCAGGGCATCCTCGATGATTTCCAGGCCGGTGCTTTCATGATTGCCGAAGAACAGGCGCCAGGCGAGAAACAGCAGCAGGCCAGCCAGGGTGAGGATGGCGAACCACATGGCGGCACGCAGGATCGGGTGGTTGTCCGGGTGGGAAACGAAGTCTTCCACGGGGGGTAATCCCAGCGCCTGGTGTTCATCGTTGACCGGGCTGTTGCTGAGATCGAGATTGCGAATTTTCATGCGGTGTAAAGGCCTGACAGCGGGTGGTAGAACAGGCGTATTGAAGCGGCGCCGACGATAGACGGCTTTTGTCGATGAGTCTAAGAACCTTTGGAAAGGTCTATATGCCTATTCGGTTTAATAGATAAGCAAATGTTGAATGGTCGGCTATAGCAAGACTGCGCACCAACGTTCGTGCGTAACGAGGGTTATCATGGATCGTTTGTGGTTCGGGAGATTGAAGCATGAAGGCGGTGGTGAAGAAGTGGGTGCGCCTGACCGGGTTGGTTGTCGCTGTGACTGCCCTGACCTTTTTCGCCTTGCGGATTTACGATGCCCAGAGCAAGCCCGACCTGAGCCCCTGGCACACCTTCGTGCCCCACGAGCTGAGCGCCGACGAGCTGGATGCCGGGAGTTGGCAGGATTATCTGCTGGCCGAGCAGGCACTGTTCGCCTCGCTACCGGACAAGGTCTACCAGCGCCTCGATGATGCCGAGCGTGTGCCGGATAACCGCTACTTCGCCGACAGTCCGCTGAACGCCTCGCGCTTCGAGTGGGACTGGAACCGTTCCTACGTGCTGGAGCCCGGTGGCAAGCCAAAAGGCGCGGTGGTCATGCTGCACGGGCTGAGCGATTCACCCTATAGCCTGCGGCATATCGCCAAGGTGTATCGCGACGCCGGCTTCATCGTCGTAGGCCTGCGTCTGCCGGGGCATGGCACCACGCCCGGCGCGCTGACCGATGTGACCTGGCAGGACTGGCTGGCGGCTACGCGCCTGGCCGTTCGTGAAGCCAGGCGCCTGACCGACGTCGGTGATCCGCTGCATCTGGTCGGCTATTCGGCAGGCGGTGGCCTGGCCCTCAAGTACGCCCTCGATGCACTCGGCAACGATGAGCTGGCGCGGCCGGATCGCCTGACGCTGATCTCGCCGATGATCGGCGTGGCCGGCTATGCCCGCTTCGCCGGGCTGGCGGGGCTGCCGGCGGTCTTCCCGGCTTTTGCCAAGGCCGCCTGGCTGGACGTGCTGCCCGAGTACAACCCGTTCAAGTACAACTCCTTCGCCCTCAACGCCGCGCGCCAGTCCTACCTGTTCACCACGGTGCTGCAGGAACAGATCGCTACGCTGAGCGAACGTGGAGCGCTGCAGGATCTGCCGCCGCTGCTGACGTTCCAGTCGCTGGTCGATTACACCGTCAGCACACCCGCAGTGGTCGGTGCCTTGTATGGTCACCTGTCCGACAATGGCAGCGAGCTGGTGCTGTTCGACCTCAATCGTTTCGTCGACTTCGGGCCGTTGCTCGGTGCCCACGCCAAGTCGCCCACCGACCTGCTGCCACCCGCGCCCCGCGATTACCGAACCACGCTGGTCGGCAATGCCTCGCCGCAAACGCTGGGCGCTGCTGCCCGCATCACCGAGGCCGGCGCGTCGGACGAGCAGGTGACGCCGCTCGGCCTGGCGTTTCCCCGTGAAGTGTTCTCCCTGTCCCACGTCGCCCTGCCATTTCCGCTGAGCGACTCGTTGTACGGTTTGCAGCCCGATGAACCGGAAGACTATGGCGTGCACCTCGGTGCATTGTCAGTGCGCGGCGAACGAGGCGTGCTGCTGGTCAGCATGGAGGCGCTACAGCGGGTGACGTCCAATCCCTTCTATCCCTATATGGTCGAGCGCCTGCGCGAGCATGCGGGGCTTGAGGCGGCCAGGCGTAGGGCGTATTAGCCGAAGGCGTATCCGCCACCTGTTCCAGCCATTACGCAGTAAACCGCAGATTACGCTTCGCCCCGCGAGTAGCCCTACACGATTAGCTGGATAACGCCGCTACCCTGGCTCTGGCCGCATGCAGCTTCTTGTAGCTATCGATCAGGCGCAGATGCCTGTCGAGGCCTTCCAGCTTCATGCTCGTCGGCGTCAGGCCGTAGAAGCGTACGCTGCCGTCCACCGAGCCGATGGCGGCGTCCATCCGCTCGTTGCCGAACATGCGGCGGAAGTTGGCTTCGTAGTCCGCCAGCTCCAGGTCTTCATCGAGCTGCATTTCCAGCACTGCATTGACGGCCTGGTAGAACAGGCCGCGCTCGACGGTGTTGTCGTTGTACTGCAGGAACATTTCCACCGCCTCTTTCGCCTCGTCGGTCTTCTGCAAGGCGAGATAGATCAGCAGCTTCAACTCGAGGATCGTCAACTGGCCCCAGGCCGTGTTGTCGTCGAACTCGATGCCGATCAGGGTGGCGATATCGGTGTAATCATCCAGCTCGCTTTCCACCAGACGCTCGGCCAGCGACTCCAGCTCGGCGTCGTCGAGACGGTGCAGGTTGAGAATGTCGGCGCGGAAGAACAGTGCCTTGTTGGTGTTATCCCAGATCAGATCGTCCACCGGATAGATTTCCGAGTAGCCCGGCACCAGGATGCGGCAGGCCGTGGCGCCCAGGTCGTCGTACACCGCCATGTACGCCTCCTTGCCCATGCCTTCGAGGATGCCGAACAGGGTCGCGGCCTCCTGGGCATTGGCGCTTTCTTTTTCACTGGAGCCGCCCTGGCCGGAGAAGTCCCACTCGACGAACTCATACTCCGACCTGGCACTGAAGAAGCGCCACGAGACCACGCCGCTGGAATCGATGAAGTGCTCGACGAAGTTGTTCGGCTCGGTGACCGCGTGGCCTTCGAAAGTAGGCTGGGGCAGATCGTTGAGGCCTTCGAAACTGCGACCCTGCAGCAATTCGGTGAGGCTGCGTTCCAATGCGACTTCAAAGCTGGGGTGCGCGCCGAACGAGGCGAACACGCCGCCGGTGCGCGGGTTCATCAGGGTCACGCACATCACCGGGAATTCGCCTCCCAGGGACGCGTCCTTCACCAGCACCGGAAAGCCCTGGGCTTCCAGGCCCTGGATACCGGCGAGGATCGCGGGATATTTCGCCAGCACATCCGCCGGTACATCCGGCAGCGCGAATTCACCTTCGATGATCTCGCGCTTCACCGCCCGCTCGAAGATCTCCGACAGGCACTGCACCTGAGCTTCGGCCAGGGTATTACCGGCGCTCATGCCGTTGCTGAGGTACAGGTTCTCGATCAGGTTGGAGGGGAAATACACCACCTCGCCATCCGACTGGCGCACGAACGGCAGTGAAACGATGCCGCGCTCTTCATTGCCGGAATTGGTATCGAACAGATGCGAGCCACGCAATTCGCCATCGCGGTTGTAGATATTCAGGCAGTACTCGTCGAGGATCTCCGCCGGCAGTGCGTCCTTGCGGCCCGGCTGGAACCAGCGCTCGTTCGGGTAATGCACGAACGGCGCACTGGCGATGTCTTCGCCCCAGAACTGATCGTTGTAGAAGAAGTTGCAGTGCAGCCGCTCGATGAATTCGCCCAGTGCCGACGCCAATGCGCCTTCCTTGGTGGCACCCTTGCCATTGGTAAAGCACATCGGTGAGCTGGCATCGCGGATGTGCAGCGACCATACGTTGGGCACGATATTGCGCCACGAGGCGATCTCGATCTTCATGCCCAGGTCGGCCAGGATGCCCGACATATTGGCGATGGTCTGCTCCAGTGGCAGATCCTTGCCGGCAATGAAGGTACTGGTTTGCGCACCGTTGCTCGGAATCAGCAGCGCCTGGGCATCGGCATCCAGATTCTCCACTTCCTCGATGATGAACTCCGGCCCGGCCTGCACCACCTTCTTCACGGTGCAGCGGTCGATGGAGCGCAGGATGCCCTGGCGATCCTTGTCGGAGATATCGGCGGGCAGCTCGACCTGGATCTTGAAAATCTGCGCGTAGCGGTTTTCCGGGTCGACGATGTTGTTCTGCGACAGGCGGATGTTGTCGGTGGGAATGTCACGGGTCTGGCAGTACAGCTTGACGAAGTAGGCCGCACACAAGGCCGACGAAGCCAGGAAGTAGTCGAACGGCCCCGGCGCCGAGCCATCGCCCTTGTAGCGGATAGGCTGATCGGCGATCACCGTGAAGTCATCGAACTTGGCTTCAAGTCGAAGGTTGTCGAGAAAGTTGACCTTGATTTCCATGCGCGAGCACCAGCGAGTAAAACGAATGGCCGGCATTATCCGGGTTTTCAGTGGGAAGTCTTGTGCGGGGTGGGGATGGCGGCTGAGTGGCTTCCGAGGATCTGTCTGCTGGAATCAGGGCTGCCAGCGCGCATACTGGCCTGCGTCACAAACCATCGGGGGAGTCTTATGTCCGCTATCTATGATTCTCATGCCGCCAAGCGAGCTGCTAGCGTCAGAATAAATGGGGATTTACTCAACAAAGCCAGGGGCCTGAGCATCGACTTATCTGCGGTTCTGGAGGAGGCGCTGATCGAGGCTTTTAGGGACAAGCAGCGTGGGCGATGGCTGGCAGAGAATCGCCAGGCTATTGCTGCTTACAATCGGCACGTGGAATCGAATGGCGTGTTCAGCGACGATTTGCGGAGCTTCTGACGCTTCTGTTCGTTGCCTACAACCCGGTAAGACCTGAGTTAGCCCAGGCGCAGGCGTAATCCGCCGAAAGAAAGTGGCATCACCGCGCCCTCAAATAGCAGAACTCCTTGCCTTCGTGAGCTAACCCAATGATGTTGCGTCTTAGCTCTAGCACGGGGCTTTCTCTCGCTGAAAGTGGGTGTCTGATGTATCTTTGCCACTACAGAAGGCCATTGAGCCACTGCTCCCACCTAGAAACGGCTTTGGATAGTAATGTCATGCGAACTAAATGGATTTGCGCAGCCTTTACCTTAGCTTTGCTAACTGGATGCGTTTCACAACCAGCATACATTCCCAAAACGGATGAGCAGGTCAAGCAGGAGGCTCTTGATCGAACCGTGGCAGATATGAAGGCACGGGGAGCTACGCAAGACGACATTGACGGACTGGTCGCGCACTCAAAACTATCGTACGAAGATCAGTTGAAGGGCAGGATAAGCTCCAATTCAACGCCATCTGAAAACCTCGTATCGTTGGTAGACGGAGGGTTGTTTTACTGCGAGCTTAAGCGTGGAAGTCTCAAGATCCCCATTTCCTTCGATTACACCATGAAGACCCAAAGGGAATTAGTCGAATGCATCTCTAATACCAGTCGAATAATTTCAAGTTACTACTACCAATCCTACATCCCTTCATCCAGCACTGATGTCGTAAAGGCAGCAGTTGATGAGGCATATCTCAAGTGGGAAAGCTACACGGACACGATCTTCAAGAATGCTGCACCTTACCAGCAAGAACAGGCTGCCCTTAGTGTTAAGGATCAGCTGAGAAGAGCTCAACAGGTATTCTTGCGGGAAGCACTGAAAAGCAAAAAATAACCTCGTCTCCAATAATCCCAGTATGACGGGTGGCTTTTGTAGGATGGAACAGGGGGCGCAGCCTCGCCGAAGCCCGTAGGGCGTATTAGCCGCAGGCGTAATCCGCCGAAAGAAAGTGGCATCACCGCGCCCCGAACAGCAGAGCGGCCCACACGAGGTGAGGCGTTCAGCCTATCAGCGTATATAGCCGATTCGCGGTAAACGACGGATTACGCTTCGCGCCCCGATCCATCCTACGGAGTTGATCCGCCATCTATTGACGATCTGCTTTGCCGTCTGCTGCGAACAAGCGGTCAGCGATGGCGGTGCCTTTTTCCAGGCCTTCTGCGGTTAGCCATACTGATTTGTTTTTTCCTCGTGGGTCGTCGATCAAACCTTGTTGGTGCAGGGCGTTCATCACGTCGAAATCGAAGCCTTTCCAAGATCGTCCACCGTCGAAACTGAAGGTGGCAAGAAGTGCCAGTACGGTTTCTTCGATACGTTTTGGGTCGTATTCCACGGTTCTGTCTCCTTTGCAGGTTTCACGATGAGCAACTGATCTCCAGGTGCTTGCCCCAGTCCGGCGGGCGCTGGGCGTAGCGTTCCTTGCCAGTCTGCTGTTCGAACGGTCGGTTCAGCACTTCGTGCAGTTCGCGCACGGGCGCATAGTCGCCCTGTTCGGCGGCGGCGATGGCTTCCTGGGCGAGGTAGTTGCGTAGCACGTAGAGCGGGTTGACGGCGTGCATGCGTGCCTGGCGAGCAGTCTGGTCGTTGCCTTCGCGTGCGCAGCGGGCCAGGTAGTCGGCGCCCCAGGCATCGAAGCCCTTGAGGTCGACGAAGTCATCACGTACCACGTTGAGAGCATCGGTTGGTGCCTGTTCGCCGAGGTGGCGGAAGAACAGGTGGTAGTCCGTGGATTTGCCTGCCTGCATCAATGTCAGCAGGCGCTGGATCAGTTCTTCGTCTCCGTCCTCGGCCGTAGTGAAGCCCAGGCGCTTGCGCATCAGGTCGTTGTAGTGAGCCTGGTACAGGGGCAGGAACAGGTCGAGGTTTTCGCGCAGGGTGTCGACTTCGACCAGCGGCGTCAGTGCCTGGGCCAGAGCCGAGAGGTTCCAGTGGGCGATGGGTACCTGGTTGCTGAAGCTGTAGCGGCCGGTGTCGTCGGAGTGATTGCAGATGTGGTTGGCATCGAAGTCGTCGAGGAAGGCGTAGGGGCCGAAGTCGAAGGTGATGCCGAGGATCGACATGTTGTCGGTGTTCATCACCCCGTGGCAGAAACCGTAGGCCTGCCAGCGGGCGATCAACTCGGCGGTGCGCTCCAGCACGGCGCGGAACAAGGCTTCGTAGGGCTGTGGCTGTTCCAGGCATTGCGGGTAATGACAGGCGAGCACGTGGTCGGCGAGCTGTTTGAGCTGGTCGTGCTGGCGCGTGTAATAGAAATATTCGAAATGGCCGAAGCGAATATGGCTCTGCGCCAGGCGTACCAGCATGGCCGCGGTTTCCTGCTTCTCGCGCCAGACTGGCGTGCTGGAGCCGGTAACGCACAGCGCGCGTGAGCTGGGTACGCCGAGGGCATGCAGGGCTTCACTGGCGAGGAACTCGCGGATCGAGCTGCGCAGCACGGCGCGGCCGTCGCCCATGCGCGAGTACGGCGTCATGCCGGCGCCCTTGAGGTGCAGATCCCAGTGCTCGCCCGCGTGGTTGAGCACTTCACCCAGCAGCAGGCCACGGCCATCGCCGAGGCGCGGGCTGTAGCCGCCGAACTGGTGGCCGGAATAGACCATGGCCCGCGGCTCGGCATCGCTCCACAGCTGGTTGCCGGAGAACAGCTCGGCGAACACCTCGCGCTGCGCTTCCTGCGGGTCGAGGTCGAGGAGCGCCAGGGCGTCGTGGCTGACCACTACCAGGCGCGGCTCGGCGATGGGCTCGGGCAGCACATGGGTTGAAAAGCTGTCGCCGAGCCCGGCGAAACGGTTGTCGAAGGTCAGGGTGTCGAGGGTTTTCACTGTTTGGCCTCGTTGTCTTTTGCGACCGGCTGTGCCTCCTCGATCTTCAGGGTGTCATGAGGTACCTGGGCGCGGCTCAGAACCACGTCCATCTTCGGCGTGCTGGACAGGTTGATCTCGTTATCGGCGAACAGCTGGTCGATGCGCCGGTTGAGTTCGTCGGTGGCGGCGCCGCGGTCACCGAGTTCCTTGACGTAGAACTTCAGCTCGTGGGTCAGGCCGCCGGGGGCGTACAGGCTCAGTTGCGCGGTAGGCGCCGGGTCGCGCATTACCCGCGAGTTCTCCTGGGCGGCCTGCAGCAGCAGGGTGCGTACCTTTTCCAGGTCGGCACCGCGGTTGACCACGAAGGTCAGTACGATGCGGGTTACCGTATCGGTCAGCGTCCAGTTGATCAACTGGCTGGTGACGAAGGTCTTGTTCGGCACGATCACTTCCTTGCGATCGCTGTCGATGATATGCGTGGCGCGGATGTGGATACGTTTCACCGTGCCGGTGACGCCGCCGATGGTCACCAGGTCGCCGATGCGCACCGGGCGTTCGAAGAGGATGATCAGGCCGGAGATGAAGTTGGCGAAGATTTCCTGCATGCCGAAACCAATCCCCACCGACAACGCCGCGACCAGCCACTGCAGCTTGTTCCAGCTCACTCCCAGGGTCGACAGGGTGACGACGATGCCGGTGCCGAAGATCACGTAGGACAGCAGCGTGGTGGTGGCGTAGGCGCTGCCCTGGGCCAGGCGCAGGCGAGACAGTACCAGCACCTCCAGCAGGCCCGGCAGGTTGCGCCCAAGCGCCATGGTGATGGCCGCGATGATCAGCGCATACAGGGCGTCGAGCAGGCTGATCGGGATCAGCGAGGCGGCGCTGCCGACGATGGTGCTGCCGTTGTATTCGTAGAGGGTGATGTTGTCGAGGTAGGCGAACACCGAGATCAGGTCGGCCCATACCCAGTACATGACGGCGATGAAGGTGCCAAGCAGAGCCAGGCGGATCAGACGCAGGGACTGCTGGTTGACCTGTTCGATATCCAGGGTCGGCACCTCGAGCTGAATCTCCGTGCCTTCGCTGTCTTCTGCGGTCTGCGCCTCGCGTTTGGCGGTGGCGCGCTGGTAGGCCAGGCGCCGCGCGGCGACGGCCAGGCCGCGCACGAACACCGCCTCCACCACCAGCCAGATGAGCAGCAGGTACAGCGTGTCGATCAGGCGGTCACTGAGTTTCAATGCGGTGTAGTAGTAGCCGAAGCACACGGCGAGAAACAGCGCCAGGGGCAGCATGCTGAACAGCACGCCGATGAACATGCGGAAGGTCGAGGCGTTTTCCCGCGCCGGGCCGCGTAGCAGCAGTTTCTGCAGCAGCCAGATCATCAGGCCGTAGCAGGTCAGTACCACGGCGATGCCGATGACGTCGTCGGACAGGCTCGACGGCTGGTGCTCGGCCACGGTGACCACCGCCACCAGTGCCATGACCACCAAGCCGAGCCAGCGGATTTGCCGGTGCAGGTAGGCGACGTGAGAGCGTGCCCAGTGGAAGTGCAGTTCGGCCACGCCGCCTGGCGTGAAAATGCGGTAAACGGTATAGAACACCAGCCACGCCTGGGCCATACCGAGGAACGCCGAACCGAGGTTGACGTTGAGCCCGCGGGCGTCCATCTGCAGGGCGAAACCGCACAGCGCCAGAAACAGCGCGCCGGGCAATGCCAGCAATACGTTGAGGAAGATCGCCACCGGTGTGTGCAACTGGCTGTCGCGCTTGAAGTGGCCGATGTCCTTGTGCAGGTCGGTGAGCTTCTGGCTCAGGTAACGGCGCTTGTACAGCAGCAGGCCTATCACCAGCAGCAGCGGCAGGAACAGCAGTGGCCGCTCGATCAGCCCGGCGCCGAGCTGGCTCAGGTTGTCGAGCCAGGGCAGGTCGGCGATCTGCCGCTGCAACTGGGTGGGTACGCTCTTGAACCAGTCGAGGTCGAGCGGGTTGTTGCTGGGGATCCAGAACATCTGCTCGTCGAGGGTCGCGCGCAGTGCCGAGGCGGTGTCCTGCAGCTGTTTCTGGTTCAGTTGCAGGGTGATCGATTCGTTGAGTAGGGCGTTGAGCTCATTGTTGAGGCGGTCGTGCAGGGCGCGGCGCGTCTCGATCAGATCCAGCAGGGATTTGCGCAGCTCCGGTGTCACGCTTTCCGGCGGTTGGGTAGCCAACACCTTGTCGACATAGGCGCCGGGGTTGGCGATCTGCTCGCGTTGCTGGTTGAGCTCGAACTGATAGAGGCGGATATCGGCGATTTCATCGGCCAACCCGGAATCGAGCTTGAGCTTGGGTAGCGCCTGCTTCTGTTTATAAAGAATTTTCGACAGCAGCAAACTACCCTGCAGCACGCTGATCTGCTCATCGAGGGCCTGATCCGTCTGGTTCAGGGTGTCGAGCTGCTGCTGGGTGCGCAGGTTGAGCTGGGTCAGCTCGTTGAGGCGGTCGGTGCCGCGCAGCAGGTAGTCGGACAGTTTGACGTTGAGCGTACTTTCCCGCGACAGCAGGGTGTCCGAGCCACCAACCTTCTGGGCTTCGATGGACTGTTCGGCAACGGTGCGCTCGGACTGGTCGCGGCGCTTCTCGTTGATCAGCGTCTGCAGATCCTGCAGCTCGACGTCCAGGCGCTTGATCTGTTCGTCGAGCAAGTCGCGTTGTGCCGTGCCCAGATCCTGCAGCACGCTGTTGCCGGCCATTTCCTGGCGACGCAACTGGGTCTGGGCGCCGAGCTGGGCCAGCTCGGCCTTGAGTTGGTTGCTGCGCTCGGCGGTCAGCGGCTTGCCATCCTCGCGGCCGTTCTTGAGCAGGTTGTTGATCTGCTGGGTGCGCGTCTGGTTGCTGCTGATCTCCGCCTGGGCCCGTTCCGGGCGCGTCTGGGCGGTGATGATCAGGGTGTTGGCGTCGTTGATCTGCTTCTGCCAGTCGCTCAACTGCGCGCTGCGCTCACTGAGAATCTGCTCCAGCTGAGCAACGCTGCTGTTGGCGTAGCGCTGGGCCACGGGCACCACTTCGCTGGCCTTGAGCTTTTCCAGCTCGCGGTGCGCGTCCTGGGTCTGGCGCGGCGCCTGGGCCAGTTGCTTGTCCAGGGCCACCAGTTTCTGCCGGCTTTCCGCTTCGGCGTTGAGTGATGCCAGGGTTTTCTCCAGCGCCTGGCGCACCAGCGACTGTTCCGGTTCCACCAGCTTGCGATCGGCGAGAGTATCCAGGCTGTGCTGGACGTCTGCGCTGGTTGGGCTGGCATCGGCCCATACGGGCGACTGGGCCAGACAGAGGCCCAGCAAGGAAACGGCAAGAAAACGACGGAATGAGAGCATGGTCATGATCGCGGGGGAGGAGTCCTGCTGAGTCTACAGACTGGTAGAGAGTCCCGCGCGGCGATCTGTCAGAACGATAGACCTGGCCCCGGGCGGGCGCCTTCGGGGAATCTGACGCCGACCTTGCGGATCTTGTTCCCCTCCATCTCGGCCACTGTCCAGGTCAGCCCTTGCCACTGGACCTGGTCGCCTACCACCGGCCCGCCGCCGATCTGCTGGGCGATAAAGCGGCCCAGCTGCAGTGAGCGATCCAGCGCCTCTGTGGACAGACCATAAAGCGCTGCAATCGCTTCCAGCTGCGCATCGCCTTCGAGCACGAAATCGCCGAAGAAGCGCAGATCCATGCCGCGCTGTGGCGCCTGGCTGAACAATTTGCCGAGGACTGGCAGGTCATGTTCATGGCCGATCACACAGAGCATGTCGCCGGCTTCCAGCACGGTGCTGCCGGACGGGTGCAGCAATTGATGGTTGCGGAACAGGGCGGCGACACGAGTGGCTTCGGGCATCTTCAAATCACGCAGATGCGCGCCGATGCACCACTTCTCCGCGCCCAGGCGATAGACGAACAGCTCCCACTGGCTGGTTGGATGCACCTCCAGGCCGGCGCGGGAAATCGGTGCCGGATCCGGCGGCACCGTGACTTTCAATAGCTTGGCCACCCACGGCAGGCTGGCGCCCTGCAGCAGCAGCGAGACCAGCACGATGAAGAACGCCAGGTTGAAGTACAGCTGGGCATTCGGCAGGCCGGCCATCATCGGGAATACGGCAAGAATGATCGGCACCGCACCGCGCAGGCCGACCCAGGCGATGAACACCTTCTCGCGGCTGTGGAAGGCGCGGAACGGGATCAGACCGACCATCACCGACAGCGGGCGAGCGAAGAGAATCATCCACAGCGCCAGGCCCAGAGCGGGCAGGGCGATGGGCAGCAGATCGTGAGGCGTGACCAGCAGGCCAAGCACCAGGAACATGCCGATCTGCGCCAGCCAGGCCATGCCGTCGAGCATGTGCAGAATGCCGTGGCGTGAACGAATCGGTCGGTTACCGAGCACCAGGCCGCACAGGTACACGGCCAGGAAGCCACTGCCATGCAGGGTGTTGGTCAGCGCGAAGACCAGCAGGCCGCCACTGACCACCAACAGCGGATAAAGGCCATGGGCAAGATGCAGGCGATTGATGATTTTCAGCAGCAGCCAGCCGCCGCCCAGGCCGAGCACTGAACCGATGCCGAACTCCTGCAGCAGGTGGCCGAGGAAGCTCAGGTGGAATTCGCCCTGACCCTTGGCGAGCATGTCGATCAGGGTCACGGTGAGGAACACCGCCATCGGGTCGTTACTGCCGGATTCGATTTCCAGGGTCGCGCTGACCCGCTCGTTGAGGCCCTTGCCGCCAAGCAGCGAGAACACTGCCGCAGCGTCGGTGGAGCCAACGATGGCACCGATCAGCAGGCCCTGCATCAGGTTCAGGTCGAACAGCCAGGCCGCGGCCATGCCGGTCAGCCCGGTGGTGATCAGCACGCCGACCGTGGCCAGCGACAACGCCGGCCACAAGGCCACCCGGAAGCTGCCGACACGGGTGCGTACGCCGCCGTCGAGCAGGATGATGGCCAGGGCCAGATTGCCTACCAGGTAGGCGGTCGGATAGTTGTTGAAGATGATGCCGCCACCATCGACGCCCGCCACCATGCCAACGGCGAGAATGATGACTAGGATCGGGATGCCGAGGCGCGAGGACAGCGAGCTGACCATGATGCTCGCTCCGACCATCAGGGCACCGACCAGAAGCAGGCTGTTGATCGTACTGGCATCCAAGGCGGTATGACTCCCGGGTCATGAGGCGAACCCGATTCTAGCCTGCACGCTGGCGCCGCTGTCAAAAATAGTTACAACTCCAATGTGCATCGACATCGTCTACGCAAAACGGGTGCTTCGTGCGCAGTGATCGCAGCCATTTCAGGGCGTAACGCCTGCGAAGGGGCGCGATCAGAGCCGCGAGCGAACCTGCTTTGGGGTGAGGCCGAACTGGCGCTTGAAGGCGGTGGCGAAGTTCGCTGCGCTGCCATAGCCCGCCAGCCAGGCCGCCTGGGCGACGCTGATACCTTCGCGCTCCAGCGCTTCACGGGCCTGGGTCAGTTTGCGCACGCGCTGGTATTCGAACAGCGTCATGCCCTGGCTCGTCTGGAACTGGCGCTGCAGGGTGTTGATATTGACGCCGACATCCCGGGCGATGGCTTCCAGCGTCCAGTCATCGGCCTGGCCACTGTCGAGCAGTTCGATCACCCGGCGGATGCGCTGATGTTCCAGGGGGCGCAGGCCCGATGCCAGCGTCACCGGATGCTGGCTGAGCATGGCCAGGGCTTCGCTGGCGATCTCCAGGCTGCGGCTTTCCAGATAGAGGTTGTCGAGCAGCGCGCCATAACCGGGTGGGTTGAGAATCTGCTCGGCCAGGGTCTGCAGGCGCGCCGACGGTTGCCAGCGGCGCATGGCCATGTGCTGGTTACTGAAACGAGTGATGGCGGCATGCTCGGGCTGGCCGTCCAGCCCGCCGCTATCCAGCCATTCCGGCGAAAGGCTGACCACCAGTTTGCGGATATGGGCGCCGCGTCGCGCCTTGCGGGAAAACAGCACGGGCTCGGCCAGGGAAACGGCGACGCCCTCGCAGCCGCTCGATCTGTCCGAGCCGAAGCTGACGTCGCGGTCGCCGTAACGTACGTCGCTGCGGCCTTCGAGAAACAGGACGAAATTCAGGCGCGGCTCGATCTGCAACTGCGTGCTGAAGTTATGCAGCTCGTGGCAGTCGGAACTGTGCAGCGATAGCCCGGAGCGCAAGCGTAGCCAGCGCAGCTTGCCGCGAAACAGATCGCCCCTGCAGGGCTCGCTCTCGATCAGACGCAGATCAGGGCTGACCTGGCGGATCAATTCCTGGGGATGTACGACGGTATCCGGGCTGGTCATGTGCATACCTGCGCGAGCGTGTCTGCGGCATCAGAAGAATGGCGCGAATCCGGCAGCTCGCTTTTGGCGAGCCAGGCACTGGCGGATGCTCTGGGGCAATCCGGCGAACACGGGATGGATTCACGGGCGCCCATGCCGGAAACGCCGGGCAAGCCTACTGCTGTACAGTCCTTAAATGCAAATGATTCTTAAGTGATCGTTTGTCGCAGCAGCGTTTGCGCAAACATCATTCTCGCTTGCGCAAACCTTTTCCCTGTAACGACATGTAAAAATTCTCTTCTGTAAATGAGAATCGATAGTCTTTGTCTGCCATCGTCAGTTTCGGGGAGAAATACGTGGGAAATCGTCGTTATGGAGCTTGGCCGTGCAATCAGCTAGCCGCTGCGGTGCTGCTGGCCAGTGGGTTGACCGGCGTCGTGCAGGCCGATGAGGCCGTGGAACTGGAAGAAACCAAGGTCATCGCCACCGCCCAGGAGGAACTCAAGCAGGCGCCCGGCGTCTCGGTGATCAGTGCCGAGGACATCCGCAAGCGCCCGCCAACCAATGATATTTCGGAGATCATCCGCACCATGCCGGGCGTCAATCTGACCGGCAACTCGACCAGTGGACAGCGCGGCAATAACCGACAGATCGATATTCGTGGCATGGGCCCGGAGAACACACTGATCCTGATCGATGGCAAACCCGTTGCATCGCGCAACTCCGTGCGTATGGGTTGGCGCGGCGAGCGTGACAGTCGCGGTGACACCAATTGGGTGCCTGCGGATCAGATCGAACGCATAGAAGTCTTGCGTGGCCCGGCAGCGGCACGCTACGGCAGCGGTGCAGCGGGTGGGGTCGTCAATATCATTACCAAGCAGCCGACCGACAAACACTCCGGTACGGCGACGATCTACGCCAACATGCCGCAACATTCGGAGGAAGGCGCGACACGCCGCATGACGTTCGGGCTCAGTGGCCCGCTGGCGGAAAATCTCTCCTACCGCCTGTACGGCAACGTCAACAAGACCGATTCGGATGACCAGGACATCAATGAAGGCCATGAGTCGCTACGCACCGGGGTGCATGTCGGCAGCCTGCCAGCCGGACGCGAAGGTACCCGGAATCGGGATGTCAACGGTCTGCTCGAGTGGCGCATGACCCCCGAGCAGACGGTCAAGCTGGAAGCCGGCTTCAGTCGCCAGGGCAACATTTATACCGGCGACACTCAGAACACCAATACCAACGGCACGGTGAGCAGCATGTTGGCGCGCGAAACCAACACGCTGTATCGGCAGAGCTATTCCATTACCCATGAAGGTGACTGGGCGTTTGGCTCTACGCTGAATTATCTGCAGTACGAGAACACTCGCAATGATCGCCTCAATGAAGGGTTGGCAGGGGGGACGGAAGGGATTTTTGCGAATGTCGGCAGTAACACCATCGAACTGAAAAACCTAACGGCTCACAGCGAAGTGAATCTGCCACTCTCGGGGATGTTCGAGCATGTGCTCACGCTTGGCGCCGAATGGACAGAGCAGCGCATGGAAGACCCCAGTTCCAACACTCAGACGGTCACGGAAGGCGGTAGTGTTCCAGGGCTAGCTGGAACCGATCGCAGTGTCGACTCTTCCGCGCGGATCGCCTCGCTGTTCTGGGAGGACAACATCGAAGTGCGCCCAGGAACGACGTTGACCCCGGGGTTGCGCTTCGATCATCACAGTCAGTCGGGCAGCAACTGGAGCCCTGCGCTGAATCTGTCGCACAAGCTGACAGATACGCTGGCCTTCAAGGCAGGTATCGCGCGAGCCTACAAGGCGCCGAACCTGTACCAGAGCAACCCTGATTATCTGCTCTATAGTCGTGGGCAAGGCTGCTGGGGCGCGGGGGGTAGCTGCTACCTGATGGGCAACGAAAATCTCAAGGCGGAAACCAGCGTGAACAAAGAGCTGGGACTGGAGTTTTCGCAAGACGGTCTGATCGCCGGGCTTACCTGGTTCCGTAACGACTACCGCAACAAGATCGAAGCGGGTACCACCGCCATCGGCTCCGCCAGTGGTGGTACTGGTAGTTACGCCGGCTCCGATATCTTTCAGTGGCACAACGTCGACCGTGCCGTGGTCGAAGGGCTTGAAGGCACGTTGACGTTACCCTTGTCGAGCGACCTGAGCTGGAGCAACAACTTCACCTACATGCTCAAGTCGCAGAACAAGGACACTGGCGACCGACTGTCGATCATTCCCCGCTATACCATCAATTCCACGTTGGACTGGCAGGCTACCGAGAAGCTGTCGTTGCAGGCCAGCACGGTGTACTACGGCAAGCAGCAGCCTAAGAAGCTGACCTATCAGGGGCTGCCAGCCACAGGGTCGGAAACCCGTGAAATTTCTCCCTATGCGATTGCCGGCGTCAGCGGTACCTATGCGTTCAGTGATCATCTCAGCCTTACGGCCGGGGTGAGCAACCTGTTCGACAAGCGCCTCTACCGCGAAGGCAATTCGCAATCCACAGGCGACTCGCCAAACGTCATCTACGGTGCTGGAGCCCATACCTATAACGAGCCAGGACGTACGTTTTACACCAGTGTAAGTACGTCGTTCTAAGGGCGACTCGCCTTTGCGGGCACGGTCATGGGCCGTGTCCGCAATTCCCAATAAGCGCCGCCCAGCGGCCTACCACCATTGCGTGAGAGTTCTGCATGATCCGATTACACGGCACCGTGGCTACGACCTCGGCCTCCCTGTACATGACCAAGCTGTGCAAGCATTTCCGCCACAAGATCACTGTCGAGTTCGATGCCCGGGAGGCACGGGCAGAATTTCCCTACGGTTTGTGCCTGATGTATGCCGATGAACAGGCGCTCAGCTTCGAGTGCCAGGCCCGGGACGATGAGGCTGTCGCGAAGATGCGCGCGGTGGTGGATGACCACCTGGTGCGCTTTGCGAGCAAGGAAGCGTTGCAGATCGACTGGCGAGCGGGGCCGCAGGAAAACGCCTGAGCGGGCACCGCAGATGCGCTGCCCGTCTACGGAATCAGCGAACGGTCAGCGCTATATCGATACGCTTGAGCCATTCGGCTTCGCTCTCGAAATCTGCCTGGGTCAGCGGGTTGGCGGCCAGCCAGCCATCGGGAAACTGGATCGCCAGGCTGGTGGGGCCGGCTTTCAAGCGCACGGTGGGCATGTTCTGGCTGCCGCGAATGTGGTGGAACAGGATGGCGAAACGCAGCAGCACGCACAGGCGAACCAGCTTTATACCTTCCTCGCCGAATTCGGCGAGCTTGTCCTTGGGGATATTGCGGCGGTGGCCGCGCACCAGCAGCGCGAGCATCTGCTGATCCTGGCGCGAGAAGCCGGACAAGTCCGAGTGCTCGATCAGGTAGGCGCCATGCTTGTGGTACTGATAGTGGGCGATGTCCAGGCCAACCTCATGCACCTTGGCAGCCCAGCTGAGCAGTTCGCGGTGCCAGTCGTCGGTCAGCTCCCAATCCTTGGCCACTCTATCCAGTGCGGACAGCGCTTTGGCTTCGACGCGGGCAGCCTGTTCCTGGTCGACGTGATAGCGCTCCATAAAGGCTGACAGGGTGCGTTCGCGCACGTCTTCATGCTGGTGGCGGCCAAGCAGGTCGTAGAGTACGCCTTCGCGCAGGGCACCTTCGGAATGGCTCATGCGGTTCAGCTCACAGGCGTCGAAGATGGCTTCGAGAATCGCCAGGCCTGCCGGGAAGATCGGTCGACGATCAGGTTTGAGGCCGTCCAGATCGAGCTTTTCGATATCGCCGCATTTGAATACCTTGCGTTTGAGCCAGGCCAGGCCTTCGCTATTGACCTCGCCATTGCTCAAGCCCGCGGACTGGATGGTCAGGCCGATGGCCTTGATGGTGCCTGATGCGCCCACCGCATCCTGCCAGCCGATGCGGCGTAGAGCGTGCTCGATGCCCATGATTTCCAGACGCGCGGCGGTATAGGCCTGGGCGTAGCGTGCGGGGGTGATCTTGCCGTCCTTGAAATAACGCTGGGTGTAACTCACGCAGCCCATCTGCAGGCTTTCGCGCAGCAACGGCTCGAAACGCTGACCGATGATGAACTCGGTACTGCCACCGCCGATATCGGTGACCAGGCGTTTACCGGACGTATCGGCAATGCTGTGCGACACGCCCAGGTAGATCAGGCGTGCTTCCTCGCGACCGGAAATGACTTCTACCTGATGACCGAGCAATGCCTCGGCGCGACGGATGAACTCGGCCCGGTTGCGGGCTTCGCGCAACGCGTTGGTGCCGACGATGCGCACCGCGCCCTGGGGCAGGCTGTTGGTCAACTGGGCGAAGCGGCTCAGGCAGTCGAGGCCGCGTTGCATGGCCTCTTCGCTGAGCTGGCGATGCTCGTCGATACCGGCTGCCAACTGCACCTTGTCGCCAAGTCGCTCGAGGATGCGGATTTCGCCATGATCGGCTTTGGCCAGCACCATGTGGAAGCTGTTGGAACCCAGGTCGATGGCGGCGACCAGGGGAAAGGACTCGGCATGGGAGTGCGGCATGATCAATCAATCTCGAGGCAGAACCCCGTCATCGTGCCACGATAGGGCGCGCACGCCAACGCATACCGCCGTCGCAGGCATGCCGATCCAGGCTGACAGGCAGAGCTGACAAAGCCTGGCAAGCCGTCTGCCAGGCGGCATTTTCCATCGTCGCCATCGATAGCCGATATAGTTACGCTCAATGGCGAGCGCCTTCCTGTGTCAGGCTAGCCGGGCTATGATGGTCGCCACTTTTATCGTTATTGCCTGCGAACACGGAGACTTCCCATGAGTGAATTCATCACCAACGTCAGCGATGCCAGCTTTGACCAGGATGTCATCCAGGCAGAAGGCCCGGTACTGGTCGACTACTGGGCTGAGTGGTGCGGCCCGTGCAAGATGATTGCACCGGTTCTGGACGAAATTTCCAAGGAATACCAGGGCAAGCTGAAGATCTGCAAACTGAACATCGACGAAAACCAGGACACCCCGCCGAAGTACGGCGTGCGTGGCATCCCGACCCTGATGCTGTTCAAGAACGGCAGTGTCGAGGCCACCAAGGTCGGCGCCCTGTCCAAGTCGCAGTTGGCCGCTTTCATCGACGCCAACCTGTAAGGTCGTCTGAAAAGCCCCGTAGACAACGGGGCTTTTTTCTGTCTAAAGGCTAGACGCATTCGTAAAGCCGATGTTACATTCAGGCCCGTTGCTTTCCCTAAGCAACCCCCTGCACGCCGCTGCCAACGCATCCTAATCGAACATTCGACAATAAAGCGGGCGCCTGTCGCCTATCTGCGCTGCGGCCTCTCAAGCTCAATGCTTACCATTCCCTCCTTATATGATTACGTCATTCCTATATGAATCTGACTGAACTCAAGCAAAAGCCAATTACCGAACTGCTGGAAATGGCCGAACAAATGGGCATCGAGAACATGGCCCGTTCGCGCAAGCAGGACGTGATCTTCTCGCTGTTGAAAAAACATTCCAAAGGCGGTGAGGAAATTTCCGGTGATGGCGTACTGGAGATCCTCCAGGACGGCTTCGGCTTTTTGCGCAGCGCGGACGCCTCCTACCTGGCCGGCCCGGATGACATCTACGTCTCGCCGAGCCAGATCCGCCGCTTCAACCTGCGTACCGGTGACACCATCGTCGGCAAGATCCGCCCGCCGAAAGAAGGCGAGCGTTACTTCGCGTTGCTCAAGGTCGATACGATCAACTACGACCGTCCGGAGAACGCCAAGAACAAGATCCTGTTCGAAAACCTGACGCCGCTGTTCCCCAACGAGCGCCTGGTCATGGAGGCCGGTAATGGCTCCACCGAGGACATCACCGGCCGTGTGATCGACCTCTGCGCACCTATTGGCAAGGGCCAGCGCGGCCTGATCGTCGCTCCGCCGAAAGCGGGCAAGACCATCATGCTGCAGAACATCGCCTCGAACATCACGCGTAACAACCCCGATTGCCATCTGATCGTTCTGCTGATCGACGAGCGCCCGGAAGAAGTGACCGAGATGCAGCGCACCGTGCGTGGCGAAGTGGTTGCGTCGACCTTCGACGAGCCGCCGACCCGTCACGTGCAGGTCGCCGAGATGGTGATCGAAAAGGCCAAGCGTCTGGTCGAGCACAAGAAGGACGTGGTCATCCTGCTCGACTCCATCACCCGCCTGGCGCGTGCCTACAACACCGTGATCCCGAGCTCCGGCAAGGTACTGACCGGTGGTGTCGACGCCCACGCCCTGGAGAAACCGAAGCGTTTCTTCGGTGCCGCGCGTAACATCGAAGAAGGTGGTTCGCTGACCATCATCGCTACCGCGCTGGTCGAAACCGGCTCGAAGATGGACGAAGTGATCTACGAAGAATTCAAGGGTACCGGCAACATGGAGCTGCCCCTGGATCGTCGTATCGCCGAGAAGCGCGTGTTCCCGGCCATCAACATCAACCGCGCCGGTACCCGTCGCGAAGAGTTGCTGACCGCCGAAGACGAGCTGCAGCGCATGTGGATTCTGCGCAAGCTGCTGCACCCGATGGACGAGATCGCCGCCATCGAGTTCCTGATCGACAAGCTCAAGGCTACTAAAACCAACGACGAGTTCTTCATGTCCATGAAGCGCAAGTAAGGTCTGGTAGCAGTCCAAAAGCCGGGGAAACCCGGCTTTTGTCTGTCTGTAGTATCTGCAAGACCGACTTCGGCGCTAAACTTTGCGCCCCGATTCGAGAGGTTCCAGCATGCAGTATCGCGACCTGCGCGACTTTATCCGCGGCCTGGAAGAGCGCGGCGAGCTCAAGCGCATTCAGGCGCCGGTGTCGCCGATCCTGGAAATGACCGAGATCTGCGACCGCACCCTGCGCAAGGGTGGCCCGGCTCTGTTGTTCGAGAACCCCACTGGCCACGACGTGCCGGTACTCGGCAACCTGTTCGGTACGCCGAAGCGCGTGGCGCTGGGCATGGGCGCGGAGGAGGTGTCGGAGCTGCGTGAGATCGGCAAGCTGCTGGCGTTCCTCAAGGAGCCCGAACCGCCGAAGGGCCTGAAAGATGCCTGGAGCAAACTGCCGATCTTCAAGAAGGTCATCAGCATGGCGCCCAAGGTACTCAAGGATGCGCCCTGCCACGAAGTGATCGAGGAGGGCGACGACGTCGACCTCGGTAAGCTGCCGATCCAGCATTGCTGGCCGGGTGATGTGGCGCCGCTGATCACTTGGGGCCTGACGATTACCAAGGGGCCGAACAAGGAACGCCAGAACCTCGGTATCTACCGCCAGCAGGTCATTGGCCGCAACAAGGTGATCATGCGCTGGCTCAGCCATCGTGGCGGTGCGCTGGATTATCGCGAGTGGTGCGAGAAGCATCCGGGTAAGCCCTATCCCGTTTGCGTGGCCTTGGGCGCTGACCCGGCGACCATTCTCGGCGCGGTGACGCCGGTGCCCGACAGCCTGTCCGAATACGCCTTCGCCGGCCTGCTGCGCGGCCATCGCACCGAACTGGTCAAGGCCATCGGCAATGACCTGCAGGTGCCGGCCAGTGCCGAAATCGTCCTCGAAGGCGTTATCCATCCGGGCGAGACTGCGCCGGAAGGGCCTTACGGCGATCACACCGGCTACTACAACGAGGTCGACACCTTCCCGGTGTTCACCATCGAGCGCATCACCCGCCGTCGCGATCCGATCTACCACTCGACCTACACCGGCCGACCGCCGGACGAGCCGGCGATTCTCGGCGTGGCGCTGAACGAAGTGTTCGTGCCGATCCTGCAGAAGCAGTTCCCCGAGATCACCGACTTCTACCTGCCGCCGGAAGGCTGCTCCTACCGCATGGCGGTGGTGACCATGAAGAAGCAGTACCCCGGCCATGCCAAGCGCGTGATGCTCGGCGTGTGGTCGTTCCTGCGACAGTTCATGTACACCAAGTTCGTTATCGTCACCGACGACGACATCGATGCCCGCGACTGGAACGACGTGATCTGGGCCATCACCACGCGCATGGATCCCAAACGCGACACGGTGATGATCGAGAACACGCCGATCGACTATCTGGATTTCGCCTCGCCGATCTCCGGTCTTGGCTCGAAGATGGGCCTCGACGCCACCCACAAGTGGCCGGGCGAGACCAGTCGCGAGTGGGGACGGGCGATCGTCAAGGACGATGCGGTCACGCATCGTGTCGATGAAATCTGGAGCCAGTTGGGAATCGATTGATGAAGGTCACCCTGCAACCGTCCGGCGCGGTTCTTGATGTCGAAGCGGGCGAACGCATCCTCGATGCCGCCCGACGCCTCGGCTACACCTGCCCGCAAAGCTGCCGTAATGGCAATTGTCACGTGTGTATGGCGCTGCTGGTCGAAGGGCGCGTGCGCCAGGACGGCGCCGAGCTCGACCATGGCGAACTGTACACCTGCATCGCCGAACCGCTGGAAGACTGCGTGCTGCATTGGGATGGCGTGCTGGCGCCTGGTGAACTCGCGGTACGCAGCCTGGGCTGTCAGGTGCTGGCGTGCATCGATGCTGGTGGCGACGTCTGGCGCGTGCGCCTGCGTGCACCGGCCGGCAAGCCGCCGCGCTACCACGCCGGTCAGTATCTGCTGATCGAGCGTCGGGATGGCGAGAAGTCGGCGTTTTCCATGGCGTCTGCGTCCCAGGAAGGTCGCGATCTCGAACTGCATATCCTCGGCCGCGAAGCGAGTGCCCTGAACCTGCTGCAGCAACTGCGCGAGGAGAGTGTGGCGCGGGTGCAACTGCCGTTCGGCGATGCCCACCTGGCCGAGTTGCCGGACGGCCCGCTGGTGCTGATCGCCGCAGGCACCGGCATGGCGCAGATGCACAGCCTGATCGAGGAATGCCGTTCCCGAGGCTTCGAACACCCGGTACACCTGTACTGGGGGGCTCGTCGTCCGGAGGATTTCTACAGTTTGCCGCATTGGCAGGAGTGGCAGGCGCTGCCCAATCTGTTCCTGCACCAAGTGGTCAGCGACCAGTGTGGCTGGAAGGGCCGCTGTGGTCTGCTGCACGAAGCGATCCGCGAAGATTTCGACGATCTTGGCGCGCTGCACGTTTATGCCAGCGGTTCGCCGAACATGGTATATGCAACGCTGGACGCACTGGTCGAGGCCGGGATGGATGCCCACCAGATGCGCGCCGACGTATTCGCCTATGCGCCTAGATAAGCGGCAAGCCACAAGCTACAAGCTGCAAGTAAGAGCACCTATGCTTTGTCTTGTAGCTTGTAGCTTGTAGCTTGTAGCTGCTTTAGCGCACCTGGATCACTAGCTTGCCCACTGCCCGGCGTTCGGACAGGGCGGTGATCGCCTCACCGGCCCGCTCCAGGGGGTAGGTCTGCGACACCAGCGGCTTGACCTTGCCCTCGGCATGCCAGGCGAACAACTGGCCGAAATTGGCGGCGTTTTCGGCTGGCTGGCGTTGCGCGAAGGCGCCCCAGAACACGCCAACCACCGCGGCGCCCTTGAGCAACATCAGGTTCACCGGCAGCTCCGGGATGCGCCCGCTGGCGAAACCGACGACCAGCAGGCGGCCGTTCCAGGCGATGCTGCGCGCTGCCTGGTCGAACAGGTCGCCGCCGACCGGGTCAACGATCACATCGGCGCCCTGGCCATTGGTCAGGCGCTTCACTTCCTCCTTGAGGTTCTGCGTGCCGTAGTCGATCAGCTCATCGGCGCCAGCCTGTTTGGCGATTTCCAGCTTGGCGGCGCTGCTTGCGGCGGCGATTACCCGGGCGCCCATGGCCTTGCCGATCTCGATCGCAGCCAGGCCAACACCCCCGGATGCACCGAGTACCAACAGGGTTTCGCCTGCTAGCAGCCCGGCGCGCTGCTTGAGTGCATGCATCGAGGTGCCGTAGGTCATGCCGAAGGCTGCTGCGCTGATGAAATCCATGCTGTCGGGCATCGGCAGTACGTTGTAGGCGGGCACCGCGACCTGCTCGGCGAAGCCGCCCCAGCCGGTCAGCGCCATGACCCGATCGCCGGCCTGCAGATGGGTAACCTTGTCGCCAACCGCACTGATCACGCCGGCCACTTCGCCACCGGGCGCAAAGGGCAAAGGCGGCTTGAACTGGTATTTGCCTTCGATGATCAGGGTGTCGGGAAAATTCACGCCAGCGGCCTGAACCTCGATCAATACTTCGTTACCCTTCGGGTACGGGCTATCGATGTCTTCCAGTACCAGGGTTCCGGCGGGGCCGAAGGCCTTGCACAGCAATGCTTTCATCGTGATCACCTCCTGTTTCCCGCAGTCTAGGAGGAGGGGCGCCAGGGTCAACGAGCATCGCTGGCCCTGATGGGCTTCCATAAGCATTGGGATCCGTCGCAGGCGTTGCTATGCTTGTCGGTAATCCAATGGAGATTGCCTTGTGAAAACCCTCATCACGCTTTTGCTTGCCTGCGCGCTGTCGATCCCGGCTTTCGCCAATGAGGAAAGGAAGGAAGGTGAGGGCGCTGCCTCTCAGGTGATCTACCACAGCCTGACGCCAGCGCTGGTCGGCAATTTCGGCGTCGGCCCCAAACTCAAGTTCTACAAGGCCGATATTTCTCTGCGTGTGAGCGGCGCCGAGGCCGAGGCCAAGGTCACCCACCATGAGCCGCTGATCCGTAATCAACTGGTGATGCTGTTTTCCCAGCAGACCGAAGAGAGCCTGGCTACGCCCGACGCCAAGGAAACGCTGCGCCAGGAAGCCCTCAAGCAGGTACAGCAGGTGCTCAGCGATGAAGAAGGCCGGCCGCTGGTCGAGGATCTGCTGTTCAACAACCTGATTCTGCAGGGCTGATCAGCGCAGCAGCAGGATCGCTGTCCACTGCGCTTCGGTAACGGGCATCACCGATAAGCGGCTGCCCTTCTGTACCAACGCCAACTCCTGTAACGCACCCTGAGCTTTCAACTCGGCCAGTGGGATGACGCGCGTGAAGGCCTCGACGAATGCCACGTCGATGGCCGTCCAGGGATTCTTTTCCGCGCTGGCCTTGGCATCGAAATAGTGACTCTTTGAATCCAGCGCGGCTGGGTCTGGATAGGGGCTGCCTTCGATGCGGGCGATTCCGGCTACCCCAGGCTGCGGGCAGCTCGAATGATAGAAAAGAAATTGATCACCGTCCTGCATGCTGCGGATGAAGTTGCGTGCCTGGTAGTTGCGCACACCATCCCAGCGCGTCTTGCCTAGCTGCTGCAGGTCGTGGATGGAAAGTTCGTCGGGTTCGGATTTCATCAGCCAATAGGGCATGAACTTTGCTCTCTCGGATCAGGGCGGTGAGCGTGTGCCTGTCGGCTGCGCTCGAATGCGAAGGGATAATCGCTGAAATATACCTTGTCAGTCCCGGACGATTGTTCCGGTGGGGAGTTGTTACATGAGGCGAAAACCGGATCTATTGTGGGTGCTGGTGGTGGTGTTCACCCTGGGCATGGTGACCACCGGGTATACACAAAGCCAGTGGCAGCAAGGCTCTCAGCTGTCGACCAGCGTTCAGCCGGGTATCAGCGGGCGTTAGTACCAGCCTCTATCGGTAACCGTGGCATCCAGCGGTATGTCCCAGCTTGCCATGGGCAGTCGATCGACTTGCTGACAACCGTGAGCCAGCCCCAGCAGTGTCGGTTTGTGCCAATTATTGCGCCTTGCGCGATAGGCAAGGCTGCGGTCGTAGAAACCGCCGCCCATCCCGAGTCGGCCGCCGTGGCGATCGAAACCCACCAGTGGCAGGAGAATCAGATCCAGTGCCCAGACCTTGCGCTGGCGCTTGTTGTCGCGCCGAGGTTCAGGGATGCCGAAGCGGTTGCCTGCCAGCCCCTCGTGCACGTCGATGCGCTGAAACACCATGCTGGTGCGCGGCCAGGATTTCAGTACGGGCAGATAGACCTGCTTGCCGCGGGCGTGAGCAGCAGCGATCAGCAGGTGCGGATCGATTTCCCCGTCGTTGGCCAGGTACAGTGCAATATGTCGGGCGCGGCGAAACAGCGGATGCTGGGCCAACTGGCGATACAGCGCCTGGGCGGCGTTGCGCTGTGCCGCTGGCGTCAGCGCCCGACGTTGCTGGCGCAGTTTGCGGCGCAGCTGGGGGCGTGTTAGGTCGTTGGCGTCGATCATGGGCAGGCAGAAAAGTTGTCGGCAGCGACTTCCGACATCGCCTGCGACGCCCCGCGGCAATGGCAGGCAATAAAAAGCCCACTGCCAGCGTAAGCCAGCAACGGGCTATGAATTGTGACTCCCCAGCATGCCGCTGTCGGTTTAGCCCTTGAACCCGAAAGTTCAAGGTGGAGGTTGCAGGAAACCTTAAGGCTTTCCGTCGAGCGGACATGCACACCGGCCTCAACTGACAACCCCCAGGGTTGTGCGTATCGGCTCAGGGACATCACCAACTGGCGCACACTCCAGGGAGCCGCGGCCAGTATAACGCAAAGTGACGACCGTTGGTCAGACGCCACGGCCATCGGCATCATCGGCCAGGGCATTGTCGACACGGCCAAGCAGATCACGCACATGATCACGGGTCGTGGTGGCCTGCTGATCCAGGTGCTGCTGTTTGTGCAGCAAATCATGGGTGATGTTCAGCGCGGCCATCACGGCAACGCGGTCGGCACCGATCACTTTGCCGCCGCTGCGGATCTCACGCATCTTGCCGTCCAGGTAACGGGCGGCATTCTGCAGGTTGCTCCGCTCATCTGCAGGACAGGCGATGCAATATTCTTTGTCCAGAATCTGGACGGTAACGGTATTCGATTGGGTCATGAGTCCTGCTCCAGGGCTTTGAGGCGCGAAATCATCGATTCGACCTTATGCCGGGCCATTTCGTTCTTTTCGATCAGATGAGCGCGTTCTTCACGCCAAGCCTGTTCGCTCTCCAACAAGAGGCGGTTGTGTGCCTTGAGTCGCTCGACGCGCTGGATCAGCAACTCCAGCTTGGCCGTTAGGGCGTGTAGATCGGCGTCTTCCATTGGCTCTCGCTTTGGCAGGGTTGTCCAGGATATATAGGCTCGGCGGCAGATAGGTGCAAACCCGCTGATGGTCTTGGCGCGTCTGCCGGTGCTAGGATACAAGGCCTCCATTCTAGTGATTGCGCCTCTTGGCGCCTAGTGATCGATGCCGACTTCCAGTTCTCCCTACGCTGCATTCGCCACCTTGCTTGCCAGTGGTGGCTCTTCTGTTTCTCCTGCCGAACTGCACGGCCTGCTGCTGGGCCGCAGTTGTGCTGGTGCCGGCTTCGAGGCCGGCCCCTGGCTGGCCGATGCCACCGAGCTGCTCGGTGCAGAGCCCCCGGACAACGTCCGTCAGGCGCTGATTGGCCTGCAGGAGATGGTACGCGGCGAATTGACCGGTGACGATGTCACCGTGGTCTTGCTGCTGCCTTCCGACGAGGCCCCGCTGGCCGAGCGAGCGGCGGCTCTGGGCCAGTGGTGCCAGGGCTTTCTCGGTGGCTTCGGTCTGACCGCCGGTGACGCCGCGCTGAGCGCCGAAGCCATGGAAGTGCTGCAGGATTTGTCCGCCATCGCCCAGGTGCAGAATGCGCTGGACGAATCCGAGGACGGTGAGAACGATTACATGGAGGTCACGGAGTACCTGCGCGTGGCGCCCTTGCTGCTGTTCACCGAGTGCACCAAGCCGGCTGCCCCAACGCCAAAGCCCTCGCTGCACTGATCCCGCCTTCCATTCGACTGATCGGAACCTAGCTTGCCCATGACCAGCATCTCCAAAGCGGAATACGCCCGTCGACGCAAGACGCTGATGGCGCAGATGGAACCCAACAGCATCGCCATCCTGCCGGCGGCGCCGGTGTTCATCCGTAACCGCGATGTTGAGCACGTATACCGCCAGGACAGCGACTTCCAGTACCTTTCCGGTTTCCCCGAGCCCGAGGCGGTTATCGCCCTGATCCCGGGCCGCGAGCACGGCGAATATGTGCTGTTCTGCCGCGAGCGTGATCCCGAGCGTGAGCTGTGGGATGGCCTGCGTGCCGGCCAGGAAGGGGCCATCAGTCGCTTTGGCGCGGACGATGCCTTTCCCATCGGTGATATCGACGACATTCTGCCGGGCCTGATCGAAGGTCGTGAGCGTGTCTACTACGCGGTGGGCACCAACCCGGAGTTCGACCGACACCTGATGGAGTGGGTCAACGTGATCCGCTCCAAGGCCCGCCAGGGCGCCACGCCGCCGAAGGAATTCGTCGCCCTCAATCACCTGTTGCACGATCTGCGCCTGTACAAGTCCGCCGGGGAAGTGAAGGTGATGCGCGAAGCGGCGCAGATTTCCGCCCGCGCCCACGTGCGCGCCATGCAGGCCAGCCGCGCCGGATTGTACGAATATCACCTGGAAGCCGAGCTGGATTACGAGTTCCGCAAAGGTGGCGCGAAGATGCCGGCCTACGGCTCCATCGTCGCGGCGGGCAGGAATGCCTGCATCCTGCATTACCGCGAGAACGACGCCCTGCTCAAGGACGGCGACGTGGTGTTGATCGACGCCGGTTGCGAGATCGACTGCTACGCCAGCGATATCACCCGTACCTTCCCGGTCAGTGGCGTGTTCACGCCCGAGCAGAAGGCCATCTACGAGATCGTGTTGGCGGCCAATATGGAAGCCTTCAAGCACATCGCCCCTGGCCGCCACTGGAACGAAGCCCACGAAGCCACGGTACGGGTGATCACCGCTGGTCTGGTCGAGTTGGGCCTGCTCAAGGGCAATGTCGATGAGCTGATCGCCGCGGAAGCCTACAAGCCGTTCTACATGCACCGCGCCGGTCACTGGCTGGGCATGGACGTGCACGATGTCGGTGAATACAAGGTCGGCGGCGAATGGCGCGTGCTCGAAGTGGGCATGGCCATGACCGTCGAGCCGGGCATCTACATCGCCGTGGATAACCAGAGCGTCGCCAAGAAATGGCGCGGCATCGGTGTACGCATCGAGGATGATGTCGTGGTGACCAAGACGGGCTGCGAGATTCTCACCGGCGACGTGCCCAAGGCCGTCGACGAGATCGAGGCACTGATGGCTGCCGCCCGCGCGCAGGTAGCCTGAGGCCATGCAGCGGGTCGATCTGGCGATCATCGGCGGCGGACTGGTCGGTGCCAGCCTGGCGCTGGCGCTGCAGGGCGAGGCGCGTAAACGCGGTTGGCGAATTGCCCTGATCGAGCCATTCGCTCCCGGCGAAGGCTACCAGCCAAGCTACGATGCCCGCTCCACGGCGCTTTCCTACGGCTCGCGGCTGATCTACGAAGGCCTCGGCCTGTGGCCGGCGCTCGCCGAGCAGGCTACGGCCATTCGCCAGATACATGTATCGGATCGCGGGCGCTTCGCTGCCGCACGACTGAGTGCCGAGGAAGAGGGCGTTCCTGCCCTGGGCTACGTGGTGGAAAACGCCTGGCTCGGCCACTGCCTGTGGCAGGCGCTGGATGCCGAGGTGATCCAGTGGCGTTGCCCGGCCCATGTCGAGCGGATGGAAGCGCTGCCGGATGGCTATCGCCTGACCCTCGATGACGAAACCCTGATCGACTGCTCCCTGGCCGTACTCGCCGATGGCGGGCGCTCGTCGCTGCGCGAGCAGTTGGGCATCACGGTGCAGCAGCGACCCTACGACCAGACCGCGCTGATCGCCAATATCACACCTGCGCGCCCCCATGATGGCGAAGCGTTCGAACGTTTTACCGAATCCGGGCCGCTGGCGCTGCTGCCGCTGTCCGACAATCGTTGTGCGCTGGTGTGGACGCACCCGAGCCGCGATGCCGAGCGGCTGCTGAAGCTGGATGAACGAGCGTTCCTCGCGCAATTGCAGGAAGCCTTCGGTTACCGCCTCGGTGCGCTGCGCCAGGTCGGGGCGCGGGTACCGTATCCACTGGTGCTGGTCGAAGCGGCCGAGCAGGTGCGCGCCAATCTGGTGGTGCTGGGCAACGCCGCTCATAGCCTGCACCCGATTGCCGGGCAGGGCTTCAACCTGTCGTTGCGTGATGTCCGTGCCCTGGCCGATACCGTGCTGGCGAGTTCCGCCCCGCTTGGCGACCTGGCCACTCTGCAGCGTTATGCCAGTGCTCAGGCTGGCGATCAGGCCTTCACCGTGGGTTTCTCGGATCAGGTCACCCGGCTGTTCAGCACCGACCAGCCGTTGCTCGCCGCGGGCCGCAACCTGGGCCTGCTCGGTCTGGAGTTGCTGCCGCCGGCCAAACGCTGGTTCGCGCGTCAGGCCATGGGCATGGGTACTCGCGGTACGTCGCAATGAATGCCCGCCGGCTGGCGCGCAAGGCTCGCCTGCTGCGCTGGGTCATGAATTGCTACCCGCCCTATCTGGGCGCTGGGGTATGGGTTCGGCGCATCGCGCCCGACTTTCGCCAGGTCGAGGTGAAGATGCGTCTGCGCTGGTACAACCGCAATTACGTGGGCACCCAGTTCGGCGGCAGCCTGTATTCGATGACCGATCCGTTCTACATGTTGATGCTGATGGAGAATCTGGGCCGCGATTATGTGGTCTGGGACAAGGCTGCCAGCATCGATTTCATCGCGCCTGGCAAAGGCCCGGTATTCGCGTCGTTCGCCATCGACCAGGCCTTCATCGACGAAGTGCGTGAGCGCACCGCAGCGGGTGAAAAGTACCTGCCCGAGTTGCAGGTGGAAGTGCGTGATGGCGACGGCACCCTGGTGGCGCGGGTACACAAGACTCTCTACGTGCGGCTCAAGCCGCGCCTGCGGCAGGCAGCCTGAGGAAATGGACGAAATGCGTGCAGATCTGATCATCGTCGGTGCCGGAATGGTCGGCAGTGCCCTGGCCCTGGCCTTGCGCGAACAGGGCCTGGAATGCCTGGTGCTGGATGGCGGGCCGATGAGCGTCGAGCCGTTCGATGGCCGTCTGGCGTACGAGCCAAGGGTCAGCGCGTTGTCGATGGCCAGCCAGCGTATTCTCGAGCGCCTCGGCGCCTGGCCGGGCGTGCTGGCGCGGCGCAGTTGCCCCTACAGCGAGATGCGCGTATGGGATGGCAGCGGCACCGGCAGCATCCATTTCAGTGCTGCCAGTGTGCATGCCGATACCCTCGGCCATATCGTCGAGAACCGCGTGGTACAGGACGCCCTGCTCGAGCGTCTGCATGACAGCGATATCGGTCTGCTCGCCAATGCGCGCCTGGAGCGCTTGCGTCACTCCGGGGATGACTGGCTGCTGACCCTGGCCGATGGCCGCGAATTGCGTACACCGCTGTTGATCGCGGCTGACGGTGCCAATTCGGCAGTGCGTCGCCTGGCGGGCTGCGAAACCCGCGAATGGGATTACCTGCACCATGCCATCGTCACCAGTGTGCGTTGTGCCGGTGCCCATCAGGCTACCGCCTGGCAGCGTTTCACCGACGAAGGCCCGCTGGCTTTTCTACCCCTGGGCGAGCGCGACGGCGAGCATTGGTGCTCGATCGTCTGGTCGACCACGCCGGAGCAGGCGGCCCATCTGATGGCGCTGGGCGACGATGAGTTTTCCACAGCCCTGGGGCAGGCTTTCGAGTATCGCCTGGGCCAGGTGCTGCAGGTGGATCGACGCCTGTGCATTCCGCTGCGGCAGCGCCACGCCAAGCGTTATGTCGAGCCTGGGCTGGCGCTGATCGGGGATGCCGCCCATACCATCCACCCGCTGGCCGGGCAGGGCGTCAATCTCGGCTTTCTCGACGCCGCGGTGCTGGCCGAAGTACTGGGGCAGGCCGCCGGGCGTGGCGAGCGGCTTGCCGACGAGCGCGTGCTGAGCCGCTACGAGCGCCGACGTATGCCTCACAACCTGGCGATGATGGCGGCGATGGAAGGCTTCCAGCGCCTGTTCCAGAGCGATGCCCTGGCGCTGCGCTGGCTGCGTAATACCGGTCTGGGGCTGGTCGATGGCCTGGATGAGGCCAAGGCGCTGTTCGTGCGCCAGGCATTGGGCCTGAGCGGCGATCTGCCGGATCTGGCCAGGGCCTGAGTGGCGCAACGGCGAGAAAGGAGAGCGGTAGCGGCCATTTGTGGACGACGCTTCACCTACGCGGCCCGACCCGTCCACCGCTCTACGATCGCGATGGTGGATGAAAAGAGCGTCATCCACCCTACGTCCGCTACGGGGCCATGGCACGAACGTAGCCTGGATTAGCCGCAGGCGTAATCCGGGGCCGAAGGCCTGAACCTTCGTTATGACGCGGATCATCGAACGTCCGCTACTGTCTTGTAATCGTCATCGCCGCCGTCCCCCTCGCTTTACCAGCAAAATTCGATCGCGGAATTGGCTACACCGCCGCAGAGCTGCCTTTGTTCGAGCCGTCTCCGTCTATTACTACGGGTTAATCTCCATGCCCGGCTTGCATCCAGCGGAAGGCTTGCAAGACAATGCGATGCATTATCATCTTGCGCCCTGGTGCTGCCATGTCCGGCCCGGATCATTCCGCGTTGCATCTTCTCTACAGCGAACACAACGGCTGGCTCAAGGGCTGGCTGCGCGCACGCCTGGGCAATGCCAGCGATGCCGCCGATCTGGCCCAGGATACCTTCCTGCGCGTGCTCAGCGCCCGGGACGTGCAGGCCATCCGCGAGCCACGTACCTACCTGAGCGCCATCGCCCGTGCGCTGATGATCGACAAGTTCCGGCGCCAGGCCGTCGAGCAGGCTTATCTCGATGTGCTGGCGTTACGGCCCGAGCCGATGGACATCTCGCCGGAAACCCGCCTGCTGATCCTGGAAACCCTGATGGCGGTCGACGCCATGCTCGACGGTCTTGGCGAGCGCACGCGGCGCATTTTTCTGGCGGTGCAACTGGAAGGGCTCAGCTATGTCGCTACCGGCGAGCGCCTGGGCGTGTCGGTGACCACGGTGAAGAAACACATGATCTGTGCCATGACCCACTGTCTGTTGCTGATGGACGACTGAGCGATGGATCGCCAGACCCTGGAAGCCGCCGCTACCTGGTACGTGCAACTCAACGCCACGCCGCCGAGCGAGGCCGAGCGTCAGGCGCACCGTGAGTGGCTGGCGCAGCACCCTGGGCATCGCCAGGCGTGGGCACGGGTAGAGCGCCTGCAGCATCAGCTCGGCGGCTTGCCGGCGGACGTTGCGCTACCCGCGCTGGATGGCGTGCGTGCGCGGCGGCGCGTGGTACTCAAAACGTTGGGCTTGCTGCTCGCCTCCGGGGCGGCGGGTTGGGCGTCCCTCGACCTGGCGCCGACGCAGGCCTGGCTCGCCGATCAGCGCACGGCCACCGGTGAGCGTCGAAACCTGCACCTGAGCGATGGCAGCGTGCTGGATCTGAATACCGCGACGGCGGTGGATATCCGCTTCGACGCCCGTCTGCGTCAAGTGCAGCTGCATCGCGGCGAGATACTCGTCCGCACCGCTGCCGATCCGGCTGGACGGCCCTTCGTCGTGCATACCGCGCAAGGCAGTGTGCGGGCGTTGGGTACTTGTTTCAGTGTGCGCTGCGAGGGCGACAGAACTCAGATTGCGGTGCTGGAGGATGTGGTCGAAGTGCGTGCGGCGGGGCAACCGAATCGGGCCATACGTCTCGCTGCCAACCAACAGGTCGATGTCGAGGCTGCAGCGGTCGGTACGCCCAGCGCCCTACTGCCGGGAGCGGGCGCCTGGGCGCAAGGCATGCTGACAGTGATCGACTGGCGCCTGGATGCCTTCGTCGCCGAGCTGGGGCGCTACCGTCCCGGCTATCTGGGCTGCGCCGATACGGTGGCGAGCCTGCGCTTGTCTGGGGCTTTTCGAATCGACGACACCGACATCATCCTGGAAAACCTGGGTGCTTCGCTGCCGATTCGGGTGCGTTACCTGAGCCGCTATTGGGCGCGCATCGAGCCGGTCTGATCCAGTCAGCAAAAAAATAGTCATTTTGGGTTGCCGATTTTCATTCTCATTCGGCCAAGCACATGAAGCGGTTTGCAATACCGCGGATCTGCCCAGCCCATGACAAGGAAATGACCATGCCCCGCTTTCTCTCGCCGGCCAAGCCGATGGCCCGCGCCGTTCACCTGGCCCTGTTCGGTTTGACCTGTGCCTCGCTGCCGTTGCTCTGCGCTTTACCGAGCCACGCCCTGGCGCAGGAGGCCGCCGTACAGAGCTACCGCATCGCTCCCGGCTCGCTGGGTACCGCCCTGAGCCAGTTCGCGACGGTAGCTGGGGTGACGCTTTCATTCGCTGCCATGCAGACCGAGGGGCTCGACTCGCCGGGCCTGCAGGGCGATTACGGCGTGGACGATGGGCTGGCCCGTCTGCTTCAGGGCAGTGGTTTGCAGGCCCAGCGTCAGGGTAACGGCAGCTATGTGTTGGTGCCGACCAGCCAGAGCCAAGGACTGCAACTGTCCGCACTGAGCATTTCCGGCAAGGCGCCGGGGGCGACCACCGAGGGCACGGGCTCCTACACCACCGAGTCGTCCAGCAGCTCGACACGCCTGAACCTGTCGCCCAAGGAGACGCCACAATCGGTCACGGTGCTGACCCGTCAGCGTCTGGACGACCAGAATCTCGACAGCCTGACCGACGCCCTGGATGCCACCACGGGCATCACCGTGATCCGCGAAAGCCTGGGGGCAGACAGTACTACCTATCTGTCGCGTGGTTTTCCCATCCGGAACTTCGCGATCGACGGGGTGCCGACGTCGGCAAGCATGGACAATTACACCCAGAACACCGCCATGTACGACCGCGTAGAGGTGGTGCGTGGCGCCACCGGGCTGGTCAGTGGCCTGGGCAACCCTTCCGCGACCATCAACCTGATCCGCAAGCGTCCCGGCATCGAACCCCAGGTTCAGTTGTCGGCAGAGGCCGGTAGCTGGGATCGTTATGGTCTGGGTGTGGATGTCGGCGGTGCGCTGACCGAGAGTGGCAACGTGCGGGCGCGCTTCGTCGTCGATCACAAGGATCAGCACGCCTGGATCGACCGCTTCAGCCAGGAGCTGAGCACCGTCTATGGCATCACCGAGCTGGATTTGAGCGACTCGACCCTGCTGACCCTGGGCTTCAGCCATCAGACCACCCACAGCAACGCACCGATGCGTACCGGCTTTCCGCTGTTCACCACCGACGGCGGAAGAACTGATATCAAGCGCTCGTTCAACAGCTCGCCTGACTGGACGTACTACGATCGCCAGCAGAGCACGCTGTTCACCTCCGTCGAGCAGCAGTTCGCCAATGGCTGGAGCGGCAAGCTGGAGTATAGCCATGCGCGCAACGACTACGACACCGTGGTCAGCTACATGGATGGTGAGATCGAGCGAGCCACCGGCGCAGGTGCCTACATCATGCCGACCCGCTGGCAGGCAACGCCTGAACAGGACAATGTCGACGCCTACCTCACCGGCTTCTTCCCACTGCTGGGCCGCGAGCACGAATTGATCGGCGGGGTGACCCTGTCGCGCCTCGAGGAGCGGGGAACGGCCAACTACGGCGGCTGGCAGCGCCCGGGCTCCGGTTATGCCGGCAGCATCGACAACATCTACGGGTGGAACGGTCAGGCGCCGAAACCGCTGTTCGACAAGATCGGTGAGAGCGACCTGACCGAAACCCAGTACGCCGCCTACCTGACGTCCCGCTGGCACCTGACCGATTCGGCCAGCCTGATCCTCGGCGCGCGGGTGGTGGACTGGAATCGCGAAAGCAAAAGCTGGCTGTACGGGGGCGCCAGCAGCAAGGCGGAGCGTACCGAAACCGGCATCGTCATTCCCTATGCCGGCTTCGTCTATGACCTGAATGACACCTGGACGGCCTACGCCAGCTATACGCAGATCTTCAATCCGCAGAACGCGAACATTCGCGACGTCAGCGGCACGCCGCTGGATCCTCAGGAAGGCACCGGGTATGAGCTTGGCCTGAAGGCCGGCTTCTACGAGGGGCGGCTCAATGGCAGCCTGGCGGTATTCCGCGTCGAGCAGGATAACCTCGCGGTGGCCGACGGCAGCCTGCTGCAGCCCAATGGCTTCCAGGCCTACAAGGCAGAAAATGGCACGACCAGCGAAGGTGTGGAGTTGGAGGTCAATGGTGAGCTCAGCGAAGGCTGGCAACTGACGGGTGGCTACTCCTATAGCGTCAGCTTCAACGCCGACGACAAACGTATCGTCACCGAGATCCCGCGCAACAGCGTCAAGCTGTTCACCAGCTATCGGCTACCGGGCGCACTGGACAAGCTCACCGTCGGCGGCGGTCTGAACTGGCAGAGCGAGACCGGGTACGACCTCAGTTATGCCACCACGCAGAGCAGCTACGCCCTGGTCAACCTCATGGCGAAGTACCAGCTCACGCCAGCGCTCTCGGCATCGGTGAACCTCAATAACCTGTTCGACAAGGAGTATCTCACCACCACGGCGGCAGGTTTGTATGGTGCGCCGCGCAATGTCATGACCAGCCTGCAATACAACTACTGATGTCGCGGCGAGCGCCCACGCGGCCCGTGTGGCATGCTCTTCAGCGGCAGCGGTAATATCTGGCAATGACCTTACGATGGGCGTTGTAGATGAGAGTCACTATCATCCTCTCTCCTTCAACTTCCATAAGGTCTTTGCCATGTCGGTACGTCGCGCGCTGCTTGCCGTATTCACTCTGAGTGCTCTTTCCAGCGCCGTTCAGGCGGCCGATGAAGTCGTGGTGTATTCCTCTCGGATCGATGAACTGATCAAGCCGGTGTTCGATGCCTACACCGCCAAGACCGGCGTCGCGGTCAAGTTCATCACCGACAAGGAAGCGCCGCTGATGGAACGCATCAAGGCCGAGGGCGAGAACACGCCGGCGGACTTGCTGCTCACCGTGGACGCGGGCAACCTCTGGCAGGCAGAGCAGATGGGCATTCTGCAGCCGCTGAAATCCAGCATCGTCGAAGACAACATTCCCGCTCAGTACCGCGCCAGCAGCGGTGCCTGGACGGGGTTGTCGCTGCGCGCGCGAACCATCGTGTTCGCGCCGGAGCGGGTCAAGGAAGGCGAACTGACCACCTACGAAGCGTTGGCCGACAAGAACTGGGAAGGCCGTCTGTGCCTGCGTACCAGCAAGAAGGTCTACAACCAGTCGCTCACCGCGACCCTGATCGATACCCATGGCGAAGCCAAGGCCGAAGAGATCGTCAAGGGTTGGGTCAACAACCTGGCCACCGACGTATTCCCCGATGACAACTCGGTGATCAATGCCGTTGCCGCCGGCCAGTGTGACGTGGGCATGGTCAATACCTACTACTTCGGCCGCCTGCACCAGCAGAACCCGGATCTCAAGGCCAAGCTGTTCTGGCCGAACCAGGAAGACCGCGGTGTGCACGTCAACCTGTCGGGTATCGGCCTGACCAAGAACGCGCCGAACCCGCAAGCCGCCCAGAAGCTGGTCGAGTGGATGACCAGTGCCGAGGCGCAGAACATCTTCGCCGATGCCAACAAGGAATTTCCGGCCAATCCGGCGGTGAAACCGTCTGCGGAAGTCGCTTCCTGGGGTGAGTTCAAGGCCGACAGCATCGCCGTGGAAGTGGCGGGCAAGCGCCAGGCCGAAGCCATTCGGCTGATGGATCGCGCCGGCTGGAATTGATCGCTGACCGCTGCGTCTGAGCGAGCTGCTGATCCGCTTGCCAGGTGCCTGTAATCCGACGCCCCGGCTTGTCCGGGGCGTCGTGCTTTGCGCTTTCTAGGAGTCTGCGTGGCCCATTCAGTCCAGCGTCGCTGGTATCCCATCGCCTTTGCCGTGGCCCTGTTGGTGCTCATGCCATTGCTGGTTCTGTTGGCGAGCTGGCACGAAGTGGATCGGCAGATCTGGTCGCATCTGTGGCAGACGCAGATGCCACGGTTGATCGGCAATACCCTGACGTTGGTGCTTGGCGTGGGCGTCGGGGTGACCTTGCTGGGGGTGAGCCTGGCCTGGCTCACCAGCCTCTGCGAATTTCCCGGCCGGCGCTGGCTGGACTGGGCGCTGATGCTGCCCTTTGCCATTCCCGCCTACGTATTGGCCTTCGTGTTCGTCGGCCTGCTGGACTTCTCCGGCCCGGTGCAGACGCTGCTACGTGAGTGGTTTGGCAGTGCTGTGCGATTTCCGCGGGTGCGTTCAACGGCTGGGGTGATCATCGTCCTGGTGCTGGTGTTCTACCCCTACGTCTACCTGCTGGCGCGCAACGCCTTTCTGGCCCAGGGCAAGGGGCTGATGGAAGCGGCTCGCACGCTCGGGCACACGCCCTGGCAAGCCTTCTGGCGTGTCGCGCTGCCGATGGCGCGACCCGCCATCGGTGCGGGGCTGGCGCTGGCGCTGATGGAAACCCTGGCCGACTTCGGAGCCGTGTCGGTATTCAACTTCGACACCTTCACCACGGCCATCTACAAGACCTGGTACGGCTTCTACAGTCTGACCAGCGCCGCGCAACTGGCCTGCCTGCTGCTGTTCGCGGTGATGCTGGTGCTCTATGGCGAGCGCCGCGCCCGTGGGGCCGTACGGCCTTCCGTCGAGCGACCGCGTAGCGGGGCGCTGTATCGCCTCACCGGATTGCGCGCCTTGGCGGCCAGCGGCTGGTGCCTGCTGGTATACGTCTGTGCGTTCGTCATTCCGGTGCTGCAACTGCTGGTGTGGTTCTGGCAGCGCGGGCGCTTTGACCTGGATGAGCGTTACCTGGCGTTGATTCTGCACACCCTGTACCTGGGCGCGATGGCGGCGCTGATCACGGTCGCTGTGGCGTTGTTGCTGGCGTTCGCCCGGCGTCTGGCTCCGACCCGGTTGATGGGCGCCACTGTCGGCCTGGCCAACCTCGGCTACGCCTTGCCGGGCTCGATGCTGGCGGTGGCGATCATGCTGGCCTTCAGCACCCTGGATAATGGCGTGGTCATCCCACTGTCGAAATGGCTCGGCGGCTCCGGCAAGGCGCTGCTGCTCGGCAGCCTCGGTGCGTTGCTGCTGGCCTACCTGATCCGCTTTCTTGCCGTGGCCTATGGCCCGCTGGAAAACAGTCTGGCGCGGATTCGCCCGTCGCTGCCACAGGCTTCGCGCAGTCTGGGGATTGGTGGTGTGCTGCTGTTCCTGCGCGTTTATCTGCCGCTGCTGATGCCTGGCGTCCTGTCCGCGGCGCTGCTGGTGTTCGTCGATGTGCTCAAGGAAATGCCCGCCACATTGCTGATGCGGCCGTTCGGCTGGGACACCCTGGCCGTGCGCATTTTCGAGATGACCAGCGAAGGCGAGTGGGCGCGCGCCGCGTTGCCGGCTCTGACGCTGATACTGGTCGGCCTGTTGCCGGTAATTTTTCTCATCCGTCGCTCCGCTCAGCGAATCTGATAGACGGTCGCCAGGCAGGCGCCCGGCCGTCCCGTGGGCTATCCCGCCGGGTTTGTTACAAGGCCTGTCAATGTCCAAGATGACCGACCCCGACCATGCGGCTACAATGCGCGCCATTCGCTGCGGCCCGCCATGCAGCCACTTCCATGTCATCTGGAATGGCCCTATCCGTGCGCGCCACAGCCTTGCAACGCCCGGAAGGAGATCCCATGGGACAGCGCACACCTCTTTACGATCTACACCTCGCGCTCGGCGCGAAGATGGTCGATTTCGGCGGCTGGGACATGCCGCTGCACTATGGCTCGCAAGTCGAGGAGCACCATCAGGTGCGTCGCGATTGCGGCGTTTTCGATGTCTCGCACATGACCGTCATCGATGTGCTGGGTGGCGAAGCGCAGGGCTACCTGCAGCATCTGCTCGCTAACGATGTGGCGCGTCTGCAGGTGCCGGGCAAGGCGCTGTACAGCGCCATGCTCAATGAGGAAGGCGGCGTGATCGACGATCTGATCGTCTACCTTCTCGACGCATCCAGTGCGCCGACCTATCGGCTGGTGGTCAACGCTGCCACCCGTGACAAGGACTTGGCCTGGATGCGTGCGCACAGCACAGAGTTCGGTGTGGAACTGCGCGAGCGCAGCGACCTGGCGATGTTCGCCATCCAGGGCCCCAAGGCACGTGCCAAGACCTCCGAACTGGTGAGTCAGGCCCGTGCCAGCCTGATCCACGAACTCAAGCCCTTCCAGGGGCTGCCTGACGGCGAGTGGTTTATCGCTCGTACCGGTTATACCGGTGAAGACGGTTTGGAAATCATGTTGCCGGCTGGTGAAGCGGTGGCCTTTTTCAATGACCTGGTAGGCGCCGGCATTTCACCGATCGGCCTGGGCGCGCGTGACACCCTGCGTCTGGAAGCCGGCATGAATCTCTATGGCCAGGACATGAGCGAGCAGGTTTCCCCGCTGGCCTCCAACCTGGCCTGGACGGTGGCCTGGGAGCCGGCCGAGCGCGCCTTTATCGGTCGCGAAGCGCTGCAGCGCCAGTACGACGAAGGTTCGCACTCGCGTCTGGTTGGCGTGGTGCTCGAGGAACGCGGCGTGCTGCGCGCTCATCAGGTGGTGCGGGTCGATGGTGTGGGCGAGGGCGAGATCACCAGTGGCAGCTTCTCTCCCACACTGGGCAAGTCGATCGCGCTGGCTCGTGTACCGGCCAAGACGGGTGATCGAGCCGAAGTGGAAATCCGCGGCAAGTGGTACCCGCTTCGTATCGTGCAGCCGAGTTTCGTACGCCATGGCAAAGTGCTGATCTGATGCGGTCGGCCAGATGCGGTCGGCCAGATGCGATTGACTGGATGCGACCTGCGCGCACCTGGTAAATTTCCCTGACGGCGCGGTCGCCGTCCTGTCTGATGAGGAACGACAACATGAGCTCTATCCCCGCCGATCTGCGTTACGCCACCAGCCACGAGTGGGCGCGCCTGGAGGCCGACGGCAGCGTAACCGTGGGCATTTCCGATCATGCTCAGGAAGCACTGGGCGATGTGGTGTTCATCGAGTTGCCGGAAGTCGGCAAGGTACTGGACGCTGGCCAGGAAGCGGGTGTTGTGGAATCGGTAAAAGCCGCTTCCGACATCTACGCACCGGTCGGTGGTGAAGTGATCGCTATCAATGAAGCGCTCGCTGACAGCCCTGAAAGCGTCAACAACGACCCGTACGGCAGTTGGTTTTTCAAGTTGCAGCCTAGCGATGCTGCCCAGTTGGAGAAGCTGCTCGACAGCGCCGGCTACGAGGCGAGCATCGACGGCTGAACCGTCGACGCGGCATAGAAGAAGCCGGCCCGAGGGCCGGCTTCTTCATCACTGCTGGGCAGTGAGAATCGCAGTCGCCAGTTCCAGGTCGCTGGCTTGCAGATCGGGATGATCCGCACGGATCTTCTGCAATGCGGCTTCCAGATACGGGCCACGGATCTCGCCATTGCTGGCGATATAGCTGCTGGCATCATCCTGCGCGGGGATGACCATCTTGTTGTCCTTGAACGTCAGATAGGTCGACGCAGTGGTCGCACCCGAGGACAGGATATCGCGCAGGTTGGCGGAGAATGCCTGGGAGGATGCTGCCAGGAACAGGCCAGCGAACAGCAAGGAACTTAAACGGCGCATAGCAGTAACTCCTGTTGATTTTCCTACTGCTTAGGAGTGTGTCGCCACGTGACTGGTTCCACGTATTCTCGGATAGCGGCCTGCATGCAGCGCAGATGCCGCGAGTGAGTCAGTTTAGGTGGCTGCCGCGCGTACTTTCAGCAGGACACCGTCCTGGCCAACGACCTCGACCAGGGTGCCGACCGGCATATCCGGGCCAACCACCAGCCACAGTGAGTCTCCGGCCTTGATTTTGCCACGACCACCCGCGATGGCTTCGTGCAGCACGAACTGCCGTCCCAGCAGCTCCTGGCCGCGGCTGTTCAGGCCCGGCTGCTCGGAGTTCTGGCCGGCACTGCGCTGGCGCTTCCACCAGAACACCGCGGTCAATACAGACAGGCTGCCAAACAGGATGAATTGCAGTGCCCATGGCGTATCGGGGATCACGTAGGTCAATACGCCGACACTGGCCGCGGCCACGCCAATCCACAGCAGGTAACCGCCGGCACCGAACACCTCGAGAATCAGCAGCACGGTACCGAGTGCCAGCCAGTCCCAGAACGTCAGGTTCTGCAGATAAGCCAGCATGACTCAGGCCTTCTTGTCGGTGAAAGTGGCCTTGACGATCTCGCCGATACCACCGACCGCGCCGATCATCTGGCTGGCTTCCAGTGGCATCAGGATGACCTTGCTGTTGTCGGCGCTGGCCAGGCGGCCGAGGGCGTCGATGTACTTCTGGGCGACGAAGTAGTTGATCGCCTGCACGTTGCCTTCGGCGATGGCCACCGAAACCACGCGGGTCGCCTCGGCTTCCGCGGCGGCGGCACGCTCGCGCGCTTCGGCCTCGAGAAACGCCGCCTGCCGCTCGCCCTCGGCCTCGAGGATCTGCGCCTGCTTCTTGCCTTCCGCGGTGAGAATGGCGGCGGCACGCAGACCTTCGGCCTCGAGAATTTGTGCACGCTTGATACGCTCGGCTTTCATCTGCCCGGACATGGCCGCCATCAGGTCGGCAGGCGGGCTGATGTCCTTGATCTCGATCCGGGTGATCTTGATACCCCAGGGCGCGGTGGCTTCGTCGACGGTTTTCAGCAGCTTCTCGTTGATGCCATCACGCTGGCTGAGCATGGCGTCCAGTTCCATGGAGCCGAGCACGGTACGGATGTTGGTCTGCAGCAGATTGCGAATGGCATGTTCGAGGTTGTTCACCTCGTAGGCGGCCTGGGCGGAATTGATCACCTGAAAGAAGCACACTGCGTCGATCTGCACCGTGGCGTTGTCGGCGGTGATGACTTCCTGGGGCGGAATATCCAGCACGCTCTCCATGACATTGAGCTTGCGGCCGATGCGATCCATCACCGGGACGATGATGTTCAAGCCGGGTTTGAGCGTGGTGGTGTAGCGGCCGAAGCGTTCCACCGTCCACTGGGAACCTTGCGGCACCACCTTGAAGCCCATGAATACGACGGCGAATGCCAGGCCGACGAAGAGAAAGATGACTGCTGTACCGATTTCCATGAAAACGAGATCCCTGTTGGGTGATACCGCTCAGTGAGCGGAAGAAGCCAGTGTCTGCTGGCCCTGGATGCAGGTGTACGTTGTGGCGAGTATTATTTCTGTTCGCTCTGCGGAGTGACGCGCAGGACTTCCTCAATGGTAGTCTGCCCAGCGGCGATTTTCTGCGCGCCGGACAGGCGCAGGCTGCGCATGCCGTCCTTGAAGGCCTGGCGGCGCAGAGGGGTGAGGTCGGTGTCGGCGCTGATCAATGGCTTGAGGCTGTCGTTCAGCAGCATGATCTCGTACACCCCGGCGCGCCCGCGGTAACCGGTTTCCCGGCATTCCACGCAGCCCACGGCACGGTGGGCGCCGCTTGGCAGCGGTGCGTTCCAGGGGCGGGTCAGTTCCTGCCAGTCTGCCTCGTCGAGCTCCAGAGGTGCCTTGCAGTGCGGACACAGCGTACGTACCAGGCGCTGGGCCATGACGCCGAGCAGGGTGGCCTTGAGCAGGTAATGCGGCACGCCCAGTTCGAGCAGGCGGGTGATGGCGCTGGGGGCGTCGTTGGTGTGCAGGGTCGACAGCACCAGGTGGCCGGTGAGGGCGGCCTGGATGGCCATCTCGGCGGTCTCCAGATCACGGATCTCGCCGACCATGATGATGTCCGGATCCTGACGCATCAGCGCACGCACGCCGCTGGCGAAAGTCAGGTCGATGTTGTGCTGTACCTGCATCTGGTTGAAGGCGCCTTCGATCATTTCGATGGGGTCTTCGATGGTGCAGACGTTCACTTCCGGGGTCGCAAGCTGCTTGAGCGTGGTGTACAGCGTGGTGGTCTTGCCCGAACCGGTAGGGCCGGTGACCAGGATGATGCCGTTGGGCTGGCTGGTCATGCTCTCCCAGCGCTTGAGGTCGTCCGGGCTGAAACCCAGTTGATCGAAGCCGCGCAGCAGCACGTCCGGGTCGAAGATGCGCATCACCATCTTCTCGCCGAAGGCGGTCGGCAGGGTCGACAGGCGCAGCTCGACCTCGTTGCCCGCAGGCGTCTTGGTCTTCACTCGACCGTCCTGGGGTTTGCGCTTTTCGGCGACGTTCATCCTCCCCAGGGTTTTCAGACGGCTGACGATGGCCATGGTGACCTGGGCGGGGAACTGGTAGACGGTGTGCAGCACGCCGTCGATGCGAAAGCGTACGCTGCCCTGTTCGCGGCGCGGCTCGATGTGGATATCGCTGGCGCGCTGCTGGAAGGCGTACTGGAATAGCCAGTCGACGATATTGACCACGTGGGCGTCGTTGGCGTCCGGCTCCTGATCCTGGGCGCCGAGGTTGAGCAACTGTTCGAAGTTGCCGACATTGCTGATCTTGGCGTCCGTGTTGGTGGCGCCGCTGACCGAGCGGGCCAGGCGATAGAACTCCACGGTAAAGCGCTGGATGTCCGCCGGGTTGGCCACCACGCGCTTGATCGAGCGCTTCAGCACGTGGGTGAGATTGGCTTCCCAACTGTGCAGAAAAGGCTGGGCGCTGGCGATGGTCACCGAGTCGGCATTCACCGCGACGGCCAGAATCTTGTGGCGCTGGGCGAAGGCGTAGGACATCAGCGGGGTCACGGCCGCTGCGTCGATCTTCAGCGGGTCGATGCGCAGGTAGGGCTGGCCCACGTGCTGCGCCAACCACTGGGTCAGGCTTTCCAGATCGAGCTTCTTGCCCGGCCGTGACAGGTCGTCGAGCTGTTGCGCGGCGAGGAACTCCAGCGGATGCAGCTCGTTGTTGCCGCCACTGCGGCGGATCGCCAGGCACTGTTCGGCACTTTCCTGGGCGGTTCTACCCTGGGCGACCAGTTCGCGCAGCAGATCGTTGAGATCCAGCAGGCGATCAGGGACGTTGGGGGAGAGGCTGGACATGCGGGCTCCTGGATAGTCGACGGCGGTGAAAGTCAGCATGCCTGATTGTGCGAGTGCTGGCTAAGGCCCTATTCACGTTCTGCCGAGGATCGCTTGCAGGCGTTTCATATTCGACCGAGAAGGTAGGATGGGTGAAACCCATCAATATGCCGATGGGTTTCACCCATCCTACGAGTAAACTCGACTTTGTTCGCGAGTTGGCCGGGCTCTATACGCGCGGCGGTTGCTGTTCGGTGGTCACCGCCAGCGCTTCCTGTCTGGGTGCCTCGTCTTTATCGTCAACTTTTTCACTGTCGTCTTCCAGGCTCTGCACCGGCAGTGCTGGCGGCGGTGTCAGGCCCATGGAAACGTAGATGCTGGTCAGCGCGTCCACGCCCATATTGGCCGGTTTCACCCATTCAGCCGGGACATAGAGCAAGCCGCCGCCGATGGGAATCGGTGCGGTAGGCACGAGAATCGCGAAGTGCGGGCGGCCTTCCAGCACGACCGGCTGCGAACTGGGCTGCAAGGCCAGAACGGCCACACCATCGCCACCGAAGAAGCACCACACGGGTCGCATGCTGGTGATGTCGGTGTTCTTCTTGTCCAGCAGCCCGACGAAACGGTCGGCCAGGTTGTAGAAGTTGCCGATCAGTGGCGTGCGACGCAGGGTCACGTCGATCAGCCAGCCGAGTGGCCGGCGCAGGCCCAGCTTCACCGCCAGGCCCAGCGGGTAGAGACTGATCAGCAGTACCAGGCTGCCGAGCAGGTAGGCCAGGAAGGGGTTGCTGGCGAACGGTGTACCGAGGGTGGCGAACAACCGGCCGATGGCGGTGGAAGGGCCGATCAGGTTGTTCAGCAGGCTGACGATCCAGGCCAGCACCACCATGGTCAACGCCAGTGGCAGCAAGGCCAGCAGACCGGTGAGCCAGGTCGCGATGACGGATTTCAGGCTGAGTTTGAACATCGAGGGGGCGTCCTGTCTTCGAGCGGGGCAGGTAGGCGGGCTACCTGCCGGATTTTATCAGAGCCTATTTTTAACGCGCAGCAGATCGTGGATAGGTTCTCAGCCGTTTTTCAGCAGAGTCTTCCATGGCTTCAGGCTCATGATGATCTGCGCCTGGGTCATGCGCGGCTCCAGTTCTTCTGGGCCCAGCGGGCGCTTGGCCAGCTCGGCCAGTTTGTTCAGCTCGCCGAACAGGCGGTCGGTCTCGGCAACCTCGAGCACATCGCGCGCCAGGTGCAGCCAGAGCAGCAGGCGTTCCAGGCGTGGCAGTTGCTCGGAGAGATCTTCAGGTTGCTGTTGATAGCGCTTGAGCTGCAGATCCCGTCCTTCTTCCGCGATAAAGGTGGGCAGCCAGCTTTGCAGGGCAGCGGCGCCCTGGCGATCACCACGCTTGTTGCGCGATGCCGTCCAACTGCGGGCCAGCAACCAGCGCGAAGCGTTCAGCGAGAGCAGGCCCCAGCGGGTCTGGGCCAGTTCGGCAGCGAATTGCGCGGGGGCGTCCTGGCGGGCGGCGTCGTCCTGCTGGCCGGCGAGCACCCGTGGGCGCCAGTCCTCCAGGAGGGCGTCGAGTACTTTGCGCAGTTCGCTGCTGCTGGCGCGTGGTGCGGCCTGACCGAGGCTAGCGAGCAGGGCGCGCAGATCCACCAGGCAGTTCAGCCAGTCGACCAGCAGACGCCAGTGGCCGTTGTGGCGGTATTGCTCGGCCAGGCGTTGGCTGCTGCCGAGCAGGAACCAGCCAATGGCGGCGACGGCATCGTCCAGGCTCTGCTCGGGCTGCAGCTCCGGCGTGGGCAGGTGCAGGCTGTAGCTGCCCTCGTCGAACAGGCGGTAGCCACGCTCGGCCTTGCTGATGTCGCAGGGCATCAATGGCAGGTCGGCAGCCAGTTCGGCGGCCAGCTCCAGCAGCGCTTCAGGTTCGCCCTGGCGTAATTCCAGCTCCAGCTCGCAGATTTCTTCCTGCTGCTTGCCGGCAATCACCTTGCCCAGATCCAGAGCAGCCTCGATAACCACCCGGGCCTTGCCGCGGCCCCAGGCGATTTCGGCGCGCTGACGAACGAAGTCGGTGGTGAAGAGCGGCTTCAACTGCTTCTTGTCCAGTTCCGCCAGGCTGGCCGGCCAGCAGCTGTCATCGAGTTTCGATAGATCCAGCTTGGCCTTGGCCAGGTGCCAGTCCCACTCGTTACGTTCGGACAACCCGGCCACACTCTGGCCACGGCTCTTGAGCGTCTGGATGATCTGCTCGCCATCCTTGCGCAGGCGCAGGGCGACCTTGGCACCGGCGAGGTCGCGCGCCTCGGTATCGAAATACTGGTTGAACAGCTCGCTTGTCTCCCAGCCAGTCTTGCTGCGTTTCTTCAGCAGTGGGTGGGTTTGCAGTGCGGCCAGGGTTTCGCGACTGGCGCGCAGTTTGATTTCGGTTTCTTTATTCATTGCGAGGGCTCGGCGAAGCGGCGACGGCGGCGGGGGTTGCACGGTGCGGGACACTGCCCGGCACGTTAGGCCGTACAGGGTAGTGGAAAAGCGCCGCGGATGCAGGTCGGCGATGACTTCTGGCTGTCGACAGCGGGGCAGTTACTCTATGCATGTCCATAGCTTCTCGCGTATTTCCCCGGCGTTCGCAGAAAATAAGTGACGAAATACGACATTGTGACCGAACGATGACGCGCTCTGGCTTGCCTGAGGTGTCATCCGTATACTTGCCGCCTCTTTGACAGACAGGGGTTACCCCTATGCCAAGCAATCCGTTCATCAGCAGCCTGTTCGGCCGCTCACCCATCGGGCCGATGCAGCAGCACATCGCCAAGGCCCATGAGTGTGCGGCCAACCTGGTGCCCTTCTTCGAAGCCGTGATGGCAGAGGACTGGGCGCGGGTCGAACAGGTGCAACAGGAAATGGTGCGTCTGGAGCGTGATGCGGACAAGCTCAAGAAAAGTGTGCGCATGCACCTGCCCAAGAGTCTGTTCCTGCCGGTACCTCGTTCCGACTTGCTGGAGTTGCTCAGCACCCAGGACAAAGTGGCCAACCGGGCCAAGGATATCGCCGGGCTGATGCTCGGGCGCAGTATGACCATTCCTGTCGATCTGCAGCCGCTGATGCTGGCGTATGTGAGTCGTTGCGTGGATGCCAGCGCCCAGGCGCTGAAGGCAATGAAGGAGCTGGATTCGCTGCTCGAGGCCGGTTTCGCCGGTCGTGAGGCCACCCTGGTCGAGCGCATGGTCGAGGAACTCGAGGAAATCGAGCACGAAACCGATCGCCAGCAGATCGAGGTGCGCCGCACCTTGTTCAAACTGGAAAAGGATCTTCCCGCAGTCGATGTGATGTTCCTCTATCGGATCATCGACTGGGTCGGTGATATCGCTGATCGCGCCGAGCGCGTCGGTAACCGGCTGGAACAACTGCTGGCGCGCTAAGCGCCAGCATCCTTTCTGGGTTTACAGGTAATTCTTTATGACTCTTGTCGCGGACTACGGTTTCGTACTCCTCGTGATGGCCTGCTGCTTTGGTTTGTTCATGGCGTGGGGTGTCGGTGCAAATGATGTGTCCAATGCCATGGGCACCTCGGTAGGCGCCAAGGCACTGACCATCAAACAGGCGATCCTCGTCGCCATGGTCTTCGAATTCTGCGGTGCCTACCTGGCTGGTGGCCAGGTTACCGAAACCATCAAGAACGGCATCGTCGATGCATCGGTGATTCCCGCCGACATGTTCGTGTTGGGCATGATGGCGTCGCTGTTGTCCGCGGGTACCTGGCTGCTGATCGCCTCGCTGCGTGGCTGGCCGGTATCGACCACCCACTCGATCGTCGGCGCCATCATCGGTTTCGCGTCGGTCAGCGTGTCGGTCGACGCGGTCAACTGGGGTGGCCTGGTACCGATCGTTTCCAGCTGGGTGGTCACCCCGTTCATTTCCGGTCTGCTTGCCTTCGGCCTGTTCATGAGCGTGCAGTGGCTGATCATCGACACCGACGATCCGTTTCGCAACGCCAAGCGCTGGGTGCCGGTGTACATGTTCCTCACCGGCTTCATGCTGGCGCTGATGACCTTCACCAAGGGCCTCAAGCATGTTGGTCTGAACTTCACCACCGGCGAGGGCATTCTGCTCTCGGCGGGGGTCGGCATTCTGGTGGCCGGTCTCGGCATGCTCCTGCTGCGGCGCATCAGGCTCGACCCGGAGGCCGACAAGGACTTCCACTTCGCCAGTGTCGAGCGTGTATTCGCCGTGCTGATGATCTTCACCGCCTGCTCCATGGCCTTTGCCCACGGTGCCAGTGACGTATCCAACGCGGTCGGCCCGCTGGCTGCGGTGGTCGGCGTGATCGAGGCTGGTGGCGACATGGCCATCGGTGGCCAGTCCGCGGTACCTGGCTGGGTGCTGCTGATGGGCGCCGTGGGTATCGTTATCGGTCTGGCCACCTACGGCTGGAAGGTGATCGCCACCATCGGCAAGGGCATCACCGAGCTGACGCCTAGCCGTGGTTTCGCCGCCGAGCTGGCCACTGCCGCTACCGTGGTCGCGGCATCGGGTATCGGTCTGCCGATCTCCACCACCCATACGCTGGTCGGTGCGGTACTGGGTATCGGCATGGCCCGGGGCATCGGTGCCCTCAACCTGGCAGTGGTCGGTCGCATCTTCACCTCCTGGGTGGTGACGCTGCCCATCGGTGCGGCGCTGGCGATCATCTATCTGGAAATCTTCATGCTGATCTTTCTTTGAGCTGCAAGCGGCAAGCTTCAAGCTGCAAGTAGGAGCCGAAGCGCTGCATGCTCTGGCTTGAAGCTTGAAGCTTGAAGCTGCTCTTGGTTTATGATGAGGCGACCGACCCGAGAGATCCGCCATGTCATTTCTCACCCTCAAGGATCGCTTCGCGGCGCTGATTGCCGCGCCATCGGTCAGTTGCACGCAGCCCGCTCTGGATCAATCCAACCTGCAGGTCATCGACCTGTTGGCCGGCTGGCTGAGTGACCTGGGTTTCACCTGTGAGAAGCAGCAGGTCGAGCCAGGCAAGTTCAACCTGATCGCTACCTACGGCAGCGGCCCCGGTGGCCTGGTGCTGGCCGGGCACAGCGACACCGTTCCCTTCGACGAAGCCTTGTGGCAAAGCGACCCGCTCAAGCTCACCGATACCGGTGATCGCTGGATAGGCCTGGGCGTGTGCGACATGAAGGGCTTTTTCGCGCTGATCATCGAGGCCCTGCAAGGCCTGCTGGATCAACCGTTCAAGCAGCCGCTGATCATTCTCGCCACCTGCGACGAAGAAAGTTCGATGTCCGGTGCGCGTGCCCTGGCCGAGGCTGGACGTCCACTCGGGCGGGCTGCGGTGATCGGTGAGCCGACCGGGCTCAAACCGATCCGTCTGCATAAAGGCGTGATGATGGAGCGCATAGACATCCTCGGGCAGAGCGGTCATTCCTCCAACCCGGCGCTGGGCCACAGTGCGCTGGATGCCATGCACGACGTCATGGGCGAGCTGATGCAGCTGCGCCGGCAGTGGCAGCAGGAATATCGCAATCCGCAATTCAGCGTGCCGCAGCCGACCCTCAATTTCGGCTGCATCCATGGTGGTGACAACCCCAACCGCATTTGTGGCCAGTGTTCCCTGGAGTTCGATCTGCGCCCGCTGCCGGGCATGCAGCCGGAAGCGTTGCGTGCGGCGATTCGCCAGAAGCTGCAGCCCCTGGCCGAGCAGCACCAGGTGAGCATCGACTTCGCGCCCTTGTTCCCCAGCGTGCCGCCCTACGAGCAGAATGCCGACGCGGAGCTCGTGCGTCTCGCCGAGCGTCTGACCGGGCATACTGCAGCCGCGGTAGCCTTTGGCACCGAAGCACCGTATTTTCAGCAGCTTGGTTGCGAGACCCTGGTGCTCGGCCCTGGCGATATCGACTGTGCGCACCAGCCAGGTGAATACCTGGACACCGACCGCCTGATACCGACAGTGCAGTTGCTGCGCCAGCTGATCCAGCATTACTGCCTGACCCCGAGCTGATACGAGGAGCGTCCCCCTGATGCCGTTGCGACGACGATAACGCACCGAGTCCGTCTGCGAAGCCCGATGCTTCGCGCCCATTGATGCTTCCTTCGTTTTCACAGGGTTCCGCTGCACATGCACGACTACGTCAACTGGCTTCGCCACGCTTCGCCCTATATCAATGCTCACCGTGACTGCACCTTCGTGGTCATGCTGCCGGGCGAAGGGGTCGCTCATCCCAATTTCGGCAATATCGTTCACGACCTGGTGCTGTTGCACAGCCTCGGCGTGCGTCTGGTGCTGGTACATGGCTCGCGCCCGCAGATCGAGGCGCGTCTGCTCGGCCGTGGGCTGACGCCGCACTACCATCGTGACCTGCGTATCACCGACAGCCCGACCCTGGAGTGTGTGATCGACGCGGTCGGCCAGTTGCGCATCGCCATCGAGGCGCGCCTGTCCATGGACATCGCCGCCTCGCCGATGCAGGGCTCGCGGTTGCGGGTAAGCAGCGGTAATTACGTCACCGCACGACCGATCGGCGTGCTGGATGGCGTCGATTACCACCACACCGGCGAAGTGCGGCGCATCGATCGCAAGGGCATCAATCGCCAGCTCGATGAGCGCAATATCGTGCTGTTGTCGCCGCTGGGCTATTCGCCGACCGGCGAGATCTTCAACCTGGCCTGCGAAGACGTGGCCATGCGCGCAGCCATCGACCTGGCCGCCGACAAGCTGATCCTGTTCAGCAGCCAGCAGGGCCTGCTCGATGACGACGGCAAGCTGATCCGCGAACTGCGGCCACAGCAGGTGCCGGCACATGTCTCGCGCCTGGGCAGCGATTATCAGGGCGAGCTGCTGGATGCCGCGGCGCAGGCCTGCCGCAGTGGAGTCAAGCGCAGCCATATCGTCAGCTATACGGGCGATGGCTCGCTGCTCACCGAGCTGTTCACCCGCGACGGTGGCGGCACCCTGGTCGACCCCGAACAGTTCGAATCGCTGCGCGAAGCCAACATCGGCGACGTCGGTGGCTTGATCGAGCTGATCAGCCCGCTGGAAGAACAGGGCATTCTGGTACGCCGTTCACGGGAAGTGCTGGAGCGCGAGATCGGCCAGTTCAGCATCGTCGAACGCGACGGCATGATCATCGCCTGCGCCGCGCTTTACCCTATCCCCGATTCGACCTGTGGCGAGCTGGCCTGCCTGGCCGTCAACCCCGAGTACCGTCACGGCGGGCGCGGCGATGAACTGCTCGAACACATCGAAGAACGAGCCAAGGCACTGGGCATCAACACCCTGTTCGTGCTCACCACCCGCACGGCCCACTGGTTCCGCGAGCGCGGTTTCGAGCCGAGCAGCGTCGAACGCATGCCTGCTGCGCGAGCATCGCTGTACAACTTCCAGCGTAATTCGAAGATATTCGAGAAGGCGCTCTGAGCAGTGTGCGGGGTCGCTTTAAATGGGCAGCCATTAGCTACAAGCCACAAGCGAGGCAATCCGTGGATGGGCGGGCCGCGTAGGTGCGACTCATCAATCGCCGATGGGTTGTACCCATCCTACGCGCTGGGTCGAATCAGGCGCGCTTTCTGTTGGCGGAGGGATTGTCGGCGGAGGGTGTTCGGTTGAGTTTCTCTTCGCTGAGCCGGCGCTGGCCTTCGCCATCCACCCAGCCGGCTTCCCAGGCGGCAGCGGGAACGCTGGCGTCGAAAGGCTGTGTCTGTGACGAGTGGCCTGCCAGACCAGCCATGTAGCCCTGTTGGTAAGCCTTGGTGAGGCTTTCCAGGCTCCAGTGCTGGTCTTTTTCGCTGTGGGTCATGGGGGCTGGATTCGCATTGGGTGCCTGCAAACAATGCTAGCCAAATCCGCTCGAGAGAACCGGGCCGCCGGTCTCGGATTTATGACCGTTGGCTTTTTTTGTGACGCAGTTGACGTGAGCGGCTGGTCTATCCCGGCCGATCTCGGCCGTTTTTCAGACCGCCAGCGCCAGGATGCTCGCCTGATAGGCAGCGGCGAAGCTGTCGAAGTCGCCGTCTTCATGAACCTCGAGCTCTGCCTGTTCCTGCAGCGAACGCTGTGCGGCCTGCTCGAATTCGCCCTGTTGCTCGGCGCTCAACGGTTGCCCACGGAAGTGCTCGGCGTGGCGCTTGCTCTGCCGCAAGGAGAAGGCCGCGAAGCTTTCGCCTTTTTGCAGCTCTGCCAGCACCTGGGCCGACGGCGTCAGGCTGGCGTCATCGATCTTCGCGCGTTGCGCCTGCAGGGCGTGGGCATGTGCGTCGCTGCCCTGGCTGCTGTCGAGCAGCGTGGTGATGGCCTCGATGCCATCGAGCAGCTCATGAGCCCAGCTCTGCAGTACCACCGGCCCGCCCTGGCGGTGCAGATGCAGACCGGGGCGACGACCTTCCTTGACCACCTTGAGGAAGTTGTCGGAGCAACTGCCACACTCGCCATTGCTCAGTTGCGGGCTGTCCTGCAATGCGCAGAACAGCAGGAAGGCGTCGAGGAAGCGCGACTCGGTGAGGTCGATACCCAGCGGCAGGAACGGGTTGATGTCCAGGCAGCGGGCTTCCACGTATTGCACGCCTCGGGCCATCAGCGCCTGGATCGGACGCTCGCCGCTGTAGGTCACGCGTTTCGGGCGGATGTTGGAGTAGTACTCGTTTTCGATCTGCAGGATGTTGGTGTTGAGCTGCAGCCACTCACCGTCCTTCTTGGTGCCGATGTCGACATAGGGCGGGTAGGGCGTGCCGACCGCCTGGCGCAGGCTGTCGGTGTAGCTGGCCAGGTCGTTGTAGCAGGGCGTCAGCCCGGCCTGGGCCTCGCTCTGGTAACCCAGGTCGCTCATGCGCAGGCTGGTGGCGTACGGCAGGTACAGGGTGTCGGCATCCAGCTCCTGCAACTGGTGCGGGCGGCCGCGCATGAAGTTCTTGTCCAGCGCGGGTGATGCGCCGAACAGGTACATCAGCAGCCAGCTGTAACGACGGAAGTTGCGGATCAGTGCGATGTAGCGCGACGACTGATAGTCGCGGGCACTGCGCTGATCGCCTTCGGCCTGTTGCAGCACCGCCCACAACTGCTCCGGCAGGGAGAAGTTGTAGTGGATACCGGCGATGCACTGCATGGTCTTGCCGTAGCGCAGGGCCAGGCCCTGGCGGTAGACGTACTTGAGCTGACCGATGTGCGAGTGACCATAGCGTGCGATCGGAATGTTCTCTTCGTCCGGCAGCGGGCCGGGCATCGATGGGCTCCACAGGTACTCGCCGTCGAGCTTGCTGTAGACGAAGCGATGGATGCGATCGAGCTCGGCCAGGGTGTCGCTCGGATCGACGGCGGTCGAGGTGATGAACTCGAGCAGCGACTCGGAGTAGTCCGTGGTGATCTGTGCATTGGTGAGCGCCGAGCCCAGGGCGGCCGGATGTCCGCTCAGCGCCAGCTCGCCTTCGCTATCGACGCGCAGGCACTCGCGTTCGATGCCGTGCAGGCACTGGGACAGCAGGGAAAGGTTGGCGTGCTCGCCGAGCAGGGCCAGACGGCGGGAGAACAGGTCGCTCAAGATTGCATTCCTTCACGCAGCGGTCGCCCCAATATGGGGGTGGACTCTGCACTCTACAAGGGGGCGAATTGCTGACGTTGGTCGTCTGGCGGAAAGAGCGCGCATTCTAGCTTTGGCGAAGGGCTGCAGTCATGCCCAGGGTCTTGCGTGATGGCGTCATACCAGATCGACTTGTCGGCCCGGCAGGCTGTTTGCCGGCGAGACCGGTGCGCTACGCCGTCAGCGGCTCTCTCACAGGCAGGCGAAGGTGGCCTGAGCCTTGGCGACCAGCTTGTCGTGCTGATGCACTTCGGCTTCGATCACCTGGGTGCGGCGCCCGGCGTGCACCACCCAGGCGCGGCAGCTCAGGCCGCCCTCGGTGACGCCGCGGATATAGTTGACCTTGCATTCCAGAGTAACGCTGGTCGGCTCGCCGTCACTGAGGCTGTGGCTGGCCTGGCCCATGGCGGTGTCGATCAGCGAGAACAGCGCGCCGCCGTGCAGCTTGCCGTGCAGGTTACGCAGGCCGTCGTGCATGCTCAGCTCGATCACCGCTTCGCCGCCTTCGGCCTTGACGATCTGCAGGCCCAGCAGACGCCCGAAGGCGCTGCTCTTGCCGATTTCTTCCACGGGCTCGCTCATGGCTTATTTCCTCAACTGTTTGGCGTTGGCGAATAGCGACGCCATGGCGGCATTGGCCGGGGCTGGCTTTTCCTGCCCGGAGTGACGTTCGCTGCGTGGCGTTTGTCCACCTTTGCCGCCACCCTGGCGACCACTACTGCGTGCGCCACTGCGTACGCCTTCTACCTTCTCGCCGGGCGTGTCGCCCATGCGCATCGACAGGGCGATGCGGTTACGCGGGATGTCCACTTCCATGACCTTGACCTTGACCACGTCGCCAGCCTTGACCGCTTCGTGGGGATCCTTGATGAATTTCTCGGACAGCGCGGAAATGTGCACCAGGCCGTCCTGATGAACGCCGATATCGACGAAGGCGCCGAAGTTGGTCACGTTGGTGACCACGCCTTCGAGGATCATCCCCAACTCGAGATCCTTGAGGGTTTCCACGCCTTCCTGGAACTCAGCGGTCTTGAATTCGGGGCGCGGGTCGCGGCCGGGCTTTTCCAGTTCGCTGAGGATGTCGCCGATGGTTACCAGGCCGAACGTCTCGTCGGTGAATTTCTTAGGATCCAGACGCTTGAGGAAGCCGGCATCGCCGATCAGCGAGCGAATATCGCGACCGGTGTCGACGGCGATGCGCTGCACCAGCGGGTAGGTTTCCGGGTGCACCGCGGAGGCATCCAGCGGGTTGTCGCCATTCATCACGCGCAGGAAGCCGGCGGCCTGCTCGAAAGTCTTGTCGCCCAGGCGCGGGACTTTCTTCAGCGCGTCACGGGTCTTGAACGCGCCGTGGGCATCGCGGTGGGCGACGATGTTCTGCGCGAGAGTGGCATTGAGCCCGGAGATGCGCGCGAGCAGGGCGCTGGAGGCGGTGTTCACGTCCACGCCAACGGCGTTCACGCAGTCTTCCACCACGGCGTCCAGGCTGCGTGCCAGTTTCAGCTGGGAAACGTCGTGCTGGTACTGGCCCACGCCGATGGATTTCGGGTCGATCTTGACCAGCTCGGCCAGCGGATCCTGCAGGCGGCGGGCGATGGATACGGCGCCACGCAGGGAGACATCGAGATCAGGGAATTCCCTGGCGGCCAGTTCCGAAGCCGAGTACACCGAAGCGCCGGCTTCGCTGACCATGATCTTGGTCATCTTCAGGCCCGGGTATTTCTTGATCAGCTCGATGGCCAGCTTGTCGGTCTCGCGGCTGGCGGTGCCGTTGCCGATGGCGATCAGATCCACACCGTGCTTGGCGCACAGCCTGGCCAGCACGTTGAGGGTGCCGTCCCAGTCGTTGCGCGGCGCGTGAGGGTAGACGGTGGCGGTATCCAGCACCTTGCCGGTGGCATCGACCACGGCGACCTTGCAGCCGGTGCGCAGGCCAGGGTCGAGGCCAAGGGTCGCGCGCGGGCCGGCCGGGGCGGCCAGCAGCAGGTCATGCAGGTTGCGGGCGAAAACGCTGATGGCTTCGTCCTCGGCGCCTTCACGCAATTCACCCAGCAGATCGGTTTCCAGGTGGGTGTAGAGCTTGACCTTCCAGGTCCAACGCACCACTTCGCCGAGCCATTTGTCAGCGGCGCGGCCCTGGTTGGAAATGCCGAAACGCTCGGCGATCATGCCCTCGCAAGGGTGCAGGGTGCCGGGAAGTTCTTCGCCGATCTTGAGGCTGGCGCTGAGGATGCCTTCGTTGCGACCGCGGAAAATTGCCAGGGCGCGGTGCGAAGGGGCGCTCTTGAGTTTCTCGTCATGCTCGAAGTAGTCGCGGAACTTGGCGCCTTCCGCTTCCTTGCCGGCGATCACGCGGGCGCTGAGAGTGGCGTTGTCCTTGAGGAAACCGCGCAGGCTGCTGAGCAGGCTGGCGTCTTCGGCAAAGCGCTCCATGAGGATGTACTTGGCACCTTCGAGTACCGCCTTGGTGTCGGCGAAGCCCTTTTCCGCGTCGATGAAACGGGCAGCTTCGCTTTCCGGGGTCAGGTTCGGGTCGTTGAACAGTGCATCGGCCAACTCGCCAAGGCCGGCTTCCAGGGCGATCTGGCCCTTGGTGCGACGCTTCTGCTTGTAGGGCAGGTAAAGGTCTTCGAGGCGGGTCTTGGTGTCGGCGAGGTTGATTTCGCGGGTCAGCTCGGGAGTCAGTTTGCCCTGCTCCTCGATGCTGGCGAGGATGCTGGCGCGGCGATCGTCGAGTTCGCGCAGGTAGCGCAGGCGCTCTTCCAGATTACGCAGCTGGGTATCGTCGAGGCTACCGGTGACTTCCTTGCGATAACGTGCGATGAACGGCACGGTGGAGCCTTCGTCGAGCAGTGCGACGGCGGCGGCGACCTGTTGCGGGCGTACGCCCAGTTCTTCGGCGATACGGTTGTTGATGCTGAGCATAGAAAGAAGAATCCACCCTGAGAAACCTGTCCATGATCCGCTGAGCCCTCTATAAAGGCTGACTCGCAGCATCCTGAACACGTTCTTTCACTATAAAAACCGGCCTCGCTCATGATCGGCCGGACTATAAAGCGGCGCATTATAGCCACGCAAAGATACGCGCATGCCACCCGCCGCAAGTTGCAGTCAGACCGTAAAGGAGAGCGAAGTGCACTTCGAGCAGCGAAAAATCTGCTAACAATGGACAATACGTGGTCTATACGGCCTCTGAGCCATAATGCCGCGTTGAAGTCGGGCGCGTCGCGTCGCGGATTCTCGATCAAGGAGCCCCTATGAGCAGCACTGCAGCACAACCGGTCGAAGGTGAGAAAATCCTGATTGTCGACGACGATGCCCGTCTGCGGCGTCTGCTCGAGCGTTTCTTCGACGAACAAGGCTACCGCGTACGCGCGGTGGAGAACGTCGAACAGATGGATCGTCTGCTGTCGCGCGAACTGTTCAATCTGGTGGTACTCGACCTGATGCTACCCGGCGAAGATGGCCTGAGCGCCTGCCGTCGCCTGCGTGCTTCGAACAACCAGGTACCGATCATCATGCTCACCGCCAAGGGTGACGAGAGCAGTCGTATCCAGGGTCTGGAACTGGGTGCCGACGATTACCTGGCCAAGCCGTTCAACCCGCGTGAACTGTTGGCGCGGATCAAGGCCGTACTGCGTCGTCAGGCGCCGGTGGTGCCGGGCGCACCGGGCAGCGAGGACGAGAGCGTCACCTTCGGTGACTACGAACTGTCTCTGGCAACCCGCGAGCTGAAGAAGGGCGAGGAAGTGCACATGCTCACCACTGGTGAGTTCGCCGTGCTCAAGGCGTTGGTGCAACATGCCCGCGAACCGCTGACCCGCGACAAGCTGATGAACCTGGCCCGCGGCCGCGAGTGGGATGCGCTGGAGCGTTCCATCGACGTGCAGATATCCCGCCTGCGTCGGCTGATCGAGCCGGATCCGTCCAAGCCGCGTTACATCCAGACCGTCTGGGGCGTGGGCTACGTGTTCGTGCCGGACGGCAACAAATGAAGCTTCAAGCTTCAAGCTTCAAGCTTCAAGCTAGCCGCTCTGAGTCCTCTTGTGGCTTGCCGCTTGAGGCTTGCCGCTGGTGAAAGCTCCGCTGTGGTTCCCGCAAAGTTTCTTCTCGCGCACCCTCTGGTTGGTGCTGATCGTCGTGCTGTTCTCCAAGGCGCTGACCCTGGTTTATCTGATGATGAACGAGGACGTGCTGGTCGACCGTCAGTACAGCCATGGTGCAGCGTTGACGTTGCGTGCCTACTGGGCGGCTGATGCGGAGGATCGGGCCAATATCGCCGCGGCCGCCGGGCTCAAGCGGGTACCGCGCACCGAGGTGCCGGCCAGCGAGGAACACTGGCCGTACAGCGAGATTTTCCAGCGGCAGATGCAGTCCGAGCTCGGCCCGGATACCGAAACCCGTGTGCGGGCCAAGAGCCCACCCGCCTTGTGGGTGCATGCGCCGACATTGGGCGATGACTGGCTGCGGGTGCCGCTCTATCCCCATCCGCTGCGCGGTCAGCGCATCTGGAGCGTGTTGGGTTGGTTCCTCGGTATCGGCTTGCTGTCCACCGCGGCCGCCTGGATTTTCGTGCGTCAGCTCAGCGAACCGCTCAAGCGACTGGTATTCGCGGCCCGGCAGTTTGGCCAGGGGCGCAGCGTGCGCTTGCCAGTCAGCGATACGCCGAGCGAGATGACCGAGGTGTATCGCGCCTTCAACCAGATGGCCGAGGATGTCGAGCAGGCGGCGCGCGAGCGTGAGCTGATGCTGGCCGGTGTTTCCCATGATCTGCGCACACCACTGACGCGGCTGCGCCTGTCGCTGGAGTTCCTCAATCATGACTCCGAGCTGACCGACGACATGGTGCGCGATATCGAGGATATGGACGCCATCCTCGATCAGTTCCTGGCCTTCATACGCGACGGGCGTGACGAGCCGGTGGAGGAATTGAATCTGCCCGAGCTGATCCGCGAAGTGGTGGCGCCCTACAACCAGAAACAGGAGCAGGTGAGTCTGTTTCTGGAAGCGGTGCCGGCGTTTCCGCTGCGCCGGGTGTCGATCAAGCGGCTGATCGTCAACCTGATCGAGAACGCCCTGCGTTACGGCGGCAGTGCCGTGGAAATCGTTCTATCGGTGGCCGATGACCACAGCGCACCCTACGTGGTGCTCAGCGTGCTGGATCGCGGTACCGGCATCGACCCGAGCGAGCTGGGTAATATCGTCAACCCGTTCATCCGCGGCGACCGTGCCCGCGGCGGCCAGGGTGCCGGGCTTGGCCTGGCCATCGTCAAGCGCATCGCCTCCTTGCATGGTGGCAGCGTCGAATTGCGCAACCGCACTGGCGGTGGGTTGGAAGCACGTATCTGTCTGCCGTTGGGGCTGCTATTGCCGCGCGACGCAGCATGACATGCAGTTGCCCAGCCCGCACGGGCTGGACTACCCATGGACATGCCCATGGGCGAGGCGGACTTGCCGATGCGGATAGATACACCGTCGCGTGTTTGTTCCTGGCGAGCGCTACCAGCTGAGGGTTGCACCCTGCAGCCGTGCGAGCCGGCCATAGGGCCAGGCGAAGTTGGCGTCACCGTGGCCGCTGGCTAGATCGCCGTACAACGGGATATCGAACGGTGCCAGGTATCCGCCGATGATCTCCTCGATGCTGTGTTGTACGCCGCGCCGTGGGCAATCGGTGAAGCTGCCCAGGCATACCGCCGCCGGGCGCTGCTCGCCGAAGCTTTCGAACAGCTGCCAGAAGCTGCGTTCCAGGCGGTAGTAAGGTTCGCCGACATCTTCGAGGATCAGGATGGCGTTGTCCGGCAGTTGCATGCCGGCAATGGTGCCGCAGCCGCTGGCCAGGGCGGTGAGGTTGCCGCCAACCAGCGTGCCCTCGACGGGCGACTCGGGGCCGCTGATATGCCGCACCGGCAATGGCTGACTGCGATCCTGCAGCAGATCCCACAGCGAGCGTATAGAGGCCAGGCGCTCGCGCTGGCCGGTCGGCGCTGACAGCGTTTGCAGGCCCAGCGCGGTGGTGACCGGGCCGTGGATGGCCGGCAGGCCATGGCGCCCGAAGGCGTCGAGCAGCAGCGACAGGTCGGAGTAGCCGATCAGCGGGCGCGGGCTGGCGTTCTGCAGCAGCGCCCAGTCGATGCCCGGCAGCAACTGCGCGCAGCCGTAGCCGCCGCGCAGGCACCAAACCGCATCGATATCCGCTAGGGTGAAGGCCTGGTGCAGATCTTCCAGGCGCTGCGCCGGCGTGCCGGCCAGGTAGCGATGGCGAGCCCGCACGTGGCGGCCCAGATGGTAGTCGATGCCGAGCGCCTCGAGCTGCGCCAGGGTCGCTTCGAATACGTCTTCGGCGATGGCCGAGGCGGGGGCGATCAGGGCCAGGCGGCCTGCGAATGGCGTACTCATCCTTTACCCTTGGTGCGAGTCAGGTTCGGGCCGCCGTTCTTTTCCAGAAACTGGATGATCATCCCGGCGACGTCCTTGCCGGTGGTCACCTCGATGCCTTCCAGACCGGGCGAGGAGTTCACTTCCATCACCAGCGGGCCATGATTGGAGCGCAGGATGTCGACGCCGGCCACCGACAGGCCCATGACCTTGGCCGCGCGGATGGCAGTCATGCGCTCTTCCGGTGTGATCTTGATCAGGCTGGCGGTGCCGCCGCGGTGCAGGTTGGAGCGGAATTCACCCGGTTTGGCCTGGCGCTTCATCGCGGCGATGACCTTGTCGCCTACCACGAAGCAGCGGATGTCGGCGCCGCCTGCTTCCTTGATGTACTCCTGCACCATGATGTTCTGCTTGAGGCCCATGAAGGCCTCGATCACCGATTCGGCGGCCTTTTCCGTTTCACAGAGCACCACGCCGATACCCTGGGTGCCTTCCAGCACCTTGATCACCAGCGGGGCGCCGTTGACCATGTCGATCAGGTCGGGAATATCGTCCGGCGAGTGGGCGAAACCGGTCACCGGCAGGCCGATACCGCGGCGCGACAGCAACTGCAGCGAACGCAGCTTGTCCCGTGAACGGGCGATGGCCACCGATTCGTTGAGCGGCACCACGCCCATCATCTCGAACTGGCGCAGCACGGCGCAGCCGTAGAAGGTCACCGAGGCGCCGATACGCGGGATCACCGCATCGAAGCCTTCCAGCGGTTTGCCGCGGTAGTGGATCTGCGGCTTGTGGCTGGCGATGTTCATGTAGGCGCGCAGGGTGTCGATCACCACCATTTCATGGCCGCGTTGCTGCCCGGCTTCGACCAGGCGGCGGGTGGAATACAGGCGCGGATTGCGCGACAGCACAGCGATTTTCATTGGGCAACGCTCGGGTCGGGAAGCACGGGTTTGTCTTGGACGTAAGTGAGCGCCGGATTGACCACCAGTTGGCCATCCACCAGCGCCTTGGAACCGAGCAACATGCGATAACGCATGGTCTTGCGGCTGGCCAGGGTGAACTCCACCGGCCACAGTAGATCGCCCAGCATCAGGCTGGTGCGGATCACGTAGCGGCTCTGCGCCTGGCCATTGGAACTCTTGATGCTCTTGAACGCCACCAGGCGCGCCTCGCAGCGATGGCGACGCTGCACCTGGGTGCCAATATAGGCCGTGAATCTTACCCAGCGTTCACCGTCGCGCTCGAAGGGCTGGATATCGCTGGCATGCAGGCTCGAGGTGCTGGCGCCGGTGTCGATCTTGGCGCGCAGGCCGATGATGCCCAGCTCCGGCAGGTTGACCCATTCGCGCAGGCCGATCACGTTGAGGTGGTCGAATGTCTTCAAGGTGAGGCTTCCGTAACAGACCCGCAGAGCCTATAAAGGTCGGCATTGTAGTGATGGCATGTGACAAGCGCATCCTGGCGAAGATGCGTTTTACCATGTCATGCAAGCGTAGCGAATTCATTGTGGAGAGATGTTTGAGCGACAAAGACGACAACAAGGTGCGCCTGGATAAATGGCTGTGGGCCGCGCGCTTCTTCAAGACGCGAGCGCTGGCCAAGGCTGCGATCGAGGGCGGCAAGGTGCATTGCCGTGGCGAGCGCTGCAAGCCGGGCAAGGAACCGAAGGTAGGCGATGAGTATGTGATTCGTACCGGTTTCGACGAGCGTACCGTGATCGTGCAGGCGCTGTCGGTGGTGCGTCGCGGCGCGTCAGAGGCCCAGGCGCTGTATGCCGAGACCGGGGAGAGCATCGTGCGCCGCGAGCGGGCCGCCGAGCAGCGCAAGGCTGGCGCCCTGGGTGTACAGACCGACGGGCGACCCAGCAAGAAGCAGCGCCGGCAGTTGTTCTACCTGCGCGGCGGCTCCGGCGATTGGGTGGAGTGATTCCCGCCGATCACGCTGAATGACCTCAGCAATGGCACCTTTGCCAGGCAGCGTGTCAGCGGGGAGGTCAATCGCTCGATGACCGCGCTGGCACGGAAAGCCAGCGGTGTGTAGCAGCTCCAGGCGATGCCCAGCACGCTGAGCAGCACGCCGCCGACGAAGGCATCCGCACCCCAGTGTGCGCCGGCCACCAGGCGTGGCAGCATGCCGATCACCGCGACCGTCCAGACCAGCGCCCGGCGCCAGCCGCTGACGAAGAAACTGCAGAACATCGCCCAGATCATCAGCACCGAAGCGTGATCGCCAGGGAAGCTGCGGCTGGCACTGTCTTTCAGATCCCAGCGTTCTTCCCAGGCCGGGAACAGCTCGGTGAGCCGGGCGCTGCCTTCCACCAGCAGCGAGGGGCTGGCGTGTTGCCAGCCCATGTACTCGACCAGGTCGGCGAACAGCACGCGCATCAGCAGCATCACGATCAGTGCTACCAGAAAGGCGTAGAGCCCGGTGCGCACCTGGGCCGCCGGGAACACCAGGCCGGCGCGCAGCATGATTGCCAGCATCACCAGGCCCACGCCGGCGTCCACCGGGCGCATGCTGCCGATGGCCCAGATATGCGCCCACAGGCCGCCGGCATGCACCGGGTCGTTGAGCAGGTGGAACAGCCACAGATCGAACTGATTCCAGTAGATGCGGGTCACCGGCCATAGCCAACTGGCGAACAGCAGGGCGATGAGCAGGTGGCTGATGATCAGGGCGCGGGGGCGCCATTGGGCATTGAGAGCGAGATGCATGGCAGGGAGCTTTCGAAGAAAACCACCGATTCTAGGCAGCCTGCGCGCTGCCTTGGTGCCTTTCAGGCTCTTGTTCAGGCAGTGTTCAGGAGGCTGCGGCTTGGCCGTTCTTCGCATTCAGCTTGGTCAGCGTCGCGTTTGCGCCTAAAATTGCCGGCCCCCAGGCCAACCGGCGCTAATCCTTGGCCTGTCTCGCATCTTTCTGCAGGCGATTCGTTATGTCCGACTTCACCCAACGCTTTCTTTTCGACGACACCGATGTGCGCGGTGAACTGGTCGGGCTGTCCGGCAGCTACAGGCAGGTGCTGGCCAAGCACGATTATCCGCGTCCGGTGGCGCAATTGCTCGGGGAGTTGCTGGCCGCCGCATCGTTGCTGGTCGGTACGCTGAAGTTCGACGGTTTGCTGGTGCTGCAGGTGCGTTCCGAAGGTCCGGTGCCGCTGCTGATGGTGGAATGCTCCAGTGACGGCGAAGTGCGTGGCATCGCCCGCTACGAAGCCGAGCGCATCACCGAGGGTGACGGCCTGCTGCAACTGATGCCCGAAGGCGTGATGGCCATGACCGTGGATCCTAAACAGGGCCAGCGTTATCAGGGGATCGTCTCCCTGGACGGCGATACTCTGGCCGACTGCCTGACCAACTATTTCGCCACCTCCGAGCAATTGGCCACACGCTTCTGGCTATGTGCCGACGGCCTGCGTGCCCGCGGGTTCCTGCTACAGCAGCTGCCAGCCGATCGTCTGACCGATGACGAAGAACGCGCTGCCAGCTGGGAGCACCTGGTGACCCTGGCCGATACCCTGCAGAGCGAGGAATTGCTGGGCCTGGACAACGAAACCCTGCTGCATCGCCTGTACCACCAGGAGACGGTTCGTCTGTTCGATCCGCGCCTCATCCAGTTCCGTTGTAGCTGCTCTCGTGAACGCTCGGCCAAAGCGCTGGTCAGTTTAGGGCAGGCCGATGCCGAGCTACTGCTCGGCGAGCATCACGGCCGCGTGGAAATAGACTGCCAATTCTGCAACGAACGCTATGGGTTCGATGCCGCCGACATCGCCCAGTTGTTCGCCGGTGGAGGCAGTCAGCAGCCCTCTGACACCCGTCACTGAGGGCCGCCAGCAACGCGCAGGGTGTTCTGATTGGATTGGGGGGCTGCACCCGCAGTCCGCTTTTCTGGCATAATCCGCGCACTTTTTTAGCTGTAGTCCTGCTCAGTGCATGACTACAAACGTTTGGAAGACTCGGCCGTTCGGCCGACGGGGACTCACATGACGCAAGCCAACAACGCTGTGTACACCGACATCAGCACCGCTCAACTGGTCGAAGAAGCCCTTCGTCGCGGTGAGGGCGAACTGGCGTCCACTGGTGCTCTGGTTGTACGCACCGGCCACCGTACCGGGCGTTCTCCGGTCGATCGCTTCATCGTCGATGAGCCGAGCACCTCGGCCGACATCGGCTGGGGGCCGATCAACCGCAAGTTCCCGGCCGACAAGTTCGATGCCCTGTGGGATCGTGTTCAGGCGTTCTCCGATGCCCAGGACAGCTTCGTTTCCCACGTTCATGTAGGCTCCGCCGAAGCTCACTACCTGCCCGTCAAGATGACCACTGCCACTGCCTGGCAGAACCTCTTCGGCCGTCAGCTGTTCATCGAGCCGACCCAGTACAACCCGTCCTCCAAGCAGGAATGGCAAGTGCTCAACGTCGCCAACTTCGAGTGCGTGCCTGAGCGTGACGGCACCAACTCCGACGGTTGCGTGATCATCAACTTCGCCAAGAAGAAGGTGCTGATCGCTGGCATGCGCTACGCCGGTGAAATGAAGAAAGCCATGTTCAGCGTGCAGAACTTCCTGCTGCCGGCCGCCGACGTGCTGCCGATGCACTGCGCTGCCAACATCGGCGAAGAAGGCGACGTGACCCTGTTCTTCGGTCTGTCCGGCACTGGCAAGACCACCCTGTCCGCCGATGAAAGCCGTTACCTGATCGGTGACGACGAGCACGGCTGGGGCACCGGCGTGGTGTTCAACATCGAAGGCGGTTGCTATGCCAAGTGCATCGACCTGTCCGAGAAGAACGAGCCGGTGATCTGGAAAGCCATCAAGTTCGGTACCGTGCTGGAAAACGTGGTGCTCGACGAGCAGCGCTCGCCGGACTACAGCGACGACAGCCTGACCCAGAACAGCCGTGCCGCCTACCCGCTGGAATTCGTCGAGAAGCGCAGCGAGAAGAACCTCGGCGGCGAGCCGAATGCGGTGATCTTCCTGACCTGTGACCTGACTGGCGTACTGCCGCCGGTGTCGATCCTCAACGAAGAGCAGGCGGCCTATCACTTCCTGTCGGGTTACACCGCACTGGTCGGTTCCACCGAAATGGGTTCGGGCAGCGGCATCAAGTCGACCTTCTCCACCTGCTTCGGCGCACCGTTCTTCCCGCGTCCGGCTGGCGTCTACGCCGAGCTGCTGATCAAGCGCATCCAGGCGTTCGGCTCCAAGGTCTATCTGGTCAACACCGGCTGGACCGGTGGTGGTTACGGCGTCGGCAAGCGTTTCAACATCCCGACCACTCGTGGTGTGATCGCAGCGATCCAGAGCGGCGCACTGATCGGTACCGAAACCGAGCAACTGCCGATCATCAACCTGAGCGTGCCGAAGGCCGTTCCGGGCGTCGAGACCAACCTGCTCAACCCACGCAACACCTGGGCTGACCAGAATGCCTACGACGAGGCTGCCAAAGGCCTGGCCAAGCTGTTCATCGACAACTTCACCAAGTTCGATGTCAGCGATGCCATCAAGAACGCCGGCCCGCAGCTCTAAGCGAGCCAGAGCAAAAGAAACCGCCTTCGGGCGGTTTCTTTTTTTAGCCGCAAGCTTCAAGCCGCAAGCCACAAGTAAGGGCGGCTTGGCTACACTCTCGAAGCCGACGCCGCAGGCTTTTCTCTTGCAGCTTGAGGCTTGCAGCTTGCAGCTGATTCAAAGGAGTGACAGCTATGACTACCCTGCAGCGCGTCTTCGGTTTCAATCAATTGCGGCCTGGCCAGGAAGCGGTGATCAGTGCCGTGCTTGCCGGCCGATCAGCCGCAGCGATCTTCCCAACCGGCTCGGGCAAGTCCCTGTGCTACCAGTTGCCGGCGTTGCATTTGCCGCACCTGACCGTGGTGGTCTCGCCGCTGCTGGCGCTGATGCAGGATCAGCTCGCTTTCCTGCATCGGCACGGCATCAGTGCGGCCAGTATCGATTCGGCGCAGAGTCGGGAGCAGGTCAGCGAAACCATGGCCAAGGCCAAGTCCGGTGAGCTGAAAATCCTGATGATTTCGGTCGAGCGCCTGAAGAACGAGCGTTTCCGCAATTTCATCGCCGGCGTACCGATTTCCCTGCTGGTGGTCGACGAGGCCCACTGTATCTCCGAATGGGGCCACAACTTCCGCCCGGATTACCTGAAGCTGCCGGACTATCAGCGCCAGTTCGGCATCGCCCAGGTGCTGCTACTGACGGCCACGGCGACGCCGCCAGTGATTGCCGATATGCAGAAGAAATTCTCCATCGCCGCGGATGACGTGGTCACCACTGGTTTCTATCGCGCCAACTTGAACCTGCTGGTCGAGCCGGTGGCTGGCCGTGACAAGCAGCGCCGGCTGGTCGAGTGGCTCGGCGCCAAACAAGGCCAGCCGAGCATCGTCTACGTCACCCAGCAGAAGACCGCGGAACAAGTGGCTGAGCAGCTTAGCCAGCGTGGCATCACCGCCAGCGCCTATCACGCCGGTATGGGGCATGAGGCGCGCGAGGCGATTCAGCGTCAGTTCATGGACGGGCGCATCAACTGCATCGTCGCCACCATCGCCTTCGGCATGGGCATCGACAAACGCGACATTCGCAACGTGGTGCATTTCGATCTGCCCAAGTCGGTGGAGAACTACAGCCAGGAGATCGGTCGCGCCGGCCGCGATGGCGAGGCATCCGACTGCCTGGTACTGGCCAATCGCGACAGCCTCAATGTGCTGGAAAACTTCGTCTACGGCGATACGCCGGAACGCGACGGCATCATCCGCGTGCTCGAAGAGATTCGTGCAAACGCCGAGGATGGCCAGTGGGAACTGACCATCAATGCGCTGAGCGACCACAGCAATATCCGCCAGCTGCCGCTCAAGACGCTGCTCGTGCAGCTGGAACTGCGCGGCATCATCGCGCCGCGCTATGCGTACTTCGCTGAATACCGCTTCAAGTACCTGATCGAACCCACGGCCTTGCTGGAGCGCTTCGAGGGGGAGCGGCGGCAGTTCGTCGAGGCCATAGTCAACGCCTCGACGCGGGCGCGTACCTGGTGCACGGTGGATTTCGAGGCGTTGTATCGCGGTCATCAGGCGGAGCGGGCGAGAGTGGTCAAGGCGCTGGATTTCTTTCAGGAGCGCGGCTGGATCGAACTGGAAAGCAAGCAGATGACCGATGTCTATGCCGTACTGCAGCCCGGTTTCGAGACTCAGGCGTTGGCCACCGAGCTGCATGATTACTTCCTGGCCCAGGAAGCCAGCGAAATCCGTCGTATCCAGGCCATGCTCGAGCTGTTCGCCAGTGAGCAATGCCTGAGTCACCGCCTGGCGGTCTACTTCGGTGATGAGCGTGCGCCACGCCAGTGCGGGCATTGTTCGGTCTGTCGCGGCCAGGTCGCCCATTTGCCCGAACCCCCTGTGCTCGCGCCGCTGGCAGGCCGCGATCGCAATGAGTTGTGTGGGGCGTTCATCGGCAAGTATCAGAGCGCCCGTGGCGATGAATTGCCCAGTAACGAATGTCTGGCGCGTTTTCTGTGCGGCATCAGCGTCCCGCTGTTCACCCGGCTCAGGGCCCGGCAGATCAGCGGCTTCGCGGCGCTCGAGGATTATCCCTACGCCGACGTGCGGGACTGGTTGGCCGCGAGCTGACGCTCCGCCAACTCGGCGATGTCCTGCTGCCAGCTCTGTTCCAGGCGCTCGCCGAGGAACTCGACGAAGCGCCGTACGCGTGGTACCTGCTGGCGGCTGGTCGGATAGAGCGCATGCAAAGGGGCGTCCGGTAGCCGGTAGCGTGGCAGCACCCGTTCCAGACGCCCGGCCCTGAGGTCGGCCGCCACATCCCAGATGGATTTGCTGACGATGCCCTGGCCCTGCAGTGCCAAGGCGTGGGCCGCTTCGCCGTCGTTGCACAGAATGCTGGCCTGAACCCGCACCTGCAGCGGGACGCCGTCCTGTTCGAAACGCCAGTGCATGCGTTCCTGATCACCGATCAGCAGGCAACTGTGTTTGTGCAACTGCTCGGGATGCGTCGGGCGGCCGTGCCAGTCCAGGTAGGACGGCGAGGCGCAGAGCACCCGGTTGTTCGGCGCCAGTTGCCGGGCGATCAGGCTGGAATCGGCAGGCATACCGAAGCGGATAGCGATGTCCACCTCGTGCTCGAGCAGGTCGACCAGGGCATCGCCGAAATTCAGCTGGATGCGCAGCTCCGGATATTGTTTGCGGAATGTTGCGATCAGCGGGATCAACTGGCGACGGCCGAAGCCGAACGGCGCGCTGATGCGCAGCAATCCGTCGACCTGTTCGCGGCGTTGCAGGAGCATCGCTTCCGCGACATCCACCTCGTCGAGAATGCGCCGACAGTGGGCATGGAACAGCCGGCCTTCTTCCGTCGGGGCCAGGCGCCGCGTGGTGCGCTGCAGCAGGCGCACGCCGACGCGGGCCTCCAGGCGCGCCAGGCGCTTGCTCACCACGGCAAGGGAAAGATCCAGTTCCCGAGCGGCCGCCGACAGGTTGCCCGCACGCAGGATACGTTCGAACAGGCGCAGATCACTGAGGTCTTCGAGCATGGGCTTAGTCAACCATGGGGAAACAATGCATATCGTTTCTGGAGAGAATGGGGCGGGCAGCCCTGACCATACTCGCCTTTCACCCGTTGCGGCCAGTCCGGCCGCATCCTTGTCCCGCCAGGAGGCCCTATGCCAACACGTCGCCAGTTCATCCAGCGCAGCAGCGCCCTCGCCGCCATGGCCAGCATGGCGCCCTTGTTTCCCTCGTTCAGTTTCGCCGCGGACACCCTGCTCAAGCGGGCCATTCCGGCGACCGGCGAAACCCTGCCGGTAATCGGCCTGGGCACCTCACGTACCTTCGACGTCGATCCGGCATCGGCGGACATGGCGCCGCTGCAGGAAGTGGTCAAGGCCTTCGTCGACGGCGGCGCCACACTGATCGATACGGCGCCGAGCTATGGCCGTTCGGAAGCGGTCACCGGCGAACTGGTCAAGCGTACCGGCACCGGCGATCGGGTGTTTCTCGCGACCAAGGTCTCGTCCACCGGGCGCGAGGCCGGCCTGCAGCAGATCGAGGCCGGCTTCAAGGCCCTGCAGACCGAGCGCATCGACCTGATCCAGGTACACAACCTGCAGGACACCGCCACCCAGCTGGGGCTGCTGCGCGAGCTCAAGGAGCAGGGGCGGATTCGTTATGTCGGCGTGACCCATTACCTGGAGTCGGCCCACGATGACCTGCTCGCGACGCTGGAAAAGGAACCGGTGGACTTCGTCCAGTTCAATTACTCCATCGGTGCGCGCAATGCCGAACAGCGGCTGCTGCCCTATTGCGCCGACAAGGGCATCGCCACGCTGATCAACCGCACCTACCAGGCCGGCGAACTGTTCGCCAAGGTGCGCGGCAAGGAAGTGCCGCAATGGTTGCAGAGCGAGTTGGGGGCGACCTCCTGGGCCCAGGTGATGCTCAAGTTCGTACTGGCCAACCCGGCGGTCACCACGGTGATCCCGGCCACGTCCAACCCGCGCTATGTGCTCGACAACCTGCTGGCAGGCCAAGGGCAACTGCCGGATGCCGCACAGCGTGCGCGGATCGTCGAGCTGTTTGCCTGAGGCGTCATGGAACGGGGCGGCTATGCTGCCCCCATAGCAAACGCTGGCGTTTCCCTGGGCTGCGCCGTCGTTCCCGCCTTGCCGAGGAGTACTAATGACCCTTGCCACCTCTCTATCACAGCGCGTGACCCGCGCGATCAATGCACAGCCCGGTGAGCTGGTCGCCGCTCTGTCGGGCTTCGCGCTGTTTTTCTGTCTGTTCTGCGGCTATTTCATGCTGCGGCCGATCCGTGAATCGATGGGTATCCAGGCCGGCGTGGAAAACCTGCAGTGGCTGTTCACCGCGACCTTCGTGGTGATGCTGCTGGCCGTGCCGTTGTTCGCCTGGCTCAATTCCAGGGTGCCGCGCATCCATTTCATCGACTGGGTCTATGGCTTCTTCTGTCTCAACCTGCTGGCTTTCGCCGTGGCGTTCAGCGTCATGTCCGAGAGCCTATGGTTGGCACGGGTGTTCTACGTGTGGATCTCGGTCTACAACCTGTTCGTGGTGTCGGTGGCCTGGAGCCTGATGGCCGATGTGTTCGACTCGCCCCAGGCCAAGCGGCTGTTCGCCTTCATCGCCGCAGGCGCCAGCGTCGGAGGCCTGGCCGGGCCGGCATTCAGTGCGCTGCTGGTGGGCGCTATCGGTGCCAGCGGCCTGGCGTTGCTGGCCGCGTTGCTGCTGGCCGGGGCTCTGGCGCTCAAGCATTACCTGATGGGCTGGCGCGAGCGCGCTGGTGCCGGGCGCCCGGGTGCCAGCCGGGCGGAGAATCCGCGGTGGCCGGTAGCGGGTAATCCGTTCAGCGGCATGACGCGGGTGTTCAGGTCGTCCTACCTGCTGGGGATTTCCGCTTTCGTCATCCTGCTCGCCACGGTCACCACCTTTCTCTATTTCGAGCAGGCGCGGCTTGTGGCCGAGCTGTTCCCAGATCGCAGCGAGCAGGTGCGGGTGTTCGGTTTGATCGACTTCGTGGTGCAGGTTGGCGCGCTGCTGGCACAGCTGTTCATCACTGGCCGGGTCGCCCAGCGCCTGGGTGTGCGCACCCTGCTGGCAGCTGTGCCGATACTGGTGTGCGTGGGTTTTCTCGCCCTGGCCATGGCGCCGACCTTCGCGGTGCTGGCCGGGTTGATGATCGTGCGGCGCATCGGTGAGTACGCATTCGTGCGGCCGGGGCGGGAGATGCTCTTCGCGCCGCTGGATGCCGAGAGCAAGTACAAGGCCAAGAACTTCATCGACACCGTGGTCTATCGCGGCGGTGATGCCGTCAGCGGTTGGGCCAAGAGCCTGATCGACATGCTCGGTTACGGTGTAGCGTTGATCGCCGTGATCGGTGCGCTGTGTGCGGCCATCTGGGGTGTGCTCGGCTGGTACCTGGGCGGTCGTGCCGATCGCGGTGAAACCGGCGTTCAGCCGCCACGCGAGGACAGCGAGCCTGCGCTCACGCGTTGATCAGCGTGCGTGCCTCGGCGAAGCAGGCCTCTGCCAGTGCCGAGCGTGGCGCGCTGCGACGCATGATCAGGCCCAGGGGCGCCAGTGTGTGGGCGTCCTCGATGGGCGTCAGCACCAGGTCGTTGGTGAACTCGGCGAGGCCGTTCTGCAGCGGCATGATCGAGCAGCACAGGCCGGCACTGACGGCCTGCAGCAGCTGGTGCACGGCATCGGTTTCCAGTTTCGGCAGCGGCGTCAGCCCGCGTGAACGGAAGCTGTGGTCGATCGACTGGCGAAAGTGCATGCCGGCAGAGAGCAGGCCCAGTGGCAGGTCGATCAGGTTTTCCCAGCGCAGGGTGGTTTCCGTGAACTGGTAGTGCCGACGGTCGTACAGCAGGCCCATGCGCGTCGCCGCCAGTTCCAGGCTGTCGAAATGCTCGCGGTCGAGGCGGTCGAGGTACGACAGCCCGAGGTCGAGCTGATTACTGCCGAGGCGCTCGAGGATCTGGTCGCTGCTCAGGGCGAACAGCTGGAAGCGCAGCCCGGGATGTTGCTCAGCGAACAACTGCACCAGATCCATCGGATCGAAACCGGATAGCGGCACCACGCCGAGGCGCAAGGTGCCGACCAGTTGCCCGCGACAGGCCGCCGCTTCGGCGTACAGGCCGTCATGGGCAGCCATCAGGCTGCGTGCCCAAGCGAGAATGCGTTCTCCTTCGGCACTGAACCCTTCGAAACGCTGCCCGCGCCGCACCAGTTCCAGGCCCAGTTCGTCTTCCAGGTTGCGCAGGCGCATCGACAGCGTCGGCTGTGTAACGTGGCAGCGGGCGGCCGCCTGGCCGAAGTGCCGGGTCTCGTCGAGGGCGATCAGAAACTTGAGCTGCTTGATATCCATGGGCGCTTCGTCGGGGCATAGGCGGCGCTGTCGCGGCACGCGGAGAGCGCTCTTCAGTCAGGGCGCGAGCGGGATTCTAGCAGGCCGCTCAGGACGGGATGGTGTCGTCTTCAGGCTGGGCCTGGCGCTCGCTTACCCAGTACTCGATCAGATTGCGCAGCTGCGACAGTTCCACCGGCTTGGCCATGTGGCCGTCCATGCCGACCAGCCGTGCGCGTTCCTTGTGCTCATTGAGGATATGCGCGGTCAGCGCCACCACCGGGGTGCGCTGGCGGCGCTCGGTGATTTCCCAGGCACGCAGTTGTTCGGTCGCGGAGAAGCCGTCGAGCACCGGCATTTCGCAGTCCATCAGCACCAGGTCATAGCGTTGCGCCTTCATCGCGCTCAGGGCTTCTTCACCGTTGCTCGCCGTATCGGGCTGCACGTTGAGCTTGCCGAGCATGCCGCGGATCACCTTGGTGGAAATGCTGTTGTCTTCGGCGACGAGGATGCGGAAGTCTTCCGGCACCAGCAGCGGCGTGGTGCTGGCAGCCATGGGGGCACTTTGCCCACGCCGACGCTGGGCCAGTTCATCAGCCAGAGTGGCCTTGAGGGTGTAGCCCGCCACAGGCTTGGCGAGGATACGCTTGATACCGGCATTGCGCGCGATGATCTTGCTCGGCGCATGGCTGATGCCGGTCAGCATGATGATCAGGATGTCGTTGTTCAGGCTCGGGTCTTCCTTGATCTTCGCAGCCAGTTGCATGCCGCTCATGCCGGGCATTTCCTGATCGAGCAGCACCACGTCGAAGTATTCGCGCATATGCGCCTTGGTGCGCAGCAGCGCCAGGGCTTCCTTGCCCGAAGGCACGCTGCTGACGTTCATGCCCCAGGCGTTGCACTGCTGCAGCAGTACCTTGCGGCAGGTGTCGTTGTCGTCCACCACCAGCAGGCGGGTGCCCTGCAGCGTGCCGTCGATATCGGTGCCCGGTTGTTGCAGGCGGGCGTTGTCCAGCGGCAGGGTCAGCCACAGGGTCGAGCCCTGGTTGCCGCCGCTCTGGATACCGAACTCGCCGCCCATCAGGCGGATCAGCTGGCGGGCGATGATCAGGCCCAGGCGACCGCCAAGGCGCGTCGCAGACAGGAAATCATGGCTCTGCAATTCCGTGTTGAGCAGTGCGTCGCGCTCGCTGGCATTGAGCGGGTGACCGCTGTCCTGCACGGCGAAGCGCAGGCGCGGTTGTTCGCCACTGGTATCGAGCGCCACCACCAGCAGAATCTCGCCTTCGCTGGTCTGCTTGAAGGCGTTTTCGAGCAGGCTCAGCAGGGTCTGGCGCAGACGTGTCGGGTCGCCGCTGACGATGCGCGGCACCTGGGGCTGGATGAAGCTGATCAGCTCGATCTTTTGTAGTTCGGCCTTGGCGCGGAAGATGTCCAGGCAGTCTTCGGTCAGGGCGTTGAGGTCGAACTGCACGTCATCCAGTTCGATCTGCCCGGACTCCAGTTTGGAGATGTCGAGAATTTCGTTGATCAGGTTGAGCAGTTCGTTGCCGGAGCTGTGAATGGTCTGCACGTAGTCGCGCTGCTTCGCCGACAGTGGCGTACCGAGCAGCAGCTCGGTCATGCCCAGCACGCCGTTCATGGGGGTACGGATCTCGTGGCTGATCTTGGCCAGGAACTCGGCCTTGGCCCTCAGTTCGGCATCATTGGCGGCCAGTGCGGTTCGCGCTCGCGAGGCGGCTCGCTGCAGTTGCCGCTGATGCTCGGCCAGCGCTGCGCTGAGCACCACGCCGCTGAGGGTGGCGATGGTGAAGACGCCGATTACCAGCCAACCGGGATCGAGCTGGTCGAAGCCGAGCAGGATCGGGATGAACAGGCCAAAGCCGACGTTGAATACCAGCATGCCGCCGACGACCAACCGTGCCGACTGGTAACCGTTATGCCAGTGCACGCCGCTGACCAGCAGCACGCTCAGGGTGCCGAGGAACACCGTCAGGTACACCAGCACGCTGTACCAGAGCAGGCCGCTGATCAGAATGATCAGGCCCAGCCCCAGGGTCAGCAGCGCATGTCCCTGCAGCACCCAGTTGAGCTTGCTGCGCTGCATCGGCGTACTGCGGAAGAAGCCAAGGGCGAACGATGACAGGCAGAATGCGGCGATCAGAGCACTGATATCGGCGATCAGCGACTGGTTGTAACCGAGGCTCGGTACCCAGGCCGCCAGCATGCCCAGATTCGCCGCCGCACAGACCGCCAGGCCGGCATGCAGGCCGGCCAGCCAGAGGCTGCACGCCGAACGCATGTAGGCGAAGCGGATCAGGTTGTAGACCACCACCAGCAGCAGGGCGCCGAGCAGCGCACCAAACAGGTAGGCGGGTTTTTCCAGGCTGACCAGTTCACTCTCGTCGATGACCTTGAACCAGGCCATCAGCGGGTGGTTGGAAGTCATCCGCACATAGACTTCTCGTGCCTGCCCGTCGTTGGGCAAGGACATCAGGTAGGCGCGCGAGGGCAGCGGCCGTGAATTCAGCGGCATCGACTCGCCGGTATGTACGCTCTGCTCGACTTGCGTGCCTTGCAGCAGGTAGTAATCGAGGAACTGCACCCGCGGAGCGAACACCCACAGCCAATACGGTGCCTGGTGTTCGGGCACGTCGAAACGCAGCCAGACGGCTTTCTGGCTCTGGGGATAGGTAAAGGCGAGGTTATCGAGGGGGAGGAACTGGTTGCGCCGGCTGCGCACGTCGTTCAGATCCATCTGTGCGCCGTCGTCGATGAATACCGACCAGCCACTGGCATAAGGCGTCGTAACCCGCTGTGGTGCTGCAGTGCTCGACAGGCAGGCACCGGCCAACAGCAGGCCAACGAGTAAACCTATGGCAATCCTGAGCCGTCGCACGTGGCAATCCCTTTGAGTGATACGGCTGAATTATAGCCAGCCGTGGTGGCGCAGACTATGAACCGAGACGCTATCCTGACAGCCAGAGCACCCTGATGGTCAGCGATCCTCTGGGTATTGCCGACAGGCGGCATCGATTGATGCCGCCGTCTTGTTACATCAGTTTTCGCCGCGCTCGCGGGCGATCGCGCGGTAGCCGATATCGTTGCGGTGGAACATGCCATTCCAGCGGATCTTCTCGGCCAGCTGATAAGCCTGCCGCTGGGCGTCGGCGACGCTGGCGCCGATGGCCGTCGCACAGAGTACGCGGCCGCCGGCAGTGACGACCTGGCCATCTTTCAGCGCGGTGCCGGCATGGAATACCTTGCCTTCGAGCGTGGCGGCTTCGTCCAGGCCTTCGATCACGTCACCTTTGGCGTAATCGCCCGGGTAACCGCCGGCAGCCAGTACCACGCCTACGGTCGGGCGTGGATCCCAGGTCGCTTCGACCTTGTCCAGCGCCTTGGCCAGCGCGGCTTCGACCAGCAGCACCAGGGAAGACTCCAGACGTACCATGATCGGCTGGGTTTCCGGGTCGCCGAAACGGCAGTTGAATTCGATGACCTTGGGCTTGCCGGCTTTGTCGATCATCAGGCCGGCATACAGGAAGCCGGTGTATACGTTGCCTTCATTCGCCATGCCGCGCACGGTCGGATAGATGACTTCGTCCATCACTCGCTTGTGCACTTCAGCAGTGACCACTGGCGCTGGCGAGTAGGCGCCCATGCCACCGGTGTTCGGGCCGCTGTCGGCGTCGCCGACACGCTTGTGATCCTGGCTGGTGGCCATCGGCAGCACGTTCTCGCCGTCGACCATGACGATGAAGCTGGCTTCCTCGCCGTCGAGGAACTCCTCGATCACCACGCGCGAGCCCGCTTCACCGAAAGCGTTGCCAGCGAGCATGTCGCGCACGGCGTCTTCGGCCTCTTGCAGAGTCATGGCGACGATCACGCCCTTGCCCGCGGCCAGGCCGTCGGCCTTGATCACGATAGGGGCGCCTTTCTCACGCAGATAGGCCAGGGCTGGCTCTACTTCGGTGAAGTTCTGGTAGTCGGCGGTGGGAATCTTCTGGCGGGCCAGGAAATCCTTGGTGAAGGCCTTGGAACCTTCCAACTGGGCCGCGGCGGCGGTCGGGCCGAAGATATCCAGCTTGCGGGTGCGGAACAGGTCGACCACGCCTTTGACCAGTGGCGCTTCCGGGCCAACGATGGTCAGTTGCACGTTCTTTTCGGCGAAATCGGCCAGTGCCTGGATGTCCAACACGTCGATGGCGACGTTCTCGCATTTGGCTTCGGTGGCGGTGCCGGCGTTACCCGGGGCGACGAAGACTTTCTCTACGCGCTTGTCCTGTGCCACTTTCCAGGCCAGGGCGTGTTCACGACCGCCGCTGCCGATGATCAGTACATTCATGTCTCTCTCCCATTGGAGGCGGGCCTTGAGCCCGCGCGGTGGATAAGCGAAGCGTTATCCACCCTACGAATTTCGAGGTCGCGATGAAGCCGGTAGATGCTAGGCGCCCTGGGGTTCGACAAGCGGAGTTGCCTAGTGGCAATGAGCATTGGCGAACCTCAGGGCAACGACGCAGATGCCGGTTTCAGTGCGGCCGATTTTAGTGCCGGAAATGGCGCATGCCGGTGAACACCATGGCAATCCCTGCCTCGTCGGCGGCAGCGATCACTTCGTTGTCACGCATCGAACCACCTGGCTGGATCACTGCGGTGATACCGGCCTTGGCGGCGTTGTCGATGCCGTCGCGGAACGGGAAGAAGGCGTCGGAGGCCATCACCGCGCCGGGAACCGGCAGGCCGGCGTGTTCGGCCTTGATCGCGGCGATACGGGCGGAGTTGACGCGGCTCATCTGGCCGGCGCCGACACCGACGGTCTGGCGATTCTTGGCGTAGACGATAGCGTTGGATTTGACGAACTTGGCCACTTTCCAGGCGAAGATCAGGTCATGCACTTCCTGCTCGCTCGGCGCGCGCTGGGTGACGATCTTCAGATCGGATGCCGAGATCATGCCGATATCACGGCTCTGCACCAGCAGGCCGCCGTTGACGCGTTTGTAGTCCCAGCCCGCGGCGCGCTCGGCCGGCCACTCACCGCATTCGAGCAGACGCACGTTGGCTTTGGCGGCAACCACTTCTCGGGCCGCGGCGCTGATTTTCGGGGCGATGATCACTTCGACGAACTGACGTTCGACGATGGCCTTGGCGGTTTCGCCATCCAGCTCGCGGTTGAAGGCGATGATGCCGCCGAACGCCGATTCGGTATCGGTGGCATAAGCCAGGTCGTAGGCCTTGCGGATGCCGCCTTCGTTTTCCGGTACCACGGCCACGCCGCACGGGTTGGCGTGCTTGACGATCACACAGGCCGGTTTGACGAAGCTCTTCACGCATTCCAGCGCAGCGTCGGTGTCGGCCACGTTGTTGAACGACAGCTCCTTGCCCTGCAGCTGCACGGCGGTGGCCACGCAGGCTTCGTCGGCATGCTCGACGTAGAAAGCGGCTTTCTGGTGCGGGTTTTCGCCGTAGCGCATGTCTTGCGCCTTGATGAACTGCGTGTTGAACGTGCGTGGGAACAGGTTGCGGTCGGAGGTACTCAGGGTGTCGCGGCTCTGCTCGATGGTGCCCAGGTAGTTGGCGATCATGCCATCGTAGGCGGCGGTATGCTCGAAGGCCTTGAGGGCCAGGTCGAAGCGCTGGGCGTAGCTCAGGCCGCCGGCTTTCAGGGACTCGACGATACCGGCGTAGTCGCCGGCATTGACCACGATGGCCACGTCTTTGTGGTTCTTGGCGGCGGAACGCACCATGGTCGGGCCACCGATGTCGATGTTCTCGATGGCATCGGCCAGGTCACAGCCAGGCTTGGCCACGGTGGCGGCGAAGGGGTACAGGTTGACTGCCACCAGATCGATCGGCTTGATGCCGTGCTCGTCCATCACCGCACCGTCGAGGGCGCGACGGCCAAGGATGCCACCGTGGATTTTCGGGTGCAGGGTCTTCACCCGGCCGTCCATCATTTCCGGGAAACCGGTGTAGTCGGCCACTTCCACTGCCGCCACGCCATTGTCCTTGAGCAGCTTGTAGGTGCCGCCGGTGGAGAGAATTTCCACGTTGAGGGCAACGAGCTCGCGGGCGAATTCAAGGATGCCGGTCTTGTCAGACACGCTGATCAGCGCACGGCGGATGGGGAGGCGGGTGGTCTGGTCGGTCATTTCAGAGTCCATCAGAGCAGAGTATTAGCAAAAAAGGCGGCTTCGTTAGAGCCGCCCTTTTCGGGAATGCAGGGTCAGAGCAGGTCGTACTGCTTGAGCTTCTTGCGCAGGGTGCCGCGGTTCAGGCCGAGCAGCTCGGAGGCTTTGGTCTGGTTACCCTTCACGTAATTCATGACGGTTTCCAGCAGCGGGGCTTCCACTTCGGTGAGCACCAGGTTGTAGACGTCGGTGACGTCCGCACCTTCAAGGTGAGCGAAGTAGTTGTGCAGGGCTTTCTCGACATTGCCGCGCAGGGTCTGGCCTTCTTCGCTCGGTGTGTTGAGGTGTTGTTTCAAACTGGTGCTGTCGCTCACGGGTGCAATCCCACTTCCTAAAGTCTCGTTCAACATTGTCATGCGGCCACCCCCTCGTCGTCGTTGTAGCGATCACCGAAGAACTGGCGAACGCTTGCACACTGCGCCTCCTGGCTGTCCAAACGATTGAACTCGGCTCGGAATTCGCGGGCGCCGGGCAGCGTCGCGAGGTACCAGCCGACGTGCTTGCGGGCGATGCGCACACCCATCACATCGCCATAGAAGGCATGCAGGGCGGCCAGGTGCTCGAGCAGAATGCGTTCAATTTCGGTCAGCGCCGGGGCGGGGCAATGGGCACCGGTGCGCAGGTAATGCTCTATTTCTCTGAAAATCCATGGGCGGCCCTGGGCCGCCCGGCCGATCAGCAGGCCATCGACGCCGGTAGCGGCCAGCACATGGGCGGCCTTTTCCGGTGAGTCGATGTCGCCATTGGCCAGTACCGGGATGGATACGGCCTGCTTGATCGTGGCGATGGTGTCGTATTCGGCGTCGCCAGTGTACAGATCGGCGCGGGTGCGGCCGTGTACGGCGAGGGCGACGATACCGGATTGCTCGGCGATGCGTGCCACTTCGATACCATTCTTGTTCTGTCTGTCCCAGCCGGTGCGGATCTTCAGCGTGACCGGGACGTCGACCGCGGCCACCACCGCTTCGAGGATCGCCTGCACCAGTGGTTGATCCTTGAGCAGGGCGGAGCCGGCGGCCTTGTTGCAGACCTTCTTGGCCGGACACCCCATGTTGATGTCGATGATCTGGGCGCCCAGTTGCACGTTGGCGCGGGCTGCCTCGGCGAGCATCTGCGGATCACCGCCGGCGATCTGTACGGAGCGGGGCTCTGGATCGCCGCTGTGCATCATGCGCAGACTCGATTTACGCGTATTCCACAGGCGCACATCGCTGGTGACCATTTCCGACACCACCATGCCGGCGCCGAGACGGCGGCAGAGCTGTCGGAACGGCTGATCGGTGACGCCGGCCATGGGGGCCAGGATCAGTCGATTGGGCAATGTATAGGGGCCGATGCTTAGCGTCGACATAGGGCTTCCCTGCTCAAGAGACGTGCTGTTGAGGCCAGTAGGAGAGTGCGAAAAAGGGTAGAGATCATACCCGCTCTGAATGACCGGATAAAGGTCGTTTTGAACAAAATCTGAACAGTTGACCTGTGGTCTCCGGTCGCTCGGTCTGCTGAGTGCGTTGCAGACGGCTGCCTTCTGGCAGCCGTCTATCGGCTGGCTGCGGCTACTCCGGCGAGTGGAAGTTGAGGCTGTAGTTCACGGCGCGGGCGCCGGGATCGAGGATGTCGAGGGCGATATGGATCGGCGTTTGCGGCGGCATTTCCGCCTGGCCGGCTAGCTCACCCGCCAGGTACTCGCTGGGCTTGAAGCGGCGACTGGCGATCAACTGGCCATTAAGATCGGCGAAACGCATCTCCAGCAGCGGAAATGGCTGGGAGAAGGGCGCGCGGTTGTAAAGGATCGCGTCGACGACCAGCGCCCCGCTGAATTCCGGGTGGCTGCGCACCACCAGGTTACTGCTCTTGATCTGCCCGATATCGACCTTGGACGGCAGGCTGCAGCCGATCACCGGGCAGACTTGTTCGAACCACGGGCGGTACTGATCCTGACGTGCCAACTCGGCGTAGTGATAAATCACGTACTGACCGACCAGCGCGGTAGCCGCCAGCAGGTTGAGCAGGCCCCAGCCGAGCCAGCGCCCCCAGGGTTTGCGCTGTGGGCGCCAGTCCAGCTGCAGTGGCTCTTCTTCGAGTTCGAACAGTGCGTCGTCGCGCAGGTTCGGTTCGCTGCGTGAGCGCGCGCGCGCGGCATTCTTCTGCTTGGGCGGCTGCGGCTCATCCAGGTCGTCATCTTCGCTGGCGGGCTCGGTGGCAACGGGTTCGCCATCGCGCTGCGCGCTGAGACCGAAGGTCGGTTCGGCGTCTTCGCGCGGGGCAGTACGTTTTTTCGGTGCGTCGATCAGATCGCGAATGCCGGGTGTCTTCGGGATCGGTGGCACGTCGTCAGGTTCGCTGGTGCTTGGCGGTGGTGGTTGACCGAAGTCTGACGAGTCCAGAGGCGGCTGCTCGACGAGCGGTTCGAGCTCCAGTTTGCTGGCCGGTGAATCGTCGCGCAGCAGCGCTTCGGCCCAGCGTTCGTCATCAGCCGGCTCATCATCCTCTTCTGGCTGGTCGAAACGTGGCGTCTGTCGCGATGGTTGATCGAGTTCCAGAAACTGGCGAGACAGCTGCTGTTCCTGGGCTTCGAGCTTGGCCAGTTCTTCATCGAGATCCAGATCGTCGAGATCGAGGTCGTCATGAATCCACAGGGTTTCGTCATCGAGCTTGCTGGCAGGCTTTGCCGGCACGGCTGCTTCTGGCGCAATACTCGGTGCAGGTGCAGGTGCAGGTGCAGGTGCAGGTGCAGGTGCAGGTGCAGGTGGTGCCTTGGGCGCCGCAGGCGCGGCTGCACGCATGTCCGGGATGTTATGACCCTGCTCGCGCAACTGGCGTGCCGCATTGAACACTTGCAGGCAGGCACCGCAGCGCACCGATCCCTGGGCAATACCGAGCTGGGCCAGATTCACGCGGAAGCTGGTGCTGCAGTTCGGGCATTGGGTGACGAAACTTTCGGTCATGCGGAGTCCGGCGGCCGGTATGGCGGCGAAAACAGGGCGAGTAGTCTAACTCAACTGCCTGACGAGCCAATACTCGGCGTCAGCGGCGTCGGGCAGTTGCGACCTGCGTAGTCTGGATTGGCGCGTAATCCGGGGGAGGCCAGTCAGTCACCTTCTCTGATCAGCGGCGTACACCGCTGATGCGTACCCAGCCATCCTGCGTCGCGGTCGGGTCGAGCAGGAAGTCGGCCTCGTAGGCGGCGCGGACTTCCTCGGCCTGTTCGGCAAGGATGCCGGACAGCGCCAGGCGGCCGCCGCTTTTCACCAGGCGGGTGATCTGCGCTGCCAGGCTGACCAGCGGGCCGGCAAGAATGTTGGCCACCACGACATCCGCCGGCTCCTGAGGCAGGTCGGCCGGCAGATAGACCGGGAAGCGCGCGTCGGCGATGCCGTTGCGCCCGGCGTTGTCGCGCGAAGCTTCAAGAGCCTGAGGGTCGATATCGGTGCCGACAGCCCGTGGCGCGCCGAGCAGCAGGGCGGCGATGGCGAGAATCCCTGAGCCGCAGCCGAAGTCGAGTACGCTGCAGCCGTCCAGCTCCTGGCCGTCGAGCCACTGCAGGCACAGCGAGGTGGTCGGGTGGGTGCCGGTGCCGAACGCCAGGCCCGGGTCGAGCAGCAGGTTCACTGCGTCCGGCTCGGGCGCTTCGTGCCAGCTGGGTACGATCCATAGGCGCTGGCCGAAGCGCATCGGCGCGAAGCCGTCCATCCAGCTGCGCTCCCAGTCCTGGTCGGCAATCGCCTCGAAATGATGCTCGGGCAATTCACCGCCGGTCAGCAACTGCAGGTGAGCGCTCAGGGCGTCGGCATCGGTATCCGCTTCGAACAGCGCCAGCAGGTGGGTATTGCTCCACAACGGAGTGGTGCCCAGATCCGGTTCGAAGATCGGCTGGTCTTCGGCGTCCATGAAGGTCACCGATACCGCGCCGACTTCCAGCAGGGCGTCTTCATAGGTCGGCGCCTGCTCGGGGGTGATGGCGAGGCGCAGTTGTAACCAGGGCATGGGAAGCTCTCTTCGGGAGCAGCTTCAAGTTCAAGGCGGATGGCCGCCCCCTTCAAGCTGCAAGAAAAAGAAAGAGCGGCCTAGGCCGCTCTCTTGTGTCGCATATCGTACAGCTTGCTGCTTGAGACTTGCAGCTTGCCGCTCGATTTTAGTGCTTATCCATACCCAGTTTCTTTTCCAGGTAGTGGATATTCACGCCGCCTTCGCAGAAACCCTTGTCCACGACCAGGTCACGGTGCAGGGGCACGTTGGTCTTGATGCCGTCGACCACGATTTCTTCCAGGGCATTGCGCATGCGGGCCAGGGCCTCGTCACGGGTGGTGCCGTAGGTGATCAGCTTGCCGATCAGCGAGTCGTAGTTCGGCGGCACGGTGTAACCGCTGTACAGGTGCGAATCGACCCGCACGCCGAAACCGCCTGGCGCGTGGAAGTGCTTCACCTTGCCGGGGCAGGGCATGAAGTTGTCCGGATCCTCGGCGTTGATGCGGCACTCCAGGGCGTGGCCGAGGAGCTTCACATCTTCCTGCTTGTACGACAGCTTGTTGCCGGCGGCGATGCTGAGCATCTCCTTGACGATGTCGATACCGGTGACCATTTCGGTGACCGGGTGCTCGACCTGCACGCGGGTGTTCATCTCGATGAAGTAGAAACGACCGTCTTCGTAGAGGAACTCGAAGGTGCCGGCGCCGCGGTAACCGATCTCGATGCAGGCATCGACGCAGCGCTGCAGCACTTCGGCGCGGGCCTGCTCGTCGATCAGCGGGGCCGGGGCTTCTTCCAGCACCTTCTGGTGACGGCGCTGCAGCGAGCAGTCGCGGTCATAGAGGTGGATGGCGTTGCCCTGGCCGTCGGAGAGTACCTGGACTTCCACGTGACGCGGATTGCCGAGGAATTTCTCCAGGTAAACCATCGGGTTGCCGAACACCGAACCGGCTTCGCTGCGTGTCAGGCGGGCCGACTTGATCAGGTCTTCTTCTTTCCACACCACGCGCATGCCGCGACCACCACCGCCGCCAGCGGCCTTGATGATCACCGGGTATCCGACCTCACGGGCGATCGCCAGGGCGGTCGCTTCGTCTTCCGGCAGCGGGCCGTCGGAGCCGGGAACCACCGGTACGCCGGCCTTGATCATGGCGTGCTTGGCCGAGACCTTGTCGCCCATCAGGCGAATGGTGTCGGCTTTCGGGCCGATGAAGGCGAAACCGGAGTTTTCCACCTGCTCGGCGAAATCGGCGTTTTCCGCGAGGAAGCCGTAACCGGGGTGGATGGCGGTCGCGCCGGTGACTTCCGCGGCACTGATGATCGCCGGGATGTTCAGGTACGACAGGTTACCGGGGGCCGGGCCGATGCATACCGATTCGTCGGCCAGGGCCAGGTGCATCAGTTCGCGGTCGGCGGTGGAATGTACCGCTACGGTCTTGATGCCCAGTTCCTTGCAGGCACGCAGGATGCGCAGGGCAATCTCGCCGCGGTTGGCGATCAGGACTTTTTCCAGCTTCTGCATTACGGGTTCCCCGCGCATCAGACGATGGTGAACAGCGGTTGATCGTATTCCACCGGCTGGCCGTTCTCGACCAGGATGGATTCGATCGTGCCGCTGGTTTCGGCCTCGATGTGGTTCATCATCTTCATCGCTTCGACGATGCAGAGGATGTCGCCTTTCTTCACGCTCGAACCGATTTCAACGAAATTGCCCGAAGTTGGCGAAGCGGCACGGTAGAAGGTGCCGACCATTGGCGAACGCACCACGGTGCCGTTCAGCTTGGCAGCGGCCGGTGCAGCGGCTTCGGCAGCAACCGGGGCGGCAGCGGCAGCGACTGGAGCAGGGGCTGGCGCATAGGTAGGCTGGACGTAGGCCGGTTGCTTGCCGTGACGGCTGATGCGTACGGACTCTTCGCCTTCCTTGATTTCCAGTTCGTCGATGCCGGACTCTTCCAGCAGCTCGATCAGTTTTTTGACTTTGCGAATATCCATAGGTGTTCAACTCCCAGTCTGGTCAGGGTCGTTCAAGTTGTGCGAATGAACCGCCGCGTCATGGCGCCGGTTTCAGGTGTTTTTGCTCGCCAGGCCTTCCAGTGCCGCCTCAAGGGCCAGCCGATAACCGCTGGCGCCGAGACCGCAGATCACGCCCACCGCCACGTCGGAAAAATAGGAGTGATGCCGGAAAGGTTCGCGCTTGTGCACGTTGGAGAGGTGTACTTCGATGAATGGGATGCTCACCGCCAGCAACGCGTCACGTAATGCGACGCTGGTGTGAGTGAAGGCGGCAGGGTTGATGATGATGAAGTCGACGCCCTCGACTCTGGCGGCGTGAATACGGTCGATCAGCTCATACTCGGCATTGCTCTGCAGATGCAGCAGATGATGGCCGGCCTCGCGAGCACGTTGCTCCAGGTCGAGATTGATCTGCTCGAGGGTCGTGGCACCATAGGTGCCGGGCTCTCGGGTACCGAGCAGGTTCAAATTGGGGCCGTGCAAAACCAGTAGGGTCGACATGATCCGGGCTTCCTTCTTTTTAGCTGCGCGGACTCTGCCAGAGTTGCCGTAGGGATGTCCAGTTTTCGGGAGTAGTCGGCACGATGTCCGCATCTTTCGCCGAAGATGTGACCGAATTGCCTAAAATCGTTCTCGTGCCAGGGTCAGGCGTTCGGAAAACGCCGCGGCGTCGATCTCGCCGACCACCCGCAGATCCTGCAATTCCTTGCCGCTGCCGTCGAACAGCTGGATCGCTGGCGGGCCGAACAGCTGGTAGCGGTCGAGCAGCGCGCGTTGGGCTGCGGTGCTGTCGGTCATGTCGAAACGCACCAGGTGATAGTCGGCCAATTGCGGGCCAACCTGGGGTGAGTTGAAGACTTCACGTTCGATCTTCTTGCAACTGATGCACCAGTCGGCGTACCAGTCCAGCAGCAGCGGTTGGCCCGTGCCTTTGGCCTGCGCCAGGGCAGCATCCAGCTCGGCCGGGGTGCTGACGGTTTGCCAACTGCCGGCTGTGGCTGCGCTCGCCTGGCCGCCTGTGGGGCCGCTGCCGAGTGGGCGCAGCGGATCGTCGCGGCCTTGCAGGGCGCCTGTCCAGGCGGCCAGGGCATAGACTAGCAAGGCCAGGCCGGCGAGTTGCGCCAGTTTGCCCCGTGGGGTTTTCGAGGTGAATTCCAGGGCACCGAGGAACAGCGCGACGCCCGCCGCCAGCAGCCCCCAGAGCGCCAATGCCAGGCTGCCGGGCAGCACCCGCTCGAGCAGCCAGACCGACACCGCCAGCAGCATCACGCCAAAGGCATTGCGCACAGCGATCATCCAGGTGCCGGATTTGGGTAGCAGCGCACCACCGCCCGCGGCAAAGATCACCAGCGGGGTGCCCATTCCCAGGCCCAGCGCGAACAGTTGCAGCGCGCCACCCACGGCATCGCCGGTACTGCTTATATAGAGCAGCAGGGCGGTGAACGGTGCGGTGATGCACGGTGAAACGATCAGGCTGGAGAGCACGCCCAGAGTCGCGGCGCCTGCCAGAGTGCCGCCCTGGGTCTGCGCCGCCTTGCGATCCAGACGCTCGCGGATGAAGGCTGGCAGGCGCAGTTCGAATACGCCGAACATGGCCACGGCGAAGAGCGCGAAGAACAGCGCGAACGGCACCAGAATCCACGGCGATTGCAGCATCGCCTGCAAGTTGAGCTTGGCGCCGAACAGGCCCATCAACGCGCCGAGTGCGGCATAGCAGGCGGCCATTGGCAGTACGTAAGCCAGCGACAGCGCCAGCCCACGTCCCTTGCTCGGGCGTCCGCGCAGCACTACACTGGAGAGGATCGGCAGCATGGGCAGTACGCAGGGGGTGAAGGTCAGCGTCAGGCCCGCAGCGAACATCAGCGCCAGATCGACCCAGCTCCAGCCCGCCTTGGCCTGCACCGTGCCGCTTTCGGCGCTGGCAACGCCACCATTGATCGCCAGCGTCTCGGTTTCCGGCGGATAGCACAGGCCCTTGTCGGCGCAGCCCTGGTAGGTGACGGTCAGATTGAGCGGGCGATTGTCCGGGTTGTTGAGTGGTACCTCGATATCCAGTACTTCGTAGAACACCTGCACGTCGCCGAAATACTCGTCGGTCTTGTGCAGGCCGTCCGGCAGTTCCACGGGAACGCCAGCCAGCTCGGCGGGCTCGACCTTGAACTTGAACTGGTGGCGATACAGGTAATAGCCCTCGGCCGCGACGAAGCGCAGGGTCGCCGAGTTCGGCGAGCTGTCCACCAGGCTCAGTTTGAACGCCTCGCGTACGGGCAGAAAATCCGCGCTGTTGTTCAGCGGCTGGCCGAGAGGTGCGGCGTTCGGGCGGCTGTCGAAAACGCCAGCGCCGGCGGGCAGGACGACGAGCAACAGCAGCAGGCAGAGGAAACGTGACATGGGCATCTCGTGCGGCGTGAATCGCGTCATGATAACGGAGCCGGCGAGCCATGCCATGGGGCGTGCTGTAAGAGGCCGTTGCGCTGGCCGGAAGATGCTTGGCCTGGCGGATGACTGCTGCGGCATAAGGCCGCGTAGGCGGAAGGTTCAAGGAGGAAGCGGCCGGTCGAAATTTGTATCGGATGTGCCGGCCAAATGTCGGATTACGCTTCGCTAGGCTACGCGCCCCGATCCAGCTTACGGGATCCATGGCGCGAACGTAGCCTGGATTAGCCGCAGGCGTAATCCGGGGCCGAAGGCCTGATCCTTCGTGTAACGCGAATCATCGACCGGCCGCTATCGCTTTTTTCTCCCCCTACACGCGAAACGCCTGTACCGCCTGATTCAACTGCCCACTCAATTCCTGCAATTCGCCGCTCTGGGCGCGGCCCTGGCCGATGCGTTGCAGGTTGTCGCCGCCCAGTTGGTGGATGCGTTCGCTATGGTCACGGATTTCGCTGACCGCGCTGCCCTGGTAGGCGGTGGCGTCGGCGATTCGCCCGGCCATGCTGGTGATGGTGCGGATCGCGCTGACGATTTCATCCAGGGCGCCGTCGGCAGTGCGGGCCTGGTCAGCCGTGGCTTCGGCGTGTTCGACCTGGCTGCGCATCGCCACCAAGGATCCGTTGGCGGCTTTCTGAAGGCGGCCGATCACGTCCTGAATCTGTGTAGTGGCCGAGCTGGTGCGCAGTGACAGCGAACGTACTTCGTCCGCCACCACGGCAAAGCCGCGACCGGCCTCGCCAGCACGAGCTGCTTCGATGGCGGCATTGAGGGCGAGCAGGTTGGTCTGTTCGGCGATGCTGTGGATAACCGTCAGCACGCTGCCAATGGTGCCCGTCTCTTCGGCCAGGCGCTCGATGGCCTGGGCGTTACCCTGTACTTCCTCGACCAGCGCATGCAGGCCGGTCAGGCTGTTGCCGATGACCTGCTGGCCCTGCGCCAGGGCGCGGTCGGCGTCGCGGCTGGCGGTTGCCGTCTGGCTGGCATCGTCGGCGACCTGAAGGATGGTCGCTTCCAGTTCGCCGAGCGCGTCGCGAATCTGTGCGGTATCGCTGGCCTGGCGTTCGGCGCCGTCGTGCAGGCCGCCGCTGAGGTCGGCCAGGGTGCGGCTGGAGGCCGAGACCTGCCCGGCGTGCTGGTGGATGGTGCCGACCAGATCGACCAGATAGGCGCGCAGGCGATTCAGCGATTCCTCGATATCACGCAGCTCGCGGGTATTGGTGGCCAGGTGAACCTCGCGGCTGAAGTCGCCCGAGGCCCAGGCCGAGAGTGCCGGCACCAGTCGTTCGAGCAGGCGGCTGAGGCGGCGCTGCAGGGTGTCGATGATCAGCGCGATGAGCAGGATCAGCGCAACCATGGCACCGAGGATCAGGCGCACTTCGCCTTGGATGCGGCCATGCTCGGCACGCACTTGCGGTTCCAGCGTGGTGAAGGACTGCTGCACCGCATCCAGCCGTGCGCGGGTGGCGGCCGCCAGCTGGCCGCGCTGTTCGATCAGGGTACGGGTGCGCGCCAGTTCCCCCGGGTAGCGGCCAAGCAGGCTGTTGAGTTCACGTTTCAAGGCGATGCCGCGATCTTCCGCCTCGGCCTCCTGGCTATCGCTGTCCAGGCCCAGCAGCGAGGCGAAGGCACTGCCGCCAGACGTGGCTTCATCGGCGACACCGAGCAGCGCCAGGCCGTCGAGAGCCTTTGCCTGCTCCTGCAATGACTGCACTTCACGTTCCACGTCCGCTGCCAGTTCGCTACGCCCGCTGCTGACCAGCTTGTCTCGGGCCAGAGCCAGGCGTGCGAGATGTTGGGACGCTTCGAACAGTGGGTGGCGATAGGCTTGCGCCGTCTCGCCCTGACCCTCGTCGGCGTATCGGGCGATCTGCGACAGGACGCCGGCCATCTCCCGCTCCGCCTGAATCAGCAGGCCCTGAGGATCACCGGACAGCTTGCCGGCGGCGAGCAATTCGTCTGCGGCAAAGGTTTTCAACTCACCCAGGCTGTTCACGAGGTCACCAGCGAGGTCGGCAGGCAACTGCGCGACGTTCTGCTGCAGGGCATCGAGGCTCTGCAGAGCGGCGCTGTGGCGCAAGGCGTCGCCGCTGTCCAGGTAACCGAGGATGTTGCCCGCGGCTTCACGCTGAAAGTGTTGGGAAAGGCCCAGGTACTGCTCCATCAGTACATAAGGGCGCTCCAGTGCCCGTTGTGACCACCATAGCGTGCAGGCCAGGGCGATACCGACGCCGACCAGCAGCAGGGTATTGAGATTGGTGAGCGATTTAAGGCGCATGGGACTCGACCGACGACTGAACGGTGATGGCACTGCGCCATGCAGTGCGGCGGTGTCGGTACGTTATTGCGACTTCATGACAGTGGTATGACGCTGTGGGAATCAAGCCAGGCCGTAGGGTGGACAACGCTCTTTTTGTCCACCATTGCGATTGCGGAGTGGTGGACGGGTCGGGCCGCGTAGGTAGAGCGTCAGCTACGCGCCCCGATCCACCCTACGAAGGGCCGCTACCGCCTTGTTGAGGACGGATCCGTTACCTCAGCCGTAGACCTCGACACGATTGCGGCCGCCATTCTTGGCGCGGTACAGCGCCTCGTCAGCACGCTGTGACAGGTGCTTGTTGTCCAGGCCGTCGCGCAGTTCGGCGATGCCACAGCTAAATGTGCAACTGAGATCCTGGGGCTGTGCGGGGTAATGGATTTCGGCGAAGCGTCTGCGCACTTCGTCGAGCACTTTGGCGGCCGTGCGTGCGTCAGTGTTGGGCATCACCACGGCGAATTCCTCACCGCCATAACGGCCGATGCAGTCGCTCTTGCGCAGCCGCTGCTTGAGAAATAGCGCCAGGCTCTTGATCACCCGGTCGCCCATGGGGTGGCCATAGTTGTCATTGACCTTCTTGAAGAAGTCGATATCGAGCATGGCGAAGCTCAACGGTTGTCCGTCGCGCTGGGCACGGAAACGGGCATCTTCGAGCAACTGCAGGGTGTGGGTGTGGTTGAACAGACCGGTGAGGCTGTCGCGCACCATGCGCGCCTTGAGGTTGCGTGCACGGTCGGCGCGGTTGCGCACGGTGGCGATCAGGTGGCGCGGCTTGATCGGTTTGGTGAGGAAGTCGTCGCCGCCTTCGCTCATGGCGTCGAGCTGCTTGTCGAGGTCGTCCTCGGCGGACAGGTAGATGATCGGCACGCTGACATAGCGGTCGTTGTGGCGAATCACCTTGGCCAGCTCGGTGCCGCTACAGGCGGGCATGTACATGTCGAGGATGATCAGATCCGGCTGGAACTCGGCCAGTTCGGCCATGGCCTGGATCGGTTCGGTAAGGGTGCGGGTGACGATGCCGGCACTGTTCAGCACTCGCTCGGTATGGGTGGCCTGGGCACGAGAGTCATCGACGATCAGCACGCGATAGGGCTCGTACTGGGCGACATGAGTCAGCACCTCGATGCGTTCCAGCAGGCTGGAAGCGTCCAGCGTCCCGGTGAAGAACTCGCGGCCGCCGGCGCGCACGGCGGCCAGGCGGGTCGGGGTGTCGGTGTCTTCATGGCTGTAGAACAACAGCGGGATTTTTTCCTGCAGCCCTTCCTGTACGCCTTGGGCCAGAAGCAGGCCGTTGCCCCTGCCGGCAAAGTCGATTTCCATGAGGATGGCCGCCGGGTGGCGTTCGAGCATGGCGGCGCGAAAGGCGTTGGCGGTGTCCAGCGGCAGGGCGTTCATGCCGAAGAACTCCAGCTGCTGAGCCAGGCGCTCGGCGCGCTCCAGGTGTTGCAGGGCCAGATAAACCGGTTTGCGCAGTGGCGGCAGGGCGGTCTGTTCGAAGCGGTCGCCATGGCGCAGGCCGGTACGCGACAGGCGCTGCATCTGTTGATTGAGCTCGCTGATCACCTCGCTGTTGAGGCGCCCGCGGTTGGCAACCACAGCGCTCAGGCAGGCGACGATGCGCTGAGCCAGGTCACGGTGCTCGGTCTGATCGAAGCGCTCGGCATAGCGCTGCAGCAGTTGCGCCGCCTCGTGCAGCTCCTGCATGCCGGCGTCGTTCCATTCGGCGCGCTGCAGGCGCTGCCAGACTTCCAGAACCTGGCGGGCCTGGTGGATGACGCGCTGGGCAAAATGCTGCTTGAGCCGGTCGCGGCTGGGATCTTCGTGCTCGGTCATTTGGCCTTTAATCTGCGTGTGGCGGCGAATCGCTACCGAGTGGTGGCGCCATGCTATCACCGGATGATTATTTTGCCATTCCTTTGCCCTCAATGCTGTGAATCGTCCCGCACGCCGGGGGATGGTGCCCAGGCAGCCTTATGCCGACCGGCCGGCAAGGTGATGGTTCCGGAGCCTGTCATCCACTGTCACGTCGTGAACAGGTTGTCACGCTGCGCAGCGGGGCAGCCTTCCCTTATAGTGAACGGCGTAGGCTCGATAACGGACTCGCTGGATCGCAAGTATTAGCGCAACCCTGCTACCGCCCTGTGGTCGAAGCCCTGTATGTCGCAGATCAAAGGATAATCGCCATGCTCGATTGGAAGAACCGCACCTCTGGCACGCACAGTGCTGACGATGGCGCATCAGTTGGATCACGCCGTCGCACCGGAGGTCGGCTCGGCGGGATCATTGCCGGCTTGCTGGGTATTTACCTGCTGGTGGCGCTGATCGTCGGCTGGTACTGGAGTCAGGAGCCGGACATGTTCCCGGTGCAGCAGCGCGTGCAGGCGGCAGCCGAAAGCAGCCAGCGCCAGGTGGTCAGCGGTTACACCACGGTGGAAACGCTCAAGCAGGTCGCCGAGACCCTGCTCGACAAGCCGGGCGGTTATCTGTCCAACGATCTGGCTCCGCCGGGCCTGTGGCTCGACAACATGCCGAGCTGGGAATACGGCGTGCTGGTGCAGGTGCGTGATTTCTCCCGTGCATTGCGCAAGGACTTCGCCCGTTCGCAGTCGCAGTCGACCGAGGATGGCGATCTGGCCCGGGCCGAGCCGCGTTTCAACTTCGACCATCGCAGCTGGGCGCTGCCGGCCGCCGAATCGGAGTATCGCGAGGGCCTCAAATCCCTGGATCGCTACCTGGCTCGTCTGTCCGAACCTGGCCAGAGCGGTGCGCGCTTCTATACCCGTGCCGACAACCTGAACAACTGGTTCGGCGATGTCGCCACCCGCCTCGGCTCGCTGTCGCAGCGGCTGTCGGCCAGCGTTGGCCAGGTACGCCTGAATACCGAAGTCACCGAGGCCGATCAGCTGGGACAGGGCGAAGTGCCGGAAGTCACCGAGCGCGCCTACGAAACGCCGTGGCTGCAGATCGACAACGTGTTCTACGAAGCGCGCGGTCAGGCCTGGGCACTGTCGCATCTGCTGCGTGCCGTCGAGGTGGACTTCGCCGATGTGCTGGCGAAGAAGAACGCCACCGTCAGCGTACGGCAGATCATCCGTGAGTTGGAGGCGGCCCAGGCCACCCTGTGGAGCCCCATGGTGCTCAATGGCAGTGGTTACGGCATCCTCGCCAACCACTCGCTGGTCATGGCCAACTACATCTCGCGTGCCAACGCCGCGGTGATCGACCTGCGTCAGCTGCTGTCCCAGGGCTGAGGCATGTCGATCAGTGCCGCAGAGGTGGCGCATCGCGCCGCCTCGGACGCCGAACTGGTTGCCTGGGTCGACGAACAGGATCGCCTGCTCGGCCAATTGCCCCGTGCCGAGCTGCGTGCCCGTGGTCTGATCGGCCGGGGTACCTTCATTCTGCTATTCAACAGCCTTGGTGAGTTGTGCGTGCACCAACGCACCCTGAGCAAGGCGATCTACCCCGGTTACTGGGACGTGGCCGCGGGCGGCATGGTGGCGGCGGGGGAGGATTACGCCACTTCGGCAGCTCGCGAGCTGGCTGAGGAACTGGGGATCTTCGGGGTTGCGCTGCGTGAACATGGGCGCTTTCGTTTCGCCCGGGCGGACAATCAGCTATGGGGCGCGGTGTTCTCCGCCGTGTCCGATGCGCCGCTGGTTCTGCAGCCGGAAGAAGTGTCGAGCGCTCGCTTCATCAGTCTCCAGGCGGTCTTGCAGGACAGCGGACACAGGGACTATTGCCCGGATTCGTTGCAGGCGCTGCAGCTTTACCTGGCGAGTTCCCCGTCCTGATCGAACCAGCCGGTCGCCAATTCGTCAGGCCATGGCGCATTTGGGTTCTTAGCATGGCTCGGCTTTGTCGTTAAACTGCGCCGCTTCGCCAATCCACTGAGGAAAAACGCGGTGGCCAAGAAAACCTCCTCATTCGCCGGTCTCGGTGGCCTGGTGTATTCCACTGACGCCGGGCGACATTGTCCTGATTGTGGGCAGCCAGTGGATGCCTGCACCTGCTCGGGCACGGCCATCCCGGAAGGCGATGGCATTGCCCGGGTGCGCCGCGAGACCAAAGGCCGCGGTGGCAAGACGGTGACCACCATCAGCGGCGTGCCGCTGGCCGAAGAGCCGCTCAAGGAGCTGGCATCGGTGCTGAAGAAGCGCTGCGGTTGTGGCGGCTCTCTGAAGGACGGGGTGATCGAGATCCAGGGTGACCACGTGGAGTTGCTGCTCGCCGAGCTGCTCAAACGCGGTTTCAAGGCCAAGAAATCCGGCGGCTGATTGCCGCCGAGCAGGTTGTGTGAAAACGTAGCGAGCGAAGGTCAGGCAAGGCAAAAAACGGCGAAAAAGCGCAGTTTACGAGCTGTAAATGAGCATTTTGAGCCGGTTTTTAACGCTGCATGACCGAGCGCAGTAGTTTTCACACAGCCTGGAAAGGCAACTTTCTAAACTTACCGATGGCTCGGCCAGTCCACTGCCGAGCAATCGTCATTTCCAGGCTCTATGCTCGGTCGACCTTATTCGACCGCATCAGCCCATTCGCTACAGGGGAAACCTCGATGGCCGCACGACGCACACGCAAGGACGATGGAAGCCAATGGACAGTGGCCGACAGCCGCAGTGTCTATGGCATCCGCCATTGGGGCGCGGGTTATTTCTCGATCAACGATGCGGGCCGCGTCGAAGTACGTCCCAACGGGCCGGATAGCACGCCCATCGACCTCTTTGAACAGGTTGCCGAGCTGCGCCAGAGCGGCCTGTCGCTGCCCTTGCTGGTGCGCTTTCCGGACATTCTGCAGGATCGCGTGCGCAAGCTGACCGGCGCCTTCGACGCCAGTATCGCGCGCCTGGAATACGGCAATCGCTACACCGCGCTGTACCCGATCAAGGTCAATCAGCAGGAAGCGGTGGTGGAAAACATCATCGCCACCGAGAACGTCTCCATCGGTCTGGAAGCCGGTTCCAAGCCGGAGCTGCTGGCCGTGCTGGCCTTGGCGCCGAAGGGTGGCACCATCGTCTGCAACGGTTACAAGGATCGCGAGTTCATCCGCCTTGCGCTGATCGGCCAGAAACTCGGCCATAACGTGTTCATCGTGATCGAGAAGGAATCGGAAGTCGCCTTGGTGATCGAGGAGGCGGCGGAGCTCAAGGTCGCACCGCAAATCGGCCTGCGCGTGCGCCTGTCGTCCCTGGCGTCCTCCAAGTGGGCCGACACCGGTGGCGAGAAATCCAAGTTCGGCCTGTCGGCGGCGCAACTGCTGTCGGTGGTCGAGCGCTTCCGCAAGGCCGGTCTGGATCAGGGCATCCGTCTGCTGCATTTCCATATGGGCTCGCAGATCGCCAACATCGCCGACTACCGCAAGGGCTTCCGTGAAGCCATCCGTTATTACGGTGAGCTGCGCGCGCTCGGCCTGCCGGTCGACCACATCGACGTCGGCGGCGGCCTCGGGGTGGACTACGACGGCACCCACTCGCGCAACGCCAGCTCCATCAACTACGACATGGAAGACTACGCCGACGCTGTGGTCGACATGCTCAAGGAGTTCTGCGACCGCCAGGAAATCCCGCACCCGCACATCTTCTCGGAAAGCGGCCGGGCAATGACCGCGCACCATGCGGTGCTGCTGGTGCAGGTGACCGATGTCGAGCGTCACAACGATGACGTGCCCGTCATCGATCCAGGTCAGGAACGCCCGGAAGTGCTGCAGGTACTGATCGACCTGCTCGACGACAGCGACCCGGAAATGGTCGCCGAAACCTACTGGCGCGCCACCCACTATGTCAGCGAAGTGGCTGCGCAGTATTCCGCCGGCAAGCTCGATCTGCCGCAGAAGGCCCTGGCCGAGCAATGCTACTTCGCCATCTGCCGCCGCCTGTACAACCAGCTCAAGGCCCGCCAGCGCTCCCATCGTCAGGTGCTCGACGAACTCAACGACAAGCTGGCCGACAAGTACATCTGCAACTTTTCGGTATTCCAGAGCCTGCCGGATACCTGGGCCATCGGCCAGATCCTGCCGATCCTGCCGCTCAATCGCCTGGATGAAGAACCGCTGCGCCGCGCCGTGCTGCAGGATCTGACCTGCGACTCGGACGGCAAGATCAACCAGTACGTCGACGAGCAGTCCATCGAGACCAGCCTGCCGGTGCACGAGCTGCGCGACGGCGAGGACTACGTGCTGGGCATCTTCCTGGTCGGTGCCTACCAGGAAATTCTCGGCGACATGCACAACCTGTTCGGTGACACCGATTCGGTGAACATCTACCAGAACCAGGACGGCAGCATCTACCACGCCGGTATCGAAACCCACGACACCATCGAGGACATGCTGCGCTACGTGCACCTGTCGCCCGAGGAGCTGATGACCCACTACCGCGACAAGGTGGCCAGCGCCAGGATCACCGTGCGCGAGCGTACCCAGTTCCTCGATGCCCTGCGTCTGGGCCTGACACGCTCCTCGTACCTGTCGTACTGAGAACCGCTGAGCCATGGGAGCGCCGCCCTTGAGGTGGTGAGGTTGTGGCCATGCCGCGAAACCGCGTCATGGTCACGCATCGCCGCGAGGGCGCGGCTTCTACGGGGTCGCGTGAACACCGTCGCGACTTCGCTTGCCAGCGATGCGCTGGTGGCAGTTCTGCAAATTGCGTTGCCAATCGCCGGCAAGGCCAGGCGTCCCGCGCCTCCTGCAACCTGTAGTCGTCTTGCAATGCCATGTTTGCCGGATCTCACTAATGGATCAGTGGCTTTTACCAATCTTGGCTCTATAGGCAGAGCCATCACCGCTTTAAAGTAGCGTCCATCTCTTCTCGAGGACGCCAACATGTCTAGCCCTATCACCCTTCGTGCCGTGGAAGACGAGGTTCAATGCCTTGGCTGTTTCCCGGTCATGCGTGAACTCCGTCCCCATCTCGAAGACGCTCAGGCATTCGTCCGTCAGGTGCTGCGCCAGGCCGATCAGGGCTACCGTCTGCTCGCCGCCTGGCGAGGTGATGAGGTGGTCGCACTGGCCGGTTACCGGCTGCAGGAAAACACCCTCTACGGGCGCTTCGTATATATCGACGATCTGGTCACCCGCGCCGATGAGCAGCGTAGCGGCGTCGGCCAACAGCTGATCGAGGCGGTGCGCGCCGAGGCGACCGATATGGGGTATGCCCATCTGGTTCTGGATACCGGTTTGGGCAATGCCCTGGCCCAGCGCTTCTATTTTCGACAGGGCTTGCTGGCTCGCGGCATGCACTTCGTTCAATCGCTCAAGGGAGTTCGCGCATGAAGCATATCCTGTTGCTCGAATGCAGCCCGCACCGGCAGAACGCCAGCGGCAGTCGGCTGGCCCGTCAGTTGGTGGCCCGGCGCTGGCCCGCGGCCGAGGTGATCGAGCGTGATTTGGCAGGTGAGCCGCTACCGCCGCTGAGCGTCGAGTACGTGTCGGCGCTGACCGGTTCGGCACCCTTCGATGATCCCGCCTTCGCCTGCTCCGAGGCATTGATCGCTGAACTGGAAGCCAGCGATTGCCTGATCATCGCCACGCCGATGCACAATTTCTGCGTGCCGGCCGCGCTCAAGCTGTGGATCGATTATGTATTGCGCATCCACCGCAGTTTCGCCGCCACGCCTCAGGGCAAAGTCGGCCTGCTGCAGGATCGCCCGACCCTGGTGCTGGTCAGTGCTGGCGGTTTCTACCAGGGCGAGCGGGCACGTCAGCCGGATTTCCTCACCGCCTATTTGCGCCATGTGCTGAGTACGCTGGGCATCACCCAGGTCGAGTTCGTCCACCTGCAGGGTCTGGCGCACGGTGCCGAATCGGCGAGTGCCGCGTTGGATAGCGCGCTGACGCAACTGGAACGAACTGCATATTTTCCTCTCAACCTCTCCACGGAGATCGCCTCATGAGCACCTTGCGCATGCCTTACAGCCAACTGTCGCCGGAAGCCTACAAAGGCCTGCTGACTACCAAGAATGCCCTGGTTGCCAGCAGCCTGGGGCTGCCGCTGATCGAGCTGGTCTACCTGCGCATCTCGCAGATCAACGGCTGCGCCTTCTGCCTGGAAATGCACGCCAAGGCCCTGCGCCAGGGCGGAAGCGCAGAAACCAAGCTGGACAGCCTGGCCGGCTGGCGCGTCAGCACGCAGTTCAGCGACGCCGAGCGTGCCGCCCTGGCCTGGGCCGAAGCGCTGACCGACGTGGCGCAGACTCATGCGCCGGACGAAGTGTTCGAGCCGCTCAAGGCGCATTTCGACGATGCGCAGATCAGCGACCTGACCTTCGCCATCTCGCTGATGAACGCGTTCAATCGTCTGGCGATAGGCATGCGCCAGTAGTGCGCGGATGCTAAAAGGCGGAAGCGGACGGTCGTAGGATGGGTGAAACCCATCGGAAATTGATGGGTTTCACCCATCCTACGGGCTAATCCAACCTACGCGGGTGTCATCCCCAGAACGTAGCCTGGATTAGCAGCAGGCGTAATCCGGGGCCGAAGGCCGTGATCCATGGTTCAGCGCGGGTCACCGAGCGTCCGCTACCGCCTTTCTGCTGCCCTTCATATCAGCAGCATCGCAGCCGCTCCGAGCAGCAATATCAAATACCTGCGCGATCCGCCAGCAGGCTGCGGTCGAAGACGAACACGCCGTCGGCCTGCTCGGTCAGTTGCCACAACTGTTGGGGCCGGCCCATTTTCGGGAAGTTCTTTTCGCCAGTGTCGCGAATCCAGCCGGCGTCCTTCATCCGCTCCAGGCGCTTGCGCAGCGACGTGTTGTTGATCGTCGTGCCCAGGCAGGCCTGGGCTGCGTTCAAGGCATCGAGCACGCTGAAGCGCGCTGGCGCCAGGTACAGCGGCAGGCTGGTATACACCGCTTTGCCGGCCAGGCGTTCCAGGCTCAGGCGCGCCAGATCCCTGTGGTCGAAGGGCAGGGCGATGCGCCCATCCAGCACCTCATCGAGAGGCACGAAACGCAGGCCATCATCGGCCGTCTCGGTATCCGGCGCCAGCAGGGCCAGGTAATAGGTGCTCATCGACCAGCCGCGTGGATCGCGGCTGGCGCTGCCCTCGGTGCCGACCTGCTCCAGGTGCCGTGGCACAACCTGGGCCTTGTCGCGCAGCACGCGGTGGGCGGCTGCCTCCAGGTTCGCGTCGCGGGTGCTGCCATTGACGATCACCCCTGGCAACGCCCATTGCCCGATGAAGGGCTCACGTTCGCGGCGGTGCAGCAGCAGGTGCAGTTGCCGGCTTTCGGCGTCAATGCGCAGGGCGATCAAATCGACACTCGCCAGTACTTCCGCAGAACTCACATCGCCCTCCTGTAAATCGTCAATTCGGCCTGGATTTCCGGCAATTGCCAGGCCTCTGGAATCGCCTGTCCGCTGGCGATCATCGCGCGAATCGCGCTGCTGTGCACGGTCATCTCCTCGTTCGCCACCAGCAGGCCGAATTGCTGGCGCAACTCCGCCGCACGGTGGAAGGTGGTCAGCCGGGGGAGGTTATCCTCACCGATCACCAGCGCCAGGCGCTGCGGCGGCAGGGCATGATCCCGTGCCAGACGGCGCATCAGGTCGTAGCTGTAGATCACCTGGCCGTCGGCGCCCAGTTCACGCTCCACGGTGGAGCACAGCACGCGTTCGTCGAAGCGCGCGGCCAGTCGCTCGACCCAGGCGCAGCGCAGTTCGAAGTCCGCCATGCGCTTGGCATCGGCATGCCGGTAACTGGGCACCACCACTACCCGATCCGCTACGTCCAGCGCGCGCTGGATGACACTGGCATGGCCCGCGTGTGGCGGGTCGAACGCGCCACCGTAAACAGCCATGGCGAAGCGCTGCGACGCGGGCTCGTGGTTATCGGCGGCGAAGGTCTGGAGTGATGACGGCGGCATCGTGAATCTCCTTGTGGGCAGGTGTTGACAGATATAATACACCTGGTGGAATATGTGTCCACTCCGCAGCGATGCGGCTCCACAAGCAGGAGGTGTCAGATGAAGATCGCCACGTTCGATGTCGATGCGCAGAAAGGCTTCACCAGCCTCTGCCCCGATGAACTGCCAGTGGCCGGCGGCCATGAGATCGCCGCGCCGCTCAACGACATGGCGCATCGTGGCACCCTGCGTCTGGGCAGCAAGGACGCCCACGCCCGCAACGCCATCTGGGTGGTGGAAAACCATGCCCAGATGCTGCAGCCGCTGATCCATGCCAACGCCGACCTGACCTGGGTCAGCCACTGCGTGCCAGGCACGCCAGGTTTCGAGCTACTGGACGAGCTACCGGCGCCGATCGACTACGATTTCTTCGTCTGGAAGGGCGTCGAGCCCGATCTGCACCCATACGGCGCGTGCTTCCACGACCTGGCCGGCAAGCGCAGCACGGGTGTCATCGAATACCTGAAGGTCGCTGGCGTGGATGTCGTGGTGGTCGGTGGCCTGGCCCTGGACTTCTGCGTACAGAACACCGCGCTGCAATTGCGCGGCGCCGGCTTCCAGGTGTTGCTGTATCTTCCGGCGTGCCGGGCCATTTCCGAAGCCGGCGCAACGCAAGCCATCGACCAGATGCGCGCGCAGGGCATCATCATCTGCGCCGACAGCGGAGCGCTCGACAGCGAGCTGGCCCGCCTCGAGGAGAGTGACCATGAGTGAGAGCGTATTCGCCCCCAGCATCATCCAGAACCTGCTGGACACCGACTTCTACAAACTGACCATGATGCAGGCGGTGCTGCACAACTATCCCAACGCCGAAGTGGAGTGGGAGTTCCGTTGCCGCAGCGACGAGGATCTGACGCCTTACCTGGCGGAGATTCGTTATCAGATCGAACAACTGGTCAACACCTCGATCACCCCGGATCAACTGGCCTACCTGGAGAAGATTCCCTTCATCAAGGCCGACTTCATCCGCTTTCTCAGCCTGTTCCGCTTCAACATGCGCTATGTACACGTCGGCACCGATGCCGCCGGGCAACTGGCGATCCGTGTGCGTGGGCCGTGGCTGCACGTGATCCTCTACGAGATCCCGCTGCTGGCCATCGTCTCGGAAGTACGCAACCGCTACCGTTACCGCGAAGTGGTGATCGAGCAGGTGCGCGAGCGGCTCTACGAGAAGCTCGACTGGCTCAAGGGCGAAGCTTCGGCCGATGAACTGGCGGGTTTCCAGTTGGCTGATTTCGGCACGCGCCGGCGCTTTTCCTACCGCGTGCAGGAAGAGGTGGTGCACATCCTCAAGCGCGATTTCCCTGGCCGCTTCGTGGGTACCAGCAACGTGCATCTGGCCCGCGAATACGACCTCAAGCCGATCGGCACCATGGCCCACGAATGGTTCATGGCGCATCAGCAGCTTGGGCCACGCCTGATCGACAGCCAGAAGGCCGCGCTGGAATGCTGGGTCAAGGAATACCGCGGTCTGCTCGGGATCGCCCTGACCGACACCATCGGTATGTCCAGCTTTCTCGAGGACTTCGATCTGTATTTCGCCAAGCTGTTCGACGGCTTGCGCCACGACTCCGGTGACCCTCTGCAGTGGGCCGAAAAGGCCATCGCGCACTACGAGGAACTGGGAATAGATCCGCAGAGCAAGACGCTGATCTTCTCCGACGGTCTGACGATGCCCAAAGCCCTGGAACTGTATCGCACGCTGCATGATCGCATCCATGTCAGCTTCGGTATCGGTACCAACCTGACCTGCGACATCCCCGGTGTCGAGCCGATGAACATCGTGATAAAGATGATCGACTGCAACGGCCAGCCGGTGGCGAAAATCTCCGACACCCCCGGCAAGACCCAGTGCCGCGACCCCAACTTCGTGACTTACCTGAAGCATGTTTTCCGCCTCGAAGCCAACTGACTAAGGGAGAGACACCATGAGCAATCGACAAGCCGAAATCGCCACCGCCCTGGGCGTCATCGCCCCGTTCGCCTCGGAGGCCGATGTGGACGCCGAGATCGCCCGGCGCATCGCCTTCATCAAGGACACCCTGATCGCCTCGCACACCAAGGCGCTGGTGCTGGGTATCAGCGGCGGTGTGGATTCGTCCACCGCTGGACGCCTGGCGCAGCTCGCGGTAGAGCAACTGCGTAGCGAAAAACAGGATCAGAGCTACCGCTTCGTCGCCATCCGCCTGCCGCACAACGTGCAGCACGACGAGGTCGATGCCCAGGCGGCGCTGACCTTCATCGCGGCAGACGAAGTGCTGACCATCGATATCGCCCCGGCAGTAGCGGGCCTGGCCGGGCAGGTCGGCGAGTTGAGTGGACTGGCCTCATCGCGTCGCGATTTCGTGCTGGGTAACACCAAGGCACGGATGCGCATGCTGGCCCAATACACCGTGGCCAATGTCCGCAACGGCCTGGTCATCGGTACCGACCATGCCGCCGAAGCGGTGATGGGCTTCTTTACCAAGTTCGGTGATGGCGCCTGTGACCTGGCGCCGTTGAGCGGCCTGGTCAAAGGCCAGGTGCGGCAGATTGCCGAACGCCTCGGTGCGCCGGCTGCCGTATTCTCGAAAGTACCGACGGCGGATCTGGAAGACGAGCGCCCCGGCATCCCTGACGAGCACGTGCATGGCGTCAGCTACGAGGACATCGATGCCTTCCTGCAAGGCAAGCCGGTCAGCGAATCGGCTTACCAGGCCATCGTGCAGACTTACGACAAGACCCAGCACAAGCGCGAACTGCCGCTGGTGCCTTGAGCGCCGTACTGCAGTTCGTAGGATGGGTGAAACCCATCAATTTCCGATGGGTTTCACCTGCGCGGCCCGAATCATCCTACACCTGGCAATCAGTGTTGCGTGCCGTGAGCCACAGGTCGCGGCGCGCCAGCTGCCAGGCCAGCGCGCCGAGGGTCAGGCCGCGCAGTGCCATGAAGGCCAGAAAGGCGATCCACAGGCCATGGTTGCCGAAGCCTTGCAGGATCAGGGCGACCGGCAGGCCGATGGCCAGAGCCACGAGCATGGCATTGCGCATCTCCCGGGCGCGGGTGGCGCCGATGAACAGGCCGTCGAGCAGGTAGCTCCAGACCGCGAACAGCGGCAGCAGAGCGAGGTAGGGCAGATACTGCAAGGCTGTTTCGCGCACCACGGGAATGTTCGTCTGCAGGTTGACGAACAGGTGGCCGCCCGCGCCAAAGAACAGCGCGAAGACCAGGCTGGCCAACAGCGACCAGAGGCCGGCAACGATCAGGCTGCGCCTGAGTGCCAGGCGATCGCGCGCGCCGATGGCATGGCCGCAAAGTGCTTCGACCGCATGGGCCAGTCCATCCAGCGCATAGGCGGTCACCAGCAGGCCATTGAGCAGCAGCGCGTTGGCCGCCACCGTGGCGTCGCCCAGGCGTGCGCCCTGGATGGTGATCAGCAGGAATACCGCCTGTAGCGCCAGGGAGCGCAGGAAAATATCGCGATTGACCCCCAGTAGCGCGCTCCAGCTTTGCCACTTGCCCATCGCCGACCATTGCGTGCTGCCAGGGTGGCGGCGCAGAGCGCCACGGGTCAGCGCCAGGCCGACCAGCAGGCCGCCCCATTCGGCCAGCACAGCCGCGCGAGCAGCACCGACGACTTCCCAGTCCAGACCCAGCACGAACCACAGCGACAGCACGATGTTCAGCAGGTTGGTGACCAGCAGCATCACTAGCGGCGCGCGGGCATTCTGTGCGCCAAGCAGCCAGCCGATCAGCGCATAGTTGGCCAGCGCAGCCGGCAGGCCGAGCAGACGGGTATGCAGGAATTCGCGGGTCAGGGCGTCGAGTTCGGCCGACGGATTCATCAGCCCCAGGGCGAAACCACTGAAGGGCACTGCCAGCGCGCCGAGTGTCAACGCCAGCAGCGCGGCGAGCAGCAGGCCCTGCACCAGCACCTGGCGCAATGCGCCCCCATCGCCCCGGCCACACGCCTGAGCGGCGAAGCCAGTGGTGCCCATGCGCAGAAAGCCGAGCAGCCCGACGATCAGGATATACAGGCTGCTGCCCACCGCCACGGCGCCCAGTTGATGGGCGTGAGGCAGGTGGCCGACCACGGCCGTATCGACCAGCGCCACCAGCGGCACGGACAGGTTGGAGAGGATCATCGGTGCAGCCAGCGCCCATACCTTGCGGTGGGTCGGCGCGTGGCTCCAGGCATCACGAAACATGCGGGGCTCCATCGGGGCTGCGCATTATAGGGGACAGTGCAGCGCCGATGCTGCCTTGCGCCGGTATGGCGAGCGTGGAGGTCGGCGGTGAGACGCTGGTCGCCTTTTATTGAAAATAATTATCAACGGATATATGTTCGCAACCCTTTCCCCTGCACGAGATTCCCGAGTGCGCCCGTCCCATGACTCCGATGCCCAGGAAGGTCAGTTCCAGCGCCATGCGGGCGAATTGCTGCGCTTCTTCACCCGCCAGGTGAAGTGCGACGAGCTGGCGGCGGACTTGCGGCAGGAAACCTGGCTGCGCTTTCAGCGGCGTGGCACAGGGGAGGTGGAAAATCTGCGTGCCTTCCTTTATCGCATCGCTCGTAACCTGATCATCGACCACCGTCGCCAGCAACAGGCGCGGCCGCTGCAGGAGAGTGTGTCCGCCGAGCTGGAATCGGATCAGCCGGGGCCTGAGCAGATCGTCGGTGATGGTCAACAGCTTGCTCGCCTGCAGGATATTCTTCAGGATCTGCCACCCCATTTGCGTCAGGCGTTGCTGTGGAACCGCCTCGACGGTCTGACCCAGAAGGAAATCGGCCAGCGCCTCGGGGTTTCCGAAAGCATGGCTGGGCGCTATATCCTCAAGGCTCTGGAACAGTGTCAGCAGAAAATGGACTTGATGTCGTGACCACCGATTCTTCGCTCCTCGCCCAGGCCCGAGCGTGGCAGGTACTGCTGCATTCCGGTCGCGCCAGTGCTGCCGACCGTGTCGCTGCCGCCGCATGGCGCTGTACTTCGCCGGCCCACGAGCAGGCCGCCAGCGAGGTGGACAGGCTGTGGGCCTTGCTTGGCCAACTCGGCGAGCAGCCCGCTGCGAGCGAAACCGTCACCTCGGCTGCCGTGATCCGGCCATTGCGCCGTGGCCGGCAACTGCGCTGGGCGGTGCCGCTGGCCAGCGCCGCGCTGCTGCTACTGGCGCTGTGGTTGCCCCAGGGCACCTGGCTGGGCTGGTACGCCGACCTGGCGACCGCTCCGGGAGAGGTGCGCACCATCGAGCTGGAGGACGGCTCGATCCTGACGCTCAATGGTGCTACCGCGCTGGACTGGAGCATCAGCGAAGGGCGCCGGGACATTCGTCTGTATCGCGGTGAAGCGGATTTCCAGGTGGCCAAGGATGCCAATCGGCCGTTCTTCGTCGAGGCAGGGCCGGCGCGTATTCGCGTCACCGGTACCCGTTTCGATGTCGACTACGACGGCCGTCAGGTCGTATTGGCGGTGACCGAAGGGCAGGTGCAGGCCAGCGATGCTCACGGACAACCGCAACCGGTAGAGGCCGATCAGCAGGTGCGCTGGAGCGGGAACCGCTTGCAGCAGGTACAACCCCTCGATGCCCGTCAGCAATTGGCCTGGCAACGCGGCAAGCTGGTGTTTCGTGCGCAGCCGCTGAGCGAGGTGTTCGCCGAACTTGAGCGCAGCCAGAGTCAGCGGGTGATCTTTCTCGACCAGAGCGTGCGTGACCTGAAGGTGACCGGCGTATTCGCCCATGACGACCCGCAGGCGGTGCTGCGCGCCATCGAAATCAATCTGCCGGTGCGTCTGCTGCGACTGCCCGGATTGCTGCTGGTAAGCCGGAACTGAGAGCCTGGGCAACGGGGCGCTCCTGCCGGTGTGCCGCGCGTTTTAGCGGCGATGGCGGCTGGCAACGTTGAAAAATAATTTCGCTGCTGGTTCAGAAACGCACTGGCGTTTCGTCTTCCGCTTCTGCAAATGCGACTTTTTCGCATGACCTTTGGCAGAACACAGGAAACCCAGCATGCGCATGACGCGTTCTCCTCTTTTCCAGGCACTGGCTGCCGCCCACCTGCTGCTCGCTGCCACGACCGCGTCGGCGCTGGAGTTCGATCTCCCGGCCCAGCGCCTCGATGCCGCCCTGACCGATTTTGCCGAGCAGGCCAATGTGCGTCTGCTCTACGATGCCAGCCTGACCCAGGGTGATCGTCAGGCGCCAGCATTGAAGGGCGACTACTCGGTTGCCGAAGGCCTGCAGATGTTGCTGCAGGGCAGTGGTCTCAGCTACCAGATCGATCCCCAGGGCACCGTGACCCTGGTGCCGCTCAGCCAGGGCGCCGACTCCCTGGAACTGGGTGCCACTACCGTCAGCGGCCAGGCCGACGGCCGTCTCGACCTGCCGGTGGAATACGCCGGTGGTCAGGTCGCCCGCGGTGCGCGCATCGGCATGCTGGGCAATCAGGACATGCAGGATGTGCCGTTCAGCGCTGCCAGTTACACCAGTGAATTGATCCGCAACCGCCAGGCCAGGAGCCTGGGCGAGGTGCTGGCCAGCGATCCGGCAATCCGTCAGTCCAATGGCTTCGGCAACTTCTCACAGGTGTTCGTGGTACGCGGTTTCCAGTTGTACACCGACGATATCGCCTTCAACGGCCTGTACGGCATTCTGCCGCGGCAGATCATTTCCACCGAGGCCGTCGAGCGTGTCGAAGTGTTCAAGGGGGCCAACGCTTTTCTCAACGGTGTTGCGCCGGGCGGTAGCGGGGTTGGTGGCGCGATCAACGTCGTCTCGAAGCATGCCGAGGATACGCCCGCTCGCAGTATCACCCTCGATTACGCGAGTGGCTCGCGCACAGGTGGGCATGTGGATCTGGGGCGTCGCTTTGGCGAAGACAATCGTTTTGGCGCCCGCGTCAATCTGGCCAAGCGCGAGGGTGAAACGGCGGTCGACGGTGAGTATTCGCATTTCAGCCTTGCCGCTGTCGGCCTGGATTACCGCGGTGAGCGTCTGCGCCTGTCGACCGATTTCGGCTACCAGAAGCAGCGTATCAATGAAGGTCGCTCGGTGGTCTATCTGACGCCTGCGGGGCTGGGCGGCAAGGTACCCAAGGTGCCGGATTCCGATGCCAACTATTCCCAGCCCTGGAGCTGGTCGCAGTTGGAAGACACCTATGGCATGTTCAATGCCGAATACGACCTGAGCGACAACTGGACGGCCTACCTCGCTGGCGGCGGCAAGTACACCCGGGAAAATGGCGTGTACTCCTCGGTGTATGTCGCGTCTCAGGATGGGCGTGGGCAGATTGGCCGCTTGTATTCGCCACTCGATCAGGAAACCTTCAGCAGCGTGGCTGGATTGCGTGGCAGCCTGCAAACCGGTTCGGTCAGTCACCAGCTCAATGTCGCAATGAACGGCCTTTGGCAGGAAAAGCGCAATGCCTTCGAGTCGACCACGGTCGATAACCGCTTGCCTGGCAATCTCTACGATCCGCTGCCCGTGGGTGAACCGGTCGCGAGTGTCAGCGGTGATCTGCACGATCCGAGCAAAACGGCCAAGGTGATAACTCGCAGTCTGGCTATTTCCGACACCCTGGGTTTCTTCGATGATCGGCTGCTGCTGACATTGGGGCTACGGCGCCAGTCCATCGGTGCCGATGCCTGGAATGCCGCCAGTGGAGCACGCACCGCCAACTATGAGGACAGCATCACCACGCCGGCCTATGGCCTGGTGTTCAAGGCGACCGATGTGGTGTCGCTGTATGCCAACCGCATCGAATCCCTTCAGCAGGGGCCGACCGCGCCTGCTGCGGCAAGCAATAGCGGCACAATGTTCGCGCCGTATCGTACCAAGCAGATCGAGGCAGGCGTCAAACTGGATTGGGGCACTTTTGGTGGCAGCCTGGGCGTCTATCGCATCGAGCAACCCCAGGGCGTGACTCAGAACGGCACGTTTAGCGTGGACGCCGAACAGCGTAACCGCGGCATAGAGTTGAATCTGTTCGGTGAGCCCTTGCCGGGCCTGCGCGTATTGGCCGGTGGTACCTTGGTGGATACCGATCTTCGCGGTACCGCTGGAGGTGCCAACGACGGCAATAGTGCCGTCGGCGTGCCTGAGTTCCAATACAACGTCAGTGCCGACTGGGACGTGCCTGGCGTGTCGGGCCTGAGTGTAAACGGGCTGTTGCTGCGCACTGGCGGTCAGTACTTCGACTCGGCCAATACCCTGAGCATTCCGGCCTGGACGCGAGTGGATCTTGGCGCGCGTTACGCGATGAAACTGGACGAAGAACGTCAGCTCACTCTGCGTGCCGGCCTGGAAAACGTGGCCGACAAGGCCTACTGGGCCTCCACTAATGGTGGCTACCTCACCCAGGGTGAGCCGCGTACCTTGAAGGTGTCGGCAACCCTGGACTTCTGAGGGCCGTCGTTGTTGGCGTGGAGGGCTGAGCAGCATAGGGCGCAGCGGCAACCGAAGCCGCTGCCGACCTGACCCAGGAAACCTACCTGCGCACCTTCATCTTGCGCATTGGCCGCAACCTGGCCATCGACCATGTGCGCAGCCGCCCCTCGTGAGCGCCACGATCAGAGTCTGATTCATCGTTGTACGACACCTGCCGATGGCACGCAGGCCGAGCTTCTGGGATAGTTGGTCACCTGACGCTACCCGTCAGGCTGCGGTCTGCCGTTCACAAGACGAAAACCACCGCTCCGGCACTTCGGTGTCTTTCTCCCCGTGCCAACCCCGGCACCCCAGGCGAACCATCCGCTCGCCGCTGGATCTGCGCTGCCCGGCCATGGCTGGCGCGCTGCGTGTAAAACAACTAGAACCACGATCCACTCAAGGATGCATGATGAAACTCACTGGCTTTTTCGCGGCCATGGCCGCTACTGCCGCGCTCTGTGCAGGTTCAGCTGCGCAGGCGCGTGAATACTCCGTGTCCACCGTGCTGTCCGATGCCTTTCCCTGGGGGCAGGCGGCGCAGAAGTGGGCCGATCTGGTCAACGAACGCTCCGAAGGGCGCATCACCCTGCGTGTGTATCCCAATGCGCAACTGATCACCGGCGACCAGACCAAGGAGTTCTCCGCCATGCGCTCCGGCCTGATCGACATGGCCGTGGGCTCGACCATCAACTGGTCGCCGCAGGTGCCGGAACTCAACCTGTTTTCCCTGCCGTTCCTGATGCAGAGCAACGCCGACCTGGATGCCATCACCAAAGGTGAAGCCGGCAAGCTGGCCTTCGCCGCCATCGAGAAGCGCGGCATCATCCCTCTGGCCTGGGGCGAGAACGGTTTCCGCCAACTCTCCAACTCGGTCAAGTCGGTACGCACCCCCGCTGATCTCAAGGGCCTGAAAATTCGTGTAGTCGGCTCGCCGCTGTTCCAGGACACCTTCTCCACGCTGGGCGCCAACCCCACGCAGATGAGCTGGGCGGATGCCAAGCCGGCGCTGACGACTGGTGCGGTGGATGGCCAGGAGAACCCACTGTCGGTATTCGATGTGGCGCGTATCGACCAGGCCGGGCAGAAGTACCTGACCCAGTGGAACTACATGGCCGATCCGCTCATCTTCGCCGTCAATCAGCGTATCTGGAGCAGCCTGCCGGAGGCTGATCGTGAGCTGCTGGCGCAGGCCGCCCGTGATGCCGGCGAGTGGGAAGTGGCGCTGTCGCGCGAGGCGGAAGTAAAGCGCCTGGCAGATATCCGCGAGCGCGGCGTGGAGGTGACCGAACTGAGCGAGAGCGAACATCAGGCTTTTGCCGACGCCACCCGCAGCGTGCATGAAAAGTGGGCACCGCGTATCGGCAACGAGCTGATGGAAGCGGCGCAGAACGCCATCGCCCGGCCCTGATCCCTAGGAGGCCGTTGAGGAACTGCCTAGGTTCTTCAACGGCCTGCTAGCTGTTTTATCGGGAACCGGTCGGCTCCCGTTCGTTCGAGGTTGTCATGAGCAAGAAACCGGACGCGCCCATCGAGCGCGTGCTGGCCACCCTGGCGTTGGCACTGATCGCTGTGATCAGCCTGGCCAACGTGGTGGTGCGCTATTTCACCAATGTGTCGTTCGCTTTCACCGAGGAACTCTCGGTATTTCTGCTGGTGGTGCTGACCTTTGCCGGCGCCTCGGTGGCGCTGCGCCGTAACGGCCACATCCGCATCAGCATGATCGAACAGCTGTTCCCGCGCCTGCGCATGCCGCTGGTCTGGCTGCAGTGGCTGGCCGGTGTGCTGGTGTTGGGCCTGGTCAGCTGGTACGGCGGGCAGTTCGCCTGGGAAGAGTTTCAGTGGGAATCCGAGTCGCCGGGCATGGGCCTGCCGAACTGGTGGTACGTGGTCTGGCTGCCGCTGTTGAGCCTGTTCATGCTGCTGCGCCTGACCCAGATGACCCTGGATCGCCTGCGCGGGAGGATCAGCGATGAGCCCTGATCTCTGGCTGATCGTCAGTTTTCTAGCCTTGCTGGCGCTGGGCGTGCCGGTGGCTTTCGCACTGGGCCTGTCCGGTGCCATCGGCATCGTCGCCGGGCTTTCGCCGGATATGCTCGCGACCCTTGGCACCAATACCTATAACAGCGTGGCCAAGTACCCGCTGATCGCCATCCCGCTGTTCATTCTTACCGGCCTGGTGTTCGAGAAGGCTGGCGTGGCGATACGGCTGGTGCGTTTCGCCCAGGCCGTGATCGGCCCGCGCCACGGTGGCCTGGCCATGGTCGCCGTACTGGTATGCATGATCATGGGCGGCATGAGCGGCTCGGGCCCGGCGGATGCCGCGGCCGTGGCCATGGTGATGCTGCCGAGCATGACCAAAGCCGGTTATCCCAAGCCGTTCTCGGCGACGGTGATCGCTGCGTCGGCCTCGACTGCGATTCTGATCCCGCCGTCGATCGCGTTGATCTTGTATTCCATCGTGGTGCCCGGGGTGGATCTGCGTGCGCTGTTCGCTGCCGGCCTGTTCCCCGGCATCCTCGCCGGCCTGACGCTGTTGTTGCCGGTGTGGCTGATCTCGCGCCGCTACGGCTGGGAGGCGCCCCAGGGCGAAGAGCGCCCGCCGCTGTGGGCGAGTTTCAAGGATGCGCTGCCGGCGCTGTTCGCGCCGATCCTGATCCTCGGCGGCCTGCGCAGCGGCCTGTTCACCCCGACCGAAGCAGCGGTGACGGCGGTGGCCTATGGCATCCTGGTGGGCCTGTTCATCACTCGCGAGTTGGACTGGCGCAGCCTGTGGCGACTGTGTGGCGAGGCGGCGGTGATTTCCGGCGTGGTCATGCTGATCATCGCCCTGGCCGGTATCTTCGCCTGGGCCGGCACCATGCTCGGCACCTTCCGCCATCTGGCCGAGTGGATGATTTCGCTGTCGGACAACGGCACCATGCTGCTGATTCTGGTGATGCTGGCGGTGTTGCTGGTGGGCATGTTGCTGGACGCCATTTCCATCTACCTGATCCTGATGCCGATCCTGATCCCGGTGATGCAGCACTTCGGCTGGAACCCGGTGTGGTTCGGCATCCTGATGGCGATGAATATCGCCATCGGTCAGTTCACGCCTCCAGTGGCGGTCAACCTGCTGGTGACCACCGAAGTGGCGAAGATCAGGCTGGAGCAGACGGTCGGCTGGGCACTGTTGTTCGTGGTGATCATGGGCAGTGCGCTGGTGCTGGTGGCGGTCTTCCCGGAAATCGCCCTGTGGCTGCCGCGCAAGCTGGGGTATGCGGTGGAGTGATGCAGAGGCTCTGCCCATCCTGTTGGAGTCATGCGTGCGATTGGCGAGCATGAGCTGGGCGTTGCTGTGTGAGGCGATCTGAAACCAACCGATGCATAGCCGCTGTTGGCAGCGGCTATGCATCGATTTACCCCGCCGTTTGTTCGTCAATTGAAACTGTAGGAAACCCCGAGGAAAGCCCCGAAACCATCGCCCGGCGTGGAACGGGCAATGTCCACGCCTTTGTCGTCATAGCCCGGCGTGACCGTGGCGGCGTAGCGCTTGTCGGTCAGGTTGCGCAGATCCAGCCAGGTCTGCCAGTCCTGTTTCGGCGAGGCGTAACCCAGAGTCGCGCCGAAAATGGCGTAGGCATCGGCGTAATAGGAGTTGGCGTAATCCACCGCCACCTTGGAGGCGTATTGAGTATTGAGCCCGGCGTAGAAACCGCTCGGGTGGCTGTAGCGCAGCTCGGCCTGATAGTAGTGGCGCGGCAGGCCCGGCAGGCGGTTGTCGCCGTAGGTGTCGTCGTCGCGGTAGTGAAAATCGCTGAAGGTATAGGCCTGGCGCAGGGCCAGGTCACCGGCAGCGCCGCCTTGCCACAACGGGCTGTCGAGGCCGAGCTCGATGCCCTGGTGAATGGTGGGGCTGGCGTTGGATTCGGAAGGAGGAACGCCGGGCGTGATTTCTACTGTTAGCAGCTCATGACGTACCAGCGAATAGTAATAGGCCACATCCCACTGACCCAGCACGGAGTCGCCGCGTCCGCCAACTTCGAAGGTGGTGGCGGTCTGGTTATCCATCGAGATCGGCGCGCGCTGGCGAGCACTGTACGGCTGGTTGCTGGCCGGGAAACGCAGTGGTGAACTCCAGATCATAGACCAGGCGTGGGGCGGCTCGACCGAGCGGCTGATATTGCCGTACAGCTGCACCTCAGGGTTGAGCTGATAGCGCAGGCCGATGCGCGGCGCGTAGTCCCAGGTGTGTTCGCTGAGCGTGTCGTCGGTGGCCGGCCAGGTCACCTCGACCTGACGGCGGGTATAGATCAGCGCCAAACCGGTGGTCAGCCACAGATCGGGCACCAGCTCGGTTTCGTTGCTGGCGTGCAGCACGTTGTCCGAGCCCTGGTGGATGTAATCGCGCATCAGGGTGCCGGATGGATAACTGGCGGTCGGCGCACCTGCTGGAACATTGAGCGGCATATGCGCCGTTTCCCGGGATTTGGTGCTGGGCAGGTTACTGGTGGTGCGCAGGCCGATGGTGCTGTTGCTGTTCAGGCCGAACAATGAGTGTTCACGGCTGTAGGCGAGGCTGCCGCTGATATCGCGGTAGGCGACGCGCACGCGGTAGTCGCTCTCGCGGATATCCATCGGGTAGTCGTGATAGGCCAGGCCCACTTCCAGCTTGCTGTCGTCGTCCAGGCGCAGGGTGGTCTTGTTGGCCAGCCAGGTGCTGCCCGGTTGGTCGCGGCGGGCATTGATTCGAAGGTTTCCGGCATTGGCCTGGCGTGGGTTGTCCTTGATCTGCGCCTTGGTCAGCCGCCCGGGCGTATCGTGCTCGGTCTCCCGGTAGCGCAGGTAGAAACGCGTTTCCAGATTTTCGTTGAGGCGGTAGCCGACATTGGCCGCCACGCCCTTGCCTTTACCCGAGGCATGATCCTGATAACCGTCGTAGCGATTGTCGGTGAGGTTGATGTAGTAATCGAAGTCTCCCAGCGCCTGACCGGAGCTGATGCTGCGTTTCTGGTAGCCATGGCTGCCGGCTTCGTAGCGCAGTTGCAGCTTGGCCGCATCGCGCCCGGTGCGGGTGATGTAGTCCACGGCGCCGCCTAGTGCCAGGGAACCACGGTCGAAGCCGTTGGCCCCGCGCAGCACCTCGGCGCGGCTCAGCCACAGAGGTTCGAGCAATTCGTAAGGGGTGCCGCCCGAGCCGGTCAGTGGCAGGCCGTCGAGCATCACGTGCATGCCCGAGGCGTGAGCGCCTGGGCCGCGATTGATCCCCGAGCCGCGCACGGAAACCTTTAGCCCCTCGTTGCCCGGCGACTGCGCGTAGACGCCGGGCTGGTAGGCCAGCACATCCTGGTTACCGGCGACTCGGCCCTCGGCGATCCGCTCCATGTCCACCAGGTTGCTGCCACCTGGAATATGCCTCAGCCGTTCCTGCGCCGCTTGCTGCTCGGTCAACGGTTGATCGAAAACCAGTACGCCCTCCAGCTGCAGGGCCCCCGGCGTGCTCTCGGCATGGGCGACGGGAAGCGCCGCACAGGTCAGCAGGCTGGCCGTCAGCAGATGGCGCGGGCGCATGGCGAAGGGGGGGAGGGAACGCATTTTCGGGAATCTCCATGGGAACAGCCGGCAGCGGTTGGAGCAGGCAGCGCCGGGTAGGACGGTCGCTCGGCAGGATAAGCCACGTCTGTCCCTTCGTCCGATAGTCCGCACAGCCGCTAACCTCATGGAACTAAGTCAGAACGCCGCACGCGACGGCCTGTCGCGCGGCAACCCACCACGGCGGCAAGAAGCGCGGTGCGGCGTAGTCTCTTACATGGCGATTGATCCAGGTCAAGATGCTTTTCGCCTGGCCTGATCTCGCGGTGTTGCAGATAACTAGAAGTCGATAACCGATAAACCTGATCGAGGACGCTTCCATGTTTGGCCTAGAGGCTTTGGATCTTGCGCGCATCCAGTTCGCCTTCACCATTTCCTTCCATATCATTTTCCCGGCTATCACCATCGGCCTGGCCAGCTATCTGGCCGTGCTCGAAGGCCTGTGGCTGAAAACCGGCGAGGCGGTGTACCGCGACCTCTACCATTTCTGGGCGAAGATCTTCGCCGTCAACTTCGGCATGGGCGTGGTCTCCGGCCTGGTGATGGCCTACCAGTTCGGTACCAACTGGAGCGCCTTCTCGGATTTCGCCGGCTCGGTCACCGGGCCGCTGCTGACCTATGAGGTGCTCACCGCGTTCTTCCTCGAAGCAGGCTTTCTCGGTGTCATGTTGTTCGGCTGGAACCGCGTCGGGCCGGGGCTGCACTTCTTTTCGACGATCATGGTAGCGGTCGGTACGCTGATCTCGACCTTCTGGATTCTCTCCTCCAACAGCTGGATGCAGACGCCCCAGGGATTCGAGATCGTCGATGGCCGGGTGATTCCGGTGGACTGGTTCGCGGTGGTGTTCAACCCGTCGTTCCCGTATCGCCTGGCGCACATGGCCACCGCCGCGTTTCTCGCCACGGCGTTCTTCGTCGGCGCTTCGGCGGCCTGGCACCTGCTGCGCGGGCGTGACACCCCGGCGATGCGCAAGATGTTCTCGATGGCGCTGTGGATGGCGCTGCTGGTGGCGCCGATACAGGCGGTGATCGGTGACTTCCATGGCCTCAACACCCTCGAGCATCAACCGGCGAAGATCGCCGCCATCGAAGGCCACTGGGACAACAGCTCCGGCGAGCCAACGCCGTTGATCCTGTTCGGCTGGCCGGACATGGAGCGCGAAGAAACCCGCTTCAAGGTCGAAGTGCCTTATCTAGGCAGCCTGATCCTGACCCACAGCCTGGACAAACAGGTTCCGGCACTGAAGGAGTTCGCCAAGGAGGATCGGCCCAACTCGGCCATCGTGTTCTGGTCGTTCCGGGTGATGGTCGCCATGGGCATGCTGATGATCCTTACCGGGCTGTGGAGCCTGTGGCTACGCTGGCGCGGCAGCCTCTATCGGTCTCGTCCGTTCCTGTATTTCTGCCTGTGGATGGGGCCGTCCGGGCTGATCGCCATCCTCGCCGGCTGGTTCACCACCGAAATCGGTCGTCAGCCCTGGGTGGTCTACGGCTTGATGCGCACCGCCGATGGTGTGTCGATGCACAGCGCGGCGCAACTGGGCCTGACCCTGGTGCTGTTCGTGGTCGTTTACTTCGCGGTGTTCGGTGCCGGCATGAGCTACGTGATGCGCCTGGTGCGCAAGGGGCCGGTTACCGGTGAAGGCGATCACCAGGGTGAAGGCGGGCCGGGCACTCGGCACACACCGGCGAGGCCACTGTCGGCCCCCCAAGAGGGGATGCATGACAGTGACCATGGCGGTGCAGACGCGAACGGGAGGGTATGACCATGGGTATCGATCTTTCGATCATCTGGGCGGTGATCATCGTCTTCGGCGTGATGATGTACGTGATCATGGACGGCTTCGACCTGGGCATCGGCATCCTCTTCCCGTTCGTGCCGGACAAGGGCGAGCGCGACATCATGATGAACACCGTGGCGCCGGTCTGGGACGGCAACGAAACCTGGCTGGTGCTCGGCGGCGCCGGGTTGTTCGCCGCCTTCCCGCTGGCCTACTCGGTGGTGCTCAGCGCCCTGTATCTGCCGTTGATCTTCATGTTGTTGGGCCTGGTGTTTCGCGGCGTGGCCTTCGAGTTTCGCTTCAAGGCCAGGGATCACAAGCGGCATATCTGGGACAAGGCCTTCATCGGCGGCTCCGTGGCGGCAACCTTCTTTCAGGGCGTGGCCCTGGGCGCCTTCATCGAAGGCATTCCGGTCGAAGGCCGGGCGTTCTCCGGTGGCTCGCTGGACTGGCTGGCGCCGTTTCCGCTGTTCAGCGGCCTGGGCTTGATCGCCGCCTATGCGCTGCTCGGCTGCACCTGGTTGATCATGAAAACGGAAGGGCGCCTGCAGCAACAGATGCACGATATGGCGCGCCCACTGGCGCTGCTGTTGCTGGCGGTGATCGGCATCGTCAGCCTGTGGACGCCGCTGTCCCAGGCGAGCATCGCCGAGCGCTGGTTCAGCCTGCCAAACCTGTTCTGGTTCCTGCCCGTGCCGTTGCTGGTACTGGCGAGCTTCTTCTACCTGCTGCGCTCGGTGGCCAATTACGATAACAGCAAGCCGTTCGTGCTGACCCTGGTACTGATCTTCCTCGGCTACAGCGGCCTGGGCATCAGCCTGTGGCCGAACATCGTGCCCGGCTCGCTGACCATCTGGCAGGCCGCCGCACCACCGCAGAGCCAGGGCTTCGCCCTGGTCGGCGCGCTGTTCATCATTCCCTTCATCCTCGTCTACACCGCGTGGAGCTACTACGTATTCCGCGGCAAGGTGACGCCTGACCAGGGGTACCACTGATGAATCGCACAACTGAAAAGAAACCGCTCTGGCAGCGTATCGCCTGGCTGGCCGGCATCTGGACGGTGAGCGTGCTGAGCTTGGGGGCTCTGTCGTACCTGTTGCGGTTGTTTATGAATGCGGCGGGGTTGAGTACGCCTTAGCGGCGTACTGCAGGCGCTCCGGTAGGGTGGATCGGGGCGCGTAGCTGACACTTTATCCATCCATCATGGAGTCAACCGTGATTTGCCTTGGGTTACGCGCATTGAAAATGGTGGACAAGCTTCGCGTTGTCCACCATGTCCGGCTACTTGCTACGGAATAGATTCGGTAGGGCGTATTAGCCGAAGGCGTAATCCGCCGCATGAAGGCGACAACATTGTTCGCGGTAAACGACGGATTACGCTTCGCTAATCCATCCTACAAACCTTGATCCGTCTTGCCGCGTTTTGATGTAGCCGTATCTCTCAAGCTCGATCAGCATAGAGGGTTGTGATGAAGGAGCGGTGATTTATACAGGTGACTTGCCCATTTTCGACATGAGTTCAAGCAGCCTGCTATCACCCATGATGGATTCTTTCATTTGCTGACGCAGCGACTCACTAAACTCCTTATTAACAATCGTCGCTTCGTAGTGAGCATCTACGCCTTCAATTCCATTCGATTTAAGAACCGAGCTATAGTGCTGGTCAATGAGGTTCGCATATTCGATACGTTCTGATTCAGACGATAGCCTGCCAGTGCTTTCATTAGACGCCAGAGGAGATGCGCCAATGACAGGTTTGACTACATTCATGTACTGCGCCTGCCAGCCAGGAATTTGATATTTTTCGACACCAGACGAAGCGTTGCCTGTTGTACTTTTCCCAGCGCTGTCGTCAAAGGCAGCCTTCCTTCCTTCGTCCGAAATCGATACTGTATCCGATGAGCTTACGCCCGTATTTTTGATCGCCGCCTGAGAGTCCTTTTCCACGGATGCTCTTTGAGACGCGGTATACGAAGTGCTGAATGCTGAGCTTACATTGCTGATTTGCATATGAGTCCTATCCGCTTTCCCTTTGGAAAGCCTTAATCCCTTATCAGTACCCTGCTTAGCTTCCTACTGTCGACCACGCTAAGCTCAAGGTCACTACAACCCCGTAGTAGCAAAGCAATTGTTAGGTGCTTTTCACTCTGCAAGAGATGCTATACAAGATGCGGGCCAGAATCTCTCCACGCCTGTAATTCCTGGGCTGCGCGTCGTTTAGGATGATGGAGGGGGGGTACGGTTGCCTAGGAGCGGCAATTTCCTGCCGCCCCCGGAAGCTGAGAACCCGTGCCCAACCTGTTCTGGTTTCTGCCCGTGCCGCTGCTGGTGCTGGTGCTGGCGAGCTTCTTCTACCTGCTGCGCTCGGTGGCCAATTACGACAACAGCAAGCCGTTCGTGCTGACCCTGGTACTGATCTTTCTCGGTTACAGCGGCCTGGGTATCAGCCTGTGGCCGACATCGTGCCCGGCTCGCTGACCATCTGGCAGGCCGCCGCACCACCGCAGAGCCAGGGCTTCGCCCTGGTCGGCGCGCTGTTCATCATTCCTTTCGTTCTCGTCTACACCGCGTGGAGCTACTACGTATTCCGCGGCAAGGTGACGCCTGACCAGGGGTACCACTGATGAATCGCACAACTGAAAAGAAACCGCTCTGGCAGCGTATCGCCTGGCTGGCAGGCATCTGGACGGTGAGCGTGCTGAGCCTGGGGGCTCTGTCGTACCTGTTGCGGCTATTCATGAATGCGGCGGGGTTGAGTACGCCGTAACGACGCACCCGTAGGGTGGATGGCGTTTTATCCATCCACCATGGGCTCAACCGTGATTTGTCCTGGGTTACGCGCATTGAAAATGGTGGACAAGCTTCGCGTTGTCCACCCTACATGTCCGGGCTACTTGCTGAAGTCCCAGGGAGTACGGATGGCTCCGGTAGGGTGGATGACGCTTTATTCATCCACCATGGGTAACCGTACGTTTTGGGCTACGTGCCTTGAAAACGGTGGACAAGCTTCGCGTTAGCTACGCGCCCCGGTTCACCCTACGCAGATCCGGGCTACTTGCTACGGAATAGATTCGGTAGGGCGTATTAGTCGAAGGCGTAATCCGCCGTATGAAACCGACGAAGTTGTTCGCGATAAACGACGGATTACGCTTCGCTAATCCATCCTACAAAAAATGATCCGTCTTGCCGCGTGTTAACCCGTCCCAGTGAGCAAAGCGAACGGTTGAGTTAGTTGTTAGGCTTTTAGCCACTCGCTCAGCAGTGAAGCGGTGTACGGCTCGATAATTTTAATTACCCAGAAAAACAATGCCAGTTTCAATGCCAGGATGACCCAAAGCAGGAAACTATATCGGCTATGCCTTAGCCAGCCGTCTAGGAATTTAGGGCCAACGAATACAAACCAAAGTACTGGGAACACTAATAATATTGAAGTGAGCCAGTTTTCGATGGTGCCAGGCTTTACAGTAATTATGGCTAGTGGAATACATGCGAGTATATGCCATAAGCGAGTATGGCTTTTTTTATATAGCGGAATATTCAGCGGTTTTGATGGCATTCGATAGCCTAACTATAAATAGACACCAAATGGTGCATAACCACCCGAGCGGGCTTGGTGGATAACATTCCGTGTTCCTTCTGTGAATCCTTTCTAAAGGGGGCTGATGATACCGATGACCGTATAAGGCCGTTATGCAGCATGCGAGGCAAAGCCATCTCGCTCGGTCAGGCGTGAGAGCGAATCTGGCCTCGACACTAAGCCATCAGAACGCTATCTGTCCATGATGAGCGAGCGCGTTCAATGGTCACTCATTTCCCGGCCGGTCAGTCTGGATTGTCTGCCAGCCGCACTTGCCCCCACAGTTGATCCACCCGCAACGTTGTTCCCATACTGCCCCCTTTGCCGCCAGCCAGAGGGAGTCCGATGTTCGCCTTCAGCGAAACCCTGCAACGCCGCTTCGCCGCCCTGCACTCGACAGCCGACTTCTGGTCGCTGCGCCATGTGCGGGAAACCACCGAGCGCTATTGGGTGCGCCGCAACGTGGCGCTGGCGCCGTCGTTCGGTGACGATGCCGGCGCCATGCTCAGCGTGCGTATCGCCGGCGTGGAAGCCTACGCGGCTACCAGCGATCTCAGCCAGGCTGGCCTGCAGGCGGCCCTCGACAAGGCCGAGCACCTGGCGCGGCAGCTGGCTGGTCGCAACCTGCTCGATGTGCACGAGTTGCCGCAGCCCCATGAGCAGGTGGATGACATCATGCCCGGCTATGAGCGATCCCTGGCCAGTGCGGCGCACTGGTACGAGCTACTGGCTGCGGAGTCAGCACGGGTGCCCCGCGATGATCGCCTGGTGGACTGGTACGCGGGACTGAGCTTTACCGCCACTGAGCAGATCTACCTCAACAGCGCCGGCGCCCGTTTGCGTCGTGCCCAGCACTACGTGTTCCCGCAACTGGGGGTGACCGCCAGCGATGGCGCCGACAGCCAGAGCCGCAGCTTCGGCGGTACTCACCTGGCTCGCCAGGGCGGCGCCGAAGTGATCGATCAGCTTGGCCTGGTCGGTACCGCCAGCCGTATCGCCGACGAGGCGCTGCAACTCCTGCTGGCACCCAACACGCCGAGTGGCCCGCGTGAGCTGTTGCTGATGCCGGATCAGATGATCCTGCAGATCCACGAGTCCATCGGCCATCCGCTGGAGCTGGATCGCATCCTTGGCGACGAGCGAAACTTCGCCGGTACCAGCTTCATCCGCCAGGAGGACTTCGGCCACTACCGCTACGGCTCGCCACTGCTCGACGTGACCTTCGACCCGGGCGTGCCCGGCGAACTGGCCAGCTATCGGCATGACGACGACGGTACCCCGGCGCAGCGCCAGTACCTGATCCGCGAGGGCATCCTGCAGCGCCCCCTCGGCGGCGCACTGTCGCAGTGGCGCAGCGGCCTGGAGGGCGTCGCCAACAGCCGCGCCTGCAGCTGGAATCGGCCGACCCTCGACCGCATGGGCAACCTCAATGTCGAGCCTGGAACACAAAGGTTGGAGGAACTGATCGGTGGCATCGAGCGTGGCATTCTGATGAGCAACAACCGCTCCTGGTCGATCGACGATGCGCGCAACAAATTCCAGTTCGGCTGCGAGTGGGGCCAGTTGATCGAGAACGGCGAACTCAAGGGTGTGGTAAAGAACCCCAATTACCGCGGCATCTCCGCGCAGTTCTGGCGCAACCTCAAGGCTGTCGGCGATGCCGGTACCTTAGAAGTGCTGGGCACACCGTACTGCGGCAAGGGCGAGCCCAACCAGGTGATTCGCGTCGGCCATGCCACGCCCGCGTGCGTGTTCGCCGATATCGACGTTTTTGGAGGGGCCGCCTGATGGATGCTCGTCGACACTTCACTGACTTGCTCGCTTACCTGAATACCCGACTGCAGGCAGGCGAGGGGTTCACCCTGGAATATCAGGCCGAGTCCTCTGATTTCATCCGCTTCAACCATGCCCGTGTGCGCCAGGCTGGCCAGGTGCAGCAGGCGTACGCCACCCTGGCGTTGTATCAGGGCGAACGCCATGGCGACTTCGAGCTGGCCCTGAGCGGGGTGATCGAGGATGACCAACTGCGGCTCGACCAAGCGCTGCAGCGCCTGCGTGCGGTACTGCCGACGCTGACCGACGATCCCTACCTGCGCCTGAACCGTGAAGCCTGGCGCAGTGAGATCGCCATCGGCCAGGACATTCAGGACAGCGAAGCCGCCATCGCGCAGATCAATGAGGCTGCGGCGGGGCTCGATCTGGTCGGCTTCTATGCTGCCGGGCCGCAGTACCAGGGCTTCGCCAGTTCCTGGGGCGCCTTTGGCTGGCATGCGGCGAGCAGCTTCAACTTCGAATTCAGTCTGTTCCATGAAAATGGCCAGGCGGTGAAAAACAATTATGCCGGCGAGCGCTGGGATGCCCAGGTTTTCGCCCGCAAGCTGGATTTCGCCCGTGAACAGTTGCAGCACCTGGGCAAGCCCGCTCGTGAGCTGAAACCGGGTGCTTACCGTGCCTACCTGACCCCCGCGGCATTGGAAGAGTTGTTCGGCCTGTTCGCCTGGGGTTTTTCCGCCCAGGCGCTGGCCACCGGCGGTAGTCCATTGCAGCGGCTGTTCGCCGGTAGTGCCAGCCTGAGCGATAAGGTGACCCTGGATGAGCGTATCGAAGGTGGTCTGGCGCCGGCTTTCACCCGCGAGGGGCCGCGTCAGCCTCTGCGACTGCTGAGCGAAGGGCTGCCCGGCGAGCGCCTGGTCAGTTCACGCAGCGCGGCCGAATACAGTCTGATCGCCAACGGTGCGGGGAGTGGTGAATATCCCTTGTCGCTGCGCATGCACGGCGGCGATCTGGACGAGAACGATGTCCTGCAACGACTCGGCACCGGGCTGTATATCGGCAACCTGTGGTACAGCAACTTCTCCGACCTGCCCGCCGGGCGTCTGACTGGCATGACCCGCTTCGCCACCTTCTGGGTCGAGGACGGCTGCATCCAGGCGCCGGTCAATACCATGCGCTTCGACGATTCGCTGTTCGATTTCCTTGGCCCGCATCTGGAAGCCCTGACTCGCGAGCCGGAGCTGCTCCTGCCCAATGGAACCTACGGCGCCAGGCAGACCGGTTCCATGGCATTGCCGGGGGCGTTGCTGTCTCGGTTTACCTTGACCTTGTAGAGCGGTGTTGCCCGCTCCTGGGTATCGCTGCGCTCAACCGCAGGCTACGAGGCTTTGGTAGCCCGGCGCTGAGCGCAGCGATGGCCGGGGAAGCGGTTGTGAGAATGCAGAATTCGCAAGCTGGTCGCCGAGATTATTTGAGCCAGCGGCTCAGTTTCTCTTTAGCTTGGGTGTGACTATAGATCCGGTTTTCTGCAATTGCCTGTTCACCGCGAGCGAGAGCAAGCAGAAGCTCTTGCTTGCGCTCATTGCTGATTTTCTGTGGTGTGTTCATGAAGTTCCCCAATAGGACTGAGTTTACTTCGTCGCCTTGAGCACCACGAACTTCGGCGTTGCCGCCACCTGCTCGACGCCGCGGAACAGCCGCGCCAGTTTGGCGTGGTAGCCCAGGTGGCGGTTGCCGACGATCCATAGTTCGCCGCCCGTGACCAGGGCGTTGCGGGCTTGCTGGAACATCCGCCAGGCGAGGAAATCGCCGACTACTTGCTGCTGATGAAAGGGCGGGTTGCACAGCACCAGATCCAGCGAGTCGGCAGCCTGCTCGGCAAGGCCATCACCGGCGCGGATGGTCACCGGGCGCTCGCCGAGGGCAGCTCGCCAGTTTTCCGCGGCGGACTGCACGGCCATATAGGATTCGTCGACCAGAGTCAGCTCGGCGCTGGGGCTGCTCAGTGCATAGGCGATGCCCAGTACACCGTTGCCGCAACCGAGATCGGCCACCCGGCGATTGTCCAGATGGCGCGGCAGATGGGGCAGAAAGGCGCGGGTGCCGATATCCAGCCCTTCGCGGCAGAACAGGTTGGCGTGGTTGCTCAGCTCGATGGCCGGCTTGTCCAGGCGGTAACGCGTCGGGTAGGGCGACTTCGGCGTCGCTTTGGTTTCCGGCGTGGCGTGCAGCAGACGGGCTTTTTTCACCGCCAGTGAGGCCTGCACCGGGCCGATATAGCGCTCCAGCAGATCACCGGCCGCCCGGGGCAGGTGCTTGATCATGCTGCCGGCGATCACCTGTGCGCCTGGGGCCAATTGACCGTGCAGGCGGATCAGTTGTTCCTCCAGCAGGGCCAGGGTTTTCGGTACCCGGATCAGCACCAGGTCGAACGGCCCGCTGGTGGGCTCGCTGGCCGGTACGAAGGTCACCGCATCCGCCGCCAGGCCATTGCGCGCCAGATTCAGGCGCAGGGCGAGGTGGCCGAGGTGCGAATCGCCACTGCTGGTTACCTGGGCGCGACCGGCCAGGGCACAGCCCAGGGCGCCGAAGCTGTCGTTGAGCAGCAGTGCTCGCGTCGTACCTGACAGCCCCTGCACCTGCTCGAGCAGATAAGCGTCGGCGGCATCGAAGGCCTGCAGCGGCATGCCGGGTTGCTCGGGCTGGCGCTGCAGTTCCAGGGTGGCGAAGGGAGTGACGAAAGACGACGACATGCTGATCTCGTGGTGGTGTGGCGGGGCGCATTCTGCCACGGTGCGGGCATTGAATCTTCAAGCTGTGCAGCAGTTGGCGTTATTGCAGCTTGTTCCGCGACCGGGGATCGACAAGAATCGCGCCCCTGCCGAGACGGTCGGGTACCACTGACCCATGCGCCGCAGCCCCTCCAATAATAGTCGGACTCCCGCGCCATGCGCTGGGCGCAGCCGACAGCGCTTTACCGATGCCTCGTTGAGGTCACTCGATAACCCATTCCTTCAGGTGCCTGCCTCGCGCATGCGCCTTTGCCTGCCATTGCCAAGGTGTTGCATGTTCAAGTCCGTTGTCACCATTGCCCTGTCGGCCCTGCTGCTGATCGGCACGTCGGTTTCCGCCGCCGAACCCATCGTCATCAAATTCTCCCACGTGGTTGCCGAAGACACGCCCAAGGGCCGTGGCGCCCTGCTGTTCAAGCAGCTCGTGGAGCAGCGCCTCGGCGACCAGGTGAAGGTCGAGGTCTACCCCAACTCCACCCTGTTCGGTGACGACGACGAACTGCAGGCCCTGCGTGATGGCAAGGTGCAACTGCTGGCGCCGTCGCTGTCGAAATTCGATGCTTATACCAAGCAATTGCAGGTGTTCGATCTGCCGTTCCTGTTCGACGACCTGGACGCGGTCAAACGCTTCCAGAAACGCGAGAAGAGTCGCGAACTGCTGCGTTCCATGGCCAGCTACGACATCTACGGTCTGGCTTACTGGAACAACGGCATGAAGCAACTTTCCGCCACCCGTGCGCTGAAGTTGCCCGCCGATGCCAAGGGGCTGGCCTTCCGTATCCAGCCATCGCCGGTACTGGAGGCGCAGTTCGCCCAGCTCGGTGCCAGCGCTAGCAAGATCGCCTTCAGCGAAACCCTGGCGGCTTTGCAGAAGGGCGTCGTACAGGGTGCGGAAAACCCCTGGTCGAACCTGGCCAGCCAGAAGCTCGACAGCGCACAGCCGTTCATCACCGAAACCAACCACGGCTCGCTCAACTACATGCTGATCAGCAACTCCAGGTTCTGGGTCAGCATTCCGTATCAGGTACGCGTACAACTGGAGGCGATCATCGAAGAGGTCAGCTTCAAGGTGAACCAGGATGCCGAAGAGCAGAATCGCAAGAGCCGCGAGCAGATCGTCGCCAGCGGTCACAGCCAGATCCTGCCGTTGACCGCCGAGCAGCGCGAAACCTGGCGCGAAGCGATGCGCCCGGTCTGGCAGGCCTTCGAAGCCGAGGTCGGTGCCGATGTGCTGCGCGCAGCGCAGACGGTCAACCGTCGTTGATTGAACGGGGCTCTCTCGTGGATTGATGGCGATTCGCGACGACTGTCATGGACGTTGCTCCGAGAACTGCAGTTGGCCGCTCGGGGCAGGTTCCTCTGGACAAGCGTCAGCGTCGGTGGCTAAGTCTCATCCGTTGAGCCAGAGAGGGGAGAGCCTCATCTCCGGTTTTTTATGGCATGGCCGAGAGACTAGTTTGAGCGTTTCAGAAGCAAGACCCATCCAGCGGCGAACGCTGCACAGCGAGATCGTCGACCATCTGCGCGAGCTGATCGTCAGCGGTGAGCTGGAACCGGGACAGAAAATTCCGGAAAAGACGCTGTGCGAGCGCTTCGATATTTCCCGCACGCCTTTGCGCGAGGCGCTCAAGGCGCTGGCAGCCGAAGGCATGATCGAGCTGCTGCCGCAGCGCGGTGCGCGTGTGGTCACCATCACCGATGAAGAGCTGCAGGAGCTGTTCCCGATCATCGCCAGCATCGAGGCGCTGGCCGGAGAGCTGGCTTGCGCGCAGATCAGCGATGCGCAGCTCGAGACCATCCGCACGCTGCACGAGGAGATGATCGAGGCCTACAGCGCATCCCGCTCGCTGGAGTATTCGCGGCTCAATCGTGCCATCCACTTCGCCATCTTCGAAGCGGCGGGCAATGCCTCGCTACTGGTGCTCTATCGCAACCTCGAACTGCGCATCCGCAATATCCGCCATACCGTGCGCCAGGCCCCCAGGGACTGGAAAGAGGCGGTGAGCGACCACGAGAAGATCCTGCAGGCACTCTGTGCCCGTGATGGCACGCGATTGGCAAAAATCATGCGTCAGCACGTCATGAACACGGCACGCACAGTGCGTCACTCCATCGATGAATTACAGGTTTCCCAGGTCGCACCAGAACGGTTCTGATGCGGGCGGCTTGCCCTGATTTGGATACCTTTATCCTGATTTAAATGCGCGATTTCCGGGTATTTGCATTAAAAATTGCCCTAACTTTGCACAATTAAAATGAATTCATTATTTATTATTCTTTTTTGTTGACGTGACTAAGTAGGCTCGACAGCATGATCCGGCGATGCCTTGCAGGCACGTCGGCCCCCTCGAAGGGATATGGCCGCAGCGCGATAACTTATTCCAGAGGGCAAATCCATGAAGAATGTTCTTGCAGCTTCATCGCTCGTGCTGATGCTCGCCGCGGCGGGTGTGTCGGCTCAGGAAGGCACGCTGGCCAAGATCGCCGAGTTGGGCGAGATCAGCATCGGTCACCGTGACGGTGCCGTGCCGTTTTCCTACTATGACGACCAGCAACGGCCCATCGGCTATGCCATGGATCTGTGCGCGAAAGTCGTCGATGCGCTGAAGGTCAAACTGGACAAGCCCGACCTCAAGGTAAGCTACCTGCCGGTCACCGGCGCGACCCGCATGCCGCTGCTGGCCAACGGCACCATCGACATGGAGTGCGGCACCACCACCAACAATGCCGAGCGTCAGCGTCAGGTGACCTTTTCCAATACCTATTTCGTGGCGGGTGTGCGCATCCTGTCGAAGAAGAGTGCACCCGTCGAGAGCATGGCGGACGCCAAGGGCAAGACCGTCGTCACCCTGGCCGGCACCACCAGCGTGAAGGTGATCAGCGAGGCGAATGCCGCGCAGAACCTGGGCCTGAAAATCCTCACCGTGAAGGATCTGGCCGAAGGCATGCTCACCCTGCAAACCGAGCGTGCCGTGGCGCTGATCTTCGATGACGTGTCGATCGCCGGTGCGGCTGCCACCTCGAAGACCCCCGACGACTATGTGATGTCCAGCGAGCCGCTGTCGGTCGAACCCTACGGCATCATGCTGCGTCGCGACGACGAGCCCTTCAAGCAACTGGTCAACGCCACGCTTGATGAGCTGTATGCCAGCGGTGAGATCACCGCCATCTACGACAAATGGTTCGTGCAGGCGATTGCGCCGCGCGGTATCAACATGAACTTCCCGATGTCCAACCAGCTGCAGAAGGTCATCGCTCAGCCTACCGACGATCCGAATCCCGATCTGTACCGCTGATCGAGCGTCGCCAAACCCGGTCGGCGATGCCTGTCGCCCGGGCCATGACATGCACTGGACGGGCTAGGCCATGAGTTATAACTGGAACTGGTGGATCTTCTTCGAGCCGTCGCTCGATGGCACCAATACCTACCTGATGACACTGCTCTGGGGTGCCGGCTGGACGGTCGCCACGGCCATCGGTGCCTTCACCATCGCCTTGCTGCTCGGCTCGCTGGTCGGCGTGGCGCGTACTTCGCCGCTGGCCTGGCTGCGTGCACTGGGCACCGGCTTCGTCGAGGTGTTCCGCAACATTCCGCTGTTGGTGCAGATGTTCCTCTGGTACTTCGTACTGCCGGAACTGCTGCCCGACGATCTGGGGCGCTGGTTCAAGCAGGTGCCCAACGCTGCGTTCTATACGGCTGTGATCTGTCTGGGCTGTTATCACGCTGCGCGTATGGCCGAAGTGGTGCGCGCCGGCCTGGAAAGTCTGTCCAGCGGCCAGCGCATGGCGGGTCTGGCCATGGGGTTGACCCTGGTGCAGACCTACCGCTACGTGCTGTTGCCCATGGCCTATCGCATCGTCGTGCCGGCCATCACCTCCGAATTTCTCAGTTGCACCAAGAACACCTCGGTGGCCCTGGCGATCGGCCTGATGGAGCTGACCGGCAGCGCCCGGGCGATGCAGGAGAACAGCTTCCAGACCTTCGAAGCCTTCACCGCGGCGACCACCCTGTACCTGCTGCTCAACCTGATCATCGTCTTCGCCATGCGTGCCGTCGAGCGCAAGGCCGCTGTACCAGGCTACGGCCTGCGTAAGGAGAGCTGAACATGTTTGGCAGTTTCGATCTGGGGGTGGTGATCGACTCGCTCCCCTATCTATTCCTCACCGGGATGAGCTTCACCCTGACGCTCACCGTTCTGGCGACCCTGGGCGGCATCCTTTTCGGCTCGCTGCTGGCGGTGATGCGCCTGTCGCGTTATCGCGCGCTGTCGCTGTTCGCCGGCGGCTACGTCAACCTGCTGCGCTCGCTGCCGCTGGTGCTGGTGATCTTCTGGTTCTACTTCATGATGCCGTTCGTGGCGCAGTGGGTGACCGGCGCGTCGCGGCCGATGCGCATCGATCCGTTCTGGTCGTCGGTAATCACTTTCACCCTGTTCGAGGCATGCTACTTCTGCGAAATCATCCGCTCCGGCATCCAGTCGCTGCCCAGGGGGCAGACCCAGGCCTCCATGGCGCTGGGCATGACCGGCCGGCAGAGCCTGTTCAACGTGGTGTTGCCCCAGGCGCTGCGCAACATGCTGCCGCTGATGCTCACGCAGACCATCGTGCTGTTCCAGGACACCTCGCTGGTCTACATCCTGTCGATCACCGACTTCCTCGGCGCCGCGGCGAAGATCGCCCAGCGTGACGGTCGCCTGCTGGAGATGTACGTCTTCGCCGCGCTCGTCTACTTCGTGATTTCCCTGCTCGCCTCCCATGCCGTACGCCGCCTGCAAAAGCGCGTCGCCATCATTCGCTAAGGTGCCTTCGCCATGATAACGATCAGCGATGTCTGTAAATCCTACGGTTCGTTCCAGGTGCTGTCGCACTGCTCGACCTCGGTCGCCAAGGGCGAGGTGGTGGTGGTCTGCGGCCCTTCCGGCTCCGGCAAATCCACGCTGATCAAGACAGTCAACGGCCTGGAGCCGATCGACAGCGGCGATATCGTCGTCGACGGCATCAGCCTGACGGCGAGGAGCACCAATCTGCCTGCGTTGCGCTCACGTGTCGGCATGGTGTTCCAGCACTTCGAGCTGTTCCCCCACCTGTCGATCATCGACAACCTGATGCTCGCGCAGATCAAGGTGCTCAAGCGCGGCAAGGCCGAGGCCGAGCGCAAGGGCCTGCAGCTGCTGGAGCGGGTTGGCCTGACCGCCCATGCGCACAAGTTTCCCGGTCAGCTGTCCGGCGGCCAGCAACAGCGCGTGGCGATCGCCCGCGCTCTGGCCATGGATCCGGTGGTGATGCTGTTCGACGAACCGACTTCGGCGCTCGACCCGGAGATGGTCAACGAGGTGCTCGACGTCATGGTGCAACTGGCCCATGAGGGCATGACCATGATGTGCGTGACCCACGAGATGGGCTTTGCGCGAAAGGTTGCCAACCGGGTGATCTTCATGGATCGCGGTGAGATCGTCGAAGACGCCGACAAGGATGATTTCTTTGGCAGCCCGCGCAGCGAAAGGGCTCAGCAGTTCCTCTCGAAAATTCTTTCTCACTGAAGCCTGACGAGTCTCAATTCATGGAACTACCCAACGAGCAGCAATTGCTGAGCATGGCCGCTGAGCGCGGTGCGGCGCTGAGTGATGGCCGTGTGGTGCTGTACGCCGGTGCCAACCTGCCCAGCGAAGAGGCCCGACGTGCCTATGCGCCGGAGCTGAGCGCCTACCCGGCGATGGGGCCGAGTTTCGCCAAGGAACAGCCGGATACCGACCTGGTCTCGGGGCTGGAAATTGCCGTGCGCGAGCGCATCTGCGGCCTGTTCGACGCTGCCTGGGCCGAGCCACGCCTGCCCAGTTGCACCATCGCCAACCTGGCGGTGTTCCATGCTTTCTCCCGGCCAGGCGACCTGCTGCTGGCGCCGGCCGCCGCCCATGGCGGGCACCTGAGCCAGCGCCGTGGCGGCACGCCGGAATTGGCCGGGCTACGGGTCGCCGACCTGCCGTTCGATACCCACGCCTGCCGCCTGGATGCAAAGGCCGCTGCCGAGCAGGTGCGCGAGCTGCGCCCGGCATTGGTGATGCTGGGGCGTTCGGTGATCGTCACTCCCGATGATATCGAGCCGGTGATCGCGGCTGCCCGTGAGGTCGGCGCGAAGACCATCTACGATGCCTCCCACGTTTCCGGTCTGATTGCTGGCGGCACCTTTCCCAATCCATTGGCGCTGGGCGTCGACATCCTCACCAGCTCCACCTACAAGACCCTGCCCGGTCGACCGCATAGCCTGATCGCCGGGCGTGATGTCGCCGATGGCGAGCGCCTGGCGTGCTTTATCGACCGGGCGCTGCTGGCCAACTACGATGCCGGCAAGCTGCCCGCCTTCCTGGTCACCCTGCAGCAGGCGCAAGCCGATGGTGGCGCCTATGCCAGGCGAGTCTGCGCGGCCAGCGAGACTTTCGCCCAGGTACTGCGCGAACGGGACGTGGCGGTGATCGCGCCAGCGCCGGGCGAAGTCTTCACCCATCAGGTGCTGGTGCCGATGAGCCCGATGTCGCAGGCAGCGCAGGAGATGAAGGCACTGGAACTGCTGGGCATTCTGGTCGGCACCTGCGCCGACCCGACCACGCCCGGCGGCTATGCCTTGCGCGTCGGTACCCAGTTCATCGTCGCCCAGGGGCAGGACGCCCAAGTGACCGACATCGCCCGGCGCCTGGCCGCGGCATTGCGCAGGGCGGGGGACGGGCGCATGGTCGTGAAGGGCTAATTGCGAGCCAGAAGTTGATCGATAAGACGCTACAAGGCGGGAGCAGCCGGTCGGTGACCCGCGTTGAACCATGGATCACGGCCTTCGGCCCCGGATTACGCCTGCGGCTAATCCAGGCTACGTTCTACGGTCTTAAAGGCGCAAACGGCCGTTCGTAGGGTGGACGACGCTTCATCCGTCCACCGCTCTGCAATCGCGATGGTGGATGAAAAGAGCGTCAGCTACGCGCCCCGATCCACCCTACGGCCGCTATCGCCTTTTTGCGGTCGTACATGAAATGTCCGCTAGGTCGTAGGATGGGTGAAACCCATCAATTGCCGATGGGGTTCACCTGCGCGGCCCGGCCCATCCTACGGCCGGTCGCTACTGCCTTGTTCGCTACGCAACTCCTCCAGCAGCAGCCGGGCGGGCGCCGATAGCGGTGAGCCGTGGCGGCTGATCACGCCGTAGGGTTCGCTACGCAAGACCAGGGAAAGATCCAGGCACGCCAGCCTGCCGAAGCGCGTTGCCGATTGCGCTGTTTCCCGCGGCATCAGGGCGACCAGGTTCGGGTCTTCCTGCAGCAGCATCAGGGTGGCGAAGGTCGACGCCGTTTCCAGCGGGTAGCGTGGAAACTCCAGACCGGCTTCGCTGAACTCCCGCTCCAGCACCAGGCGCATCGGCATGTTCGCCGGGTAGACCACCCAGCTGTAGGGCGCCAGTTGCGCCAGATTCAGCCCCTGGCTGCCAGCCAGTGGGTGATCCGGGTTGGCCACCACCTTCAACTGTTCCTGATGCAGGCTCAGGCAATCATAGGCATCCGGCCTGCGGCTGACACTGGTTCGGCAGATCGCCAGATCCAGGCGGCCCTCGTCGATCAGGCTGAGCAGGCGCGCGCTGGTGTCCTCGACGATTTCCACTGACAGCTCCGGCTGTTTGCTGCGCAGGCGCGTCAGGCTGCGCATCAGCAGCGGCACCGCGCCCATGATCACGCCGACCACCAGACGGCCACCCTGGCCCTGGAGAATCCCCAGCATCTCCTCACGCAAATGCGCCAGATCGCTATGGATCAGCCGTGCGTAGCGAATCGCGCAGCGCCCCAGGTCATTGGCCTCCAGGCCCTGGCTGGTGCGGGTGAACAGGCGCATGCCGAACGCCGACTCGATCTCGTTGAGGGCCTTGGTCGCTCCCGGCTGGCTGATCGCAACGGCCTCTGCGGCCTTGTGCAGCGAACCCTGTTCGTCGAGGGCGATAAGCAGGCGCAGCTGTTTCAGGCGCAGTCGGGAAACCAGGGCGGGCAGGGACGCGATCATGGGGATAACCAACAGTTATTGCTTGATCAGGGCTTGTCATTAGGCAGGCTGGCGCGCAGTTCGTAAAGTCTGTCCTGTACCCCATGGGCAAACTACTAATAAAGAGAGATAAGCCATGCGACTGATCCAGTTCGAATCCAGCGAAGGCCGGCGCCAGGTTGGCGTTGTCGAAGGCGATGCCATCCGCACCGTTCGCGGCATCACCAATACCCGCGAACTGGCGCTGGCGGCCATTCGTGCCGGCCGCAGCCTGCAGGACGAAGTGGACAGCCGCGGCACCGAGGTCGGCCCTGCTTATGCCGATCTGCAGGAAGGCGGCCGTATCCTGCCGCCGCTGGATCATGAGGATCCGGCCCACTGCCTGATCACCGGCACCGGCCTGACCCACCTTGGCAGCGCCTCCACCCGCGACAAGATGCATCAGCAGAAGGCCCAGGACGAAGCCACCCTGACCGACACCATGCGCATGTTCCGCTGGGGGATCGAGGGTGGTAAGCCGGGCGCTGGCAAGGTCGGTGCGCAGCCGGAGTGGTTCTACAAGGGCGATGGCGGCATCGTCGTGCGCCCGGGCGCCGACCTGCCGGTGCCGGTGTTCGCCGAGGATGGCGGTGAAGAGCCCGAACTGGTCGGCCTGTACGTCATCGGTGATGACGGCAAGCCTTACCGCCTCGGCTATGCCCTGGGCAACGAGTTCTCCGACCATGTAATGGAACGCCGCAGCTACCTGTACCTGGCTCACTCCAAGCTGCGCTTCTGCGCCTATGGCCCGGAACTGCGCGTAGGCCAGTTACCGGCCCACCTGTCCGGTACCAGCCGCATTCGCCGTGGGAATGAGGTGCTGTGGGAGAAGGAGTTCCTCAGCGGTGAGGAGAACATGTGCCACAGCCTGGAGAATCTGGAGTTCCATCACTTCAAATATCAGCAGTTCCTGCGTCCGGGCGACGTGCATGTGCATTACTTCGGCACCGCTACGCTGTCCTTTGCCGATGGTATCAAGGCTCAGCCCGGCGATACCTTCGAGATCGAAATGAACGAGTTCGGCGCACCCTTGCGCAATGGGCTGGTGGCGGCCGACGAGCCGCTCGAACCGGGCGGCGTGACTGCTCTGTAAACCATTCATCGTTATCCATCCCGGGGCCTGTTGGCCCCGCCTTGGTTCTAACCAGGAGGAATATTCCATGTCCGTTATCGGCCACAACATCATCGGCGGCGCGTTCAGCGCAGCCGGCTCCGTCGTTCACAAGAGTCATGACGCCAGCACCGGCGAAGCCCTGTCCTACGACTTCATCCAGGCCACCCCTGAAGAAGTCGACGCTGCCGCCAAAGCCGCCGCAGCCGCTTACCCCGCTTACCGCAGCCTGCCGGCCGCCAAGCGCGCCGATTTCCTCGACGCCATCGCCGACGAGCTGGATGCCCTGGGTGACGAGTTCGTCGCCACCGTTACCCGCGAAACCGCACTGCCCACCGCCCGTATCCAGGGCGAGCGTGGCCGTACCAGCGGCCAGATGCGCCTGTTCGCCAAGGTGCTGCGTCGTGGCGACTTCTTCGGCGCACGCATCGACCGTGCCCTGCCGGATCGCCAGCCGCTGCCGCGTCCGGATCTGCGTCAGTACCGCATCGGCCTCGGCCCGGTCGCGGTGTTCGGCGCCAGCAACTTCCCGCTGGCCTTCTCCACCGCCGGTGGCGATACCGCCGCGGCCCTGGCCGCCGGCTGCCCGGTGGTGTTCAAGGCCCACAGCGGCCATATGGCCACCGCCGCCTTCGTTGCCGAAGCCCTGCTGCGCGCCGCCGACAAGACCGGCATGCCCAAGGGTGTGTTCAACATGATCTACGGCAGTGGCGTCGGTGAGGCGCTGGTCAAGCATCCGTCCATCCAGGCCGTTGGCTTCACCGGTTCGCTGAAAGGTGGTCGCGCCCTGTGCGACATGGCCGCGGCGCGCCCGCAGCCGATTCCGGTATTCGCCGAGATGAGCAGCATCAACCCGGTCATCCTGCTGCCCGAAGCCATCAAGGCCCGTGGCGAGAAAATCGCCGGCGAGCTGGCTGGTTCGGTGGTCATGGGATGTGGTCAGTTCTGCACCAACCCAGGCCTGGTGATCGGTGTCCGTTCGCCTGAGTTCAGCGCCTTCCTGGAAAGCTTCACCGCCAAGATGGCCGAGCAGCCGCCGCAAACCATGCTCAACACCGGCACCCTGAAGAGCTACGTGAAAGGCCTGGAAGCGCTCAACGCGCATGCCGGCATCACTCACCTGACCGGCGCCAGGCAGGAAGGCAACCAGGCCCGCCCGCAACTGTTCAAGGCCGACGTCAGCCTGCTGCTGAACGGCGACGAGTTGCTGCAGGAAGAAGTCTTCGGCCCGACCACCATCGTCGTCGAAGTGGCCGACAAGGCCGAGCTGCTGGCGGCCATCAACGGTCTGCACGGCCAACTGACCGCCACCCTGCTTACCGAGCCGGGCGACCTGGCTGGTAGCGAAGAGCTGTTCGCGCTGCTCGAGCAGAAGGTCGGTCGTGTACTGTTCAACGGCTACCCGACCGGTGTGGAAGTCTGCGACTCCATGGTGCATGGCGGCCCGTACCCGGCGACCTCCGACGCCCGTGGCACCTCGGTGGGCACCCTGGCCATCGACCGCTTCCTGCGCCCGGTGTGCTACCAGAACTGCCCGGACGCGCTGCTGCCCGACGCGCTGAAGAACGCCAACCCGCTGGGCATCGCCCGTCTGGTGGATGGCGCCAGCAGCCGCGACGCGCTGTAAGCGCCGAAGCAATCACGCCTGTAGGAGCTGCGGGGGCGCCTAGCCTTGCCGGCGATGCAATCGAGACGAGGTTCGCTGGCAAGCCGGCTCCTACGAAAGCGTGCTCTATCGGGCCGGCAGGCGCGGTTCTATGCAACTCGCAGCTGCTGTCCCTAATCTTTGCCGGTGTTCACCCACGCACTCCCGTGATGCGGATTTCCGTTTCCGAGCTGGGCAGTTCGTCCGCCTCGGTGTGGGCTGGCACACCTACCCGCAAGGTATCAGCTGTCTGATCGATGGCAGAAGTAGCAACGAAGCGTGGTGAAACGCCGCGTTCAACCATCCGCTACCGCTCGGATCGTCCGTACGCTAGTTGGAGTGAAGGTCATCGTGACAGCTACGTCACGCCTATTTGCAAGAGCCCGCCTTCGGCCATCATGCCGGAATTTCCCTTAGCCCCCCCTCTGGCGCCGAGATGGAACGGTTGACAATCCGTGCGCTCAATGCAAATATCCGTACGGTGTACGGATTGACCGTACGAAGAGCGAAGTGTATCGGCACTACACGATCCGAACCAATAATAAGTACAAGGAAAACGCCATGAAACTGAAGAAACTCTTCACCGCGCTGGGCACGGCCGTCTGCATCGGCCTGTTCGGTAGCCACGCCGTACTGGCTGCCGAGCGCGTCAATCTTGTCTTCACCGCGGGTACCGAATCCAACCGCGACGGTCTCTACTACAACGCCCTCGACCTACTGGACAAGGAGTTGCAGAAGCAGACTGACGGCCAGGTCAAGCTGCGCATCTACCCCAACCAGCAACTGGGCAACGAACTGAGCATGATCGAAGGCCTGCGCAACGGCTCGCTGGACATCGCGGTAGTCGGCGGCGGCAACTTCGCCTCTTTCGTGCCCCAGTTCCAGTTGTTCAGCGTGCCCTACATCTTTGAAAGCTATGAGACCTATCGCAAGGGCATGGCCCCGGACAGCGCTCTGTGGCAGCAAATGCAGGAGGTCGTCAGCAACACTCAGCTCGGCCTGCAACTGATGGCGCCGAGCACCGTTGGCAGCCGCTGGTTCGCCAACACCAAGGGCGAGGTCACCAGCCCGGCGGACATGAAATCGTTCGGCATCCGCATGCGCGTACAGGCCAACCCTATCGAGTCGCAGGTGTGGTCCAGCTACGGCGCCCAACCGATCAACCTGCCCATGCCGGAAGTGGTGGCGGCCATGCGCCAAGGCGTGATCCAGGGCGTGGAGAACGCGCCGGACATCCTCTACACCTACAAGCTGCACGAGGTCGCCAAGCATCTTTCGCAGACCGACCACTCCTTCTACGTCGCCTTGGTGTTGATGTCGGATCGCGCCCTGAGCAAGGTGCCAGAAGCGCTGAAGCCGGCGGTGCGCACCGCTTTCAGCGAGGCAGGGCAGCAACTGCTCGATCTCTCCGTGACCTTCCAGGACAAGGCGATCGCCGCCATGCAGGCCGACGGCGCGACCATCGTCCAGGTCGACAAGGCCGCCTTCCGTGCGCCCCTGGAACCGCTCTACGACAGCGTCGCCAAAGATGTCGGCGCCGAGTCGATGCTCGACACCATTCGCAACCTCTGAGCCCGGTGGGCGCCCGCCAACCGGCGCGCCCGCTTTCTACACGGGATACTCCCATGAACAGTCCGTTTGCTGTCTACGGCCGCTTCGTCAAGCTGCTGGAAACTTGTGCGCTGAACGTCTGCGGCCTACTGCTGGCGATCATGTGCGGCACCTTGCTACTGGAAATCATCTCACGCAGTTTCTTCGGCACATCGTTCATTTGGTCTATGGAACTGGCCACCATTTGCTTCATCTGGGTCGCCTTCCTCGGCAGCACCGTGGGCGTACTGCGCCGCGAGCACTTCGTCGTCGACCTGCTTTTCCACTGGTTTCCGCCGGAGCACCCGGTGTCGCTGCTGCTCGATGCCTTGACCTCGGTGCTGGTGCTGGTTCTCGGCCTCGTCTTCCTGGTGCACGGCCTCTCGTTCATGGAAAGCGGCATGCACCGCTACTCGTTCTCGCTGGGCATAAAACAGGGTTACACCATGCTGATCATGCCCTTGTGCGGCGCCCTGTTCATCGTCAACGCGCTGCACAATCTGCTGGCTCTAGCCGCAAACAGGAGAATCGCGCCATGAGCAACGCATTCCTCATCGCTCTGCTGTTCGGCAGCTTTTCCGTGCTGCTGGTACTGCGCGTGCCGCTGGCGCTGTGCCTGTCTATCTCTACTCTGCTGGCGATTCATTTTTCCGACATGCCGGTGCAAATGCTGGTCGAGCGCATGTATTCCTCGCTGGACTACTTCCCGCTACTGGCCATCCCCTTCTTCATCCTCGCCGGCTATCTGATGAATAGGGGCAACATCACCGACCGCTTCATCGACCTGGCACAGACCATGGTCGGCCACATCAAGGGCGGTCTGGCACAGGTCAACGTCGTGGTGAGCATGATGTTCGCCACGGTTTCCGGTACCGCTACCGCCGACACTGCCGGCATGGGCTCGATGATGATCCCGGCCATGGTCAAGCGCGGCTACTCGCCCGGCTTCTCGGCGGCGATCACGGCGGCATCCTCGACCATGGGTGCGATCATCCCGCCCAGCGTGCTGATGATCGTCTATGGCTCGCTGAGCAATCTGTCGATGACCAAGCTGTTCCTCGCTGGGGTCATCCCCGGGTTCCTGGTCGGCCTGTCGCAGATGGTGGTGGCCTACTTCATCTCGCGCCACCGCAACTACCCGTGCGAGCCGCGTGCCAGCGGCGTGCAGTTCTTCACCGCGCTGCGCCGCTGCCTGCTACCGCTGGGCGTGCCGGTGATCATCATCGGTGGCATCCTCTCCGGCAGCTTCACCCCCACCGAAGCCGGTGTGGCGGCGGTGGCCTACGCTCTGGTGATAATCGTCATGTTGCGCAGCGTGCGCCTGCGCGACTTGCCGGCGATCGCCAAGGAAGCCGCGATCATGGTCTCCCTGCCGGTATTTGCCATCGCCTCGGCCGTTGCCTTCGGCTGGATGGTGGCCTTCCTCCAGGTGCCCGAGATGGTTGGCGACTTCGTCGCCCACTATGAGCTGAACCAGGTCACGGGCCTGCTGTTCATCTTCGCCATTTTCCTGGTCATCGGCTGTTTTCTCGACGGCGTGCCGGCGATGATTATCTTCCTGCCCATCGCCCAGCAGATTGCCACCACCACTGGCATCGATCCGCTACACATGGCCATGGTCATCGTGATGACCGCCGCGATGGGCCTGATCACGCCGCCATTCGGCCTGTGCATCCTGATCGCAGGTGCCATCGCCAAGGTGTCGGTGCCGACCATGGTGCGCGAATCGATGGTCTTCGTGATCACCTTTGTCGCTCTGATCTTCGTGCTGATCCTGTTCCCCGAAATAATCCTCTTTCTGCCCAATCTGCTGACCTGACGCCGGAGCCGACCATGTCCACCGATCCCTTTGCACGCGTAAGTCTGGGTGACGAACGAATCATCCAGAAAACCATCTCCGAGTCCGACGTCTACCTGTATGCCGGCATCGTCGGGGACTTTCACCCCAACCACGTCAACGCTCCCTACGCGGAGGAAAAACTCGGCGCACGAGTGGTTCACGGAGCCCTGCTACCGGGCTTCGTCTCACGCTGCACGGTCGAATTGCTCGGCGAGCGCCTTTCGCCGCCCGGCTACGCCGCACAATCGTTCAGCATCAAATGTGTGGCACCGGTGTTCATCGGCGACACCATCTCGGTTCGGGTGCGCATCACCGATCTCCAGCCCGAGCGGCGTAAGGTCATCATGGAAGCCGAAATCAGCAACCAGCACGGCACCCTCTGCGCCTTGGGCGACACTGTGGTGAAGGTGCTCAGGAACAAGCCCGAGACCAGCCAGCGAGAAATCCAATGAAAGACGACACGGCAAAAACCATCCGCTCGGTGGTGCGCGCGCTCTCGGTACTCAACGTCATCGGTGGGCAATCGAAGGGGATAAGCGCGATCAGCAAGGAGCTCGATCTGAGCAAGGGCACTGTGTTCGACCTGATCAAGACCCTGGAGCATATGGACTACGTGATCCAGGATCAGCAGGATGATCGTTATCGCCTCGGTCCGGCACTGCTCAGGCTGGCGGTGGACGGCATCGCCAATATCGATATCGTCGAGGTTGCCCGGCCCTACCTGCAGGCGCTCTCCGACGAGATCGGCGAAGTCGCCCATCTCGGTAAGCGTGAGGGGTTCAACGCCTCTTTTCTGCTCAGAACCACCAGCCGCACGGTCAGCCGCATGCTCGACCTCAACTCCCAGGTTGGTGCCCTGTCTCCCTTGCACTGCACCAGCATGGGCAAGGTGTTCCTCGCTTACATGAGCGACGCTGAGGCGGAGCAGTTCCTCGAACGGCAACTGACCGCCTACACCGACCAGACGATTGTCTCCGAGCAGCGGTTGCAGGAAGAGCGCACACGCATCCGCGAGCGAGGCTATTCGCTGAACATCGGCGAGTTCGAGGAAGGTGTCTCCAGCATTGCCGTGCCTCTGCGCGATGCCACGGGCAAGGTGGTGGCCGGCATTAACATCGCCATGCCCTCGGTGCGCATGCCCGAAGAGCGTATCGCGCATTTCTACGCACAACTCAAAGCCACAGCCGAACGGATCGAAAAAGAACTCGGCGCCTGAGGAACACGTCATGAAAAAAGTCGAGATCATCAGCGCCGAGCAGGCCGCCAGCCTGGTGCGCGATGGCGACACCCTGGCCATCTGCGGTTGCGAGAACGTCCTTGCGCCGGACACTCTGCTGCGCGCCTTGGGCGAACGCTTCCTACGCGAAGGTAGCCCACGCGACCTCACCGAAGTGCACCCGATCATCGTCGGTATGGGCCCGGAACGGGGGCTGGAACATCTGGCTCAGCCGGGCATGATTCGGCGCGCCATTGGCAGCGGTTTCAGCTTCCTGAAAACCTCGCGCTACACCGAGCTGCTCAAGGAAAACGCCTTCGAGGCTCATGTGGTACCCATGGGCACGCTGTTCCAGATCCTGCGCGACACCGCTTGCGGCAAGCCGCTGACCCTCACCGACGTCGGCCTGGATACCTTCGTCGATCCGGCCAACGAAGGCGGGCGGATGAACACGCATACTTCCGAGTCCTTGGCCACACGGGTGCAGGTGCAGGGGCGCGACTACCTGAGTTACGCGCCGCTACCGGTGAACGTCGCCTTCCTGCGCGGCACCACGGCCGATGAGAGCGGCAATATCAGCCTGGAGGATGAGCCCGTATCGCTGGGCGTAAAGACCCTGGCCATGGCCGCGAAGAATTCCGGCGGTAAGGTGATCGTACAGGTTCGCCGCCTGGCGCAGAGTGGCACCCTGCATCCGCGCATGGTGGAAATACCCGGTATTTTTGTCGACGCGGTGGTCGTCGATGCGCAGCAGAGCGTTTCCGGTGGCGAACAGCTCAACCCGGCACTTACTGGCGAAATCCGTATGCCAGTGCAGCGCATCGGCACGGTGCCGCCAGGCATCTCGCGTATTGTCGCCAGCCGTGCCGCCGATGAGATCCGTTCCAATGACGTAGTCAACCTTGGCGTCGGCATGCCGGTCGACATCCCCAAAATCCTCAACGAACGTGGCGACGGTGAGCGCGCCACTTTCTTTCCGGAGCACGGTTCGGTAGGTGGCGTGCCGGGCGAGCGCGCGATCTTCGGTACCAACATCAACCCGGAGACGATCATCGATTCGACCCAGGTCTTCGAGTACTTCCTCGGCGGTGGCCTGGATATCTCCTTTCTTGGCTTCGGCCAGATCGATGCCCAGGGCAACGTCAACGTCAGCAAGTTCAACGGCATCATCCCTGGCTGCGGCGGATTCGTCGACATCACCCACCGCACCCGGCGAGTAGTGTTCTGCGGTGCCTTCTCGGCCGGCAGCACCCAGATCGCCTTCCGCGATGGACGCTTGAACATCGAGTCGGAAGGGCGCTTCTCGAAGTTCGTCCCGGCTGTCGAGCAGGTCACCTTCAACGCGCAACGGGCTCGGGAAAAAGGCCAGCAGGTGTACTACGTCACTGAGCGTGCGGTGCTTTCACTCCAGACCGAGGGCCTGCAGGTAGAGGAAATCGCCCCGGGCATCGATCTGCAGACCCAGGTTCTCGACCTGATTCCCTTCGCGGTTCGGGTCAGTCCGAACCTGCTCACCATGAATGCCGCCCACTTCGCCTAGGGTGTGCGCTGCGACAGGAGAACCACGATGACGACCCAGCAGCATGAAGTCAGCACCGATGTGCTGATCATCGGCAGTGGCGCCGCGGCGCTGCGTACCGCCTTGGAAGCCAGCGACGGCGGCGCGGACGTGCTAATCGCTATCAAAGGCGAGTTCCGCCGTAGCGGTGCCACCTTCCACAGCGTCGCCGAAGTCGGCGCCTTCAACGTGCCCGATGGCGCCGGCGATGCGCTCGATGATCCGCAGGTGTTCCTCGACGACATTCTGCGCGCCGCCCAGGGCATGGCCGACCCGCGCTTGGCAAAGATTCTCGCCGACGAAGCGCAGAGCGCCCTGCATTACCTGGAACGCTATGGCGTGCATTTCGAGCGCGAGGAAGATCGCTACCTGGTGTTTCGCGCCTGTTTCTCCTCACGACCGCGCTCGCACGTGATCCAGGATCACTTCAAGCCCATCGTCAAGGCGCTTGGCAGTGAGGCCTCGCGCCGCGGCATCCGGGTCATGGATCGTCTGATGGTCACCGATCTACTCGTTCAGGACGGCGAATGCGTGGGCGCCCACGCTCTGGATCAGGAGGGCCGGGCGGTGTTGATCCGCGCCAAGTCGACCATCCTCACCACCGGTGGCGCCAGCCAGTTGTTTGAGAAGAACCTGTATCCTTCGGACATCACCGGAGACGGATACGCCATGGCTTATCGCGCCGGGGCGCAATTGGTCAACATGGAATTCATGCAGGCCGGGGTCAGCGTCATCGCGCCCTTCGTCAACCTGTTCGGCAATTACCTGTGGGATGCCCGGCCCAACCTCACCGACCGCGACGGCAACCCGTTCGTCGAGGACTACCTGCCCGAAGGGCTGACCCTGGACGCCGTGCTCAACGAAAAGGAGCGGCATTTCCCGTTCAGCTCCAGCGATATTTCCCGCTATATCGAGATTTCCATCCAGAAGGCCATCAACGCCGGTCGCGGCACTGACCAGGGTGGCGTGTACATGGACTTCATCGGCCGCGACCTGGGCCCGGTGCTCGCCGACGGCACGCGCAGCATCTCGCGCATGTGGCCGCTGACCTACAAGTGGTACCAGGAAAAAGGCATCGACCTGTACCGCGACAAGGTGCAAATCACCTGCTCGGCCCATGCCATCAACGGCGGCCTGCGCATCGACGAGAACGCCGAGTCGACCTTGCCCGGCCTGTTCGCCGCTGGCGAAGTGGCCGCTGGCCCCCACGGCGCCGACCGCCTGGGCGGCAACATGTCGGTGACCTGCATGGTGTTCGGTGCCCGCGCCGGCCGCGCGGCCGCGGCCCGTGCGTGCAGCCGGGAACACCCGCCCCTGGCGGCGGAACATGCCGGTCGCCTGGCCCCCGAGAAGCGCTTCGCCGGGCAAGGTAGCCATGCCCTCGGCGACATTCGCCAGCGTTTGCAGAAGGCCGCCAACCGCCACCTGCTGATCCTGCGCGACCGCCAGGGCCTGCAGGGTTTCCAGCAACTGTGCCTGGCTCTGCGCCAGACCCTGCGCCAGGACACCCGGATCGACTCGCCGGCCGACTGGGTGGCGGCCCTGGAGACCGACAACCTGCTTGACGTCGGCGAATTGATGGCACGCGCCGCACTGGCTCGCGAAGAGAGCCGGGGCAGTCACTACCGCGAGGATCACCCTGTGGCTGCCGCTCGCTTCGAACATTCGTTCGTGCTGAGTAAACACTCACTGACCGGCCTCGAGGCGGCCAGACTTGGCAACGACTGACTCGTCCTCTGGGCGTGGCCAGCTCCATCGTCGCGCCTGAGTTCCGGGGCAGCATGGGGTGTTGCGGCTGCCTGCGCGAAACCCGGATTACGCCTGCGGCTAATCCGGGCTACGGGATTGTCCCTGTCGATTGACGGTTTTTGTCGCGCAGCTTTTGCGCGACACTGCCGCCATCGTTCGCCCTGGAGCCCCGCATGACCGTCAGCGAAGACAAGTTCACCTGCCAGACCCTGCTAGAGGTGCAGACCCTGACCCCGAGCCTGTTCACCCTGCGCACCACCCGCGATGCGGGCTTTCGCTTCCGCGCCGGGCAGTTCGTCCGACTCGGTGTGGAAAAGGCCGATGGCAGTGTGGTCTGGCGCGCCTACTCGCTGGTCTCCGCTCCCCATGACGAGCACCTGGAGTTCTTTTCCATCGTGGTGCCCGGCGGCGAGTTCACCAGTGAACTGAGTCGTTTGCGTGTTGGCGATACCTTGCTCGTGGAAAAGATGGCGACGGGTTACCTGACCCTGGATCGTTTCGTAGACGGCCGCGATCTGTGGCTGCTCGGCAGTGGGACTGGTATCGCGCCTTTTCTGTCGATGCTGCAGGACTTCGAAGTGTGGGAGCGTTTCGAGCGCATCGTGCTGGTCTACAGCGCGCGCACGGTCGCCGAGCTGGCTTATCAGCCGATGATCCGCGGTTTCGCCGAGCTGGAGCACCTGGCCGAGTACACCCACAAACTCACCTATCTGCCGGTGATTACTCGCGAGCAGTCGCCTGGTTGCCTGAACGCACGCATTACCGATTTGCTCGACAGCGGCGAGCTGGAGCGTGCCGCTGGTCTGGAACTGAGCCCCGAACATTCGCGACTGATGATCTGCGGCAACCCGCAGATGATCGATGACATCCGCCAACGCCTCAAGGTGCGCGGCATGAACCTGAGCCTTACACGTCGACCGGGCCAGGTGGCAGTGGAAAACTACTGGTAAAGACTGGTTACAAACTGGCTCCTTTCAGTGTGACTCGGGCTCCAGTAGATTGCCGGGTCTGTTTTCCACTTTCCGGTCTTCATGGACAGCGACAGTAGACGATCGCCCTCGCCGTTATGGACGAGGGCGGTATTTCCCAAAGGCGGCATCGCCCGGTGCCAGCCTTCCGCGCAGCAGAACGCCGCGCATTCTTCCAGTCAGTCGAGACTTCACGCGCTTGCCTTGTGTCTGCGCGATGCTTTCGGCTGCCTTCGTTTTATCCTTGAGAGAGCAACGCACTAAATGGAATGGATCGCTGATCCAACGGCCTGGCTGGGCCTGTTGACCCTGATCGTCCTGGAAATCGTCCTGGGCATCGACAACCTGGTGTTCATCGCCATCCTCGCCGACAAGTTGCCGCCCGAGCAGCGTGACCGCGCGCGGGTGATCGGCCTGAGCCTGGCGCTGATCATGCGCCTCGGTCTGCTGGCGAGCATGGCCTGGTTGGTCACACTGACCGATCCGCTTATCGAGGTATTCGACAAATCCTTCTCCGGACGTGACCTGATCATGCTCTTCGGTGGCGTGTTCCTGCTGTTCAAGGCCACCATGGAACTGCACGAGCGCCTCGAAGGCCGCGTGCATCAGCATGGCGGCGCGCGTACCTATGCCAAGTTCTGGCCGGTTGTGGCGCAGATCATCGTACTCGACGCGGTGTTCTCGCTGGACGCGGTGATCACCGCCGTGGGCATGGTCGAACACCTGGAAGTGATGATGATCGCGGTGATCATCTCCATCGGCCTGATGATTGTCGCCAGCAAACCGCTGACCGCTTTCGTCAACGCGCGGCCGACGGTGATCATGCTGTGCCTGGGCTTCCTGATGATGATCGGCTTCAGCCTGACCGCCGAAGGCCTGGGTTTCCACATTCCTAAGGGTTATCTGTACGCGGCCATCGGCTTCTCGATTCTTATCGAGCTGTTCAACCAGGTCGCTCGCTCGCGTCGCAAGCGCAGCCTGCAGGGCCAGCGTGGCCTGCGCGACCGCACTGCCCACGCGGTAATGCGCATGCTGGGCGGCAAGGTGCAGGCCGACGAGGTCGGTGAGGACATCGCCGACATGCTCGATGGTAACCAGGGCGAAACCGCGCTGTTCGACCGCCGCGAGCGGGTGATGATCAGTGGCGTACTGAACTTGGCCGAGCAGTCGATCCAGAAGGTCATGACCGACCGCATGGAAGTCGACCGCATCAACCTCGACGACGCCCCGGAGAAAATCCACCAGGCGCTGCTCGACTCGCCGCACTCGCGTCTCGTGGTGACCCGCAACGACTCCCGCGATGAACCCCTGGGCTACATCCACAAGAAGGAGCTGTTCAAGGAATTGCTCAAAGGCCAGCAGCCGGATATCGAAAGCCTGGTGCGTGCGCCGATCAATCTGCCGGACAGTTCCACTGTGCTCAGCGCCCTGGAGCAGATGCGCCTGGCATCCACCCACGTGGCTTTCGTGGTCAACGAGTTCGGTGGTTTCGAAGGTCTGCTGACCCTGACCGACATTCTCGAGGCCATCGCTGGTGAATTGCCGGACGCCAGCGAGGTGGATGGCCCGGATGTCGAGGAAGTGGAGGGTGGTTTCCGGGTCAATGGTGCAGTCAACCTGGCGGTGCTGCGCGAGCGGATGGACTTCGCCGCTCGTCCGACGGATGACTACCAGACCCTCGCGGGTCTGGCCATGAGCCTGCTCGATCGCTTGCCGCTGATCGGTGACAAGGTCGAATATCTGGGCTGGGAACTGACGGTGATCGAGGTCAAGGAGCGTCGGGTAACGCGGATGCTACTGAAACCTGAAGCTACCGAGTCGGCCGTGTAACCGGCTGGTATCAAAGAAAAGGCGCCTCGTGGGGCGCCGTTTTCATCGATGGGGTTGCTGTCAGTCTTTGTGCTGCTGCTGCGCTTTCAGCAGGTCACGAATTTCCGTCAGCAGCACTTCCTCGGTGCTCGGCGCTGGCGGAACCGAAGGCTCCACGGCTTCTTCACGCTTGAGGCGATTGATCGCCTTGACGCCCATGAAGATGGCGAAGGCGACGATGATGAAGTCGATCATGGTCTGGATGAACTGGCCGTAGGCCAGTACCACCGCCGGCAAGTCGCCTTCGGCGGCCTTGAGGGTGATCGCCAGATCGGAGAAGTCCACCCCGCCGATCAGTAGCCCCAGCGGTGGCATGATCACGTCGCCGACGAAGGACGAAACGATCTTGCCGAATGCAGCACCAATGATGATACCGACCGCCATGTCGACGACATTGCCCTTGACGGCGAACGCCTTGAATTCGTTGATGATGCCCATTTGCAACCCCCATTAGTCTGATTTGTGTGCTGAAGTGTAAATCACTCCCGCTCGTCTGCCATACACCGTCGCCAGGCCGCGCGTATCGCTTGTGACCCTTCTATCGGGAAATTGTCCGAATTGATTACAAACCTAATCCCCGCTGTGATCCATGCGCAAGGCTCTGCTGCGTGGACATGAGATGCTCGTCCACATCGATGCCTTGTTCATCGAGTACGCCCAACTCAGAACGATGAACACATAGCCTTGGTCTCCGCACTGCGGAGCGCTATCGCTTATTTCTGGCAAAACCGCAGGATGGCCTCGGCAACGCGCTGCGACGCTTCCCGCTGCGGGAAATGCCCCACGCCATCGAGCACCTGCCGCGCATAGCCGCCCTTGAAGAATTCCTCCCGCCCCTTGGAGCTGTCGGAGTGATTGCAAGTATCGGCACCGCCATGCAGCACCAGCGTCGGCACAGTCAGAGCGGGCGCAGGTTGCAGGCGCGCGTCATCCTCGGCATAGGCCGGATCGCCCTCGGCGAAGCCCCAGCGATGGCGGTAGGAATGCAGCACGATCTCAGCCCAATCCTGCCCCTGGAATGCACGCGCCGCTTCATCGAAGTCGGCCGGGTCGTACCAGCCTTCCGGCGCCCATGTGTCCCACATCATGCGGGCGAAGGCCTCGCGCTCATCACGCACCACCTGTGCGCCGCGCGGCGTGGCCATGTACCAGTGATACCAGTAGTCGCGTGCCTGCGGCAGAGCCAGCGGCTGGTTCGGGGTGTTGGTGCCGTAACCCACCGACAGCAACACCAGGTGCGAGGCGACACCCGCCTGCAGGCCACAGGCGTTGGCAGCGGCGCGGGCACCCCAGTCATGGCCGATCAGTGCGGGCTGTGTAAGTCCGAGCACATTGATGAAATCCAGCAGGTCGCGGCCCAGGGCGGACAACTGGCCACTGCGCGGTGTGGCGGCCTCGCGGAACCGGGTCGGTGCGAATCCGCGCAATGCAGGCGCCAGCACGCGGTAGCCTGCATCGGCAAGAGCCGGGGCAACAGTCTTCCAGCACTCGGGACTATCAGGCCAGCCGTGCAGCAGAATGGCGGTTCGTGCTCCCTGCGGGTTCCATTCGAGATAGGCAATGTCGAGTCGTTCGGTCGAGGCGAATTGATAGTTGTCCATAGGGTTTTGTCTCTCAGCATAAAGTTGCCCCGGCGTTGTGGGACGACTGCGTGCGACTTGCAGGGCGGGGGGATTTCCGGCGACGGGATCACGCTACCGCGCCCAACCCCCGGTCGATGTAGCTGGTAAAGAGCTTGTAGAGCTTGCCGGGTCGCGTCACGCCCAGCACGAGCTGAATGGCCGGGACACTGGGCGCGCCATCCTCCGGAGTCAGCACATACAGATCCTCCGACAGTGCGCTTTTGGGCAGCAAGCCAATGCCAAGCCCACTCGCTGCGGCGCTGCGGATGTTGTCGAACGACCCGCTCACATAGGAGAAGTAGTACGGGCGCCCGACATGCTCCAGTGCGGACACCGCGCATTTGCGGATGACGCAACCGTCCGGGAAGGTGACCAGCGGGATCTCGTCCATCTCGCTGAAATGTACAGCGCCCGAGCTCACCCAGTGCAGGGGTTCGACGCGCAGAACCCGTTCCGATTCGGAGATCAGTGGCTGGCCAGCCATGCCCTTGAGGATGACGACATCCAACTGCTGTTGCGCCGCCATGGCCGACAGTACGGTGGATGAGGCGGCCGTGATCTCTACCCGCAGGCCGGGGTTCTCTTCCAAGCACAGCGAAATGATCTCGTGCAGGTTCCCGATTTGGAAATCATCTGGCACGCCGAGTGCCACGCGGCCTTTCAGGTGGGTCTTCTTCAACGCGCCAATCGCCCGGTTGGTGCGCAGCAGGATGTCGCGCGCCGCAGGTAGCAGTTGCCGGCCATCCTCAGTGAGACCGAGGATGTGCCCCTGTCGTCTTTCGATCAGGCGGCACCCCACATCCTCCTCCAGGCGGCGAAGGCCAGCGCTGAGCGTCGATTGCGTACGCCCCAACTCCTCGCCTGCACGCCCGAAGCCGCCGTACTCGGCAATGAATACGAACGCGCGCAACTGCTCCAGCGTGATGCCGCGTCCCTCCAGCCGATCCGTTTGTGCTGTCAGCTTCATGTTGCCCCCGAGCCCACCTGCTATCGACTCACTCGATTATAGCGAATCCATAATTCATTTAGCAGATCATGGCGCCTCAAGCAAACTCATGGAGCCGGCGTTTTCCCAACTCAATACTTCAGGCGAAATATGCTTCATTCAAGGAGTGAATAAATATGGCCCTTCTCAAGTTTCCTGATAATCACACCCCGCGTTACTGTGATTTCAGCATTGACGGAATCCTGGACGAAACTCTCCGGGAAGGTGCAGAGCGCTGCGCATTCTCCGTACCTGCACAAGACAAGATTCCGCTGATCTCCAAAGTTCTCCAATCTGGAGTGCGGGACATTGTTTACGGATCCGGCCCGAAAGACCCGACATATCTCGTCCAGACCATCAACGCTCTTCAGGAAAATGGCGGTCTGCCTGCGGGAACGCGGTTCTCGTTCATCATGCTGCTGAACTGCCATGAACCTATCATGCCGCAGTTCGAGTCCTTTCCGGATGCATTGAAGGACTACCTGACCATCAGCTTCGGCATGGTGTCCCACAAGTCGGAAGAACAACTGTTCGAGCGCACCACGGAACAATTGCGTGCATGGGGCTTCAATAGTTTTCGCGTCAGTCTGCTGAACAACTTCAGCACCGGCATCGACGAAGAGTCCTACGAAAAAATCGCCAAGGATATTGATCGATCCATTGCACAGGACATTCAAACCGTCCGCATCAACGATTCCCTGGGCACGCTCTATCCCGAAGCCATGGCGGTACTGGCGGCCAATTTGCGCCATCAGTATCCGAACACCGATTTCTGTCTTCACGCGCACAACGATCGCGGACTTGGTCTGCAGAACGCGCTGGCCTCGCTCTACCACGGATTCAACATCATCGAAGGTGGCTTTGCCGGAACCGGAAACCGTTCCGGCCTGCCGGCCATCGAGATACTGGATCTGATCTTCAAGGAGCAGAATATCACCATCAAACAACAGCCCCTGGACTCCGCTGCGGTCATCGAGGCGGCCCGGCTGTCGGAAAGGACATTCCTCTCCATGCCCGACCTGTACCGGCCGGTCAGCGGGCATATCGTCAATCAGGAGAACATGGGGGCCGCCAACATTCCGGCGTTCCTAGGTGCTGCGCGCGACATCCCGTACTTCCTCAACAGCACGGGACTGCATGACGCCACGGTGCAGCGCATTCTCCAGGACGAGGGACTCGAATCGGAAGCCAACGACCACCCCACCGTGCAACTGGTCAAGCAAAAGATCGACGCCATTCTGACGGATGCCTATCCGAGGAAGCACGAAGAATTCGAGCGGATACGCGGCGAGTTGATCCGGTTCTATGCCTCCGATGTTATCTACGCCGCCAACGTCGGCCGGTATGCAAGGGACTTCATCGAGTAATCACAGGGCGGCCTCGGAGCGACTTCGAGGCTGGTCTTCTTCCATCCATTCAAACAAATCCAGGGAGGTTCGCCCGTGTTCTTGATCGTCGCCCCAATATTCCTCGTCATCCTAGTCGGCTACGGCTATGGGCGACTGAAACCAGACAGCGGCAGTGCGGACAAACTGATCAACGACTATGTCCTGTACGTTGCGTTGCCTGCGCTGCTGTTCATTGCCGTTGCTCGTGCGGATACAGGAGACCTGAAGCAATGGGGTTTCATCCTGTCCACCCTGATCGGGATCGCAACGTGCTACCTCATCGCCACGCTGATCGCCAAGAGCATGAAGATCGGGTTACCGCAGGCCTCCATCCTCGGCATGGGGGCATGCTACGGCACGACCGGCTACATGGGGGTGCCGATTCTGATCTCTGTCTATGGCGAGCAGGCAGCACTGCCCGCTGCGCTGGCGACGATCCTGCACAACATCCCCGCCATCATGGCCGTGATCATCAGTTGGGACGTGTTCTCCAAGCGCGCGAACGAAGGCGAAGGCCGCACGCCGTTGCTGCACAGCGTGGGCGGTGCAGCGCTGACCACTGTGAAAAACCCGCTGACCATCTCGGTGCTGGCTGGACTCGCCTTTGTCCTGCTCGACATCCGTGTGCCCGTCTTCGTCGAATCCTTTGCCCGCTTCCTGGGCAATGCGGCAGGCCCGACTGCACTGTTCGCACTGGGTCTGGGCCTTGCCCGACTCAACGTGAAGGAGCACCTGAATGCCAAGATCGGCAAAATCGTCGTGCCCATGATCGCGCTGAAGCTATTCGTGCAGCCTGCCGTCACCTTCGCGGCGGCGGTCTATGTCTTCGGCATGGGGCAGGAGCAAGGCCTCTGGCTGGCCGCAGCGGTGGTGATGGCCGCGCAGCCGATTGGCGCCGGTGTGTATGTCTTCGCCAAGAAGTATGACTATCAGCAGGATGTGGTTTCGCTGTCCATCATCGTCTCGTTGCTGCTCGCCCTGGTGACCATTCCGCTGCTGCTGAACCTGTTTCCCGCCGCATGACAGCCGTGCAAAGCAGATTCATCCCTGCAACCAGCAGGCCCGACTGATCCCATATAGGCCAAAGCCCCGGACAACCCGGGGCTTTGTCGCGTCCGCCTTCCTGCCGTTCTCCCGCCGCCGCACACCAATACGGTAGCCGCGAGTTCCCATTGTTTGCGGCCCGAATCCGCCAGCCCCTCCACGATCACGCCATTGCTATCGAGCCGAGGAATGGCGCGATGGTGCTTGCGACCCGGCGTGCCTGCCGCGAAAACGAGTTCTACGTGCTCCATCTCGGCTGGCCGGAGTTCAGCGCTCGCTACAACGCAGTGGCAAGGTTCGGACGGATTTCGGAGGTCGCGACCCATATCGCCGGCCAATTTTGGGGCGAGGGAAATTCAACGGCATTTCGCGAGTTTGCCTGGAGGTTTATCAATGTGATCGCGCGCCCTGATCGAGCTGGGGCAGCGCCCCAACTACCCGCTGATCCAGCGGCATGTCAATGGGGGCTGTCAGTCGATTCGACTGCATTGAATAGGATCAGAATCGGGCGATTTGCACCCGACTACAGTGGCTTCGATTCATCTACCGGGAGCCTGGCCATGCATTGTCGATTACTCCGCTCAGGCCGAAACAAAAAGCGCCGCCAGCGCAGCAATCTTGCCTATGCCACCCTGGCCGAGCCGTTCGAGGATGCCGCCCCTCGTATCGAAAACGGCATCGAGCGACCCGCCTGCCTGCCGTTGACGGTGCTCAAGCCGCGGCGTTCCGGTCTGCGTGAGGATCTGGCGGGGTGGGCGCAAGTCGCAGGCGATTGTTATGGCTGCTGCTGCGGCAGGAATTGCGGGGCTGCATCTCGTCGGACAGTTGCATGCGCAGCGTTGGTCTAAGGTCAATCCTTGAACAGCCATATGAAGAGGAGTGCTCCATGACCGCCGAGCATAATCTGCGTGAGGAGTTTCGTGAGTATGGAGATACGCTGACCGAGCGCCGCAAGAGCAACCCGGGATTCGATGGCCTGGTTGGGCGCTATCAGGATCTGGATAAGCGTATCGTCGAACTCGAATCAGGCAACCAACCTTTTGATGACGAAACCCTGGGGCGGCTGCGCCGCGAGCGGGTGCTGCTCAAGGACAGGATCGTCCAGCAACTGGCAGATGCCTGAGGGCTACAGGTTTTTGGCCGAGGTGTGATCCGCCACGCCCGGATCATGCCTGAGGCCTGCTCTGCAATGTTGGGTTACTCATGGCCAATCGGCGTCGCCGCAGTCTCAGATTGCTGGCCTGGACGTCGTCAGGCCTTCAACCAGTATGGGCGTTTCTGATCGCTTCGGCATGTCGAACAGGCCGTAGCAGCTTTGCAGAAAATCGAGCAATAACCATTGCCTATGGAGGCGCTGTCCTTTTTCAATTTAGAGCCGAACCGGGAGCCTCGTAGGCTTGTTGGGCGCATGACGCGCTCATCCCTACAAAGAAGAGGACTCCTCCATGAAATCCCGGACTTCATGGGCACCCGCCCTTGGCTTGATGACGGCGACACTGTCCGCCGCGCTGTTTTCCCTTTCCGCGCACGCCGCTCCTCTGACCCGTGACAACGGCGCGCCGGTCGGCGACAACCAGAATTCGCAGACCGCCGGCAGCACCGGCCCGGTCTTGCTGCAGGACGTGCAACTGATCCAGAAGCTGCAACGCTTCGACCGTGAGCGCATTCCCGAGCGCGTGGTGCACGCACGCGGCACAGGAGCCCATGGCGAATTCACGGCCAGCGCCGACATTTCCGACCTGACCCGCGCCAAGGTCTTCACCCCCGGCACCACCACGCCGGTGTTCGTGCGCTTCTCCAGCGTGGTGCATGGCAACCATTCGCCGGAAACCCTGCGCGATCCCCGCGGCTTCGCCACCAAGTTCTACACCAGCGAAGGCAACTGGGATCTGGTCGGCAACAACTTCCCGACCTTCTTCATCCGCGACGCCATCAAGTTCCCGGACATGGTGCACGCCTTCAAACCCGACCCGAACACCAACTACGGCAGCGACCGCACCCTGTTCGACTTCTTCAGCCATGTGCCGGAAGCCACCCGCACCCTGACCCAGCTGTTCTCCAACGAAGGTACGCCAGCCAGCTACCGGCACATGGACGGCAACGGCGTGCACGCCTACAAGCTGGTCAACGACAAGAACGAGTACCGCTACGTCAAGTTCCAGTGGCGCAGCCTGCAAGGCACCAGGAACCATGACCCGCGGCAGGCGGAGCAGGTTCAGGGCAAGGACTTCAACCACATGAGCCGCGACCTGATCACCGCGATCAACGCTGGCGACTATCCGAAGTGGGATCTGTACATCCAGGTTCTGGAGCCGGCCGACCTGGCCAAATACGACTTCGATCCGCTGGACGCCACCAAGATCTGGCCGGACGTGCCCTTCAAGAAGATCGGCCAGATGGTGCTGAACAAGAACCCGGACAACGTCTTCCAGGAAACCGAGCAGGTCGCCCTGGCACCGGCCAACCTGGTGCCGGGTATCGAGCCGTCCGAGGATCGCCTGCTGCAAGGCCGCCTGTTCTCTTACGCCGACACGCAGATGTACCGCCTGGGCGCCAACCATGCCTTCCTGCCGATCAACCAGGCCAAGGTCGCGGTCAACAACGGCAACCAGGATGGCGCGGCGAACATCGGCCACACCACCACCGAGGTGAACTACGAGCCCAGCCGTATCAATCCGCGTCCGGCCACCGAGCATGCGCGCTACAGCAACCTGCCGCTGAGCGGCAGCACCGAGCAGAAGAAGATCCAGCGCGAGCAGAACTTCAAGCAGGCCGGTGATCTGTATCGCTCCTACGACAAGAAGATGCAGGGCGACCTGATCGCCAGCCTGGGCGGTGCCCTGTCCGGCGCCGAAGACGAGAGCAAGCACATCATGCTGTCGTTCTTCTACAAGGCCGATGCCCAGTATGGCGAGGGCCTGACCAAGGTGGCCAAGGGCGACCTGGCACAGGTCAAGTCGCTGGCCGCCGAGCTGCAGGACTGATTCACCAGTCTACCCGCGATGCCGCTTTTCCCGGGCATCGCGGCTACTGTGCAAGCGGGAACGGCCAGTGGCCGTTCGGGAGCTTCCCATGCTACGTACGATATGTTTCGCGGTGGCGCTGACCGGCGCCGTACCGCTGCTGGCCGACACGCCGCCGGCCAGCGATGCCGAAGGCATCCAGGCGCAACTGCGCGATTACTATTTCCAGGCGGCGCGCGCGGGCGATAGCGCCATGCTCGACGAATTCATCCAGGCCGGCTACGACCTCGGCACCGCCGACGACAAGGGCTACACCGCCCTGATCCTCGCCGCCTACCACGGTCACCGCGAGGCGGTGGAGCGCCTGCTGGCCGCCGGCGCCGATGCCTGCGCCCAGGACAAGCGCGGCAACACCGCCCTGATGGGCGCCATCTTCAAGGGCGAGTTGCGCATCGCCAAGCGCCTGCTCGACGCCGGCTGCAACCCCGACCAGCGCAATGGCAGCGGCCAGACCGCGGCCATGTACGCGGCGCTGTTCCAGCGCAAGGACGTGCTCGACGCCCTGGCGGACAAAGGCGCCGACCTGAGCGCCGAGGATGCCTTCGGCAACAACGCGCAGCGCCTCGCCCGGGGCGATATCCGCACGCGTTGGCAGCAGGGCCAGCCTTGACCGGCGTCGCGCCCGCCGAGCGGGGTTGACCCGGATCAACGGCAGGGCAGCCGCGGGCGGTTAGGCTGCAGGCTGATTCCCATCAGGAGCGCTGCCATGCACGTCGACCACCATCCGCTGATCCATGACTTCCCCCAGTGGCGCGCCCAACTGCATCACCTGCGCCAGGAAGACGCCGGCTTCGCCCACCAGGCCGAGGAATACGAAGCCCTGGACAAGCGCATCTGCCGTATCGAGGACGGCATCGAACGGCTCGACGATGCGGCCCTGGGCCAGCTCAAGTCGCAGCGCCTGGCGCTGAAGGACGACCTGGCCCGCCGTCTCAAGCGCGAAGCCGGCCAGTGCTGCGGATGCGGCAACGCCTGCCGCGGCTGAGCCGCCCCATGACGGCCAAGGTTTGTTTGCCGGTCGCCGATACCGGCGGGCCGCGTGCCGACTGGCGGCAATTGTGTCGTTGCGCGCCGGCGTTCGCCCTGTTGACGGGCGAGTATGAACGGCTCGACGAGCGCGTCTTCCGTGAAGAGGGCGCGGAGGCGTGGAACGCTCGCCGCTGCGCAGGCAACGCGCGGTTGGAAAGCGCTATAGCGCTGCAGTTGCAGCGCTGCCAGGGCGGCTGCAGAGGTTTGTCCGGCCATTGAGTCGGTCGACTGCCATGGCCGGCGACCCGAATCCGGCTCGGGTCTTGGCGTTCAGGCCCTCAGTGAAGCTGTAAATATATCCAGCTATTTCGTATCATCCGGACTTCGTCTGCACAGGAGTCCTCCCCATGGCCAAGGCCAAACGCTTGTATGGCTGCACCGAGTGCGGCGCGACCTTTCCCAAGTGGGCCGGGCAGTGCGGTGAGTGCGGCGCCTGGAACACCCTGACCGAAACCATGCTCGAAGCCGGTTCGGCGACGCCCAGCGGGCGCGGCGGCTGGACGGGCGCGCAAGCGCAGCTCAAGACCCTGGCCGAAGTCAGCGTCGAGGAAATGCCGCGTTTCTCCACCGCGTCCGCAGAACTTGACCGCGTGCTTGGTGGCGGCTTGGTGGATGGCTCGGTGGTGCTGATCGGCGGCGACCCCGGCATCGGCAAGTCGACCATCCTGCTGCAGACCCTGTGCAATATCGCTCAGCGTTTCCCGGCGCTTTACGTCACCGGCGAGGAGTCCCAGCAGCAGGTGGCCATGCGCGCCCGGCGCCTGGGCCTGCCCGAAGACAAACTCAAGGTGATGACCGAGACCTGCATCGAAAGCATCATCGCCACCGCCCGCCAGGAAAAACCCAAGGTGATGGTGATCGACTCGATCCAGACCATCTTCACCGAGCAGCTGCAGTCGGCGCCCGGCGGCGTTGCCCAGGTGCGCGAGAGCGCAGCGCTGCTGGTGCGCTTCGCCAAGCAGAGCGGCACAGCGATCTTCCTGGTCGGCCACGTTACCAAGGAAGGCGCGCTGGCGGGGCCGCGCGTGCTTGAGCATATGGTCGACACCGTGCTGTATTTCGAAGGCGACCCCGATGGCCGCTTGCGCCTGCTACGTGCGGTTAAGAACCGCTTTGGCGCGATCAACGAGCTGGGCGTGTTCGGCATGACCGACAAGGGCCTCAAGGAAGTGAGCAACCCCTCGGCGATCTTCCTCACCCGCGCCCAGGAAGAAGTGCCGGGCAGTATCGTCATGGCCACCTGGGAAGGTACCCGGCCGATGCTGGTGGAAGTGCAGGCGCTGGTCGATACCAGTCACATGAGTAACCCACGCCGGGTGACCCTGGGCCTGGATCAGAATCGCCTGGCCATGTTGCTGGCGGTGCTGCATCGCCACGGCGGCATTCCCACCTATGATCAGGACGTGTTTCTCAACGTGGTCGGTGGAGTGAAGGTGTTGGAAACGGCGTCCGATCTGGCGTTGATGGCGGCGGTGATATCCAGCCTGCGCAACCGGCCGCTGCCTCACGATCTGCTGGTGTTCGGCGAGGTTGGCCTGTCGGGCGAGATCCGCCCGGTGCCAAGCGGTCAGGAGCGTCTGAAAGAGGCGGCCAAGCACGGCTTCAAGCGCGCTATCGTGCCCAGGGGCAATGCGCCGAAGGAGGCGCCAGCCGGTTTGCAGGTAGTTGCCGTTACGCGGCTTGAGCAGGCACTGGACGCGCTCTTCGAATAAGAGCGCATCCTGGCCGCGTCGCCTGGTTCAGTGGATCAGGCAGACGGCATCGGCGTATTGGCGACGCTGCATACGCTGGCCAATACGCGCGATCCAGGCGCTGGAGCGTGCCGGTCGTGGTGCTGCCTGACGCTGCGAAGGGAAGTCGATTGCCTTGGCGATAGGGGCGCTGATCATGACGATGCCTCCGTGGGGAATGTTCCCCTGTTGGGTTCGTCTTTATCCTGCGGCCGGGCCTGTCGAAGAATCTTGATCGAGGTCAATTATCGTCGGCACCTGGCCGCGGCAGGACGCCGCACGGCCTGCTATTCGTCCTCGCAGAGCGCTGCCAGCTCCCGCTCCAGCAGGTGTTCATCGCCCAGATTGAGTTCGACCAGGCGGCGTAGGTGGCTCATGGAATCGAGATCGATGTGGTGGCAGAGGAAGCCCAGCACGCGCTCTTCGCGGTGTACCAGTTCCACTTGCATCGCGACCTGCAGCTTGTCGTCGAGGGTGATGCGTACCAGATAGTCCTGGCCGGCATCGTCGTCCCAGTTCCACGGGCGGCGCACCAGAACGCCTTTGAACGAGATGTCGTGAAGCTCCACTTGCCAGCTCCGTTCGCCCTGGACGATCTCGGCGGGGGCGTCGAAGGCGATGCGCTGGAAGCGTCGGCGTTCGTGGTTGTCACTCATGGGCGTTGTCCTCTGTTTGTTTGTCCACTATAGCTAAGCTCACTTGCCGACGCCGTCATAACGGCTGTTCAGGCGAATAGTGGATTGCTCATGAGGTTGCTCGTTACGTCTCTGGTGCCCATCCGTATTCCATGGCGTGCTTGACCAGATCGGCCGGCTTTTCGATGTCGAGTTTGCGACGGATGTTCAGGCGGTAGGTTTCCACGGTGCGAACGCTGATCTGCAGCTCTCTTGCCATCGCTTTGTTGTTCAGGCCTTGCGCCATCATCAGCAGAACCTGGCGCTCGCGTGGCGTGAGCTCGCCTTCTTCGCTTTCTTCCTGAGCCAGCTTCCGTGCCACGTCGCCGCTGTAGAAGCGTCCACCGACCGCCAGCACATCGATGGCGGAGATGATTTCCTGGGACGGTGCTTCCTTGAGGACATAACCCGACGCCCCCATACGCAACGAGCTGCTGACGTATTCCTGATTGTCGTACATGCTCAGGATCAGCACTTTGATCGCCGGGTAGCGCTTCTTGATGATGCCGGTCAGTTCCAGGCCGTTGATGTCCTTGAGACCGATGTCCATCAGCAGGATGTCGGGTTGTGCGTGGGCGAGCAGTTCCAGCGCTTCGCTGCCGTTGCCGGCCTCGCCGACGATCTCGAAGTGCTCGACCATCGACAGCAGCGTACGTATGCCGTCGCGCACCAGAACATGGTCGTCGACAAGCGCGATGCGGATCGTCTTCATAACTGCTGATCCTGGGTGTGTGGCGTGACGGCAGAGAGTAACAGGGCAACGTTGAGTACGGTGCCGGAGGAGCTCGAGGTGATGTTGAAACCACCGCCAAAGTGCTCGACCCTCTCGCGGATATTACGCAAGCCGATGCCACCGCTGTGTTGTTCGGCCTCGCGCGGGCTGAAGCCGCCACCGTCATCGCCGATGCGCAGGTTCAAGCTACGGCCGTCGCCTGTCAGGCTGATTGCCACGCGGGTAGCGTGGGCATGGCGTTCGATGTTGGTCAGCGCTTCCTGCAGGATGCGAAACAGGGCCACGTTCATGTCGTCGCTCAGTCGGGTATCGCCCAGGCTGTTGTCATAGGTCACGCTCAGTCCGCTGCGTTGCTCGAACTCACTGGCCAGTTGGCCAATCGCCGAGGCCAGGCCGAGGGTGTCGAGCAACGACGGGTGCAGGTCGTGGGAAATCCGACGCACTTCTCCGATTGCCCCCGCCAGGCGTTCGATACCTTGGCGCAGGGTTCTGGCGGCGCCGGACTTGCCGGCATCCAGTTCGTGGCCTGCCAGCTCGAACTGGAACTTGATCGACACCAGCAACTGGCTGATACCGTCGTGCAGCTCGCGAGACAGGCGCGAACGTTCCTCTTCCTGAGAGGTGATGATGCGCTGGGTCAACTGTTGCAGTTTGCGGTCGGCCAGGCGGTGTTCGCTGACATTGAGAGTCAGACCACTGGCGAACACCAGCAGAACGGCGATCAGGGCGACTACGGCGATGGCGAGCATGGTGGTGCGAATACCGCTGCCGACATCATGGCGAACCTGGGCGATGGCGTTATCGACATCTTCCAGGTAAATGCCGGTGCCGAGCATCCATCCCCAGCGATCGAGCACGGTGACGTAGGCGAGCTTTTCGGCCATTTGCCCGGTGGAGGGTTTCTGCCAGCCGTAACGCTGAAAGCCGTTGCCATCCGTTGCGCTGCGGATCAAGGCCTGGATTACCAGCAGGCCGTGGGAGTCCGTCATGTTCCACAGGTTCTTGCCGACCAGCCCGCCCTGACGCGGGTGCATCAGGTTCTTGCCGTTGCGGTCGTAGACGAAGAAGTAACCGTCGCTGCCAAAGTTGATGCGAGCCAGTAGGGCCAGAACCTGGCGCTTGGTTTCGTCGTCATCGAGACCGCTCTCGTACAGCGGCCCGATGGTGCTCAGGGCCATTTCCACATAGTGCTTTAGCTCGGTCTGTTTGCTGCTGAGGATGCTGCGCTCGATGAGCTGGGCCTGCTGATTGCCCAGGCGCTGGTTCTGTACCAGAACCAGCAGGCAGACCACGGCCACGGCCAACAGCATGGGCAATAGGCTCAGGGCGACGATCTTGTGCTTGAGTTGCATCGATTCACTCCGGGCTGAACGTTGGTCGGGGCTGGAGGCTGGCAGAGCATACATAACCCCGCAATTGATCGGCTGTGGACTGCGTAGTTCTACGTAGGTGGTCGTGGGTAGTTTTGCGAATTACCGGGAAGGGGGGCTTGGATGGATAGTTGCGGGGCTCCAATTTCCGGAGCACAACAATAACAATGAGTGTCGCGGATCAAGGTCTGCGGCAGGAGATGTTCAATGACCAGAATGGCTAGCCATATCGCCTGGTTTGCCGTTGCCGTACTGGGCGCCTTCGCGCTGGGTACCGTGGCGCTGAATCGCGGTGAGTCGATCAATGCCTTGTGGATTGTGGTTGCTGCCGTGGCGATCTATCTCGTCGCATATCGTTACTACAGCCTGTTCATCACCAACAAGGTGATGCAGCTAGACCCTACCCGCGCGACCCCCGCCGTACTCAACAACGACGGCCTGGACTACGTCCCGACCAACAAACACATCCTCTTCGGCCACCACTTCGCCGCCATTGCTGGCGCTGGCCCGCTGGTGGGCCCGGTGCTCGCTGCACAGATGGGTTATCTGCCAGGCACCCTTTGGCTGATCGCCGGTGTGGTACTGGCCGGTGCGGTGCAGGACTTCATGGTGCTGTTCATTTCCACGCGCCGTAACGGCCGCTCCCTGGGCGAGCTGGTGCGTGAGGAAATGGGCCAGATACCGGGCACCATCGCCCTGTTCGGCGCCTTCCTGATCATGATCATCATCCTCGCGGTGCTCTCGCTGATCGTCGTCAAGGCGCTGGCGGAAAGCCCATGGGGCATGTTCACGGTGATGGCGACCATTCCCATCGCCATGTTCATGGGCATCTACATGCGCTATATCCGTCCGGGACGGATCGGCGAGATCTCTCTGATCGGCGTGATCCTGCTGCTCGGCTCTATCTGGCTCGGTGGGGTGATCGCCGCCGACCCGGTGTGGGGCCCGGCTTTCACCTTCACCGGCATACAGATCACCTGGATGCTGATCGGTTACGGTTTTGTCGCCGCGGTACTACCGGTATGGCTGATCCTGGCGCCACGCGACTACCTGTCGACCTTTCTCAAGATCGGCACCATCATCGCCCTCGCCATCGGCATTCTGGTGGTCATGCCCGAGCTGAAGATGCCGGCGCTGACCCAGTTCACCGACGGCACCGGCCCGGTATGGAAGGGCACGCTGTTCCCCTTCCTGTTCATCACCATCGCCTGCGGCGCGGTATCCGGCTTCCACGCTCTGATCAGCTCTGGCACCACGCCCAAGTTGCTCGCCAACGAATCCCATGCTCGTTACATCGGTTACGGCGGCATGCTGATGGAATCCTTCGTGGCCATCATGGCCATGGTTGCCGCGTCGGTGATCGAGCCAGGCGTGTACTTCGCCATGAACAGCCCGGCAGCGCTGGTCGGCTCGGATGTCCAATCGGTCGCCGCTGCGGTCAGCAGTTGGGGCTTCGTGATCACTCCGCAAGAGCTGGAAGCCGTTGCTCGAGATATTGGCGAGAACACCATCCTGGCCCGTGCCGGTGGTGCGCCGACCCTGGCCGTGGGCATCGCGCAGATTCTCCACAGCGTGCTGCCGGGTGAGAACACCATGGCGTTCTGGTACCACTTCGCGATCCTTTTCGAGGCGTTGTTCATCCTCACGGCGGTGGACGCTGGTACCCGTGCCGGGCGCTTCATGCTGCAGGATCTGCTGGGCAACTTCGTGCCTTCCCTGAAGCGTACCGAGTCCTGGTTCGCCAACGTCGTTGCTACCGCAGGTTGCGTGGCGTTGTGGGGCTGGCTGCTCTATCAGGGTGTGATCGATCCGCTGGGTGGCATCAACACCCTATGGCCACTGTTCGGTATCTCCAACCAGATGCTCGCCGGCATCGCCCTGATGCTCGGCACCGTGGTGCTGATCAAGATGAAGCGCGAGCGCTATGTGTGGGTGACGTTGATCCCGGCCACCTGGCTGCTGATCTGCACCACTACCGCAGGGCTGATCAAGCTGTTCGATCCGGATCCGGCCGTTGGCTTCCTGTCCCTGGCCAGTAAATACCAGGATGCCCTGGATGCCGGCCAGATTCTGGCGCCGGCCAAGGATATTGGCCAGATGCAGCACGTGATCTTCAACGCCTACACCAACGCCACCCTGACCGTGCTGTTCCTGTTCGTGGTGCTGAGCGTGCTGTTCTACGCCATCAAGGTCGGGCGTGCTGCCTGGGGCAGGGAGTTTCGCACCGATCAGGAGGCCTCATATGAGGCCATTCCTGACGACGCACCGGAGGTGGCCCGTGTTTAATGATCTCAGCCGTATGGGCAAGTACCTTGGCCAGGCCGCGCGGATGCTGGTGGGCATGCCCGATTACGATACCTATGTCGAGCACATGACCAGAAAGCATCCTGACCAGCCGGTGATGAGCTACGAAGCCTTCTTTCGTGAGCGCCAGGAAGCGCGTTATGGTGGCGGCAAGGGGCGGCCGATCCGCTGCTGCTGAAGGGCAGCGGCAAGCTTCAAGCCTCACGCTGCAAGTGGATGGCGGTGACTGCTGTGGTAGTTCACCGCCATTGATTTTGTGCTGTCTTACCATCAAGCCCAAGGCGGCTGTTGCTTCTACTTGCAGCTTGTCGCTTGAAGCTTGTAGCTCCAAGGAACGCTCATGTCCTTTTCCCCCATTCCGGTCACCGTGCTCAGTGGCTTTCTCGGTGCCGGCAAGACCACCCTGTTACGCCATGTGCTCAAGGCCGAACATGGCCTGAAGATCGCGGTGATCGAAAACGAATACAGCGAAATGCCCATCGACAGCCAGTTGCTTGGTAGCGAGCCGGTACAGGTGATGACCCTGGCCAATGGCTGTGTCTGCTGCTCGATCCATGTCGAGCTGGAGAAGGCGCTGTTCCTGTTGCTGGAAAAACTGGATAGCGGCGAGCTGGCCTTCGACCGGCTGGTGATCGAGTGCACCGGGCTCGCTGATCCAGCACCGGTGGCGCAGACCTTTTTCGCCACCGAGGAGTTGTGCGAGCGCTATGTGCTGGACGGCATCATCACCCTGGTGGACGCCGCCAACGCCGAGCGCCACTTGCAGGAAACCATCGCTCAGGCCCAGGTCGGGTTCGCCGACCGTATCCTGCTGAGCAAGACCGACCTCGTCGATGAGGCCGCCCGAGGGGCATTGATCCAGCGCCTGCAGCGGATCAACCGACGGGCGCCAATCCGCCTGGTGGAGCACGGGCGTATCGACCTGAGCGAACTGCTCGACGTGCGCGGCTTCAACCTGAATGCCGATATCGCACCGAGTCTGCGCCCTGTGGTGCCTGGCAAGAGCAGCGACCGTATCTCCACACTGGTGCTCACTAGCGATACGCCGCTGGATCTGGATCGGCTTTCCAGCTTTATGGAAACCTTGCTGGAGGAGCACGGTAATTCCCTGTTGCGTTACAAGGGGGTGCTCGATATTGCGGGCGAGCCTCGGCGCATGGTGTTCCAGGGCGTGCTGCGGTTATATGGTTTCGACTGGGGCAGCGAGTGGGGCACGGACGAGAAGCGTGAAAGCGTGATCGTCTTCATTGGCGACAACCTGCCTGAAGAGGCGATTCGCCAGGGGTTTGCCGAGCTCAGCGCCTAAACGTTATATCGCAGGCGAAAAAATGCCGGGCAGCTTGCGCTGTCCGGCATTTTTTATGGCTGGCCATCCCTGGCCGTCACCCTACGGGCCGTCGCAAGCGACGTTAAAAATGGCTCCCGGCCATTTTTATACCCATGAAACCTTACTCGTCGAGGAACGAGCGCAGGTGTTCGCTACGGGTCGGGTGACGCAGCTTGCGCAATGCCTTGGCTTCGATCTGACGAATACGCTCACGGGTGACATCGAACTGCTTGCCCACTTCCTCGAGGGTGTGGTCAGTGTTCATGTCGATACCGAAACGCATACGCAGCACCTTGGCTTCGCGTGCGGTCAGCCCGGAAAGCACTTCGCGAGTGGCTTCCTTGAGGCTTTCCACGGTGGCTACATCGATCGGGGACTGCATGGTGCTGTCCTCGATGAAATCGCCCAGGTGCGAATCTTCGTCGTCGCCGATCGGGGTTTCCATGGAGATCGGCTCTTTGGCGATCTTCAATACCTTGCGGATCTTGTCCTCAGGCATTTCCATGCGCTCGCCCAGTTCTTCCGGAGTGGGCTCGCGGCCCATTTCCTGAAGCATCTGACGGGAGATGCGGTTGAGCTTGTTGATTGTCTCGATCATGTGCACCGGAATACGGATGGTGCGTGCCTGGTCGGCAATCGAGCGAGTGATCGCCTGACGGATCCACCAGGTGGCATAGGTCGAGAACTTGTAGCCGCGACGGTATTCGAACTTGTCCACCGCCTTCATCAGACCGATGTTGCCTTCCTGGATCAGATCGAGGAATTGCAGGCCACGGTTGGTGTACTTCTTGGCGATCGAGATCACCAGGCGCAGGTTGGCTTCGACCATCTCTTTCTTCGCGCGGCGGGCTTTCGCCTCACCGATCGACATGCGACGGTTGATGTCCTTGATCTCGGCCAGCGTCAGGTCGCTCTCGGTCTGCAGAGCGATCAGTTTCTGCTGGCAGCGCTGAATGTCAGCCTGCAGGTTGCCGATGGCTTCCGCATACTTGGATTTGCCCTTGGCCAGGCTGGCAGCCCAGTCCAGATCCACTTCATTGCCTGGGAACAGGCGCAGGAAGTCGGCGCGCGGCATGCGTGCATCACGTACGCACAGCTGCATGATGGCGCGTTCCTGACCACGCAGGCGATCCAGTGCTTCACGTACGCGCACCACCAGGGCATCGTACTGCTTGGGCACCAGTTTGATCGGCATGAACAGCTCGGCCAGGGCCTTGAGTTCTGCGATGGCCTGTTTGCTGCTGCGGCCATGCTTTTTCAGCGCTTTCTTGGCGATTTCCAGCTGATCGGAGACCGCGGTGAAGCGGCGCAGGGCCTCTTCTGGATCCGGGCCGCCATCGCCTTCTTCTTCCTCGTCGTCGCTGTCGCCGTCTTCTTCGTCATCGTCCTTGTCATCGGCAGCGTCACCGGCCGCAGCGGGCACGGGTGCAGCAGCTTCGGCAGGAACGACGCCGTCATCCGGATCGATGTAGCCACTGAGTACTTCGACCAGGCGGCCGCCCTCGGTGGTGACGCGAGTGTATTCAGCGAGAATGCCGTCGACGGTACCTGGGAAGTGGGCAATTGCACCCATTACTTCACGGATGCCTTCTTCGATCCGCTTGGCGATTTCGATCTCGCCTTCGCGGGTCAGCAGCTCCACGGTACCCATTTCACGCATGTACATGCGCACCGGGTCGGTGGTACGGCCGATATCGGTTTCAACCGCAGCCAACGCAGCAGCGGCTTCTTCAGCTGCGGCTTCGTCGGTGTCGGCATCGGCCAGCATCAGGGCGTCTGCATCCGGAGCACTCTCGTGTACCGGGATCCCCATGTCATTGATCATGCGGATGATGTCTTCCACCTGCTCAGGATCTGAAATATCCTCGGGCAGGTGGTCGTTGACCTCTGCGTAAGTCAGATACTTCTGCTCACGACCCAGGGTGATCAACTCTTTGATACGAGATTGCTGTTGCGCTTTTCCGGACATAACACCCTATCCACTGAAGGTCTTGGCGGGCTGAAAACAAGCCGAGGATTATACCTCAGCTCGGCGCTCAGGCGCCAGTTGGGGTCTTGCTGGGCGAGGTAGGGCTGCTGTAGTGCTCACGGAGCAGGGCCTTTTCCTCGTCGGTGAGTTCGCTCGGGCTTTTCTGCATGATGCTGCGCAGAGCGGTTTCGCGCCGTCTTAACGACTGGCTATGGACAAGTGTAGTTATGGTGTCGAAAAACTGCCGTTCAAGGTTGTCGTGATCGATTAACCATTCTTTTTCTGCCAGTACTTTGAGCAGGCGGCCCTGTTCGGTGCCGTGCCAACGGGCGATCAGTTGCAGTGAGCGCAGCCCTGGCTGCTTCTGCAGAGTGCCCACCAGGGCCACCAGCAGTTGGGCGTAAGTGTCGCCTTCTGCGGCGAAGTTGCTGACATCATCGACTCTTTGTGCCAACTCAGGGTGATGCAGCAGGCTGCGCAGAGCGCTCAGATGGGGCGATTCGACACTCACTGCGGTGCGTGGTGGATGGTAGTCATCGCGGTCTTTCTTGCTCCACTTGCCACCCTCCTTTTTCCATTCGCCTTTGCCCTGTTTTCTGGCTGGGCGTTCGAACGCGTGAGCGGACGGCTGCTCTTCATGGGTCGCTGCGACGTCGTGGTAGGCGCTGTCGGGGATGGCTTCGAAGTGTGGCGCATGGTTGTTGCCGTCCTGCTGGGAGGGCGCAGTTGCCTGCTGTCGGCTGGGCGGTGCGGACATCTGACTCAGGGCCTCGCCGCTGAGGCCGGTAATCTGCGTCAGGCGTTGGCGCATCAAGGCGCGCAAGGTGTTGCCGGGAATCTTTTCGATCAACGGTGCAGCCAATGTCACCAGATGCGCCTTGCCTTCCAGCGAACGCGGATCCGCTTCTTCGCTGAGTTGCTGGAAAAAATAATCCGCCAGCGGCTGGGCGTGCTGATGAATGCGCGCGCGAAATGCATCGGTACCTTCGCTGCGCACCAGGGTGTCCGGGTCTTCGCCTTCAGGCAGGAACAGGAAGCGAGCGCGGCGGCCATCCTGCAGGTTCGGCAGGGCGGCTTCCAGGGCGCGCCAGGCGGCATTGCGGCCGGCCTGGTCGCCGTCGAAGCAGAACAATACGCTCGGCACCAGACGAAACAGGCGCTTGAGGTGTTCTTCGCTGGTGGCCGTGCCAAGGGTCGCGACGGCATTGCGCAGGCCTTGTTGGGCGAGGGCGATGACGTCCATGTAGCCCTCGACCACCATGATCTCGTCGAGATTGCGGTTGTGCTTGCGCGCCTCGTACAGGCCGTAGAGTTCCTGACCCTTGTGGAATACCGGGGTTTCCGGGGAGTTCAGGTACTTGGGCTTGTCGTCTCCCAGCACCCGCCCGCCAAAGGCGATGACCCGGCCACGGCTGTCGTGGATGGGGAAGATCACCCGGTCACGGAAGCGGTCGTAACGTTTGCCGCTATCCGGGTTTTCCACCAGCAGGCCGGCATCGATCATGGCCTTGTGTTGCAGGCTGTCGCCGGACAGGTGTTTGAGAAGGTTATCCCAGCCTGGTGGGGCGAAGCCCAGGCCAAAGTCGCGAGCGATTTCGCCTGATAGCCCGCGGCTTTTCAGGTAGTCGACCGCGGCGCGGCGTTGCGGGTGGCTCTTCAGTGCCTGGCGGTAGAAGTCCGCAGCGGCCTTGAGCAGGGCGTAGAGCGGTGAGTCGGTAGGTTGGCGGGGCTTGCCGCCACGTCCGCCGTCTTCCCGTGGCACGTCCATGCCGGCACGTTTGGCCAGTTCCTCGACCGCCTGGGGAAACTCCATCTGGTCGTGATCCATCACGAAGCCCAGGGCGTTGCCGCCAGCGCCACAGCCGAAGCAGTAATAGAACTGCTTGTCCGGGCTGACGGTGAAGGAGGGGGTCTTTTCCTTGTGGAACGGGCAGCAGGCGCTGTAGTTCTTGCCGGTCTTCTTCAGTTGGATGCGCGAACTCACCACATCGACGATGTCGGTGCGGTTGAGCAAATCATCGATGAAGGATTGCGGGATCAGGCCGGCCATAAGTGCTCAATACTGCCGCAGCGTTGCGGGAAACAGTAGCAGGCTATTGATAAACGACCTGCGTTACCAGTGCCTATATTTCCAAGTGACTTGCCAGCGGCAAAAACGCAAAAACTCCGACCATTCGCCAGAAGGCGACGCGGAGTCTTTGACGATAATGCCCGGCCTAAACCGGGCATTCAGACGTTGCGTGTACGGTATTAGTACAGGCGAACGCTGCGGCGCTGTTCGCGCTGCACTTTCTTGGCGTGACGCTTAACAGCGGCAGCTGCTTTGCGCTTACGCTCGGCGGTCGGCTTTTCGTAGAATTCGCGGCTACGAACTTCGGCCAGAACACCGGCTTTTTCGCAGGAGCGCTTGAAACGACGCAGAGCTACGTCGAAGGGTTCGTTCTCTTTAACTTTGACGGCTGGCATCCAGAGCTACCTTCTTTATTACCGGAGGTTTGTGTCTTCCGGCAACGGCACGGAAAGATCACAGGTTTTTAAGGGTTGCGGATGTTACCGCCTCGTCAACCGGAATGCAAAGCCTCTGATCGAAAAGCACTGGTCTGTGCCGCTTGGCGACGATTATCATGCCGGCCTTTCACGCCCGGCGGCTGCCGGACTGTTCAACCTCAAGGCGAAACCATGCTTGTTCTGGGATTGGAAACTTCGTGCGACGAGACCGGTGTCGCGCTCTACGACAGCGAGCGCGGCCTGCTTGCCGATGCGCTGTTCAGTCAGATCGACCTGCACCGCGCCTACGGTGGTGTGGTGCCGGAGCTGGCCTCGCGTGACCACGTCAAGCGCATGCTGCCGCTGATCCGCCAGGTGCTGGAGGAGGCCGGCTGCGTAGCCACCGAGATCGATGCCATCGCCTACACCGCAGGGCCGGGACTGGTCGGCGCGCTCCTGGTTGGCGCCTCCTGCGCCCAGGCGCTGGCGTTCGCCTGGGATGTACCGGCCATCGGCGTGCATCATATGGAAGGCCACCTGCTGGCTCCCATGCTCGAGCCGACTCCGCCAGCTTTTCCGTTCGTCGCCTTGTTGGTGTCGGGCGGGCATACCCAACTGGTTCGGGTCGATGGCATCGGCGAGTACCAGTTACTTGGTGAGTCACTGGACGATGCCGCTGGCGAGGCATTCGACAAGACGGCCAAATTAATGGGGCTGCGTTACCCCGGTGGCCCGGAAATCGCCCGGCTCGCCGAGCGCGGTACGCCCGGACGCTTCGTGTTCCCGCGACCGATGACCGACCGCCCCGGTCTGGATTTCAGTTTCAGCGGCTTGAAGACCTTCACCCTCAATACCTGGCAGCAATGCTGCGCCAGTGGCGACGACAGCGAACAGACCCGCTGCGATGTGGCCCTGGCGTTCCAGCAGGCTGTCGTCGAGACGCTGACCATCAAGTGTCGTCGTGCGCTCAAGCAGACGGGGCTCAACAGCCTGGTGATCGCGGGTGGGGTGAGCGCCAATCAGGCGTTGCGGCTGTCGCTGGAGGACATGCTCGCAGCGCTGAAGGGCAAGGTCTTTTACGCCCGTCCGGCATTCTGTACCGACAATGGCGCGATGATCGCTTACGCCGGTTGCCAGCGCCTGCTGGCCGGGCAACACCAGGATCTTGCCATCAGCGTACAGGCACGCTGGCCAATGGAAGATCTGCCTCGCTGCGAGCCACACGCAGAAAGTTGAACGAGAGTGGGATGTTGCTTGTGGCTTGAAGCTTGCCGCTTGAAGCTGCTCTTAGAAATGTCGCTCACGGCCAGCCCATAGATCGCGTAGATTGCTGCGGTGGCGCCAGACGATCAACCCGCTGAGCACGCACATCGGCAGTAGCGCTGCCGGTTGTTGCCAGGCGAGTAGCGGTAATGTCAGCGGTGCGGCGGTCAGTGCGGCGAGGGAGCTGGTGCGGGTCAGCCCGAAGATCAGCAGCCAGGTGCAGAGCGCCAGCAAGGCAGCGGGTGGATACAGACCCAGCAACATGCCGGCCGCAGTGGCGACGCCCTTGCCACCGCGAAAGCGGAAATAGATCGGATAAAGGTGCCCGACCACGGCTGCCAGACCCAGCCAGGCCTGTTGCTGCAGTTCGAAACCAAGGTGTGCGGCAATCACGACGGGCAGCAAACCTTTGAACAGATCGCCAATCAGCGTGAGAATGGCCAGGCGTTTGCCCGCCAGCCGTAGCATATTGGTGGCGCCGGGATTGCCCGAGCCGCTGGCACGAGGATCCGCCAGGCCGGTCATGCGGCTGAGCAGGATAGCGAAGGACAGCGAGCCGAGCAGGTAGGCGAGGATCGCCAGCAACCAAAACATGGTATCCATTCCGCGCCGGGGGATGCCCGATTCTAACGAGGTACGGCGAGCTTGTCGTGCCGTGGAGAGCATGCTTGGACACAGTGTTTATCGCGGGTCTGGAAGTCGACACCGTTATCGGTGCCTACGACTGGGAGCGCACCATCCGCCAATGCCTGCAGCTGGATCTGTGGCTGGGCTGGGACAACCGTCCGGCGGCCGAGGAGGATGATTTGAACAAGGCGCTGGATTACGCCTCGGTGTCCGCACGCATCCAGGCCTTTGCCAGCGAGTCGCAGTTCATCCTCGTGGAAACCTTCGCCGAGCGCCTGGTGGCGCTGCTGATGAGTGAGTTCGGGATTCCCTGGGTGCGTCTGCGGCTGACCAAGCCGGGCGCGGTGCCCGCCGCCCGTGGCGGTGTTGGCGTGGAGATCGAGCGCGGATGTCGCTAACCCCGATACTGTTGGGCCTGGGCAGCAATATCGAGCGCGAGGCACACCTGCGTGCCGGCCTCGATGCTCTGGCCGACATCGTCACCGATATGCGTTGCTCGCCAGTCTTCGAAAGCCTGGCGGTGGGTATCAAGAGCGGCCCGTTCTTCAACCTGGTGATTGCCGGGCAGACTGCCTTGCCACTGCTCGAACTGGATCGCCGGCTGAAGTTCATCGAGGCCGACAACGGTCGCTATGCGCCGGATCGCAAGGGCCTGCCGCTGGATATCGACGTGCTGATGTACGACGCATTGGTCGGCAGCTTCGATGGCCTGGTGCTGCCCCGCGCGGAAATTCTCAAGAACGCCTTCGTGCTCAGGCCGTTGGCACTGCTGGTGCCGGATGTCGAACATCCGGGCGTAGGGCTCAGCTTCGCTGAATTGTGGCGAGAGACGCGGATCGAGCAGCAACTGTGGCCGGTTTCCTTCCTGTGGCGTGGTGCCGAGCTGACACCTGCCGAGTTGCTGCCGTCGCCCTAGTGTCACGTCAACCATGAAATGTCGGGCGCCCGTAGGGTGGGTCGGGCCGCGCAGGTTAGCGACGCCGGACTCAGATTGACAGGCACCGCTATCGTGGAGCGTCGCGGATGGCCGCCCCGCGTAACCCTCCAGGTGATAGATCGTGTTGCGCCGGTGGTGGGTTACGCCGCAACAGAGATGGTAAAACCGTCAGTCTAACCCACCCTACGAGAGGTCGTTCGACCGACAGCTGATCTGTGACGCGACACTAGGTGGTGTTAACGCTTGCGCACGACCGCGCAGCAACGCTGTTAGGCCCTATTGCGTCTGAGCGGACTGCTTGAATGCCTTGAGTGCGGCGAGCCGCTCGCGATTGAGCGCTTCGCCCAGTTCCGCACCCTTGTAGCCACGCTCGAGCAAGGGCTGTGCGGTCACCTTGCGCACCGCCTGCATGGCATCCAGCAAGTAGGCTGCCTGTGGATACTCACGCTGTTCCAGCCCGTGGCGACCCCGGGCGTCCATCTCGCTGGCGGCGACGAAGGCCTCGAAGCGTTGCGGGCGACGGAATACGTCGAAGCGTTGCATCAGCTCCAGTAGCGTTGACGCACGCAGCTCCAGGGCGCGGTGGGCATGGGTGTGAAACTCCCCGACCAGTTCAGCCAGCTCCTGGCACTCCCTGGGCACTTTGCACCGGCTGTTGATCGCCTGGATCAGCGGGATGCCACGGTGTTCGTGAGCGATATGCCGAGGCCAGTCGGCAGGCCTGGTCAATCCCTTGCCTACATCGTGCAGCAGGCAGGCCCAGCGTACGGGCAGCGGTTGCTGGTGGTCGGCGCACTGGCGCAACACGGCCAGCACATGAATGCCGGTGTCGACCTCTGGATGATGAGCAGGCGGCTGCGGCACGCCAAACAGTGCATCGACCTCCGGCAGCATGACCGCCAAGGCGCCGCAGTCGTGCAGCACCTGAATGAAAACGTCCGGTCGCGGCTCCATCAGTGCGCGGGAGATTTCCTTCCAGCTGCGTTCGGGCGTCAGGGCGTCCAGCTCTCCAGACTCGGCGAGCTGGCGCATCAGCGCGAGGGTTTCGGCTGCCACGGCGAAGCCCAGCGGTGCGTAGCGGGCCGCGAAGCGCGCCACGCGCAGAACGCGCAACGGATCTTCCGCGAAAGCCGGCGATACATGGCGCAGCTGTTTGGCCGCCAGGTCGCGCTGCCCGCCATAGGGGTCGATAAGCTGGCCATGCTCGTCTTCGGCAATGGCGTTGATGGTCAGATCGCGGCGGATCAGGTCTTCTTCCAGGGTCACTTCCGGGCTGGCGTGAAAGGTGAAACCACCATAGCCGCGGCCGCTCTTGCGTTCGGTACGCGCCAGGGCGTATTCCTCGCCCGTTTCCGGGTGCAGAAAGACCGGGAAATCCGCACCGACCGGGCGAAAGCCTTTTTCCAGCATGGCCTCGGCGGTGGCACCAACCACCACCCAGTCGATCTCGGTGACCGGGCGGCCGAGCAGGCGATCACGTACGGCGCCGCCAACTTTGTAGATGAGCATAGGGTTCTCCGTCATGGGCGGAGGATAACAGGCCGTTGAAAAACTACCTACGTTGGCAATACTGCGTTAAAAACGGCCTCAAAATGCTCATTTAGCACACCTAAACTGCGCTTTTTCGGCCGTTTTTGCCTTGTCTTGCCTACCTCGCCTACGTTTTTCAACCGCCTGATAACCGCTGTGCCGGAGCCTGTCGTTGTGCTGGAGGAGTCGGGCCCAGGCTGGGCCCGTTTTCAGAGCGGTGGGATGTGCAGATCCAGGCGCGGGAAGTCGCCGTTCGGGGCGGCGTCGCTCTTTGGCGGCACGTGCTGGGTGTTGACGATCTGCTCGCCTTGCAGGGTCTGCAGGTGGATGTCGAACCCCCACAGGCGGTGCAGGTGCTTGAGCACTTCTTCGGTGGAGCTGCCCAGGGGTTTACGGTCGTGCTGGAAGTGGCGCAGGGTCAGTGAGCGATCACCGCGTCGGTCGATGTTCCAGATCTGCACGTTGGGTTCGCGATTGCCCAGGTTGTACTGGGCGGCCAGGGTTTCGCGAATGGTGCGATAACCCGGTTCGTCGTGAATGGCCGGTACGCTCAGTTCGTCTACCTGATCGTCATCGAGAATGCTGAACAGTTTCAGGTCGCGGATCACCTTGGGCGACAGATACTGCAGGATGAAGCTTTCATCCTTGAAGCTGGTCATGGCGAATTTCAGGGTGCTCAGCCAGTCGCTGCCGGCGATGTCCGGAAACCAGTGGCGGTCTTCCTCGGTCGGCTCTTCGCAGATGCGGCGGATGTCGCGGTACATGGCGAACCCCAGGGCGTAAGGGTTGATGCCACTGTAGTAAGGGCTGTCGAAAGACGGCTGAAACACCACGCTGGTATGCGACTGCAGGAACTCCATCATGAAGCCCTCGGTAACGAGGCCTTCGTCGTAGAGATCATTCATCAGGGTGTAATGCCAGAAGGTCGCCCAGCCTTCGTTCATCACCTGGGTCTGACGCTGCGGGTAGAAATACTGGGCGATCTTGCGCACGATGCGGATCACCTCGCGCTGCCAGGGCTCCAGCAACGGCGCGTGCTTTTCCAGAAAATAGAGGATGTTTTCCTGAGGCTCGGCCGGAAAACGCTTGCTGTCCTGTTCGTCGGCCTTGCTGGCGCTTTTGGGAATGGTGCGCCACAGGTCGTTGATCTGGCGTTGCAGGTGCTCTTCGCGATCCTTCTGACGCCGCCGCTCTTCCTCGGCGGAAATCGGGTAGGGGCGCTTGTAGCGATCCACGCCGTAGTTCATCAGCGCATGGCAGGAATCAATCAGATCCTCGACCGCATCGATGCCGTGGCGCTCTTCGCACTGGGTGATGTACTGCTTGGCGAACACCAGGTAATCGATGATCGAGGAAGCATCCGTCCAGGTGCGGAACAGGTAGTTGCCCTTGAAGAAACTGTTGTGCCCGTAGCACGCATGGGCGATTACCAGTGCCTGCATGGTGATGGTGTTCTCTTCCATCAGGTAGGCGATGCAGGGATCGGAATTGATCACGATTTCATAGGCCAGGCCCATCTGCCCACGGCTGTAGGACTTCTCGGTGCTGAGAAACTGCTTGCCGTACGACCAGTGGTGGTAGCCCAGCGGCATGCCCACCGACGCGTAGGCGTCCATCATCTGTTCGGCGGTGATGACCTCGATCTGGTTCGGGTAGGTGTCCAGCGCGTAGCGTTCGGCGAGTCGGCTGATTTCCCGGTCGTAGTCGCGAATCAGCTCGAACGTCCACTCCGACCCTGTGGATAGCGGCTGACGTTTCTTGCTGCTGGTGCTGCTCATGTTAAGAGCCTCCGCTGAAACAGTTCGCGGAATACCGGGTAGATATCACCGGCCGATACCAGTTGCTGCTGGGCGAAGGTCTCGTCGAATATTTCGGCGACCTGTTCGTATTCGAACCACAGCGCCTGGTGTTCGCGCGGGGTGATTTCCACGTAGGTGAAGTACTGCACGAACGGCATGATCTGCTTGATCAGGATGTCCCGGCACACCGGCGAGTCGTCGTTCCAGTTGTCGCCGTCGGAAGCCTGGGCGCCGTAGATGTTCCATTCGTTGACCGGATAACGCTCGGCCATGATCTCCTGCATCATCTTCAGGGCGCTGGACACTATGGTGCCGCCGGTTTCCCGTGAGTAGAAGAATTCTTCCTCGTCGACTTCCTTGGCGCTGGTGTGGTGGCGGATGAACACCACGTCGATCTTGTCGTAATTGCGCTTGAGGAACAGGTACAGGAGGATGAAAAAACGCTTGGCGACGTCTTTGGTCGCCTGGGTCATTGAGCCGGATACGTCCATCAGGCAGAACATCACTGCCTTGGAGCTGGGAGTGGGGTGTTTGACCAGCAGGTTGTACTTGAGGTCGAAGGTGTCGAGGAAGGGCACGCGGTGAATTCGCGCGCTGAGCCGCTCGATTTCTTCTTCGATAGTCTGAATGTCGCCGAAGTTATCGGGTTCCTCACGACGCAGGCGCTCCAGTTCGGCCTTGGCTTCACGCAGTTTCGCGCGGCTGCTGCCAGACAGCGCGATGCGCCGGGCATGGGCCGAGCGCAGGGTGCGGATGATGTTGATGCGTGACGGGTTGCCTTCGCTGCTGATGCCGGCGCGTACGGTCTTGAAGGTCTCCGCGCCGGTCAGGTGACGCTTGACCAGGTTGGGCAGTTCCAGATCCTCGAACATGAAGTCCAGGAATTCTTCCTGGGTGATCTGAAAGACGAATTCGTCCATGCCCTCGCCGGAGTTGCTGGCTTTGCCTGAACCCTGGCCGCCACCGCCACCCTGGGGACGTGGAATACGTTCTCCGGCGACGAAATCCTTGTTGCCGGGGTGGACGACGGTCTGCTTGCCGCCGCGGCCATGGTGCAGCACAGGTTCGTCGATATCGCGGCCGGGAATGCTGATCTGCTCGCCGTGCTCCATATCGGTTATGGAGCGGCGACTGACCGCTTCTTCCACCGCTTTCTTGATGTGATCACGGTAACGACGGATGAACCGCTGGCGGTTCACCGTGCTCTTGTTCTTGCCATTCAGGCGACGGTCGATCACGTAGCTCATAGGCCCTCCGGGCCAGCTTCAAGCCGCAAGCTACAAGCTGCAAGTAGGCCGAGTCTGGCTCCTGCTTTTCTTGCAGCTTGAAGCTTGCCGCTGCTGTTATTGCGATTTACGTACGCGCAGATACCATTCGGACAGCAGGCGCACCTGCTTCTCGGTGTAACCGCGCTCGACCATGCGATTGACGAAGTCGTTGTGCTTCTGCTGATCCTCCTTGCTGGCCTTGGCGTTGAAGCTGATGACTGGCAGCAGATCTTCGGTGTTGGAGAACATCTTCTTCTCGATCACCACGCGCAGTTTCTCGTAGCTGAGCCAGGTCGGGTTCTTGCCGTTGTTGTTGGCGCGGGCGCGCAGCACGAAGTTGACGATTTCGTTGCGGAAGTCCTTCGGATTGCTGATGCCGGCCGGCTTTTCGATCTTTTCCAGTTCCTCGTTGAGGGCTACGCGATTGAGGATTTCGCCGGTTTCCGGATCGCGATACTCCTGATCCTGAATCCAGAAATCCGCATACAGCACGTAACGGTCGAAGATGTTCTGGCCATATTCGCTGTAGGACTCCAGGTAGGCGGTCTGAATCTCCTTGCCGATGAACTCGATATAACGCGGTGCCAGGTATTCCTTGATAAAGCGCAGGTAGCGCTCACGCACTTCGCCGGGGAACTGTTCCTGTTCGATCTGCTGCTCCAGCACATAGAGCAGGTGCACCGGGTTGGCGGCGATTTCATGAGGATCGAAGTTGAATACCTTGGAGAGAATCTTGAAGGCGAACCGGGTCGACAGGCCATTCATGCCTTCGTCGACGCCAGCGGCATCGCGGTATTCCTGGATCGATTTGGCCTTGGGGTCGGTGTCTTTGAGATTCTCGCCGTCGTAGACGCGCATCTTCGAGTAGATGTTGGAGTTGTCCGGCTCCTTGAGACGCGACAGGGTGGAAAACTGGGCGAGCATCTTCAGGGTGTCCGGCGCACAGTGAGCGTTGGCCAGCGAGCTGCTGGTCAATAGCTTGTCGTAGATTTTGATCTCGTCGCTGACGCGCAGGCAGTAGGGCACCTTGACGATGTAGATACGGTCGATGAACGCTTCGTTGTTCTTGTTGTTGCGGAAGGTGTGCCATTCCGACTCGTTGGAGTGGGCCAGCAGGATGCCGTTGTAGGGAATAGCGCCCAAACCCTCGGTACTGTTGTAGTTGCCTTCCTGGGTGGCGGTGAGCAGCGGATGCAGCACCTTGATAGGCGCCTTGAACATCTCGACGAATTCCATCAGGCCCTGGTTGGCTCGGCACAGAGCACCCGAATAGCTGTAGGCGTCGGCGTCGTTCTGTGGGTACTCCTCGAGCTTGCGGATGTCCACCTTGCCGACCAGGGCGGAGATGTCCTGATTGTTCTCGTCGCCGGGTTCGGTCTTGGCGATGGCTATCTGGTTGAGGATCGAGGGGTAGAGCTTGACCACGCGGAACTGGCTGATGTCGCCGCCGAACTCGGCCAGGCGCTTGCTGGCCCAGGGCGACATGATGCTGCCCAGGTAGCGTCGCTCGATGCCGTAATCCTCCTCGAGGATCGCCGCGTCTTCGTCGGCGTTGAACAGGCCCAGCGGTGATTCGAATACGGGCGAGCCCTTGATGGCGTAGAAGGGCACCTTCTCCATCAGTTGCTTGAGCTTTTCTGCCAGGGACGATTTACCGCCACCGACGGGGCCCAGCAGATAGAGGATCTGTTTCTTTTCCTCCAGGCCCTGGGCCGCGTGGCGGAAATAGGAAACGATCTGCTCGATGCATTCTTCCATGCCGTGGAAATCGGCGAAGGCGGGGTAGCGGCGGATCACCTTGTTGGAAAAGATGCGCGACAGGCGCGGATTGTGCGACGTATCGAGCAGCTCCGGTTCGCCGATCGCCATAAGCAGCCGTTCGGAAGCACTGGCGTAGGCGCTGCGATCCTGTTTGCACAGTTCGAGGTACTCCTGCAGCGAGTACTCCTCCTGGCGGGTCGCCTCGAATCGTTGCTGGAAGTGACTGAAAATGCTCATGACTTCACCTCGCTCGATGCTTGGAGCCGGCCGGGATCGGTCGAGCGGGTGCTTGCAGACCCGGCGCTTGCGCTACCGAGATGAATCCCCCGAGCACCCCGCAGCCAGTCAGAACCTCGTGGTCGGCCTGTCCGTGGCGTGGCAGGTTCGAGGACAGCCGCCGCCGGGTGTGTTACCCGCGCGGCGTATCGGCTGCCTTCCCCCGCCATGACCATTCGCTGTATGGCCTGACTGTCTGCTGAAGGTGGTTACCGATGGCCCGTTCGGCCGATTGGCCGGCTACCTGAATTGGGATGGCCTGAAGTAAGGATAGTTCGGAATTACCAAGGTCAAGGCGCAATCGCCGACAGTAACGCTGTTGCAGCGCTCTGGAGAGAGCCAAGCCCAGTACTGGCGCGGGCCTGGCGGTGAAAATATTTTATGGCCGGCCATCCCTGGCGGCCACCCTGCGGGCCGTCGCAAGCGACGTTAAAAATGGCTCCCGGCCATTTTTTATTCCGGCTGGCTGGACGTGGTTTCCTGGGGGTAGGTGCTGCGCCATAACTCGAAGCCGCCGTCGAGACTGTAAACGTCGGAGAACCCCTGGCCGACCAGGTAGGCGGCTGCGCTCTGGCTGGAGTTGCCGTGGTAGCAGGCGACGATCACCGGCCCATCAATATCTGCCTTGGCGATGAAGTCGGCCAGGGAGTGATTGTCCAGGTGCTGCGAGCCGCTGATGTGCCCGGCAGCGAAGCTTTGCGGATCGCGGATGTCGACCACCACCGCGCCATTCTCACGCAGAACCTGGGCCTGTTCAGGGGCGATACGTTTGAACTCGCTCATGCTGTTTCCTCGCTGCAGTCGCAGCGATGGTATTCGCCGCTGTCGATGTTCATCAAAGTCATGCTGCCTCCCCATACGCAGCCGGAATCCAGGGCGAAAACGCCAGGTTCGTCGCAGCGTCCCTCCAGGGAGGCCCAGTGGCCGAAGATGATCTTCTGACCGCGGGTTTTGCGCTGTTTGTGGCTGAACCAGGGCGAGTAACCCGCAGGTGCCGTACCGGGGCCTTCCTTGGTTTTCAGATCCAGGGTGCCGTCTGCCTTGCAGAAACGCATGCGGGTGAAATAGTTGGTGATCACTCGCAGGCGCGTCACGCCGTGCAGCTCCTTGTCCCAGCGGGCGGGCTCGTTGCCGTACATGCCGTCCAGGAACATCGGGTAGAGGGCATCGTCACGCAGGGCGTTCTCGACCTCTGCAGCACGCCTGAGCGCTTTGGCCATGCTCCATTGCGGGGGGATGCCGGCATGCACCAGGGCCATGTCGCGCTGTTCGTCATAATGCAGCAACGCTTGTCTGCGTAGCCAGTCGAGCAGGTCGTCGCGATCCGGCGCCTCGAGAATTTCTCGCAAGGTATCGCCGCGCTTGAGGCGCTCGATGTTGCGCGAGACGGCCAGCAGGTGCAGATCGTGGTTGCCCAGCACGCACACCAGCGCATCACGCATGCGATACAGGAAGCGCAGCGTTTCCAGCGACTCAGGCCCACGGTTGACCAGGTCGCCGACCAGCCACAGGCGGTCACGCTCGGGATCGAAGGCTACGCGCTCCAGCAGGCATTGCAGCGGTTTCAGGCAACCCTGCAGGTCACCGACGGCATACGTCGCCATCAGTGCAGGGCGCCGGGTACGGCGAGGAGGAAAGGCGCGATGGGGGCATCGAAGTGCTGGCCGTCGTCGGCGACCATCTGGTAGCTGCCCTGCATGGTACCGACCTGAGTCGTCAATAGTGTGCCGCTGCTGTAGCTATGGCTGGCCCCTGGCTCGATCAGTGGCTGCTCACCAATCACGCCTGCACCGCGTACTTCCTGAACCTGACCATTGCCATCGGTAATCAGCCAGTGGCGCGACAGCAGCTGCGCGGGCAGTTCACCCTTGTTGACGATGGTCACGTCGTAGGCGAAGGCGAAGCGATTTTGCTGCGGCTGTGACTGCTCCGGCAGGTAGCGGGTGAAGACGCTGACGTCGATCTGGTAGCGAGAGTCGGACATGGGCACTCGGTAAGTCAGGTGAGCGAGGGAGCGGGTTGTTCCGCCAACTGGTCGGCCAGGCGCACGAAAGCGGCCAGATCCAGCTGTTCCGGGCGCAAGCTGCCGTCGACGCCAGCCGCTTCGATGGCGCTGGCCGGAAGCAGGGCCTTGAGCGTATTGCGCAGGGTCTTGCGGCGCTGATTGAAGGCTTCGCGCACCACACGCTCGAGGAGATGGTGATCCTTGGCCGGGTGGGGCAATTGCTTGTGTGGTGTCAGGCGCACGATGGCCGAATCCACCTTGGGTGGTGGATTGAAGGCGCCGGGGCCGACATTGAACAGGTGCTCCACGTCACAATGGTACTGCACCATGATCGACAGTCGCCCCCAGTCACCGCCACCAGGGCCGGCAGCCAGGCGTTCGACCACTTCCTTCTGCAGCATGAAGTGCATGTCGCGGATCAGGTGAGCGTTATCCAGCAGGTGGAAAATCAGCGGAGTCGAGATGTTGTAGGGCAGATTGCCGACTACGCGCAGGCTGTTCGGCTCGGCTTGCAGGCGGGCGAAATCGAACTTCAGGGCATCGCCCTGGTTCAGGCGAAAGCGTGGCTCGCTAGCGAATTTCGCCTCCAGGATGGGGATCAGATCGAGATCCAGTTCGATCACGTCGAGTAGTGCACCGCTGTTCAGCAGCCCCTCGGTCAGTGCGCCCTGGCCTGGGCCGATTTCCAGCAGGTGTTCGCTATCGCGGGCATGGATGGCGCGCAGGATGCGGTGAATGACCCCGGCATCGTGCAGGAAGTTCTGACCGAAACGTTTGCGCGCACGGTGTTGGTAGGGCTCGGACATCGAAGAGCAGCTCCAAGCTTCAAGCTGCAAGCCATAAGCAACAGCACAAAGCGGTAAGGCGAAAACGCGCAGTTTAGCAGGGAACGTGCTTGCGCCGCTGCAGCGCTTCTACTTGTGGCTTGTCGCTTGCAGCTTGCGGCTGCCCTGGGCCATTTCGTAGGCCGTTTCCAGTGCGACCTGCAGGCTGCCACAATCGATGCGTCCTGTGCCGGCCAGATCCAGGGCGGTGCCGTGATCGACCGATGTACGGATGATCGGCAAGCCCAGGGTCACGTTCACCGCGGCGCCGAAACCCTTGTATTTGAGTACCGGCAGTCCCTGGTCGTGATACATCGCCAGGACTGCGTCGCAGTGATCCAGATGCTTGGGGGTGAACAGCGTGTCGGCGGGCAGCGGGCCGATCAGGTTCAGACCCTCTGCACGCAGTTGCTGCAGCACCGGCTCGATGACGTCGATTTCTTCGCGCCCCAGGTGACCGCCTTCGCCCGCATGGGGGTTCAGGCCGCAGACCAGGATGCGTGGATCGGCGATGCCGAACTTGTCGCGCAGGTCGGCATGCAGAATGCGCGTTACGCGCTGCAGGCGCTCATCGGTGATCGCGCTTGCCACATCCTTGAGCGGCAGGTGTGTCGTCACCAGGGCAACGCGCAGGCCGCGGGTCGCCAGCATCATCACAACCTGTTCGGTGTTGGTCAGGTCGGCGAGAAACTCGGTATGGCCGGAAAAGGCGATGCCGGCCTCATTGATCACACCCTTGTGCACCGGGGCGGTGATCAGCCCTGCGAAGTCACCCTTCAGGCAACCCTGGCCGGCACGGCTCAGGGTCTGCAGGACATAAGCGGCGTTGGCTTTGTCCAGGTGGCCGGTTTGTACAGGCTGACCCAGCGGGGTATCCCATACATACAGGCTGCCGGCAGGGGCTGGTTGCAGTGGCCAGTCATCGGGGCCGGTTTCGATCAGCCTGATATCCAGGCCCAGTTGCACTGCGCGCGCTTGCATTAACGACGCGCTGGCGATGCAGATCAGTGCATGCGCCTGGCGCTCGCGAGCGAGCAGCAGACACAGATCCGGGCCAATGCCGGCGGGTTCTCCGGGGGTGAGGGCGAAACGCAGGCAGTTGGGCATGATCGACTCTCGACAACAGGGCGCTGGCGATTCTAGCGCAGACAGAAATGAAAAAGCCCGGCGCTGGGCCGGGCTTGGTCGTGCAGTACCAACCTGAACTTACAGCTTGGTCTCTACATAGGCTTCATCGCGGATCTGGCGCAACCAGGTCTGCAGCTCTTCCTCATACTTGCGGTTGCGCAGCAGATTCAATGCCTGTTGCTCGCGCATCTGTTCACTGCTGTCAGTGGCGCGACGGCCCATGACCTGCAGTACGTGCCAGCCGAACTGGCTCTTGAACGGCTTGGAGACTTCACCGCTGGCGGTGTTGTTCATCACTTCGCGGAATTCCGGCACCAGAGCGTTGGGGTCGATCCAGCTGAGGCTACCGCCATTGAGGGCCGAACCCGGGTCTTCGGAGAAGTTTTTCGCCAGTTCGGCGAAGTCTTCCCCGGACTGGATGCGCTGATAGAGGCGCTCGGCCAGAACCTGGGCTTCGGCCTCGCTGCGGATCTCGCTGGGCTTGATCAGGATGTGACGCACGTTGACTTCGTCACGCACGGCCGTTTCGCCACCGCGCTTCTCCAGCACCTTGAGCAGAATGAAACCACCGGGTGTGCGGATCGGCTCGGTCACGTCGCCTACGTTCAGGGCCCCGATCATGTTGTCAAACGGAGGGGGTAGCTGCGCCGCTTTACGCCAGCCCATGTCACCGCCGTCCAGCGCGGTTTCACTGGCCGAGTGGGCGATGGCCAACTGGCCGAAGTCAGCACCCTGACGCGCTTGCTGGTAAATCTCCTGAGCACGCTGCTCGGCAGCCTGCAGGTCGTCGGAGGAAGCGTCTTCCTGCACCGGGATAACGATGTTGGCCAGATGGAACTCTTCAGACAGCTGCATCTTGCCCAGGTCGGAGGCCAGGAAGTTTTTCACTTCCTGATCCGTTACCTGAATGCGCTCGGCCACACGGCGCTGGCGCACACGGCTGATGACCATCTCGCGGGCGACCTGATCGCGGGCCTCATTGAACGACAAGCCGTCCTGGGCCAGTGCGGCACGGAACTGCTCGATGCTCATGCCGTTGCGCTGGGCAATGGTGGTGATGGCCTGGTTGAGCTCCTCGTCGCTGATGCGAATGCCGGAGCGCTCGCCCATCTGCAACTGGATATTCTCGATGATCAGGCGATCCAGCACCTGCTGGGCCAGCACATCGGCCGGTGGTACCTCGGCACCGCGCTTGGCGATGGTCTGTTGAACCTCGCGGACACGGGCGTCGAGTTGAGTCTGCATGATCACGTCGTTATCGACGATCGCCACCACGCGGTTGAGGGGTTGTACATCGGCGTGTGCCGCGGTACCCAGAAACAGCGCGCCCAACAGCAGTGGGCGCACGCACTCAGAAAGCTTGATCTTCACGTTCACGATAACCTTGAATGCCTTGGTCGAGGAATGTCTCAACGTTGTTGCCAGTCACGCCACCCAGGCCTTTGAGGACGATTTGCAGGAAGATGCCGTTATCCGGCTCGTCGTTACGAGAAGGGTTGAGGCTGACTTCGTCGTAGTCGATCCAGTAACGGTTGATGACCCGCAGCTTCCAGCAGCAGCTGTCGTACTCGAAGCCACCGAAGGCTTCCAGGGTACGGTTGCGGCCGTAGTCGTACTGCCAGCGGGAGATGACACTCCACTGCGGACCGAGCGGCCAGATGACGGAGAAGTCATGCTGGCTGATCTTGTAGTAGTCCTTGATGTAGCTGTCGGTACCTGGCGTACCGTAGTCACCACCATAGGTCCACGTGCCAGTACTCTGGTCGAAGCGCATTGTGTCATTACGGTAGCGATAGCCGGCGTTGACGATCTTGCGTGGATTGTCGGCGGGCTGGTAATGGAACATGGCGCTGCCCGAGCGGGTACGGTGGCTGTCCGGATCCCAGTTGAAGTCCGAGGTGAAGCGCCAGTCCTGGTTGTAGCGATACATGTATTCCAGTGCGTAGGGCGAAACGCTGGAGGTGTAATCAGAGCGGTCTCGCAGGCGCTGAGTATTTGGCAGGCCTCGATACGAATCAGGCATGGTTACTTTGCGATCTTCAAAATAGAAGGCCTGGCCGATGCTGAAGCGCTGACGTTCGAAACCATTCGCCTCAATCCATCGGCTGGTTACACCCAGTGATAACTTGTTCTCGTCACCAATACGATCTTTGCCAGAAAAACGGTTCTCGCGCCACAACGAGGCATAACTGAAAGCGCTCTCACCAGTGTCAAATATCGGGATATCTGTTTGATCTTCCTCAGGGACATAAAGGTAGAACAGACGCGGTTCCAAGGTTTGACGAGCTTCACGGCCGAATAGGGTGGTATCGCGGTCGAAATACAGGCCGCTGTCGACACTGAACAGACCGACACCGCGGTTCTGGCTGCTGCTGTATTGTTGCTCGGCGAACAGGGTATTTTTGCCTTGTTGGTCGAGATCCAGATCATAGTTGGTCTGCATGTACTTGACCTGTGGCTTGAAGAAGCCCCAGCTCCAGTCCAGCGGCAGGCTAACCGCCGGCTCAACGTGCATGCGAGTGCCGTTGGCGCGAGCTAAACCCCTGAGTCGAGCGTCATACCAAAGCCCTTCGGATACACCATCTTCATTGATGAAGTTGCCGCTGCGCAGATCACGATCGAAGCGCACCAACTCCGTGCCATAGGTAAAGTTCAAACCACCTGGCTGGAAGGGCAGCTTGCCATCGAGCGTGATCTGCGGCAGACGGTTATAAGGGGTCAGATCGGTAATGGTGGCCAGCTCGTAGGCATGTGCATTGAGCCGCGCGGTGTAGCTATCGCCGCGCCAGGTCAGGGTGCCGCGCTGGTTGACGTAGCGGGTGGTATCGATACCCAGGTCGGTGCTCAGATCCTGGAAATAGTACGGGTCGCTGATATCGGTGTAATCGACTTCGGCCAGCAGGCGTTTGTTCAGGCCCTGCCTGTGCTGCCAGCTGTACATCCAGCGTTGATCCTTGTAGTCCGACTGCAGTTTGCGGTCGTCATTGCTGTCATCGAGATAAGCAGCACCGATCTGGCCTTCGCTGTTGCGGGTCAGGTAGCGGAATTCGCCTTCGAGCAGCAACCCGCGATCGGCCATGTAGGTCGGATACAGGGTGGCGTCGAAGTTCGGCGCCAGGTTGAAGTAGTAGGGCGTCTGAATGGTCAGGCCGTTGTCGCTGGAGCTGCCGAAACTGGGCGGCAGGAAGCCGGACTGGCGACGGTCATCGATCGGGAAGTAGATATACGGTGTGTAGAACACCGGAAAATCCTTGACCCGCAGCGTGACGTTGGTCGCGGTACCGAAGCCGGTGGCCGGATTCAGAGTGATGTTGTTACCCGTCAGATGCCAGGCGTTGCTGCCGGGTTCGCAACTGGTGTAGGTGCCATCCTTGAGGCGGATGATCGCGGTTTCTTCACGCTTGGCGTAAGCCGCGCTACCGCGTACGTGGGCGGCGTGCATCACGTACTCGGCGTTTTCGATGCGTGCTTCGCCGTTGTCCAGTTGCAGTTCGGCGCGATCGCCGACGACCAGAGCCCCCTTGTCGCGCAGGCGTACATTGCCAGTCAGCTCACCGCGGTTTTCCGCCTGATGCAGGTTGGCCTCATCGGCTTCTACCTGCATACCGGCCTGACGCACGACCACATCGCCAGCGAGGGTGGCGACCTGCTCTTCCTGCTGGTAACGCGAGGCGCGGGCCGAAACGAACATCGGCGCTTCGCTCATCGGCGTGGTGTCGTTCATGCCCGGGCGGCTCGGCTCGATGTAAGAGCCGGAGCAGGATGGGCCGATCTCGGCCAGCTGCGCGCTGGTCAACTGCTCGCGCGGTACCCAGTCGAGGTGGCTGTAATCGGCACTGCGCGATGCCAGCGCTCGGCCACCACTTTCGGTGACTTGCGTTGGTGCGGCCTTGGTCTCAGGCTTACCTGTCGCCGCGGCAGCCGTGCCGGTGCTCAGCGCATTGCTACTGTGCGTTGGGCGAATGGGCAGATTGGCAGTGCTGGTTTTTGGCGCACAGGCCCAGCCGCCGGTAGGCGACGCCTGGCAATCGAACTGTTCGGCAGCAGTGGCGAATGGACTGGCGAAGGGTTGCAGGGCCAGCAGGCCGCCCGTTACCAGAAGCGGGAATTTCTTGCGAAAAGCGGGGTATTTTACTGCCATCTTGTTTTCCGGGCTTCCTGTGCGCTTTTGGCCCAGGGGCCGCACGCCTCTCGATGGGCTGAAAAAGATGCTGGATAATAAAGCATGACCCGCGCAACGGCTAGCGCCGTCGGAGACCCTTGTAATGCCTGATCAAGATGTACGTCTGCAGTATCTGCAACAGTGGCTTGCGCCCCAGTTGCAGGAATTATTCGCCTCTAAGCAGTGGGGCGAGGTGCCACAAGCCTCATTACAGCCGGCGAGCAGCGATGCCAGCTTCCGCCGATATTTCCGCTGGCAGGCCGCTGGCCGTAGCCTGATCGTGATGGATGCGCCCCCGCCCCAGGAGAATTGCCGACCATTCGTCGAGGTGGCGAATGTGCTGGCGCGCGCTGAACTCAACGTGCCGCACATTTATGCAGCGGATCTCGAGCAAGGTTTTCTGCTGCTCAGCGATCTTGGTCGCGAGACCTACCTGGATGTGATCGACAGCGACAATGCCGACAGCCTGTTCAGCCCCGCCATCGACGCGTTGCTGGCCTATCAAAGACTGCCGATGGGCACGCCGTTGCCGCACTACGACGACGCCCTGCTGCGTCGCGAGCTGCAATTGTTTCCGGACTGGTATGTTGCCCGGGAGTTGGGCATCACCTTCGATGCCATGCAGCAGGCAGCCTGGGAGCGCATCTGCGCGCTGCTGATCGACAGTGCCCTGGCGCAACCCAAGGTACTGGTGCACCGCGACTACATGCCGCGCAACCTGATGATCAGCGAGCCCAACCCCGGCGTGCTGGATTTCCAGGACGCGGTCTACGGCCCCGTCACCTATGACATCACCAGCCTGTTCAAGGATGCCTTCCTCAGTTGGCCGGAAGCGCGCGTGCAGACCTGGCTCGAAGATTATTGGCAGCAGGCCCGTGCGGCTGGCATACCGGTGCAGGAGGATGTGCAGGACTTTTTGCGCGCCAGCGACCTGATGGGCGTGCAGCGCCACCTCAAGGTGATCGGTATCTTCGCGCGCATTTGCCACCGTGACGGCAAGCCCCGCTACCTGGCCGATGTGCCGCGTTTCTTCGCCTATATAGATGCCGTACTCGGCAGGCGACCGGAACTGGCGGAGCTCGGCGAGCTGATCGCTGACCTCAAGCGCGCCGCGCAGGCTCGGCGATGAAGGCCATGATCCTCGCCGCAGGCAAGGGCGAGCGGTTGCGGCCGCTGACGCTGCATACGCCCAAACCCCTGGTGCACGCAGCCGGTGTGCCGCTGATCGAATACCACGTGCGGGCTCTGGCTCGTGCAGGGTTTACCGAACTGGTGGTCAATCACGCCTGGCTCGGCCAGCAGATCGAGGATTATCTCGGTGATGGCGAGCGTTATGGCGTGAGCATTCGCTACTCACCCGAGGGCGAGCCTCTGGAAACCGGCGGCGGAATCTTCAAGGCCCTGCCGTTGCTGGGTGGTGAGCCATTCGTGGTGGTCAATGGCGATATTTTCACAGATTACGATTTCGCCAATCTGCGCCGCCCTTTGGCCGGACAGGCTCATCTGGTGCTGGTGGACAACCCGCCACATCACCCGAAAGGCGACTTTCTGCTGCATGGCGGGCAGGTCGAGGATGCCGTGGCAGAGCGCGACAGCCTGACCTACAGCGGTATCGCCGTGCTGGGCGCGTCGCTGTTCGCTGATTGCCAGTCGGGCGCCTTCAAGCTTGCGCCGCTGCTGCGCAACGCCATGGCGGGGGGGAACGTGAGCGGCGAGCGTTACTCCGGGCGCTGGGTCGATGTCGGTACCCATGAACGGCTGGCCGAAGTCGAACGCCTGCTGATGGACGAGCGCTGAGATGTATTGGCCCCTGACCCTGGTTGGCGCTCTGGCCGGCTTTGCGCTGGCGAGTATCCCAGGCCTGCTGCTGGGTGGGCTGCTTGGTCAGGTGCTCGACCGGCGTCTCGGTTTACGTGGCTGGACGGCACTGGGTGAGCACCTGCGTGGCAAGACGACTGTGCGCGATGATGAGCTGCTATTCGTCATGCTCGGTCGCCTGGCGAAAAGCGACGGCGTGGTGCAACAGGCCCATATCCGCCAGGCCCGTGCCGAGATGCAGCGTCTCGTTGTTGGCGAGGCAGCCAAGTCGGCAGCCATCGAAGCTTTTTCTCGGGGCAAGACGGGGCAGGATAATCTGCGCGGCTCTCTACAGCGCCGTCGCGCCGATGCGGATGCCCTGCTGCGTGCATGCTGGCGCATGGCCTGGGCCGATGGCCGGGTGGGGCAGGCCGAGCGCGAACTGATTCTGCTGTGGGGTAAATGGCTGGGGGTTTCAGCCGATGCCCAGGAAGCGTTGAGTGCGGCCTGCTCGCCACGTCGCGGCCCGCCGACGGCTGCCCCTGGTAGCTATCAGCAGGCACTGCGTCTGCTTGGCGTGAATGCCGACAGCGACGCGGAGCAGATCAAGAAGGCCTACCGGCGTCTGCTCAGTCGTCATCACCCGGACAAGATGGCCGGCAGCGGCGCGGCACCCGAAAAGGTGCGCGAAGCCACCGAGACGACCCGTGAACTGCACAACGCCTACGCGCTGATTCGCCAGCAGCGAGGTTTTCGTTGAGTTGAATCGGGTGATCCGGGTTCGTAGCTGACTTCTCTTCATCCTTCAGCAGCACATGGCGGCAGGGCGCCATGTGGGAAGCCTACTGGCCGGCGCTCGCCTGTTTATCCAGCCAACCGCGCAAGCGTCTGAACAACTGTTCCTCGGCCACGCCAGAATTGCCCGGCAGAGCGTCCAGGCCGACCTGTACGAAGGTGGGCTGCGGCTGCCGCTGGCTGATCTGTTTGCGCAATTGTGCGGCCCGGCGTGCGCTAGGGCTGTCCCGGTAATAGAAGTCGCCCACATTGGCCTTGATCTGCACCAGCAGGTCGTTGATCGGGGGCTCGGAGCCTTCCGGCTGACGGGTGTTTACCAGCAGCAGGTTGTCGAGGTTGGCAGGCGTGCGCTCGGCGATGTAGCGGGCAGCCCAGTAGGCACCGCTGCCATGGCCCAGCAGTACGATGGTTTTGGCCTGTTGCTGCTCGGCGAAGGCGAGGCTGGCGTCGATACGTGCAAACACGCGCTCGACGTGAGCAGCGCGTGCATCTTCTACGCTTTGCGTGGGTTCTTCGGCAGGCACCGGTTCAACTGTGGCGGGCTCTTCAGGTTTCTCGGCAGGTATATCGCCGTTGGCAAGCGGAGGCTCGGCAATGCGCACGGGGAGGTTGGCGCCCTGGGAATCCGGCAGGCTTACGCTCAGGCTGTGCCAGCCGACATCCGGCAGCTTGTGCCGCAGCGGTCCGATGATCCGCGGTGCATCGGCGCTTTCGTTATCGCCCGGTAGCAGGATTACCGCACCTTTGGGGGCTGGATCGTTGGCTGGCAGCCAAAGGGCGAGAAAAGGCGTGCCGGCTGCATCGAGCCGCTGTTGTTCATTGGCTGCCAGTTGACGTTCGAGCGCCAGGGCTTCCAGGTCACTGCGTTCGGCCAATGGCGCACGCGGCTCTGGCGCAGAGTCGCTTTGCTCGCCGGCTTCGGCGGGTGAACTCTGATCGCCTTGCACGGCCATCGCGCCCGTCAGCAGCGTCAGGCACAGCAGGTAGCGTGGCGAGTGTCGAAAGCGCATCATCGTATGGCCCGGATGTTGGATAGCGGCTAGAGCCTAGGGTCTGTTGCCGTTTCAGCGCAAGCCGCGTTGCCGCGAGAATCTCGCCAGGCCGGGCGGCGACCCGCTAGGCGGGATGCCGGCAACAGACCCCAACTTATCGTGGATTTGTCAGATCCTGGTGTAGCTTAATGCGGCTTTGTGGCAGGCATTCGCTCTGCGTAGTCTCCCTCCGTTTCTGGTACCGAGCATGATCCACCGCTGGCTGTTTCTCCTGATGCTGACTCTGCCGACTGCGTCGTGGGCGGATGAGTTGCCGTCGGCGCCTGCCCAGGTGTTCGACAGCACCCAGCAGCAATGGCTTGCCGCGCATCCCGTATTGCGTGCCGGGGTTGTGTTGCAGGCGCCCTATGCTCAGCTTGATCGGCGCTTGCATCGCCTCAGCGGCGCCAATGTCGAGATGATGAATACGCTGGCTGCGTTGATGGGCGTCCAGCTGCGCTGGCGAACCTTCCAGACAATGGATGAGTTGGAGCAGGCGTTGCGCAGTGATCAGATCGACCTCGCGCCCGGCCTTGGCCAGACACCTGCGGGGCTGCGTCGCTGGGTGTTTTCCGATCCTTTCCTGCGCGTGTCGCACCTGCTTATCGGCGAAGGTGACAGCGGCGGGGCGGTCGATCTGGAGCAACTCGACGAGCGCTCGCCGATTGCCTTGAAAGTGTCGGATGCGGTACTCGATTACCTGCGCAGCAGTTACCCGAAGCTCAAGCTGGATATCGCCAGCTCACCACGCCAGGCCCTGCAACGGGTGCTCAACCAACAGGCCAGTTATGCGGTGCTCGACGAAGCACAGCTCGGGCGCCTGTCTCGCGAGCCGGAGTTTATCGGCCTGACAATCGTCGGCGATATCGGCTTCCCACAACTGCTGCGGGTCGCCACGCGCCGTGACTGGCCTGAGCTGTCTGCCATCGTCGATGTCGCGCTGCGCAGCGTGTCCGCCCGGGAGCTGGACGATCTGCACAGTCGCTGGCTGCCGCCGAGTTATCTGCAGCAGGATACATCGTCGAGCTTCTGGCGCGGGATCAGCCTGCTGCTCGGCCTGTTGCTGGTGTTCGCACTGCTGTTGGCGCTGTGGATGCGGCGTCAGCGCGACACCCTGGAGTTTCGCCTGCTCGCCGCCCGCCACGAGATCGAGCTGCGCGAAGTCGCTCGCGATGCGTTACGGCTGTCGCAGTTTTCCATCGACAACAGCACGGTGGGCATCCTCTGGGTCAATTGGGACAGCCATGTACGTTACGCCAACCATGCCGCCGAGGTGATGCTCGGCTGCCGCAGCGGTGGCGTGGTCGACCGGCCATTGAGTGATTTCGAGCCGAGCCTGAGCATGGATCGCTGGCTCGATCTGTGGCGCCTGGCCCGCAAGGGAGACGAGCGGCCACCCAGTTTCGAGACCGAATGCCTGCGTGCCGATGGCAGCCGTTTGCCGGTGGACGTATCGCTGAGCTTTCTGCGGTACCGCGATACCGAATACCTGGTGGTGTTCATCACCGATGTCACCGAGCGCCGCCGCGCCCTGGCCGCGCTGCAGGAGAGCGAGGCGCGGCTGCAGGGCATCGCCTCCAACGTGCCTGGCGTGGTGTTTCGCCTGGAGCGCGCACGGCCAGGCGATCCGGCGCTTTTCGCCTTCATTGGTGAGGGCAGCGAAAGCCTGGTCGGGTATCGGGCGGCGACTCTGCTGGCGCCCGATCATGGCCTGCGCAGCCTGGTGCACCCGGACGACAAGGCCGATTACCATCGTGTTCAGGATCGGGCGTTCGACAGCGATAGCGATTGGCACTGGCAGGGGCGCATGCTCACCCATACCGGCGAGTCGCGTTGGGTCGACATCAAGGCCATGGCCAGGCGTATGGCCGATGGTCGGCTGATCTGGGATGGCGTGGTCTGGGACATCAGCGAGAACAAGCGCAACGAGCTGGCGCTGGCTGAATCCCAGGTGCGCCTGCGCGATCTGTCGGCGCACCTCGAGAGCGTGCGCGAAGAGGAAAAGGCCCGCATCGCCCGCGAAGTGCATGACGAACTGGGCCAGGTGCTCACCGTGCTCAAGCTGGAAACCTCGATGTGCGAGCTGGGGTTCGCCGATCTCGACCCAGGCCTGCGTGGCCGCCTGGATAACATGAAGAAGCTGATTGCCCAACTTTTCCAGCTGGTGCGCGATGTAGCCACGGCGTTACGCCCACCGATCCTGGATGCCGGTATCGCCTCGGCCATCGAATGGCAGGCGCGGCGTTTTGAAGCGCGCACGCAGATTCCCTGCCTGGTCGAGGTGCCCGAATACCTGCCACCACTGAGCGATGCCAAGGCGACCGGCTTGTTTCGCATCCTCCAGGAGTCGCTGACCAACGTCATGCGCCATGCCGAGGCGCATACGGTGACGGTGCGCCTGGAGTTGCTGAGCGACAGCCTGCACCTGTCTATCAGCGACGACGGCCGCGGCTTCCACCCTGCTGCCGTACGCGCCGATTCCTTCGGTCTGGTGGGCATGCGCGAGCGGGTGCTGATGCTCGGCGGACAATTGACCCTCGACAGCCGGCCGGGCGAGGGTACCCTGTTGCGGGTGAGGGTGCCGCTGAGCGAGTGTGTGTCCGGTTATTGAACTGAGGTGAGCACGTGATCCGAGTACTGGTGGCGGAAGACCACACCATCGTCCGTGAGGGCATCAAGCAACTGATCGGCATGGCCCGCGACCTGCAAGTGGTCGGCGAGGCGAGCAACGGCGAACAGTTGCTGGAAACCTTGCGGCACACGCCCTGTGAGGTGGTGCTGCTGGACATCTCCATGCCTGGCGTCAACGGCCTGGAAGCGATTCCACGGATTCTCGCGTTGGCGCAACCGCCGGCGATCCTGGTGCTGTCGATGCACGACGAAGCGCAGATGGCCGCCCGCGCGCTGAAGATCGGCGCAGCCGGTTATGCCACCAAGGACAGCGACCCGGCCTTGCTGCTCACGGCGATTCGCAAGGTCGCCGGTGGTGGGCGTTATATCGATCCGGATCTGGCCGATCGCATGGTTTTCGAAGTTGGCCTGACCGATTCGCGGCCGCCCCATGCGCGGCTTTCCGAGCGTGAATTCTCGGTGTTCGAGCGCCTGGTGCAGGGCGAGGGCGTGAACGAGATCGCCGCCCACCTGGCGCTCAGTAGCAAGACCATCAGCACCCACAAGGCACGCCTGATGCAGAAGCTCAACCTGCATTCGGTCGCCGATCTGGTGCGCTATGCGGTCGAGCACAAACTGGTCTGACAGAGGGACTTGTCTATTCACGACACGCTTCCTGGGCATGCTGTCTCACTGAATCAAGCCTGCCGTTCGTAGGCTTATCCATTTGCGACATCGTTGTAGGAATCGCCCTACAGCTGTCTTTCCGTCTGCCTTATATCAAAGTGTCATCACGCCCGATTTTCAGGTTCTAGCGTCGGTTCTAGTCTTGAGCCACGGTAGAACAACAGGCAGGTGCGGTGATGGGCGACACTTCTTCGAGCGACATCCTGGTCAGTTTTCGTGGCGTGCAAAAGAGCTACGACGGCGAGAACCTGATCGTCAAAGACCTCAACCTGGACATTCGCAAAGGCGAGTTTCTGACCCTGCTTGGGCCATCCGGCTCTGGCAAGACCACCAGCCTGATGATGCTGGCCGGTTTCGAGACCCCTACGGCCGGCGAGATCACCCTGGGCGGCAGGCGCCTGAACAACGTGCCGCCGCACAAGCGCGACATCGGCATGGTGTTCCAGAACTACGCACTGTTTCCGCACATGACCGTGGCCGAGAACCTGGCGTTCCCCTTGAGCGTGCGTGGCATGAGCAAGGCCGACGTCGGCGAGAAGGTCAAACGCTCATTGTCCATGGTGCAGTTGGACGCTTTTGCCGGCCGTTACCCGGCGCAGCTGTCCGGCGGCCAGCAGCAGCGTGTGGCCCTGGCTCGTGCCCTGGTATTCGAGCCGCAACTGGTGCTGATGGACGAACCCCTGGGGGCGCTGGACAAGCAGCTGCGCGAGCACATGCAGATGGAGATCAAGCATATCCATCAGCGCCTCGGCGTGACCGTGGTCTACGTGACCCACGACCAGAGCGAAGCGCTGACCATGTCCGACCGGGTGGCGGTGTTCCACCAGGGCGAGATCCAGCAGATCGCATCGCCGCGCGAACTCTACGAGTCGCCATGCAACACCTTCGTCGCCCAGTTCATCGGCGAGAACAACCGCTTCGCCGGCGAACTGGTCGAGCGCACTGGTGACAACTGCACCGTGCAACTGAGCCGTGGCGAGAAGGTGCAGGCGTTGGCCGTCAACGTCGGTCAGCCTGGCGACGCCGTGAGTCTGTCGATCCGCCCCGAGCGCATTCGCCTGAATGCCGCGGCGCAGACCTGCGACAACCGCTTCTCCGGGCGCGTCTCGGAGTTCATCTACCTCGGCGATCACGTGCGTGTGCGCCTCGAGGTCTGCGGCAAGACCGATTTCTTCGTCAAGCAGCCGATTGCCGAGCTCGATCCCGCTCTGGCCGTCGGCGATGTGATCCCGCTCGGCTGGCAAGTCGAGCATGTCCGCGCCCTCGATCCGCTGTCGGCGGATTGACTGGCGTTTCTCGCTTTACCACTGCACTCGGAGCAAGCCAAGAAATGTCGAAGATTCTCTCTCTTTCCGCACTGACCCTGGGGCTGATCTGTGCCGCACAGGTTCAGGCGGCGAACCTCACCGTGATCAACTTCGGTGGCGCCAACAAGGACGCCCAGGTCAAGGCCTACTACCAGCCGTGGGAAGCGGCGGGCAACGGCAAGATCATTGCCGGCGAATACAACGGTGAAATGGCCAAGGTCAAAGCCATGGTCGACACCAACAGCGTGTCCTGGGATCTGGTCGAGGTCGAGTCACCGGAACTGGCCCGCGGCTGCGATGAGGATCTGTTCGAAGAGATCGACTATTCGGTGATCGGCGACAAGGACGCCCTGGTGCCCGGCGCGGCGACCTTCTGCGGCGTCGGCTTCTTCGTCTGGTCGACGGTCATGGCCTACAACGCCGACAAGCTGAGCACGGCGCCGACCAACTGGGCGGATTTCTGGGACGTGAAGAAATTTCCCGGCAAGCGTGGCCTGCGCAAGGGCGCCAAGTACACCCTGGAGTTCGCTCTGATGGCCGACGGCGTTGCGCCCAAGGACGTGTACAAGGTGCTGGCCAGCAAGGATGGTCAGGAGCGTGCCTTCAAGAAGCTCGACGAACTCAAGCCGCACATCCAGTGGTGGGAAGCCGGCGCCCAGCCGCCGCAGTACCTGGCCTCCGGCGACGTGGTCATGAGCTCGGCCTACAACGGCCGCATCGCCGCTACCCAGAAGGAAGGCAGCAGCCTGAAAGTGGTCTGGGACGGTGGTATCTACGACTTCGACGCCTGGGCCATCCCGAAAGGCGCGAAGAACAAGGACGAAGCGCTGAAGTTCATCGCCTATACCCTGCAGGCTGAAAACCAGAAGACTTATTCGGAGAACATCGCCTACGGGCCGGTGAACCCGAAAGCCGTCGATCTGCTGGACGCCAAGGTCGCCGCCGACCTGCCGACCGCGCCGGAGAACATCGCCAACCAGGTGGCCATGGACGTGACCTTCTGGGCCGACTTCGGCGAAGTGCTGGAGCAGCGCTTCAACTCCTGGGCCGCGAAGTAAAGCCTGAGCAGGTCGTCGTTATACGAGCATCGTTGTGAGGAGCGCCTGCGTGCAGGCGCTCCGGCTCTACCCCGAATTCCTTATTCGTTTCACCGGAGTTAGCCCCATGGCCCTAGCAGTGCCCCTTGCCGAGGTCGCCGGCCCCACGCTCAAGCAGCGTCTGGCGCGCGCCGAGCGGATGAATCGCCTCAAATCCCAGGCATTGATCCTGCCGCTGGTGCTGTTTCTCGTCTTCACCTTTCTGGTGCCGATCGTGGCGCTGCTCAATCGCAGTGTGGATAACCCGGACGTGATCGGTTCGATGCCGAGAACCGTCACCGCCATCGAAGCGTGGGATGGCCGTGGCCTGCCTGCCGAGCCGGTATACCAGGCGCTGGCGCTGGATCTGGCCGAGGCCCGTGAACAGCAGAAGCTGGGCGATCTGTCCAAACGCCTGAACATGGAACTGGCCGGCTACCGCAGCTTGCTGGCCAAGACGGGGCGTGCCCTGCCGTTCGAGACCGAACCGGCATCCTACAAGGATGCGCTGGAATCCTTCGACGAGCGCTGGGGCGACCCGGCCTACTGGCAGGTGATCCGCCGCAACACCAGCGCCTGGACGCCTTACTACCTGCTGGCGGCGCTGGATCATCGCGTCGACGACACCGGCGCCGTGGTCAAGACCACGCCGGATCAGGCCATCTACCTGGACATCTTCGCCCGTACTTTCTGGATGAGCGCGGTGATCACCGCCATCTGCCTGGCGCTGGCCTATCCGCTGGCATACCTGCTGGCCAACCTGCCGACCCGGCAGGGCAACCTGCTGATGATCATGGTGCTGCTGCCGTTCTGGACGTCGATTCTGGTACGGGTCGCGGCCTGGATCGTGCTGCTGCAGTCGGGCGGTCTGATCAACTCCGCGCTGATCAAGCTCGGATTCATCGATCAGCCTCTGGAGTTGGTGTTCAACCGAGCCGGTGTGTACATCTCCATGGTGCACATCATGCTGCCGTTCATGATCCTGCCGATCTACAGCGTGATGAAGGGCATCTCGCCGAGCTATATGCGGGCCGCGATCTCCCTGGGCTGCCACCCGTTCGCCAGCTTCTGGCGGGTGTACTTCCCGCAGACCCTGGCCGGCGTCGGCGCGGGATGCCTGCTGGTGTTCATCCTGTCCATCGGCTACTACATCACCCCGGCGCTGCTCGGCAGCCCGAGCGATCAGATGGTCAGCTACTTCGTGGCCTTCTACACCAACACCACCATCAACTGGGGCATGGCCACCGCTTTGGGCGGGCTGCTGCTGGTCGCCACGCTGCTGCTCTACGTGGTGTACAGCTGGCTGGTGGGTGCAGGCCGCCTGCGTCTTGGATAAACGGTCTGCGTAGCAGGCCAACCGCCCTCTCCGCTGGGAGAGGGTGCCCGAAGGGCGGGAGAGGACGGTTCCATTCGCACCGCTCCCAAGCCCCTCTCCGATAAACCGGAGAGGGGAGCTTCAAGCCAAAAGAACACTGGAGTAAGACGCTATGCTCAGTCCCTACATGTCCCCCATCGAGCGCGCCTGGTACTACGGCCTGCGTCTGCTCTGCGGTCTGGTGCTGCTGTTCCTGGTGCTGCCGATCCTGGTGATCGTGCCGCTGTCGTTCAACTCTGGCACCTTCCTGATCTACCCGATGCAGGGCTTCTCGCTACGCTGGTATGAGGATTTCTTCGGTTCCGCCGGCTGGATGCGTGCGCTGAAGAACAGCATGATCATCGCCCCGGCGGCGACCGTGCTGGCCATGGTGCTGGGTACCCTGGCGGCCATCGGCCTGACCCGCTCCGAGTTTCGCGGCAAGGCGCTGGTGATGAGCCTGCTGATCTCGCCGATGGTGGTGCCGGTGGTGATCGTCGGCGTGGCCAGCTACCTGTTCTTCGCGCCGCTCGGTCTGGCTAACGGCTACCTGTCGCTGATCGTGGTGCACGCGGTGCTGGGCGTGCCCTTCGTGATCATCACCGTGTCGGCCACGCTGCAGGGCTTCAACTACAACCTGGTGCGTGCCGCGGCCAGCCTCGGCGCCTCGCCGATCACCGCCTTTCGCCGGGTGACCCTGCCGCTGATCGCGCCTGGGGTGATATCCGGTGCCCTGTTCGCCTTCGCCACCTCGTTCGATGAAGTGGTGGTGACCCTGTTCCTCGCCGGCCCCGAGCAGGTCACCCTGCCACGGCAGATGTTCAGCGGTATCCGCGAAAACCTCAGCCCGACCATCGCCGCCGCGGCGACCCTGCTGATCGGCTTCTCCATCCTGTTTCTGCTGACCCTGGAATGGCTGCGCGGGCGTAGCGAGAAGTTGCGCACTCAGCAGCCCAGCTGAGTACGGGCAAGGAATCCCGGGGCCTGTGACAGGCTCTGGGCTGTGTGTCTGTCATGCAAGGAGTGAACTATGTTCGTAAGGAGTCTATGTCGTTGGGGTACTTTGGCCTGCATCCTCGTCGGGCAGCCGGTACTGGCCGTCCAGATCAATGTCGTCTCCTTCGGTGGTTCCGTGCGCGAAGCGCAGCGACAGGCGTTCTACCGTCCATTCAAGGAGGCCACCGACATTCTGGTGGTCAATGGTTCCTATAACGGCCAATTCGACAAGCTGCGGCGTATGCAGGCCATGCAGCACGTGACCTGGGATGTCATGGAAGTGGAATCGCCCGAGCTGGCCCGGGGCTGCGAGGAGGGGCTGTTCCGACCGCTGTCCGAGTCGCTGCAACATGAGGCCGGGGAGCTGCTTCCCGGCGCGTTGCGCCCATGCGGCGTCGGCACCTTCATTTGGTCCATGGTGCTGGCCTACGATACCGAACGCCTGTCCCAGGCACCGCGCAATTGGGCAGATTTCTGGGATGTCCAGCGTTTCCCGGGGGGGCGCGGCCTGCGCCAGGGCGCCAAGTACAACCTGGAATTCGCGCTTCTGGCCGACGGCGTGCCCGCTTCGGAGGTCTACGCCCGGCTGGCGACCGCGGCCGGTGTCGAGCGGGCTTTCCGCAAGCTCGAGGAGCTCCGGCCGCATATCCGCTGGTGGCAGGCCGGCGAGGAGCCGGTACGGCGCCTGGCCGATGGCGGGGTGGTGATGAGCGCGGCCTACAGCGGTCGCATCGGCGCCGCCCAGGATCAGGGCGCCAAGCTGGGGCTGGTCTGGTTCGGCAGTATCTACGATTTCGATTTCTGGGCCATTCCCCGCGGCAGCATCAATGTGCAGGAGGCCGAGCGTTTCATCCACTTCGCCAGTCAGGCGGAGCCGCAACGAACCTTCGCCGAACTGATTCCCTACGGGCCGGTGAGCCGCCAGGCGACCACCTCGCTTTCCGCGGAGCGAGCGGCACGCTTGCCCACGGCCGAGGCGAACATGCGTGACGCGCTGGCCATTGGGGTCGACTTCTGGGCCGAGTATGGCGACGCCCTCGAACAGCGTTTCACTGCCTGGCTGGCACGCCGCTGACCCCGGAGCGTCAGCGCTCAACGACCAAGCGTTTTGCGGCCTTGCCGCGGCCGCCGCAAACCCCTCGGTTGCGGCGGCTTTTTTATGCTTCATCACCCTGGCCACCCTCTCCCCCAGCCCCTCTCCCGGAGGGCGAGTGGAAACAACGATGGTCTTTGTTCCGGCCGCCATCCCTGTCGGCCCCCTCGCAGGCCGTCGTCGCAATTTCCCGGATCCGCTTGCGTACATACGGCACCGGGCCCGCACGACCCGGTAGACTGTCGCGCTTTATCTGCACCTTTCCCGGAAAGCCCCATGGATTTCGACGATCCCAGTTTTCGCGAACTGCTCGACGCGCTGCATGACGGCGTCTACATCACCGATGCCGATGGCATCACCCTCAAGGTCAACAGCGCCTACGAGCGGCTCACCGGGCTGCGTAGCGAGGATGTGGTCGGCCAGCACATGCAGGCGCTGGTCGAGCAGGGGGTGATCTCCCAGTCGGTGTCGTTGCGCGTGCTCAAGGAGGGCAGGGCGTTGTCGCTGATGCAGAGCGTCAGCCAGGGTAAGCGCCTGCTGGTCAGCGGCACACCTATCTTCGCCGCCGATGGCAGTGTGTGCTATGTGGTCAGTACCGTGCGCGACATGACCGAGTTGCTGCGCATGAAGCACGAGCGCGACGAGCTGCAGCAGCTCAAGCAGTTACGCAACAGCACCGCACGCCTGCATGCCGGCCAGCGTGATGACCTGTTCGATGCATCTCCGGTGGCCGATTACCCCGCCTCGGGGCGGGTATTCGCCCAGGCCCGCCAGGTCGCCGCCAGCGATGTGAAGGTGCTGCTGCAGGGCGAGACCGGTGTCGGCAAAACGCTGATCGCCCAGTACATCCACAAGGCCAGTGCCCGGGCCGCACAACCTTTCCTGGCGCTGAACTGCGGTGCCCTGCCGGAAAACCTGATCGAGGCCGAGCTGTTCGGCTATGTGCCGGGCGCCTTCACCGGCGCCGGCAGCAAGGGCAAGCGCGGCCTGCTCGAGCTGGCGCACCAGGGCACGGTGTTCCTCGACGAGATCGGCGACCTGCCGCTGGCGCTGCAGGTGAAGCTGCTCAAAGTGATCGAGGAAAGCCGCTTCATTGCGGTCGGTGGCCTGGAGCTGAAAGAAGTGGACGTGCGCATCATCACCGCCACCCACCATGATCTGCGCGCCATGGTCGGCGAAGGGCGCTTTCGTGCCGACCTCTACTACCGGTTGAACGTGGTGCCGATCCATATTCCGGCGCTACGCGAGCGGCCCGAGGAAATCCAGCCATTGCTCGACTTCTACCTGGCCGAATTCAACCAGCGCTACGGGCGTGAATTGGAATGGGAGCTGGAGGCCCTGGATGCGCTGACCGATTACCCCTGGCCGGGCAACATCCGCGAACTGATCAACCTGGTCGAGCGCCTGGTCGTCACCTGCAGCGGAGCTGCCGTGGAACTCTTCGACCTGCCTGAGGAGATGCGCAGCAATGAGCGGGAAGCCGGTGATGACAGCCTGCTGCCGCTGCGCAAGCAGGTCGAGCAACTCGAGCGGCGGCTGATTCGCAAGGCGTTGGTGCAGCACAAGACCACTCGCGAAGCGGCCCGGGTGCTCGGCCTGAGCCAGGCGACCCTGGTGCAGAAGATGAAACGCTGGGAACAAGGCTGATTGGAAAATGGATCATATGACGGCTATCTGATCCATTTTTTGATCGCTGCGGTATCCCTATAGCCTGTGGCAGATCGACGCAACCCGTCTACGGCAAGGGTTTCGTCAGACTGGCACAGGAATCGCTATGACAGGCCCGAACCCGTCCAGCTAACAATGCATAAAAGGGCCTGATGATGAGTATTGCCGCATTCAAGATCGCCAATAAGCTGCTGACCGGCCAAGGTGCCGTCGAGCAACTGGCCGTCGAACTGCCCCGCCTGAAAATCGAAAACCCGCTGATCGTCACCGACGCCATCCTGATCAAGTCCGGCACCGTCGATCACGTGCTCAAGCAACTGGGCGAACGTGCCTATGGCATCTTCGACGGCGTCGAGCCGGAGCCGGAGATCGCCATCGTCGAAGCCTGCGCCAAGGTGTACCGGGCTGGCGGCCATGACGGTCTGATCGGCGTCGGCGGCGGCAGCGCCATCGATATCGCCAAGGCGGTCGCCGGCTACGTCGGCCATGACGGCGCGCTGGAAGAGCTGTTCGGCGTCGATCAGGTCAAGCGCAAGGGGCCACCGCTGATCGCCATTCCGACCACTGCCGGCACCGGGTCGGAAGTGACCAATGTGTCCATTCTCTCGGACAAGAAAGCGCAGCTGAAAAAAGGCATCGTCAGCGACTACCTGCTGCCCGACGTGGCCCTGGTCAGCCCGTTGATGACCCTGACCTGCCCACGCAGCGTCACCGCCGCCAGCGGCGTCGACGCCCTGGTGCATGCGGTGGAGTCGTACCTGTCGGTGAATGCCTCGCCGATCACCGACGCCCTTTCCATCGGCGCCATCAAGCTGATCGCCAGGGCCTTGCCCAAGGCCTATGCCAACCCGGCCGACCTGGTCGCTCGCGAAGACATGGCCACCGCCAGCCTGATGGCCGGTATGGCGTTCGGCAACGCCGGCGTCGGTGCGGTGCATGCCCTGGCCTATCCCCTGGGCGGGCGTTTCAATATCGCCCATGGGGTCAGCAACGCGCTGCTGCTGCCCTATGTGATGGCCTGGAACAAGCTGGCCTGCGTCGAGCGCATGGCCGAGATCGCCACCGCCATGGGCGTGCAGACCCATGGGCTTAGCGACAAGGCCGCCGCCGACCTGGCCGTCGAGGCCATGGCCGAACTGTGCGCCAGCGTCGACATTCCCAAGGGCATGCGCAGTTTCGGTGTGCCGGAAGAGGCGATTCCGGCAATGGCCGAGGAGGCCAGCAAGATCGACCGGCTGATGCGCAACAACCCGCGCCGGCTTACCGCGGCGGATATCGAGAAGATCTACCGCGCCGCTTATTGAGCATGCGCAACCCCTGATGCAACGCCCCTCTGGGGCGCACTGGTTTACAACTCTAATAAAACTAGGTAACCCATATGTCCGATCTGCACGAGCAGGGCCCGGAAGCGCCCTACACCCCGCTGGGGCCGTTCAAGCTGCGCCTGCCCTTCATCCACTACCGCTTCGAAATCTCCGACTACATGCAAGGCTTGCTCATGTGTGCGGTGGATCTGGCGGCGATCCCGTTGATGACCGAATTCCTTGGCATGCCGTTCGAGGTGGCGCTGGCGGTGGTCATGCTCAACGGCCTGCTGTACCTGATCCACCACCTGCTCGGCGACCCGGTGGTGCCGGGCTGGATTACTCCGGCCATCCCCATGCTCATGGCCTATTGCAGCCAGTTCCCGGAGGGCCCGGAGCGGGTGCATGCGTTGATTACCTTCCAGTTGATGCTGGGGATATTTTCCATCGGCCTGGGCATGACCGGGATGGCTCGAAAGGTGGTGTCCCTGGTGCCCTCGGCGCTCAAGGCCGGGATCATCATGGGCGCCGGACTCAGCGCGGTAGTCACGGTATTCAAGGAAGGCGGGCGTTTCGATGCCTTCCCCTGGACCATCTCCATCGCCATCGGCGTGGCCTTCTACCTGGTGTTCTCCATCCATTTCCAGGAGTTGAAGAAGCGCAACCGCTTCTGGTGGAACTTCGCCAAGCTGGGCATTTTCCCGATCATCCTGCTGGCGGTGATCGTCGCGCCGATCTTCGGCGAGGCGCCGTGGCCGAGTATCGAGTGGGGCATCAGCAAGCCCGACTTCGTCACCCTGTGGAACGAGTACACCGTGTTCGGCCTGGGTATGCCGCCGCTGATGATGTTCGTCACCGCCATCCCCACCGCGCTGGCCGCCTATCTGGTGGTATTCGGCGATGTGCTGGGCGCCAAGGCGATCCTCTCCGAAGCCGATGACATTCGCCGTGACGAGAAAGTCGACTTCGACCCTAACCGCTCCCACCTGATCTTTGGGGGGCGTAACGCCTTCATGAGCATCTTCGGCCCGGACGTGGCCATGTGCGGGCCGCAGTGGTCGGCCATGCAGGTGGTGATCACCGAGCGCTTCAAGGGCGGCGCCAAGGCGATGAAATCCATCTACGGCGGCGTCGGCTCGTTCCGCTGGGGCACCAACACCGGCCTACTGCTGTTGCCGGTGGTGACCCTGGTACAGCCGATTCTCGGTGTGGCCCTGGCGCTGACCCTGCTGATCCAGGGCTACGTCAGCGTGCGCCTGGGCATCATGGAAGCGCGCAGTCAGCGTGACCTGGGCATCGCCGGGGTGATCGGCGCGGTGCTGGCGATCAAGGGCGCCGGCTGGGCCTTCGCCATCGGGCTGGGTCTGTGTCTGCTGATCTACGGCACCCGCTTCTTCCGTGGCGAGAACGACCAGACCTTCAGCAAGGATCTGCCGCCCGCCGAGATTCCCCAATCCGGACTGAAACCATTACCGTCGGGAGCCACGACTCCCACCGTACAGGAGTGATCCCATGCAACTGAACGATCCCCGACTGCTGCGTCATCAGGCGTATATCGACGGCCAGTGGTGCGACGCTGAAGATGGCACCACCACGGAAATCTTCAACCCCGCCAGCGGCGAATCCCTGGGCTGGGTGCCGAACCTGGGCGCAGCCCAGACTCGAGCAGCCATCGAAGCCGCCCGTGTTGCCCAGCCGGCCTGGCGCGCGCTGCCGGCCAAGGAGCGCGCCGCGCGGCTGCGCAAATGGTACGAGCTGATGCTCGCCAACCAGGAAGACCTGGCACAGATCATGACTGCCGAGCAGGGCAAGCCGCTGACCGAAGCGCGGGGCGAAGTGCTCTACGCCGCCTCGTTCATCGAATGGTTCGCCGAGGAGGCCAAGCGCGTCTATGGCGATACCATTCCCGGCCATCAGGCCGACAAGCGCCTGCTGGTGACCAAGGAGCCGGTCGGCGTGACGGCGGCGATCACGCCCTGGAATTTCCCGGCGGCGATGATTACCCGCAAGGCTGGCCCGGCCCTGGCCGCCGGTTGCGCCATGGTGCTCAAGCCTGCGCCACAAACGCCTTTCAGCGCCCTGGCCCTGGCCGTGCTGGCGGAGCGTGCCGGCATCCCGGCCGGGCTGTTCAGCGTATTGCCGGCCGACGCCGAGCGTTCCCGTGAGGTGGGTGCCGAACTGTGCGCCAACCCCATCGTGCGCAAGCTGTCGTTCACCGGCTCCACCGGTGTCGGCATCAAGCTCATGGAGCAATGCGCACCGACCCTGAAGAAACTGTCCCTGGAACTGGGCGGCAACGCGCCCTTCATCGTCTTCGCGGATGCCGATCTGGATGCTGCGGTGGAGGGTGCAATGGTCGCCAAGTACCGCAACGCCGGGCAGACTTGCGTCTGCGCCAATCGTATCTATGTCCACGATGCGGTGTACGACGCCTTTGCTGAGAAGCTTTCGGCTGCCGTGGCCAAACTCAAGGTCGGCCAGGGTTCCGAGGCAGGCGTGACCACCGGCCCGCTGATCGACGGCAATGCCGTGGCCAAGGTACAGGCGCACCTGAGCGATGCCCTGAGCAAAGGCGCGCAGGTGCTGCAGGGCGGGAAGGTGCATGCCCTGGGCGGCAACTTCTTCGAGCCCACCGTGCTGACCGGCGTTACCGACGACATGCGTGTCACCCGTGAGGAAACCTTCGGCCCGCTGGCGCCGCTGTTCCGCTTCACTGACGAAGCCGACGTGGTGCGCCAGGCCAACGACACCGAGTTCGGCCTGGCCTGCTACTTCTACACCCGCGATCTGGGCCGTACCTTCCGGGTGGCCGAGGCGCTGGAATACGGCATGGTCGGTATCAATACCGGGCTGATCTCCAACGAAGTGGCGCCGTTCGGCGGCATGAAAGCCTCCGGCCTGGGCCGCGAGGGCTCCAAGTACGGCCTCGATGAGTATCTGGAGATCAAGTATCTCTGCTTAGGCATTTGAGGCACTTTGGCGCGCCGCCGTCAGGCGGCGCTGCCAGATGGCGTTCGAGCCGTTACAATGCGCGCCACCGTGATCCAAGCACTCAGAGGTGCGCCATGCAACCCTTCGCCATCGCCCCGTCGATCCTTTCCGCTGACTTCGCCCGTCTGGGTGAGGAAGTGGACAACGTACTCGCCGCCGGGGCGGATATCGTTCACTTCGACGTGATGGACAACCACTACGTGCCCAACCTGACCATCGGCCCGATGGTCTGCACGGCGCTGCGCAAGTACGGCGTCACCGCGCCCATTGACGTGCACCTGATGGTCAGCCCGGTGGATCGCATCATCGGCGACTTCCTCGAAGCCGGTGCCAGCTATATCACCTTCCACCCCGAAGCCACTTTGCACATCGACCGCTCCCTGCAGTTGATCAAGGATGGCGGCGCCAAGTGCGGCCTGGTGTTCAACCCGGCGACCTCGCTGGATGTACTGAAGTACGTGATGGACAAGGTCGACATGATCCTGCTGATGAGCGTCAACCCCGGTTTCGGTGGCCAGAAGTTCATCCCCGGTACCCTCGACAAGCTGCGTGAAGCCCGCGCCCTGATCGACGCCAGCGGCCGCGATATCCGCCTGGAAATCGATGGTGGCGTCAGCGCCAAGAATATCCGCGAGATCGCCGAAGCGGGTGCCGATACCTTCGTCGCCGGCTCGGCGATCTTCAACCAGCCGGACTACAAGGCGGTGATCGACGCCATGCGTGCCGAACTGGCCCAGGTGCGTGGATGAAACCGCTGCGCGAGTTGTGCGCTGGTGAGCTGCCGCGCCTGGTGATGTTCGACCTGGACGGGACGCTGGTCGATTCGGTGCCGGATCTGGCCACCGCCGTCGACCGCATGCTGATCGAGCTGGGGCGTGTGCCGGCCGGCGTCGAGCAGGTTCGTGAATGGGTTGGTAACGGCGCGCGCGTGTTGGTGCGCCGCGCCTTGGCCGGTGATATCGAGCACAGCGCCGTGGATGATGCAGACGCTGACGTTGCGCTGGCGCGCTTTCTCGATATCTACGCCGACTGTCATGACCTGACCGTGCTCTATCCCGGCGTACACGAACTGCTGGAAGCCCTGAGCACCGCCGCCGTCGAGCTGGCTGTGGTGACCAACAAGCCGGAGCGTTTCGTCGCGCCACTGTTGGAACAGGTTGGCCTGGGCGGTTATTTCCGCTGGATCATCGGCGGCGACACCCTGCCACAGCAGAAACCCGACCCTGCCGCGTTGCTGCAGGTGATGCAGCTGGCCGGCGTGACTGCAGCGCAGTCGCTGTTCGTCGGCGACTCGCGCAACGACGTGCTCGCCGCCCGAGCTGCCAGCGTGCCCTGCGTGGCCGTGAGCTACGGCTACAATCACGGCCGCCCGGTTGCCGAAGAAGAGCCGAACCTGGTGGTCGATAGCCTTGCCGAGCTGCTTTGACGTGTAGGGTGGGTCACGCTTCACCGATCCACCATTGCGATGGCGAAGGGGGAGGGAAAAGTGTCAGCTACGCGCCCCGATCCACCCCGGCTTGCAGCGTGCAGCTTGCAGCTGCTACCTTGGCCGCTCGTTATTTCCCCCCTCTTCGAGATGCTCCCGTGGTGGTCACCTGCAAACTCTGGATGAAAGTCATCAAGGCCCTGGCCCGTTGGCGCTGGCGCGCCTGACATTCTTCTGCCGCGACAGGCGGCCCGTTCGCACTGACCGATTTCCCAAGCCACGAGGCTGATCATGATCCATGAAGAATTCCTGCGTTTAGCCGCTGAAGGCTACAACCGCATTCCGCTTGCCTGCGAAACCATCGCCGACTTCGACACGCCACTGTCGATCTACCTGAAACTGGCCGACGCCCCCAATTCCTACCTGCTCGAATCAGTGCAGGGCGGCGAGAAGTGGGGCCGTTATTCGATCATCGGCCTGCCGGCGCGTACCGTACTGCGCGTACATGACCACAGCGTCGTGGTCAGCACCGACGGCATCGAAGTCGAGCGCCACGAATGTGCCGACCCGCTGGAGTTCGTCGAGACCTTCAAGGCCCGTTACAGCGTACCGACCATTCCCGGTCTGCCGCGTTTCAACGGCGGTCTGGTCGGTTACTTCGCCTACGACAGCGTGCGCTACGTCGAGCCGAAGCTGGCCGGGGGCGTCAACCCCGATACCCTGGGCACCCCGGACATCCTGCTGATGGTCTCCGACGCCGTGGTGGTGTTCGACAATCTGGCCGGCAAGATGCACGCCATCGTGCTGGCCGACCCCGCCGAGCCTGATGCCTTCGAGCGCGGCCAGGCGCAGTTGCAGAGCATTCTGCACAAGCTGCGTCAGCCTTTCACGCCGCGGCTGGGGGTGGATCTGAACAAGGCGTCGGGTGAAGAACCGGCTTTCCGCTCCAGCTTCAGTCGCGAGGATTACGAGCGCTCGGTCAATGCCATCAAGGATTACATCCTCGCTGGCGACTGCATGCAGGTGGTGATTTCCCAGCGCATGTCGATACCCTTCGAGGCCGCGCCCATCGACCTGTACCGCGCGCTGCGCTGCATCAACCCGACACCGTACATGTACTTCTTCAACTTCGGTGACTTCCATGTCGTCGGGTCTTCGCCCGAGGTGCTGGTGCGTGTCGAAGACAACCTGGTCACCGTGCGCCCCATCGCCGGTACCCGCCCGCGTGGTGCCACCGAAGAGGCTGACCTGGCGCTGGAGGAGGATCTGCTGTCCGACGCCAAGGAAGTCGCCGAACACCTGATGCTCATCGACCTGGGCCGCAACGACACCGGTCGCGTCTCCGAAATCGGCTCGGTCAAACTCACCGAGAAGATGGTCATCGAACGTTATTCCAACGTCATGCACATCGTCTCCAACGTCACCGGCGAGCTGAAGAAGGGGCTGACCTCCATGGACGCTCTGCGCGCCATCCTGCCGGCCGGTACCCTCTCTGGCGCACCGAAGATCCGTGCCATGGAAATCATCGACGAGCTCGAACCGGTCAAACGGGGCGTTTATGGCGGTGCGGTCGGTTACTACGCCTGGAACGGCAACATGGATACCGCCATCGCCATCCGCACCGCGGTGATCAAGGACGGTGAGCTGCACGTCCAGGCCGGTGCCGGCATCGTCGCCGACTCGGTACCCGCGTTGGAGTGGGAAGAGACCCTCAACAAACGCCGCGCCATGTTTCGCGCCGTGGCGCTGGCGGAGCAGGGCTCGCGCTGATGAGCTGAAACGGGCGGCAGATGCCGCCCGTTTTCGTTTGTGTGAGTTCGGTTTCGAGCCGATATCGCCCATGCATCCAGAGCATGCGAAATACGGGCTGTGCTGTCTCAGACCGTGGCCGTAGCTGTCTGAGCGCCCGGTTGCACATGGGCGGTGCTGGCGCAGCTGTCGATGTACGCGGCCAGGTGGTGCAGTTCGATGAACTTCGGCGCTTTGGCGCTGCTGTCCAGGGTGGTGATCGGCAGATTCAGGCGCCCGGAGGCGATGGCACGGATAAAGTTGTCCGGGCTCAGGTGGCGGAAGTACACCGTGCGCACCCGGTCGATGGGCACCAGTACGTCGCCGTGGGTTCGGAAAAGGAGCTCCAGCGTCTGCAGCGGCAGTGGCGGCTCAGGCTGAGTGTTCATGGCGTGGGCTTGGCAACTCCCGGTTCTGGTTGATAGGGCATGTGATCATTCTTCGGTGAAGCGCGACGACTTGAGGATGCCGCCCACCAGGTGAATCTTGCTGACCTTGTCCTGCGGAATATGAATGGGCGGATGGTTCTGGTTGACGCTGTCGAAGCGGTACATACCGTCGCGCAGGTAGATGTATTCCTTGATCATCGCCTGCCCATCCTGCGTGCGCACCATCACCTCGTCGCCAGCGTGGAAGGGCTTGTTCGGCTCGATCAGCACGTACTCACCGTTCTTGATCCGCGGGTGCATGCTGTCGCCGCTCACCCGCAGGCCATAAGCGTTCGGATCGTCGCTATAGATGCGCAGGTAGCCGTCCCCGTGGCCGACGGGAAAGTCGATCTCTTCGAAGTAGCCATGGGTGCCCAACTGCGCATGCCCCACCACCGGTACCGCGCCGCCGCGGGCATGGCCGACGTCCAGCGTGTCGGCCACCGGCACGGGCAGCGCTTCACTGCCGACGAGTTCGGCGATGCTGACGCCCAGCGCCGGGGCGAGCAGCAGCAGATCCGCCAGGCTGGGTTCACGCAGATCACTCTCGTAATTGCCGATGCGCGACTGGGACGACCAGCCGCATGCTTCAGCCAGTAGTTGCTGGCTGAGGCCTCTGTTCTTGCGCAGGTGCTTGATGCGTTGCCCGAGAGTTTCCATGACGGCGCTCCATTAATCACGATATGAAATGTTTATAGCGCAATTTGCGTCTTGAATAAAACACGTATCGTGATTATTTTCTCTCAGTCGATCACCGATAAGGGCTCGACCAATCCTTGAGCCCGGCACGCGCAGCCAGCGCCAGCGGGATGTCCAGTTATCTGACCGCCGACAGGGTGGCAGGAGGAGCACCATGATTTCCTACATCGATGAAACCTTGCAGTTATGGGCCGATGAGCGGCAGGGCAGCGCAACCGATCTCGCCGCCGGGTTTGGCAGCAATGTCATCGCCTCGCTGATGGCGTATCAGGGCGTGTTGACTCGCCGCACACGTGGCAGCCGGGTATTGCTCGACAGGGTGGCGGAGATCGAGTGGATCGTCAGCAAGCACCTGTCGCCCGAACAGCGGCAGGTCGTCATCGAGCACTACTGTGGCCACTCCGCTTCGCAAAGCGAGAAATGGGCTGCGTGCGGTTGCAGTCGCTCGCAGTTCTATCGACGCCTGGGACAGGCGCACAAGTCCATCCAGTACCAACTCCTGAAGCGCGCCGCCTGAGCGCGCTTTTCATTTCTGTCCCCTGCTGACTCGCCAGGCAGCAACCTGCAGCGCCGCCCGGCACGCCGATGTACCTTCAGACCTCTATTGCCTTGGCCAACACGGTTCCGATCACCGTGCACGCGCCATATTTCGTGGGGCTGCGTGTACCAAACCTTACCGTATCCGTTTTTTTCCAGCGCGTTTCCGCTGATGGTCGCAGGTGTCTTGTGACCCTGGGAATCGGGGGATATAAATTCATCAACGTCAGAGAGGTGGGCGAGCAGCCAGCCGGCCTTGTGACTTTTTCTACTGATTGCGCGCTCTTGAAAGCGCGCCGCAACAAACCGACCTTCCTCTAGCAAAGCCCCGCCAGCGTGCGGGGCTTTGTCGTTTCAGGGGGCGGCGTAACCCTCAATATCGTCGTGGCCATCGGCCTCGGGGAGGACAATAACAATGAACGAGTTCAGCAGTACCGTGTTGCTCGGTGTGCTTGGCGCCAATCTCGCAGCGCTGCTTGCGTCCATCGACGGCGAAGCGGCCATTGGGGCGCTGTTCGGGGCGCTGGTGTACTTCACCACTACCCAGCAACTGCCGATGTGGAATCGACTGGCGTTCTTTCTGACGTCGGCGGTAATGGGCTACCTCTGTGCTCCGGCGATCACCGACTTTCAGTTCTACGGCATCCACCCGTTCGCCTATCCGGGGCCGGCCGGCTTTGCCGGCGCCGGGCTGGTGGTAACGCTGATGCTCACTGCCATTCGCCGGCGGGTCGGCGCCTCGCGCGATCAGGCCCCGAAAGACCGGGACGATTGACTTGCCGTTCCGAGCTACTTGCCGCAACCGATATCCGAACCCGTACGTGTGACACGCCCGTGTCGCCGTACTCACCCAGGCCCGCCACCGCGCGGGCTTTTTCATGTCTGGAGGAAACACCCATGACCATCAAAACCTTTGACCAAATGGCCGCTGCCGGAGAATTCCCGCTGATTGGTTTCAACGCCGCGGGGCTGGGCAACAATCCCTACGTCGATGCCATCAGCACGGCGCTTCTGGATACCCACTACCGCACCATTGCGCCACGCGGTCACCAGCCGGACTACATCAAGTCCTATGCCGGTGGCCTGGGCGGCAAGCCGTTTGCGGTGCGCCTGCCTTTTGCCGGCGAGCGTATCGCCATCCTCGACGGTGTCGGCGGTTTCACCCTGCGCCAGAGCTATATCGAGGAGATCCGCCTGGCCATCCGGCACGTGCACAGCTGGGGCGGTTTCTCGCTGCTCGATATGCACAACTACTGCCGCTGGTACGTGCGCGCCAATGGGCCGGTAAGCGGCCGTGTGGTTCAGGCCTGGGGTGACGGCTTCGCCCTGTGGACGGCCATTGGCGCGCCCGACTGCCCGGTGAACTATGCATTGCTGGCGCGTATCTGGGCGGCGGTCGCTGGTGAGCTTCGCGACGAACCTGGGCTTTTCGGCTATGGCCTGATGAATGAGCCTCACAACATGGGCAGCGTGCCCGACGGCGGCGTCAACGTCGAAACCTTGTGGAGCGACAATGTGCAGAGCCTGGTCAGCGCAGTGCGCGCCGTCGATCCACGGCATTTCATCACTGTGGCCGGTAATGCCTTCAGTTCTGCCACGCAATGGCCGAGTCGCTCCGACATGCTCAAGAACCTCCAGGATCCTGGAGACCGGCTACTCTACGAAGCGCATCAGTACCCAGACAAAGGGGGGCAGGGCGGTGGCAAGTGGAGCCAGGCCAATGAGTCGGTCACCTACCGTGAGCGGGTGGCCGATTGGCATCCCTTCATCGACTGGCTCAAGGCCAACGGCAAACGCGGTATCGCCGGCGAGTTCGGCGGCCCGGATCACGTGCCCGGTATGCGCAGCTATTTCACCGAACTGCACAAGTACTTCGATGAAAACCACATCCTGCGTTTTCAGTGGCTGGCCGGCCCCGGTGATGCGGATGACGATCCCAACGGCATGGATCGCAACGACGGCACGCTGAAACCCAACACGCGTTCGCTGATGGCGCGGATCGGCAACAGCACCACCGCCTACGGGCCTCGTTAATCCCCTCAACATGGCTCGCTTCGGCGGGCCATTCTCTACTGGAGAATCATCATGGCCCGACTCACGGCTGCCCAGGCGGGCGGCACCAACGTACTCGCCTTTCTCGACATGCTCGCCTGGAGCGAAGGCACCTCGACCATCGCCGACAGCGATGACGGCTACAACGTGCTGGTGGGCGGAACGCTGTTCAGCGACTACAGCGCGCACCCGCGCCGCCTGATCGACCTGCCGCGCTACGCCATTCAGTCCTCGGCAGCCGGCCGCTATCAGTTTCTGGCCCGCACCTGGGACTCCATCGTCAGCCGCTATCACTTTCATGGTCGTTTCACGCCGAAGGCACAGGATCTGGCCGCGGTGAAGCTGCTTGAAGAATGCGCTGCGCTTGGGCATATCCGCGCCGGGAGAATAGAGCAGGCCATCACCGCCGCCGCTCCGATCTGGGCCAGTCTGCCTGGCGCCGGCTATGGCCAGCGCGAACATAAGCTCAGCGCACTTCTGGGCATATACGAAGAAGAGCGCACCGCTGAAGTCTGCGACCAAGCCGACCTGCTCGCCATGTACACCGCCTGTGGCGGACAGGTAGCAGGATGAACTGGCTTTCAGCGATCCCTGCGAGCTACCGTCAGCTTGCTGGCGCCGGCCTGGCTCTGGTGTTACTGGTCGGCGCCGCTGGCCTGGGGTGGCTTGTCCAGGGCTGGAGACTGGGCGAACAAATGGCTGAGCAGGGCAGGGAGCTTGAGCGCCAGATCGCCCAGCGCGACAGGCTCCACGCCGACATGCTGGCCGAAACCCAGCGCGCTGCTGCCGACCAGGTTCGACGCTCGCATGAAAAGCGCCTGATGCTCGAGCAGCAACTGCAGGTCTCATCCCAGAATCAACACAGGAAACTTACCGATGCCGAGAAAGCTGCTGCCCACCTGCGTGATCGCCTTGCTACTGCTGAACTGCGGCTGTCAGTCCTACTCGCCAACCCTGCCGCCGATTCAGGTAGTGGCAGCGCAAGATCCTCCACCGCCGGTGCCGGATGCCTGGTGGATGGAACCGGTCGAGCCGACATTGACAGCGGATCTGCTCAACGAATTGTCGGCATCGTCGAGCGAGGTGACCGGGCGATCATCGCGCTGACGGCGTGCCAGGCTTACGTGCGAAAAGTGGTTGGCAGCGGGTGAGGTTGGTAAGGGTATTTGCCTTGAAAAGTTCGATAGCTGTATGAAGGGACAGAGGCTTCAGCGAAACGGCGGGTGCCGTTGTCAGCGTCGGGTGAATGAAGATCCGGTGCCGCAGGGATTGCTTGCGGCGCCGGGCCTTTTGTCGCTTGTGCCGCCGACGAACCCATAAAAGGTCGGTATGGTGATATTGCACCGTACACCGCACTGGGCTACTGTGCGGGCAGATAAATGCGAGACTCCCCCGTGAATTCCATTAGCAGCACCCTTCTGATGCGAGTCATCAAGGCCCACGCCCGCTGGCGTTGGCGCGCCTGATCTTTTTCTCCGGTTAATCCGGACGAGCCTCTCTGTCCTGCTCAAGCCCAAATAGACCATCGTGCCGGCATTCTAGAATGCGCGTGCGGATGAGGGCGTTGAGAGCCAGGACTTTAGATAAAGAGCAGTAAATCAAAGGGTTGAAACTAACATGCTGCTGATGATCGATAATTACGACTCCTTTACCTACAACGTGGTGCAGTACCTGGGCGAGCTGGGTGCCGATGTTCACGTTATTCGTAACGACGAACTGAGCATTGCCCAGATCGATGCTCTGCAGCCCGAGCGCATCGTCGTGTCGCCAGGTCCGTGTACGCCGACCGAGGCCGGCGTATCCATCGAAGCCATCGTGCATTTCGCCGGCAAACTGCCGATCCTTGGCGTCTGCCTGGGCCACCAGAGCATTGGCCAGGCCTACGGTGGCGACGTGGTACGCGCCCGCCAGGTGATGCATGGCAAGACCAGCCCGGTGTTCCACGAGGACAAGGGCGTGTTCGCCGGCCTCAACAACCCGCTCACGGTGACTCGCTACCACTCTCTGGTGGTCAAGCGCGAGAGCCTGCCGGATTGCCTGGAAATCACCGCCTGGACTGCCAATGAAGACGGCTCCGTCGACGAGATCATGGGCCTGCGTCACAAGACCCTGAATATCGAGGGCGTGCAGTTCCACCCCGAGTCGATTCTTACCGAGCAGGGCCACGAACTGTTCGCCAACTTCCTCACGCAGACCGGAGGCGTGCGCGCATGAATATCAAGGAAGCCCTCAACCGCATCGTCGCCCAGCTCGACCTGTCTACCGAGGAAATGCGCGCGGTGATGCGCGAGATCATGACCGGACAGTGCACCGACGCGCAGATCGGCGCCTTTCTCATGGGCATGCGCATGAAGAGCGAGACCATCGACGAAATCGTCGGTGCCGCCAGCGTGATGCGTGAGCTGGCCGCGCCGGTAGAAATCGCCGCCGAGCGGCTGGTCGACACCTGCGGCACGGGTGGTGACGGCATGAACATTTTCAACGTGTCCACCGCGGCGGCCTTCGTGGTCGCAGCGGCTGGGGGCAAGGTGGCCAAGCACGGTAACCGCGCGGTATCGGGCAAGAGCGGCAGTGCCGACCTGCTCGAGGCGGCCGGCATCTACCTGGGCCTCACACCGGTACAGGTGGCACGCTGCGTCGAAACCGTCGGCGTCGGCTTCATGTTCGCCCCCTCGCACCATGGTGCGATGAAGTACGCTATCGGCCCGCGTCGTGAGCTCGGCCTGCGTACGCTGTTCAACATGCTTGGCCCGATGACCAACCCGGCGGGCGCCAGGCACCAGGTGATCGGCGTATTCAGCCAGGCGCTGTGCCGGCCGATGGCCGAAGTGCTGCAACGTCTGGGCAGCGAACATGTGCTGGTGGTGCATGCGCAGGATGGTCTCGACGAGATCAGCCTGGCTGCGCCGACCTTCGTCGCCGAACTGAAGAACGGTGTAGTCAGCGAATACCGCATCCAGCCCGAGGACTTCGGCATCAAGAGCCAGAGTCTGATCGGCCTGACCGTCGAAGGTGCCGAGCAATCCCTGGAGCTGATCCGCGATGCCCTGGGCCGGCGCAAGACCGAGGTCGGCCAGAAAGCCGCCGACATGATCGTGCTCAACGCCGGTGCTGCGCTGTATGCGGCTGATCATGCCGACACCCTGAGTGACGGCATGAGTATGGCCCATGACGCGCTGCATACCGGTCTGGCCCGGGAAAAGATGGAAGAACTGGTGTCCTTTACCGCGGTATTCAAACAGGAGAATGAAGGGTGAGCATTCCCACCGTTCTGGAAAAGATCCTCGCCCGTAAAGCCGAAGAAGTCGCGGCCCGGCGTGCAGTCGTCAGCCTGGCCGAAGTCGAGCGCGAAGCGCGCGCGGCCGATGCGCCACGCGGCTTTGCCGCAGCGTTGATCGAGAAGGCCAAAAGCAAGCAGCCGGCGGTGATCGCCGAAATCAAGAAGGCCTCGCCAAGCAAGGGTGTGCTACGCGAGAACTTCGTGCCGGCGGAAATCGCCCTGAGCTATCAGGATGGCGGCGCGACCTGCCTGTCGATCCTTACCGATATAGACTTCTTCCAGGGTGCCGACCGCTACCTGCAGGAAGGCCGCAGCGCTTGCTCGCTGCCGGTGATCCGCAAGGATTTCATGATCGACCCGTACCAGATCGTCGAAGCGCGGGCGCTGGGCGCCGATTGCGTGTTGCTGATCGTCTCGGCGTTGTCCGATGCGCAGATGGGGGAGCTGGCGGCGACGGCCAAGGCCTTCGATCTCGACGTGCTGGTGGAGGTGCATGACGGCGATGAGCTCGAGCGCGCACTCAACGTACTGGACACGCCGCTGGTTGGGGTCAACAACCGCAACCTGCATACCTTCGAGGTCAACCTGGAAACCACCCTCGACCTGTTGCCGCGCATTCCCCGCGATCGCCTGGTGGTCACCGAAAGCGGCATCCTCAACCGCGCCGACGTGGAGCTGATGGAAATCAGCAACGTGTATGCCTTCCTGGTCGGCGAAGCGTTCATGCGTGCAGATAATCCGGGTGCCGAACTGGAACGTCTGTTCTTTCCCGAGCGCAAGCGACTGATCGTCAGCCCTGACGTTGACTGAATACAATACCGGCGCCTGAGGGCGCCGGTGTTGTATTCAGAGGCGATTCACAGCGACAGTCGCATCGACAGATCCACCGCCTTGACGTCCTTGGTCAGGGTGCCGATGGAAATGTAATCCACGCCAGTCTCGGCGATGCTGCGCAAGGTGCTCTCGTTCACGCCGCCCGAGGCCTCGAGCTTGGCGCGACCGGCATTGATGGTCACGGCGCGGCGCATGTCCTCGAGCGACAGCTCGTCGAGCATGACGATATCGGCGCCGGCAGCCAATGCCTGTTCGAGCTCGTCCAGGCTTTCCACTTCCACTTCTACCGGTTTGCCCGGCGCAATGTCCCGTGCAGCAGTGACCGCGGCAGCGATGCCTCCGCAAGCGGCGATGTGGTTCTCCTTTATAAGGAAGGCGTCGAACAGGCCGATGCGATGGTTGTGGCAACCGCCCTGGGTCACCGCGTATTTCTGCGCCAGGCGCAGGCCGGGCAGGGTCTTGCGGGTGTCGAGCAGCTTGACCCCGGTGCCTTGAACCAGCTCTGCGTAGTGTTGGCAGCGGGTCGCCACAGCCGACAGGCTCTGCAGGAAGTTCAGCGCGCTGCGCTCGCCGCTGAGCAGTGCTCGCGCCGGCCCTTCCAGGTGGAACAGAGCCTGGTTCGGTGTTACCCGTTGGCCGTCCTGCACCTGCCAGTGCACCGCAACGCGCGGGTCGAGCTGACGGAACACCTCGTCCACCCAGGCGATGCCGCAGACCACCGCGTCTTCCCGGGTGATCACCGTGGCGTGGGCAAGGCGCGATTCGGGAATCAGCTGGGCGGTGATGTCGCCACTGCCGATGTCCTCGCGCAAACTACGGCGGACATTGGCCTCGATTTCGGCGCTGAGCTCGGTGAGCAGTAGATTCGGCATGGGGCCTCCGATTGGCTGAGGCGGCGATTATAGAGGCAGCGGCCTCTGGTGTTACGTTCATCGGTTAAAAATGAACCCTGCCAGTAACACTCGGTCACATGCGCTAGCCTGGTGACGACACCCCTTGGGCGCCTGTGACGCATGTCATATCTGCAGGAATTTGCTTTGGTATCTCCTGCAGCATTCCTATAATGTTCTGATACGGAAGTATTGGCGTCATATCGTTGGCGTTAAGATGACGCTCGCAATCCTGTTTCGCTTGCTCCGCCCGCGCCATGCGCAGGAGATCGTGATGAAAACCGATGCCAACGTGGTGCATCTGAACAAAATGGTTTCTGAAACGGCTCACCCCGCGGCCGGCAGGCTACCTGCGTCTCTCGTCAAGGTTCGCGATCGGGCTGCCACGCAGCTCAAGCAGGCTTTGCAGGCATTGTTCGACAATGCCGACGACACCCTGTTCGACATGGCGGATCGCGCTACCAGCAACGCCGAACAGAACGCATTCTTCGAGGCCATGCGCGACCTGCGCCTCAAGCGCAAAGGTATCGAGCGTGGTTTCCTGCAGAAGGTTTTCGAGTCCTTCGCCAGCCTGAATCAATACGTGGTCGGCAAGGCGCCGACGCTCGACGCCGTGTCCTTCGACAGCCTGTCTCTCGTGCAGAACGATGAGCTGGAAGAAACCGTCGCGCTGGATTCCATGATCGCCAAGGTGTTGAGCCGCGACCACGTGGCGCTCACCCATCTGACCACCCGCCTCAACGCAGTGGTCAGCAAGAAGCTCGACGACAAATCCAACCCCCTTGGCCCGGTCTCGCTCAGCGAGCTGTTCCTCGACTCGTGCAGTAGTCTGGGTGTCGAGATCAAGGTCAAACTGATTGTCCTCAAGCTGTTCGAAAAATACGTGCTCAGTGGCCTCGAGCAGTTGTATGACGATACCAACGGCATTCTGGTCGAAGCGGGGATACTGCCCGAGCTGAAGTCCGCGCCGGCCCGCCGTACCGCCAGCCCCAATCGTCCGGGCCGCCACGAACAGGCGGAAAGTGCCGACATACCCGCAGCAGGTTATGGCGATGACGAGGTGCGTGAAGTCTTCGGCGCATTGCAGGAGCTGCTGTCTCAGTCCCGCTCTGGCGAATCCTTGCGGCGTCAGGCGCCGGCCAATGCGATGCCGATTTCCACCAACGACCTGATGCGTCTGCTGTCGCATATGCAGCAGCGTGCACCGATTCAGGCGCCAATGGATGTCGATCTGCGCGCGCAACTCGAACACCTGCTGACCCGCGCCAGTGCCAAGAGCGGCCGAGTACGGGTGGTGGGCGAGGTCGATGAAGACGTCATCAACCTGGTGTCGATGCTGTTCGAATTCATTCTCGACGACCGTAGCCTGCCGGATTCGCTGAAAGCGCTGATCGCGCGGCTGCAGATTCCAATGCTCAAGGTTGCCGTACTCGACAAGACCTTCTTCAGCCGCGGCAGCCACCCGGCGCGTCGCCTGCTCAACGAAATCGCAACTGCGGCGCTGGGGTGGGGCGAGCACGATCACGGTCAGCGCGACAGCCTGTATCAGAAGATCGAGCAGGTGGTGCAGCGGCTGCTCAACGACTTTACCGACGACCCCGCGATCTTCTCCGAGCTGCTGGCGGACTTCCTGGCTTTCACCGGTGACGAGCGGCGGCGCAGCGAGCTGCTCGAACAGCGTACCCGCGATGCCGAAGAAGGTAGCGCCCGTGCCGAGCTGGCTCGGCGCGAGGTGGAGCATGCGCTGAACGAGCGACTGCTCGGCAAGACCCTGCCCGAAGTGGTGGTGCGCCTGCTGCGTGAAGCCTGGAGCAAGGTGATGATGCTGACGTGCCTCAAGCACGGCACCGATTCCGAGCAATGGCAGGCCTCTCTGGCTACCATGGACGAGCTGATCTGGAGCGTGGAGCCCCAGGAGAACCCCGAGGCTCGCTTGCGCCTGCTCGAACTGGTGCCCGGCTTGCTCAAGGCGCTGCGTGAAGGTATGGCCAGCGCGGCTTTCGATCCGTTCTCCACCAGTGAGTTTTTCAGCCAGCTCGAAGCTCTGCACGTGCAGGCATTCCAGCGCTTCAAGCGGGCCATGCCCGACATCGAGCGCAGTGCGCCAGTCGAGTCGGATGATCTCCAGCGTTCGGCACTCTCCGCCGTTGGCATCGAGCTGCCTCTGCTGGAGTTGCCACCCGAGGACGAAGAAAGCATTTCGACGATGGTCGAGGTCGTTGAAGAGATCGTCCTGCTGGCGCCAGGGCAGACTCGCATCGAGGAAGAAGAGCCGGTGCTCGCCGACGATGACGAGGCGCTGCAACATGTCGATGCATTGCACGTCGGCAGCTGGGTCGAGTTCCTGGAAGACGACGAGCACAAGCTGCGCTGCAAATTGGCGGCGATCATCAAGCCGACTGGCAAGTTCATCTTCGTCAATCGTACAGGGATGAAGGTGTTGGAGAAGTCCCGCATGGGGTTGGCGATCGAGTTTCGCCGCAATGCCGTACGCCTTCTGGACGATGCCCTGTTGTTCGACCGTGCGCTGGAGTCGGTGATCGGCAATTTGCGCCGCCTCAAGGGCACCTGAGCCGGGCGCAGCTGCCTGCCATCCCAATACGTACTTCTCTCGCGGCCTGATCAGGCCGCGAGTCGTTTCAGCCGCCCGCCAAGGCTTTGACCCCGACGCAACTTGCACTGCAACCGGAACAGCCCCTAGAGTGTGCGCTCGGTCGGGGAGCGTCTATGCACAAGCAACTCGAAGACGGCTGGTATCAGGGGATTCAGCATTGTCCTTCGCCCAATTTCAATGAGCGCCCGCAGGGTGAGATTTCCCTGCTGGTCATTCATAACATCAGTTTGCCGCCCGGCCAGTTCGGCACTGGGCAGGTGCAGGCGTTCTTCAGCAATTGCCTGCAGGCTGATGCGCATCCCTACTTTGCCGGTATCGCCAGCATGACGGTATCCGCGCATTTTCTGATCGAGCGCGATGGTGTGGTCACCCAGTTCGTGTCCTGCCAGGATCGAGCCTGGCATGCCGGGGTTTCGTGTTTCGAGGGGCGGGAAAACTGCAACGACTTTTCCCTGGGGATCGAGCTTGAAGGCACCGATTACCTGCCGTTCACGGACGCGCAGTATGCTGCGCTGGTGGAACTGACCGGCGTACTGCAGAGCGCCTATCCGGCAATTACCGTTGGGCGTATTTGCGGCCATAGCGATATCGCCCCGGGGCGCAAGACCGATCCCGGGCCTGCATTCGACTGGGCGCGACTGCGCTCGGCATTGATGACTGATAAGGAGGCATCATGAGTTTCCTGGTGTTACTGCTGGTGCTGTGGATTGAAAAGTTCTCTTCCTGGCGCCAGCGTGTTCAGCAGGACGAGCCCTGGCTGCGTGCGCTTGGGCGCCTGGAGCGTGGCGGCACGACCAGCGATTCGCCTTGGTTGGCGATCATCCTGCTGGTTGGCGTCCCGCTGTTGATACTGGCACTGCTGTTGAAACTGCTGGCGCCTCTGGCCTATGGCTGGTTGCTGTTGCCGGTGCATCTGCTGGTGGTGATCTACAGCCTCGGTCGCGGCGATTTGCTGACCGCCCTTGGGCCGTTTCGTGACAGCTGGCGGCGCGGTGACAGTGAGGCGGCTTACCTGGTCGCGCAGCGTGACCTGGGCGTGGACGGCGAGGGCGAAGCCACCTTGTTGCCCAACGTGCAGACCTTCATGGTCTGGCAAGCCTATCAGAGCTTTTTTGCGGTGATCTTCTGGTATGTCCTGCTCGGGCCGTTGGCTGCGCTGACTTATCGGCTGCTGGCGTTGCTCGTCGAGCATGGGCAGTCCGATGCACTGCGTGAACGCGCTGGTCAGCTGCGTCACGCCTTCGACTGGTTGCCGGTGCGTGTGCTGGCTGCCAGTTTTGCACTGGTGGGGAATTTCATTGCGGTGAGCCGTGCACTCCTCCATGAAGTGCTCAGCTGGGATATCTCTGCGGCGCAACTGGCTGCCGGTGCCGCCCGCGCCGCGGCCGAAACGCCCGATCCGTTGTTGGGTGAATCCGGCGTGGCGGCCCTGGACGGCCTGTGGCAGTTGTTGGTGCGCACGGCGATCCTCTGGTACGCCGCGATCGCCTTGTGGACGCTGTTCTTCTAAGGCCCCTAGTTGCTCCGCCAGCCGAACAACTGCATGGCGTTGCTGCTGCTGGCTTCGGCCAGCTCTTCTGGGGATATCTCGAACAGCGGCGCCAGTTCACTGCAGATGTCCGGTAGGTGAACGGGGCTATTGCGCATGTTCGGGTGCATGGCTGGCGGCATGTCCGGCGAATCGGTCTCCAGCACCACGGCATCCAGCGGCAGGCGCGCAATTACCTGACGTAAGCGCTTAGCCTGGGGCCAGGTCGGTGCGCCGCCAAGACCGAGCTTGAAACCGAGCTTCAGGTATTCCCTGGCTTCCTCGAAGCTGCCGGCGAAGGCGTGGATGATGCCGGCACGACGTAGTTTGAAGCGTTTCAGCGTGGCGATCACCGGCGCATGGGCGCGACGCACATGCAGCAATGCCGGCAGTTCGAAGCTTTCGGCCAACGCCAGTTGTGCTTCAAAGAGTGCTTGCTGGCGCTCACGATCCAGCTCCGCCAGGTAGTAATCCAGGCCGAACTCGCCGACTGCACAGAGTTTTTCGTGACCGTGAAAACGTGCCAGCCAATCCTGCAGCGCCTGCATATCCTCGGGGCGATGTTCGTTCAGGTATACCGGGTGCAGGCCAAAGGCGGCGTATAGCCCTTCGTGCTTTTGCACCAGATCCCAAAGGCGTTGCCAGTTAGCGTGCTCGACCCCCAGCACCACGAGCCGTTCTATGCCAAACCCACGCGCCTGTGCAAGCACCTCGCTGCGGTCGTCATCGAAGTCGGGAAAGTCGAGATGGGTATGAGTGTCGATCAGTTGCATAGCGCTTTGCCAGACAGATGACGAGTTATATGAAGACGGCTGTAGTACGCATGTGTTGCAACATTCTGTGAGTCATTCTCGTTCTTTGCCAGTCGAACCTCTAGGGACGGCGGTTGTGGGGATCGCCGAAAGCAAAGGGCGGCCGCATGATGCGTCTTCGCAGGATACTTGGCTGGTGCTTTGCCAGTCTGTTGTTATTGATCGCAGCGCTGATGTTGTTTCTGGTGCTGTTCGACTGGAATCTGCTCAAGCCAACGATCAATTCGCGGGTGTCCGAAGCACTCAATCGTCCCTTCGCCATCGAAGGCAACCTGGCTGTGACCTGGCAGCGCGAGCGGGAAGAACCCGGTCTACGTGCCTGGATACCCTGGCCACACGTCTCCGCCGAGGCGCTTAGCCTGGGTAATCCCGAGTGGGCCGAGGGCGAGCATTTCGTCAGTTTGCAGCGTGTCGAGGCGAGTCTGTCGCCGCTGCCGCTGTTGTGGAAAACCGTCTCCATTCCGCGTATTCGACTGACCGGTGCCGATGCTGCCCTGGAGCGGCTTGCCGACGGTCGTGATAACTGGACGTTCGATCTCGGCGAACAGGAACCGGCCGAAGAGGAACCTGCGGCGTCCTGGACGCTGGATATCGGCACCATCGGCTTCGACAAGGCGCACGTGCGTTTCGACGATCAGACGTTGCAGGCCAGTGTGAACCTGCAGGTCGAGCCGCTTGGCGAACCCATCGCGTTCAACGAGATCGTCGGCAAGACCGCCAGCGCTCAGGCTGATGACGCTGCCGTGACACCCCAGGATTACGCCTTCGCCTGGCAGGCCAAGGGCCGCTACAAGGGGCAGTCGCTCACGGGTAACGGTCGTATCGGTGGCCTTCTGGCGCTGCAGGATGCTCACCTGCCATTTCCGGTGCAGGCCGATGTTCGCGCTGGAACCACCCGTGTGCAGGTCGCCGGCACGCTGACCGATCCGAAAAACCTCGGTGCCCTCGACCTGCGCTTGCGCCTGTCCGGTGCCAGTCTCGGCAATCTCTACCCGCTGACCGGCGTCACGCTGCCGGATACGCCGGCCTACTCCACCGATGGGCGTCTGGTGGCGCAGTTGCAGGATGCTGATGGGCCGCTGTTTCGCTATGAGAAATTCAATGGACGTATCGGCGACAGTGATATCCACGGTGACCTTACCTTCGTGGCGCGGGAGCCGCGGCCCAAGTTGTCCGGCGCTCTGGTTTCCAATCAACTGCGTTTCGCGGATCTGGCGCCGTTGATCGGTGCCGACTCCAACGCCGAGAAGAAGGAGCGTGGCGCTGCCAGTGTGCAGCCTGCCAATAAGGTGCTGCCGGTCGAGGAGTTCCAGACCGAGCGCTGGCGTGACATGGATGCCGACGTCAGTTTTACCGGCAAGCGCATCGTGCACAGCGAGGATTTGCCGTTCACCGATCTGTTCACCCATGTGGTGCTCAACGAAGGCATGCTCAGCCTCGAACCCCTGCGTTTCGGCGTAGCGGGCGGGCGCCTGGACTCGACCCTGCGCCTGGATGGTCGCGGTACGCCGCTCAAAGCCCAGGCCCAGCTGCGTGCCCGCAACTTCCGCCTGCGCCAGTTGTTCCCCAGTGTGGAAGTGATGCAGAGCAGCCTTGGTGCCCTCAATGGCGATGCGACGATCAGCGGCACGGGAAATTCGGTGGCGACCTTGCTGGGTAGTTCCAATGGCCAGATCAAGCTGCTGATCAACGACGGCCGGGTCAGCCGCAACCTGATGGAGATAGCGGGCCTGAATGTCGGCAACTATGTAGTTGGCCGGCTGTTCGGTGATAACGAGGTGGAGATCAACTGTGCGGCCGCCAACCTGAACATCAAGCAGGGCGTACTGAGACCGGAATTGATGGTGATCGACACCGAGAATGCCTTGATCGGCGTGGATGGCACGGTGAATTTTGGCAACGAGCAGCTCGACCTGACCATCACTCCCGAGTCCAAGGGCTTGCGGATTTTCTCCCTGCGCTCGCCTCTATACGTGCGCGGCACCTTCAAGGATCCCCGTCCTGGTGTGCAGGCCGGCCCACTGGCGCTACGCGGCGCCGGCATGCTGGCGCTGGGTGCGCTCGTCGCACCGGCGGCGGGGCTGATCGCGCTGGTGGCACCCAGCGGCGATCAGCCCAATGAATGTGCGCCGCTACTGGAGCAGATGCGTCAGGGCGTTAGCCGTTGAAACGGGTTTTCAGGTGCCGCTCGATGGCATCCAGGCCGGGCTCGTAAGTGCCGTTCAGGGCATCGAGCAGACGCTGGAAAACCCGATCGGCAATGCGCTCATGCTGCTGAGAGATTGCATTGACGCGCATGGGCAGAAAGTCCAGTAGCTGGGCATCACCGAACGTGCCGAGGCGCAGGTGGCTTATGTCCACCTCCGGTTGTTCGTACAGCGCATCGAGTACACCTTCGAGCAGCACGTAGGCGGTGGTCACCAGTACGTCGGGCAGGCTGCCCTGGGCCATCAGTTCACGCATCTGACGATACCCCCACTGGCGGCTGAATTGCTCGCCGTGACTAACGCTGACCGCTCCATCGAAACCCGCCAGGGCATCGCGAAACCCTTGCTCGCGGGCCTGGCTGATCGGCAGTTCTGGGCGAGCACCGATCAAGGCGGCCTGGCGTGGCAATGGCTGCAGCAGACTCCTGGTCAGTTGTTCGCCGGCGTGGCGATCATCGCTGACCACCGAGTAGAGGTACTCGGGGTCGAGGGCGCGGTCGACGGCTATCACTGGTGTGCCAGCAACAATCAACTGACGGTATTCGGGCGCATTCTGAGGCAGGCAACTGGCGACGATCAGGGCATCGCAACGCCGGGAGCGGAACAGTTCGAGCAACTGCCGCTCGCTATCCGGCTGATCATCCGAGCTGGCGATCAACAACTGATAACCCGCCGCCCGGGCGCGCTGTTCGAGCAGTTTGGCCAGGCGCGCATAACTGGGGTTTTCCAGATCCGGGAGGATGAAACCGAGGCACCGGCTTTGCCCACGCCGCAGACCGGCGGCCTGTGGATCCGGACGATAGTCATGCTTCTCCACCACCTCCAGCACTCGCTGAACGGTGGCCGCACTGATGCGGCGCTTGGCGGCCTGGCCGTTGATCACGTAGCTGGCAGTGGTGAGCGAGACGCCAGCCAGGCGGGCAATGTCGGTCAATTTCAAGGTGCGTCTCCTCTGGCGGACTTCAAGGATTACCCATTATCAGGTAACGTGCCAGCGCTAGATGAAACGATTCAGCAAGTGAGTCGACTAAGCTAACAAGAATGTCCGCCAAGGCTGCCCGCTGCGACGGCCTTGCTCGAGGAGAAGCATCATGCTCGAACTTCACCCTTCGCAAATCCGGATGGGCCGACAGGCCGCGGACAAGCTACAGGCGCTGGCCGAACTGGCCGACAGCCTGGTCGCCGACGGCCTGGTTGCGGCTGGCTATCTGGACGGTATGCAGGCTCGCGAGCAGCAGGGTTCGACCTATCTGGGGCAGGGTATCGCCATTCCCCATGGCACGCCGGAAACCCGCGATCAGGTGTTCCAGACCGGTATGCGTTTGATCCAGTACCCTGAGGGTGTGGACTGGGGCGATGGCCAGTGCGTGTACCTGGCCATCGCGATTGCGGCACGCTCCGATGAGCACCTGCGTTTGCTGCAGCTGCTTACTCGCGCGCTCGGTGAGGGCGATCTGAGTCAGGCGTTACGTGAGGCCCGAGATGCAGACACCATTCTCGCGCTGCTGCAGGGCGCGCCTCAGGAGTTGGCGTTGGACGGTCAGTTGGTCGGCCTCGGCGTCGATGCCGAGGATCTGGACGAGCTGGCCTGGCAGGGTGCCCGTTTGCTGAAGAAGGCTGGCTGCACCGCTGCCGGTTTCGCCGGCAGCCTGGTGCAAGGCGAGCCGCTGCCGCTGGGCAACGGGCTGTGGTGGTTGAGCAGCGAGCAGGGCGTCGAGCGCCCTGGCCTGGCGTTCGTCACCCCGTCGCAGCCACTGGAACAGGCAGGCCAGCCTGTCGCCGGGCTGTTCTGCCTGGCCTGCCTGGGTGAAGGGCATCGTCAGGTGCTCGAGCGTCTCTGTGATCTGCTGATTGCCGGACAGGGCGATGTGTTGACGCAAGCCACTACCAGCCGCGGCGTGCTCGAAGCGTTGGGCGCCGAGCTGCCCCCCGATTGGCCGGCGCTGCGCATCACTCTGGCCAATGCCCACGGTTTGCACGCTCGTCCGGCCAAGACGCTTAGCGAGATTGCGCAGGGTTTCAGCGGCGATATCCGCGTTCGCCTGGCCGAGGGCGCCGTAGCGGCCGTATCGGCCAAAAGCCTGAGCAAGCTACTGGCACTGGGCGCGCGACGTGGCCAGGTGCTGGAGTTCAGTGCGGAGCCGGCGATTGCCGAGGAAGCCTTGTCCGCCATCGAGGCGGCGGTTCGCGCTGGCCTGGGTGAAGAGGTGGCGCCGCTGCCGGAAGAGCAAACCGCGCTCGTCGTTGACCGTCCGGCTGTGCCCGAGGCGGTAGAGGCTCCCGTGGCTCCAGTTGCAGGTGCGCGTCTGCAGGCCGTGGCGGCGTCGCCCGGTATCGCCAGCGGTCCAGCGTTTGTGCGCCGTATGCCGCGTCTCGATTATCCCGCCCAGGGTGAGGGTGTCGCCGTCGAGCGCCAGCGCCTGGAGGCCGCCCTGCAGCATATCGACGGCGAGATCCAGCGGCTGGTCGAGCGTAGCCAGGAAGCCAGCGTGCGAGACATCTTCGTCACCCACCAGGCGATGCTGCGTGATCCGGCGCTGCGTGAGGATGTCGATGCGCGGCTGACCTCGGGCGCCAGCGCTCAGGCGGCGTGGATCGGCGAGATCGAGGCGGCCGCAACGCAGCAGGAGTCCCTGCACGATGCATTGCTGGCCGAGCGCGCCGCGGATCTGCGTGATGTCGGCCGCCGTGTGCTGGCGCAACTGTGTGGCGTCGAGGCGCCACAGGAGCCGGCCGAGCCCTACATTCTGGTGATGGGCGAGGTCGGCCCTTCGGATGTCGCCAGCCTCGACCGGCAGCGCGTCGCCGGTATCGTCACCGCTCGTGGTGGTGCCACCGCGCACAGCGCGATCATTGCCCGCGCCCTTGGGATTCCCAGTGTGGTCGGTGCTGGCGAAGGCCTGCTGGCTTTGCAGCAGAGTACCCGGCTGTTGCTCGACGGTGACCGCGGTCAGGTCTGGGTCGCTCCGGACGATGCCACCCTGGCGCAGGCCGAGCGTGAACGCCAGGCCAGCGAGCAGCGGCGCGAGCGCGCCCATGGCGAGCGCATGCACCCGGCGCGTACCCGTGATGGTCATGCTGTCGAGGTGGCGGTGAATATCGGCGCCAGCGGTGAAGCCGCAGCAGCGGTCGAGCTGGGTGCCGAGGCGGTGGGCTTGCTGCGCACCGAGCTGGTATTCATGGATCACTCCCAGGCTCCGGACGTGGCGACCCAGGAGGCCGAATACCGGCGTGTACTCGATGCTTTGCAAGGCCGTCCGCTGGTGGTGCGCACCCTGGATGTCGGCGGCGACAAACCCTTGCCTTACTGGCCGATGCCGGAGGAAGAAAACCCCTTCCTCGGTGTGCGCGGCATACGCCTGACCCTGCAGCGCCCAGACATCATGGAAACCCAGCTGCGTGCCTTGCTGCAGGCGGCGGATGGTCGGCCATTGCGCATCATGTTCCCGATGGTCGGGCAGATCGAAGAGTGGCGCGCGGCACGTGAAATGGTCGAGAGGTTGCGTCAGGAAATTCCGCTGGGCGACCTGCAACTGGGCATCATGATCGAAGTGCCATCCGCCGCCCTGCTGGCGCCGGTGCTGGCCCGCGAGGTGGACTTCTTCAGTATCGGCACCAACGACCTGACCCAGTACACCCTGGCCATCGACCGTGGCCATCCGACTCTGTCGGCCCAGGCGGACGGCTTGCATCCCTCGGTACTGCGGTTGATCGGCATGACCGTCGATGCCGCCCATGCCGAAGGCAAATGGGTGGGCGTTTGCGGTGAGCTGGCGGCCGACATGCTCGCCATTCCGCTGCTGGTCGGTTTGGGGGTCGATGAATTGAGTGTCGCAGTGCGCAGTATCCCGCTGGTCAAGGCGCGTGTGCGCGAGCTGGATATGCAGCACAGCCAGGTGCAGGCGCAGCAGGCCCTGGCGCTGGGCAGTGCCGCTGCAGTGCGCGCCCTGATCGAGGAGACGCACTGATGGCCCGCATCCTCGCTCTGACCCTGAACCCGGCGCTGGATCTGACCGTCAGCCTCGACACCCTGCAACCCGGAGCGGTCAACCGCAGCCTGGGCATGACCACTCACGCCGCGGGCAAGGGCCTGAACGTATCCCAGGTGCTGGCGGATCTCGGTCACAAAGTCACAGTCAGCGGCTTTCTCGGCAAGGCCAATGCCGCGCCGTTCGAGCAGTTGTTCCACCGCAGCGGTTTCATCGACGCTTTTGTGCGAGTGCCCGGCGAGACTCGCAGCAACATCAAGCTGGCCGAGCGTGACGGCTGCGTCACCGATCTCAACGGCCCCGGGCCGGAAGTCGATGCGGCGCACCAGCGGCAACTGCTGGATCAGCTGGAGCAGATCGCCGTGGGACATGACGCTGTCGTCGTTGCCGGCAGTCTGCCGCGCGGTGTGTCGGTCGAATGGTTCAGCGCTCTGTTGCGCCGCCTGGTGGCGCTCGGCTTGCCGCTGGCGCTGGACACCAGCGGTGCGGCCTTGCGTGCTGGGCTGACAGTCACGCCCTGGTTGATCAAACCCAATGAAGAAGAGCTGGCCGAGGCCTGCGGCCTGGCGTCGGCGTCTTCCGAACGCCTCGATGACGCCATCCGCGAGTTGCGTGAAGCGGGCATCGAGCATGTGTTGCTCTCCCGCGGTTCTCAAGGGGCGGACTGGTTCGGCCCCCATGGCGTCCTGCATGCCCAGCCGCCGCATGTCGATGTGGTCAGTACCGTTGGCGCCGGCGATTCGTTGCTTGCTGCCACCTTGCACGGTCTTCTCAGTGGCTGGCCGGCCGAGCGCACGCTGCGCCTGGCCACGGCGGTTGCCGCCCAGGCGGTCACGCAAATCGGTTTCGGTATTCACGATCGGCAACAGCTCGCCCGCCTGGAAGCGGCGGTGGCTGTGACGCCGAAACAATAACAAGAGGTCGTTGCAATGAATGTGCTGATCATTACCGCCTGTCCCAACGGCCAGGTCACCAGCGTACTGTGCTCGCGCTTGCTGCAGGCGGCGGCCCAGCGGCTGGGCTGGTCGACTCAGGTTGAAGTGCATGACCCCAGGGCGATCGGTTCGCCTCTGAGCGAAACCGATATCGCGGCGGCCGAACTGGTGCTGGTGGTCAAGACTGGTGAGCTGGATCTGCAGCGTTTCGTCGGCAAGCGCGTGGTGCAGTCCACGCCGTCCGAGGCGCTGACGGATCCACGGCAGTTTCTGCTGGCCGCTGCCGAGCAGGCGCAGGTTCTGGAAAACGCTGCGCCGGTGGTCGCTGACTCGGCTGGCAAGCCGAAACTTGTGGCGATCACCGCGTGCCCGACGGGCGTTGCCCACACCTTCATGGCGGCCGAAGCGCTGCAGCAGGCTGCCGAGCAATTGGGGTTCGAACTGAAGGTGGAAACCCGAGGTTCGGTCGGCGCGCGAAACCTGCTCGATGATGCAAGCATCGCCGCCGCCGATGTGGTGCTGTTGGCCACCGATATCGAAGTCGAGACCGAGCGTTTCGCTGGCAAGAAAGTCTATCGCTGCGGAACCGGCGTCGCCTTGAAACAACCGAAGCAAACCCTGCAGAAGGCTCTGGCCGAGGGTGTGCCGCTACAGGGTGCAGCAGGGCAGCTCCAGAATGCTGAGACCGGCAAGGCCGGCAGCAAGAGCGGCCCCTACAAGCACCTGCTGACTGGCGTGTCGTTCATGTTGCCGATGGTGGTAGCCGGGGGGCTGTTGATCGCCTTGTCCTTCGTGTTCGGTATCGAGGCGTTCAAGCAGGAGGGCACCCTGCCTGCCGCGCTGATGAAGATCGGTGGCGAAGCGGCTTTCGCCCTGATGATTCCGGTGCTGGCCGGTTACATCGCCTACTCGATCGCTGACCGTCCGGGGCTGGCGCCCGGGATGATCGGTGGCATGTTGGCCAGTGCCCTCGATACCGGTTTCCTGGGTGGCATCATTGCTGGCTTCCTGGCCGGTTATCTGGCCAAAGGCCTGAATCGCTGGTTGCGCCTGCCACAGAGCGTCGAGGCGCTGAAGCCGATCCTGCTGATACCGTTACTGGCCAGCTTGGTCACGGGCCTGGCGATGATCTATGTGATCGGCACCCCGGTCGCCGGGATCATGGCGGCGCTGGAAGTCTTCCTGCAGAACATGGGCACCACCAACGCTATCCTGCTCGGCCTGCTGCTTGGCGGCATGATGTGTGTGGATCTTGGTGGGCCGATCAACAAGGCGGCCTATGCGTTTTCCGTTGGCCTGCTGGCATCGCAGAGCTATGCGCCGATGGCCGCGACCATGGCCGCCGGCATGGTGCCGCCCATCGGCATGGCCATCGCCACCGTTCTGGCACGCCGCAAGTTCAACCAGACCGAGCGCGAGGCGGGCAAGGCGGCAGGCATACTGGGGCTGTGCTTCATCTCCGAGGGGGCGATCCCCTTCGCGGCAAAGGATCCGCTGCGGGTCATTCCGGCGAGCATCGCCGGTGGCGCACTGACCGGTGCGCTATCGATGTACTTCGGTTGCAAGCTGATGGCGCCACACGGCGGGTTGTTCGTGCTGCTGATCCCTAATGCGATCAATCATGCACTGCTGTATCTGCTGGCTATCGTAGCGGGCAGTCTGGTGACCGGCGTGGTCTACGCGTTGATCAAGCGGCCCGAGTTCGAGCCATTGACCGTCGCCGCCAAGGCCTGAAAAAGCAGCGGCCCGACATGCAGGCATGTCGGGCCGTTGAGCACTTCGAGCCCGGACGTTCAGCGGGTGCCGAACACCACCATGGTCTTGCCTTTGACGTGCACCAGGCCCTGTTCTTCCAGGGCTTTGAGTACACGGCCGACCATCTCTCGCGAGCAGCCAACGATGCGGCCGATTTCCTGGCGGGTGATCTTGATCTGCATGCCATCCGGGTGGGTCATCGCATCCGGCTGTTTGCAAAGGTCGAGCAGGGTACGGGCAACGCGACCGGTGACATCGAGAAATGCCAGATCACCCACCTTGCGGGTGGTGTTGCGCAGTCGCTCGGCCATCTGCGTGCCCAGGGCGAAGAGGATGTCCGGATCCTGCTGGGTCAGTTCGCGGAACTTGGTATAGCTCAGTTCCGCGACTTCGCATTCGGTCTTGGCCCGAACCCAGGCGCTGCGCTCCTTCTCCACGCCATCCTTGCCAAACAGACCCATCTCGCCGAAGAAGTCTCCCGGGTTGAGGTAGGCGATGATCATCTCGCGGCCATCATCGTCTTCGATCAGGATGGTGACCGAACCCTTGACGATGAAATACAGAGTTTCGCTGCGATCACCTGCATAAATGATGGTGCTCTTGGCCGTATAGCGACGGCGATGACAATGAGCGAGAAGTTTGTCGAGGTTTTTGACTTTGGGGGTAAGGGTAATAGCGACCATGCCTGAGTCCCGAATATAGAAAAATAAGCCTGTGACAGGCGTAAGTAGGTGACGCTGTCCAGACCCAAGTGCTTGACTATCTCGCAAGGCAGATGCCAGCTCTAGTGCGGGAAATGCTTGGCCTCGCCATGAAAGCAAAGGAGCCTTACATTTTCAGCAGAAGATGATGCATGCAATACGTTGGAGTCGGTAGCGCTCTGGTTGAGTATCTTGTTCTTATCAAACGGTGTCGTACCTTGAAGTCAATGATTGTGCCACTAATTCGGCATCATCATGGACAGGTGATACCTGCCGACGGTCTGTTTTGTGAGGCATGGCACGTTCCGCCTGAGAACCATAGCAGCATCTACCGCTGCCGTTGGAAAAGCCACCCTGTGATAAGCTTCCAGCCTTTCAGCAAAGGAGCAGCACCGATGAAAGCGCGCGTTCAATGGGCAGGCGAAGCGCTGTTTCTAGGCGAGTCAGGCAGCGGTCACGTAGTCGTGATGGACGGGCCGCCGGAAAATGGCGGCCGCAATCTGGGTGTGCGCCCTATGGAGATGTTGCTGATCGGCCTGGGTGGCTGCAGCAATTTCGATGTGGTGAGCATCCTCAAGAAATCCCGCCAGCCGGTTGAAAGCTGTGAGGCGTTTCTCGAAGCCGAGCGTGCGACCGAGGATCCCAAGGTCTTCACCAGGATCCACCTGCATTTCGTGGTGAAGGGGCGCGGTCTGAAAGAGGCCCAGGTCAAGCGTGCGGTGGAGCTGTCTGCCGAGAAGTACTGTTCGGCCTCGATCATGCTGGGCCGTGCCGGCGTGGAAATCACTCACGATTACGAAATCGTCGAACTGGGTGCTTGAAGCAAAAGGGCGATCCATGGATCGCCCTTTGGTCAAATCCGGTAGGCGGTCTTGGTCATGACCTTGGATAGCAGCGTCATGCCCAGCTTGACCGGCGCCGGAAAGCGCGCGCCACCGGCGTCCAGTGCACTGTTGGCGTGTTCCTGCTCATCGTTACGCATCTGTTCGAGGATGGCTCTGGATTTGCCGTCCTCTTCGGGGATCTGCTCCAGGTGTTCTTCCAGGTGCTTGACCACCTGATCCTCGGTCGCCGCGACGAAACCCAGGCTGACCCGGTCGCTGACCAGACCGGCCACGGCGCCAACGCCGAACGACAATCCGTAGAACAGCGGATTCAGCACGCTCGGGTGGCTACCCAACTGGCGAATGCGTTGTTCGCACCAGGCCAGATGATCGACTTCCTCATCCGCCGCATGCTCCATGGCCGCGCGAACCCGCGGCAGCTTGGCGGTTAGTGCCTGTCCCTGGTATAGCGCTTGAGCGCAGACTTCCCCGGTATGGTTGATGCGCATCAGGCCCGCGATGTGGCGGGTTTGCTGCTCATCGAGCTCTGCTTCGGGTTCGACGATGGCAGGCGAGGGGCGACTCGGTTGGCCGCTGAAGGGCAGCAGCGTACGCAGCGCCATATCGGCTTGCAGCAGCAGGCGGTCGACGGGCGAATAATGGCGGTCGTTGGCCATGGAGCTTCTCCGGCGAGGACATGAACGGGCAGTTTACCGCAAATGGTCTGTCGTGTTCGGCGGGCTGGCGGCGGCATCGATCCGCAAACGTGTCCTGCATCTCCTGTTATGTATCCAGTGCTTGCCCGGCGTCGCTATGGGCGGGAGTATTGAGTTGCCTCTGGGGCATAAGGAGCTGCTGTGAAGAACGATATTCACGATCTGGGGTTGGTTCTGGATTCCAAGGTCAAACTGGTACTCATCGAATCATGGGATGAACGCCGGGTATTGGAGACCTTGACCAGCCTGGCGGTGCGCCGCGGCCTTGGCCTGTTCACCTGGTCGATCACCGAAGGACTGCTGCGCGCGGGCTTTGCGGGTGAGGCCTTCGCCGAGAGTGGCAGCCAGGAACCAGAGGCGGCGCTGCGCCTGATCAAGGCCGATCCTCAGGCAAGTCTTTACGTGCTCTGCGACCTGCATCCCTTCCTCGTCGACAATCCCCGGCTGGTGCGCCTGCTCAAGGAAATCGCCATGGCCGATGGCAGCCAGGCGCCTACCGTGGTGCTGGTCTCCCACGCCTGCAAGTTGCCGCCGGAAGTGCAGCGTTACGCCGCGCGCTTCAGTCTGGCGCTGCCGAGCGAGGACGAGTTGCTGGGGATCGTCCGTGACGAGGCCACGCGCTGGAGTGAGCGCAACCGCAATCGTCGCGTGCGCACCGATAATCGCACTTTGCAGCAGGTAGTGAAGAACCTGCGCGGCATGAGTCACGCCGAAGCGCGGGTGCTGGCCCGCAACCTGATTTGCGACGATGGTGCCATCACCCAGGAAGACTTGCCGGAACTTAACAAGGCCAAGTTCGAACTGCTCGACCTCGATGGTGTGCTCAGTTATGAGTACGACACCGCACGCTTCGCCGATGTCGGCGGCCTGAGCAATCTCAAGCGCTGGCTCGGCGAGCGGCAGCGGATTTTCTTCGAAGGTGAAGGTGTCGACCTACCCAAGGGCGTGCTGCTGGTTGGCGTGCAGGGCTCGGGCAAGAGCCTCGCCGCCAAGGCAGTGGCAGGTTTGTGGGGCTTGCCGCTGCTGCGTCTGGATTTTGCCTGCCTGTACAACAAGTTCTTCGGAGAAACCGAGCGCAACCTGCGTGAAGCACTGAAGCTGGCCGAGCAGATGTCGCCCTGCGTGTTGTGGGTCGACGAAATCGAGAAGGGGTTGGCCAGTGGTGATCAGGATGGCGGGGTCAGCCAGCGGGTACTCGGTACGCTGCTGACCTGGATGGCCGAGCGCAAGTCATCGGTGTTCATGGTCGCCACTGCCAACGTCATCGGTCGCCTGCCGCCGGAACTGGTTCGCAAAGGGCGTTTCGATGAGCTGTTCTTTGTCGATCTGCCGGAGACGGAAATCCGCGCGGAGATTTTCCGCATCCACCTGCAACGCCGCGAGTTGGACGCCTCTGCATTCGACCTTGCCCAGTTGGCCACGGCCAGCGCCGGTTTCTCCGGGGCGGAGATCGAACAGGTGGTGGTCAGCGCGCTGTATGCCGCTCAGGCGCAGCAGCAATCGGTCGACCATGGATTGCTGCTGCGCGGTATTCAGGCCACGTCACCTTTGTCGGTGATCATGGCCGAACCGCTGGCGGAGCTGCGTGCATGGGCGCGCGGGCGTACGGTCAGCGCGAACTGACTGAGCGGATCAGGCGCGGCCAAAGCGTCGGTTAAGCCGTGCCGCGAAGCGGCGCACCAGCAGCCGTGGGAAGAACCGTGGTGCCAGGCTCAGCAGGCGGTTACGCCAACCGGGAATGATGATTGCGCGGTTTTTCTCCAGGCCACGTACGGCGATAAGAGCGACCTCTTCGGCGCTCAGCATCAATTTGCCGTTTTCCAGTGCACTGGCGTCGAGGCTGGCATTGCGAAAGAACGCGCTGCGGGTTGGCCCTGGGCACAGCACCGACACCTTGACCCCATAAGGTCGCAGCTCTTCGCGCAAACCTTCGGAGAAATGCAGTACGTAAGCCTTGCTCGCGTAGTAGTTGCTCATCCACGGTCCCGGCTGGAAGGCGACCACCGAAGCCACATTGAGAATCTGCCCGCTCCCACGTCCGGCCATTACCGTACCGATGGCGTGACACAGGCGCGCCAGTGCCAACACGTTGACCTCCAATAGCTCCTGTTCGCGGCTCCAGTCCTGAGCGACGAACGCGCCGGCACTGCCGAGGCCGGCGTTGTTCACCAGCAGCTCGATGACCTGACCGTTCTGTTCCAGTTCATGCAGCAACCCGGAAAGCTGTAGCGGCTCACTGAGGTCGCAGACCCGGAACAGTACCTCGACGGAAAAACGCTGGGTCAGTTCAACGGCGATGCTTTCCAGGGCGTCGCGCTGGCGCGCGACCAGAATCAGGTTACGCCCCCGGCGTGCCAACGCTTCGGCCAGGGCAAGGCCGATACCACTGGAAGCACCCGTGACCAGGGCATAACGGGACATGGTGCTCTCCTGAAACTGTCCATGACGGGCGTATAGCCTATCCGCAACAGGCCTGTCGGTGCTGCAGTGACAACGTCGCCAGGACAAATAAATACAGTGCGAGGGGCTATAGCCCTATGTTCCGCTCACCATCTGGTCGAAGAACATGCCGAACATGGCCAGGATGGCGAAACCGCTGAAGAACAGCATCAATAGGCCACCGATCATCAGCACCAGAAACAGGCCCGCCAGCAGATTGACTGCCAGGCTGTTGGGTGGCGGTTCCGGGCCGAAGCGATTGCTGCCGACTGTGCCGGGTACCACCAACATGATGATCCAGAACACGCTGTTGACGATCGGCACCAGGTTCAGCAGCCATAGCCAGCCAGTCCACCCCATGTCGTGCAGGCGCTGCACGCCGATCTGTACGCTGATGACCAGCATGCCGATACTGGCGCCGATGATGAGAATACCGCCCAGGGTTTCCGACAGCAGGGTGACGGCGGACAGCGCGGCTATGACGACAGCGAAGGCGAACATCAGCACCAGCGACCAGGCCAGGTAGCGCATACGACCGATGCGCCCTCTGAACGAGGTGACTTTCAGCTCGCCGACCTGGCCAGCATGCGCGTCGATATTGGCGCGGGGCGGCGTATAGGGTGTGGGCTGGGCCTCTGATGTGTTCGGAGCCGGCTGCGCCAACGTGCTTTCGGCGAGAATCGCCTGGCGGGCCAGATACTTCTCGATGATCACGCCACAGGCCGAGCATTCAGCCGCGGCGTCCTGCTGGTGGCCGCATTTCGGGCAATCCATCGACTGCAAAGCCTGCGCTGGGGGCGGAGCGCTGGCAGCCTTCTCCTCATCCGTTTCCACCAGACTCAGGGCTGCGGCCAGATCCGGCTCCTTGCGCGCTCGGGCGCCGGCACGCTGCAGAACGGTCAGGTACTGGTTGGCTTCGTCTTCCGCCAGGTCGCGCTTCAGGGCGATGGGCCCCCTGCCGAACAGTGTGTCGATGCGGGCGCGGTCGCTCTTGAACAGGCTGGCCAGATTGGCCTTGACCGTGTCCATCGAGGTGTCAGGCATCAGGCTTCCATCGAAGACGATCTTGTAGCGGAGCTGGCTCATGCGCGCATCCTTGTCTGCACGGGAGAAAATTGGCAGAGACCCTATCCCGCCGTTTGGCCGTCGGCAAGTGGCGCGGGGTTATTTCGCATGCCACTGAGTGGTGGTTCTCAGCTTGCGGACAGCTTAGATGCTAGGGCTCGCTGGTACTCGCGATCCAGGTGCGTGATCAGCTCGCTTACCGAGGGCAGGTCATCGATTCCACCTACACCCTGGCCGGCCGACCATACGGTCTTCCATGCCTTGGCTTCCTGGTCGAGCGGCTTGAGTTTGGCGCCTGAATGGGGGCCTTGCAGGTTCTGCATGTCGTAACCCGCTTGCTCCAGGCTCTGACGCATGAAGCTGGCGGGTACGCCGGAGACTGCCGGGGTGTGGATGATATCGCTGGCATGGGCCTCGATGATCATCTGCTTGTAGTCCTGCGCCGCGGCACTTTCCTGAGTGGCGACGAAGCGGGTGCCCATGTATGCCAGGTCTGCACCGAGTATTTGCGCCGCGAGGATTTCATGGCCGTGGTTGAGGCTGCCTGCCAGTAGCACCGTCTTGTCGAAGAATTGGCGAATTTCCGCGATCAGCGCGAATGGACTCCAGGCACCGGCATGCCCGCCGGCTCCGGCTGCCACGGCGATCAGCCCGTCGACACCTGCCGCAGCCGCTTTCTCCGCATGACGGCGGGTGGTGACGTCATGGAACACCAGGCCGCCATAAGCATGTACGGCGTCGACGACCTCCTTCACGGCGCCGAGGCTGGTGATGACGATTGGTACGCGATGGGTTACGCAGATGGCCAGATCCTGTTCCAGGCGCGGGTTGCTGGCGTGGACGATAAGGTTGACGGCGTAAGGTGCGCTGCCTTCTTGCAGGCCTGCTTCGATCTCCTCCAGCCAGGCCTCGAAGCCGGCGCTGTCGCGCTGATTCAATGCCGGGAAACTGCCGACAATGCCGCTGTTGCAGCACGCCGTCACCAGTGCCGGATTGGAGACCAGAAACATCGGGGCGGCGACCAATGGCAAGCGTAGGCGGTTTTCCAGCAGAACGGGCAGAGACATGGTGGGGTTCCTTGGCGGCGTGTTGTCAGAACGGTTTGACTACTACCAGGATGACGATGGCGAGCAGCAGCAACACCGGGACTTCGTTGAACCAGCGATAGAACACGTGGCTACGGTTGTTCTCGCCACGGGCCAGGCGCTTGTACATGGCGCCACAGACATGGTGATAACCGACCAGCAGTATCACCAGCGTCAGCTTGGCGTGCATCCAGCCTTGGCTCATCCAGCCGGGTACCAGCACCAGCAGGGTTATGCCGAATACCAGCGTGGCAATCATCGCCGGCGTCATGATGCCGCGGTACAGCTTGCGCTGCATGATGCTGAAGCGCTCGCGGCTTGGGGCATCCTCGCTCATGGCGTGATATACGAACAGCCGTGGCAGATAGAACAGACCGGCAAACCAGCAGACCATGGCGACGATATGTAGGGCTTTGATCCACAGGTAGAGCATTGCCGTTCCTTTTGGTGATAGGTGTCTCGATACTAGTGCTCAGGAGCTCAATAGTCATCAAGACGGTTGGCCGCAGGCGGGTGCGGCTTTATGATCGGCATCTTTGTGCATATGCCCCGAGGCACCCGATGCCCGCATCCCACCTTACTTCAACGATACTGCCTGTCCGCTGCTGCGGCACGCGCAGGTGGCGTGCCTGATGTCGGGCTGGGAAGTCCGCCCCAGCAATCGCTCGCATGAGCGGCGTCTTCGTGTCGCGCTCATCCTCTTGTTGATGGCCGTGCCCAGCACTTTTTACCTGGGGAGTTGGTGGCAGGCCAGGGCGATGCAGGAGCAGGACGTCAAGGCGCAGGCGATGCAGGCTCGGCTCGACGAGCAGTCGCGGGAGTTGGACGAACTGCGCCAGCGGATGGCAGTGTTGAGCAGTGGCGAGCAACTGGCGCAGCAGTCCAATGAGCAGAGTCGCCTGACCATCAAGCTGCTGGAAGAACAGATCTTCAAGCAGCAGCAGGAATTGGCCTTTTATAAAGGTGTGCTGGCGCCGGATAGCAGGGCTGACGGGGTACTTATTCGTACCTTCGACATTCACCCCACCGAGGAAGCGGGTTTGTTCCGCTTCAAGATCATGCTCAGTCGCGTTGGCAAGGATGACAAGCCCATGCAGGGGCGTTTGCACGTGCAAGTGGAAGGACGTCAGGCGGGCAAGGCGGCAAGCCTTCAGCTGTCGCAATTGAGCAGCGATCTGCCGAGCGGCTCGACGGAGCAGTCGATTCCGTTCGCCTTCAAGCATCTGCAAGCGATTCCAGAAGGTGGGCGCCTCGGCGAGCTGCGGCTACCCGAAGGGTTCGAGCCGCAACAGATACGTATCAAGGCCGATGTCGAGGGTGGTAAGCCCGTCGAGCGTCAAATTGAATGGGCTGACGGATAAGTGATGGTTCGCGATGTGGAATAAAGGCAAGGGCAAGACAGATATGCAGCGTTTCACTGGCAAGACCAGTCTGATCGCGGCTGGCGCGGCGTTTCGCGGTGATCTTGAGTTTCAGGGCGCCGTACAGGTCGACGGTAAGGTACTCGGCAATATCCTCACCGGAGAAGGTCTGGTGCGGGTGAGTGTCGACGGGCAGGTTGAAGGTGAAGTGCGCGCCCCCCATGTAGTGATAGATGGCGAGATCATCGGCGATGTCTACGCCAGCCAGCACGTCGAACTGGGCCCTCGAGCCCGGGTGCGCGGTAATCTCTATTACGGCCTGATGGAAATGGCCAGGGGCGCGCAAGTCGAGGGCGGCTTGTGGCCGATCACGGAGCAGGGCAGACCGTTGGAGCTACCAGAAAGCTTGGGCGACGTACAATAGTTGACCGCTTTTCTAGGGTAAGCGGATAATATAGCGCTACATCGCAGTATGGCGCCTGGCGCCGGGAGAAAAACATGAGCGTCGAAACCTTCACCCCCACAGCAGCTATGCAATTCACGCAAGGGGCGGCAAGCAAGGTTAAGAGCCTGGTTGATGAAGAGGGCAATCCGCGCCTGAAGCTGCGGGTATTCGTCACCGGCGGCGGCTGCTCCGGGTTCCAGTACGGTTTCACCTTCGATGAAGACGTTGCCGAGGATGACACCATCATCGAGCGCGAGGGCGTCAGCCTGGTGGTCGACCCGATGAGCTTTCAGTATCTGGTGGGCGCCGAGGTGGACTATCAGGAAGGCCTGGAGGGTTCGCGCTTCGTGATCAAGAATCCCAATGCGACCACGACCTGTGGTTGCGGCTCGTCGTTCTCGATCTAAGCCTTGCCCTACTGAAAACGCCGCGCAGATGCGCGGCGTTTTTCGTTCTGGTTGCCGGGTTCAGGCCGGGTAGATCGCACCAAGCACCCGTAACCCGCGCGCCCCCGTGACTTCCGGGCGATTGCCGGGAATGCCATTGAGGCAGCAGTGGGCAAGCCAGGCGAATGCCATGGCCTCCACCCAGTCAGCCGGTACGCCATGATCGCCTGTGCTGCTGACCGTCGAGCCGGGTAGCAGTGTTTGCAGGCGGTCGATCAATGCCTTGTTGTGGGCGCCACCACCACAGACCAGCAATTCGCTGCAGTTCGGTTGAGCCTGTTGCAGTGAGGTGATGATGCTCGTTGCTGTCAGCTCGAGCAGCGTTGCCTGTACATCCTCTGCTTTATATGCCGGATGTTTTTCCAGTTGCTGCATCAGCCATGGCAGGTTGAACAGTTCACGACCCGTGCTTTTCGGACCGGTGGCCTGGAAGAAGGGGTCGTTGAGCAGTGCCCTGAGCAAACCTTCCTGTACCTGGCCGCTGGCAGCCCAGGCACCATCGCGGTCATAGGCGTGTCCTTGATGATGGTGAATCCAGGCGTCCATCAATACGTTACCGGGGCCACAGTCGAAACCCAGCGCTGGCTTTCCTTCTTCCAGCAGGCTCAGGTTGCTGAAACCGCCCACATTCAGAATCGCCCGCGCCGTGCCTGGGCTGGCGAACAGCGCCTCGTGAAAGGCCGGCACCAGTGGAGCACCCTGACCGCCTGCTGCGACATCCCGGCGGCGAAAATCGGCCACTACGGTGATACCGGTGAGTTCGGCCAGAAGCGCGGCATTGCCGATCTGGATGGTGAAACCCCGCGCCGGTTCATGGCGCACCGTCTGGCCATGGCTGCCAATCGCGCGGATGGCCTGCGGTTGCAGATGCTGTTCGGTCAGCAGGCGGTGTACGCCGTCTGCGACGAGCTGCGCCCATTGTTGCTCGGCAAGGGCGGCTCGTGCGAGTTCGTCCGGGCCAGAGCTGCAGAGTGCCAGCAACTGTTCACGGAGCGAATCGGGGAGGGCTTGGTAATGATGGGCGAGCAGCCTGGCGTGCTCGCCTTGTTCGATAAGGGCGATGTCCAGCCCATCGAGGCTGGTGCCGGACATCACACCGAGGTAGAGCATCGGCTTAGTGCTTGTTGAGCGCGAGCATGGTGGCTTTTTCCTGATCCATGCGCGCCATCAGCGGCTTGCTCATCTGCAGGAAGCGTTGCTTGTCCTGGCGAGCGATAGGATCGGACATCGGCAGCTTTTGGCTCAGCGGATCCACGTGAGTGCCGTTGACCTGGAATTCATAGTGCAGGTGCGGCCCGGTAGACAGGCCGGTGGTGCCGATATAGCCGATGATCTGCCCTTGCTTGACGCTACCCCCGGTACGCACGCCTTTGGCGAAACCCTGCATGTGCGCATAGAGGGTGCGATAGCGGCTGCCGTGCTGCAGCACCACGGTATTACCGTAGCCGCCTTTACGACCTGCCAGGATGACCTTGCCGTCGCCGGCTGCCTTGATCGGCGTACCGCGTGGCGCTGCGTAATCCACGCCCTTGTGTGCACGGATCTTGTTGAGGATCGGGTGTTTGCGACCATTGGAGAAGCGCGAGCTGATACGGGCAAAGTCCACCGGAGTACGGATGAATGCTTTGCGCATGCTATTGCCGTCAGCGTCGTAGTAACTGACGTTGCCCTGCTTGTCGGTATAGCGCACAGCGGTATAGGTCTTGCCACGGTTGGTGAAGCGCGCGGAAAGAATATTGCCGGTACCGACGGACTTATCGTTGACCACCTTCTCCTGGTAGATGACTTCGAATTCGTCACCCTGGCGAATGTCCATGGCGAAGTCGATGTCGTAACCGAAAATGTTGGCCAGATCCATGGTCAGGTTGTGCGACAGACCAGCCTGCTTGGCGGAGACGAACAGCGAGCTGTTGATCACGCCGTGAGCATAGGCATCACGAACATCCGGTTTGACCAGGTCGCGCTTGAAGTCATAACCCTTTTCCGTCTTGCTCAGGCTGACGCTTTCCAGGTCGCTGAGTTTGCTGCGCAGGCTTTCCAGTTGGCCGTCTTCGCTCAGCAGGAACTCCAGTTCCTGGCCGACTTTGAGGCGGCTGAACTGCTTGGCTTCCTTGCTGCTATTGATCACATCATGCAGGGTATTGGCGGAAAGGCCGACCTTGCTGAACACCGTGGAAAGAGTGTCGCCATTGGCCACTGTAATGGTTTGCTTGCGGGGATCTTCTGGCGGTTGCTCGGCTACTTGTGGCTCGACATCCTGTTCTGCATTTTGCGTGTCGTTGCTGCTGCTTTCTATTTGCGCAAAGGGCGAATCAGCGGATGGCTGCTCTATGGCAACGTCCGACGAAGGCGTCGGCAGGTTCTGCTGAACCTGTTCCGAGCCGTTATCCATGTCCAGATTAAGGTAGGTTTTCTTCGCTTCTACTTCCCGGGAGGGGAATACCAGGAGGGCCAGACTTAGCAGGGCGGCTACGCCGCTCGCTGCGATGATGTGGGTTTTTGGATAGAGCGGCGGCGCTTTAGTTGTAGAGGTCATAGGGCTGCTTTTGAAGTGAAAAGATGAAGAGGAAAAAGAAGAAACTAATGAATATGCAGTAACTGTATAAAATATAACCAAATCCACCTCGAGGCAACCCTGAAGGTGATGGCTGGCGTGCCTTCGGCTTTACACTGGGCAAAACTTGTCATTTGTCCGTGATCTTGTATGGTTGGTTCCCTTTTGAATTCGGTGATTGTGAGCCCTTATGAAGTCGGTTGAAGAGCAGCTCGCGCTGATCAAGCGCGGTGCGGAAGAAGTCCTGGTTGAGGCAGAGCTGATCGAGAAGCTCAAGCGCGGCGAGCCACTGCGCATCAAGGCGGGCTTCGATCCGACAGCGCCCGACCTGCACCTGGGGCATACCGTGCTTATTAATAAGCTGCGTCAATTCCAGGAGCTGGGGCATCAGGTGATTTTCCTGATCGGTGACTTCACCGGCATGATCGGGGATCCGAGCGGCAAGAGCGCTACTCGCCCTCCGTTGACTCGTGAGCAGGTTCTCGATAACGCCGAAACCTACAAGAATCAGGTATTCAAGATCCTTGATCCGGCGAAGACCGAAGTCGCCTTCAACTCCACCTGGATGGACAAGCTGACGCCTGCCGACTTCATTCGTCTGGCTTCGCAGTACACCGTGGCGCGCATGCTCGAGCGTGACGACTTCGATAAGCGCTACACCGGCAACCAGCCGATTGCCATTCACGAGTTCCTTTACCCGTTGGTGCAGGGCTACGACTCCGTGGCGCTGTGTGCCGACGTCGAGTTGGGCGGTACTGACCAGAAATTCAACCTGCTGATGGGGCGTGAGCTGCAGCGCGCATACGGCCAGGCCTCTCAGTGCGTGGTCACCATGCCGCTGCTCGAAGGTCTGGATGGCGTGAAGAAGATGTCCAAGTCCCTGGGTAACTATATAGGTATCCAGGAAGCGCCCGGCGTCATGTACAACAAGCTGGTCTCCATGCCGGATGCCTTGATGTGGCGCTACTTCGAATTGCTGAGCTTCCGTTCCATGGATGAAATCGAGCAGTTCAAGAAGGATGTCGAGGGCGGCGCCAATCCTCGTGATATCAAGATCAAGCTGGCCGAAGAGATCGTGGCGCGTTTCCATGGTGAAGAAGCCGCTGCCACTGCGCATCGTTCTGCCGGTAACCGTATGAAGGACGGCGAGTTGCCGGAAGATCTGCCTGAGGTCGAGCTTGCCTCTGCCGAGGACATGCCGATTGCAGCCCTCCTTAATAAGGCAGGGCTGGTCAAGAATGCCGCAGTCGCTCGCGACCTGTTGGGTTCTGGCGGTGTGCGGGTGGATGGTCAGGTTGTAGACCGCTCCTTCGTATTCAAGCTGGACGCAACCCATGTTTGCCAGGCCGGCAAGAAGGCTTTTGCGCGGATTACGCTGAAATCCGAATAAAGCGTAAATAACCGTTGACCTGAGAACCAGGTTGCCTATAATGCGCACCACTTCCGGCGCGGCCTGATCTGAAAACTCCTTGTTAATCAGGCAGTTAGACGAAAATAAAGGTTGCACGGACGGCGAATTCGAGTAGAATGCGCCGGCATCGACAGGGTGGTTTGAGTGGCACTGTTGATGGCTCGATCAGGTTGGATCGAAAGCGGTTGAAGAGGTGGTTGACAGCGGTTTGTAACGCTGTAGAATGCGCCTCCCGCTGGAGAGAAGATGGTCTGGTGGGGTGCTGCAAGGTGTTGAGAAGAAAGAAAAAGTTCTTCAAAAACAGCTTGACAGGAAATGAGGCTGCTGTAAGATGCGCGCCTCGGTTGAGACGAAAGACTTAACCAAACGTTCTTTAACAACTGAATCAAGCAATTCGTGTGGGTGCTTGTGGGTTAAGACTGAGTGATCGCAAGATTATCAGCATCACAAGTAAACACTCGTGAATTCGAGAGTTTCCCTTCTTTTTGAGGGGTTTGCGATTGCTGAGCCAAGTTTAGGGTTTTCTCAAAACCCAAGCAGTATTGAACTGAAGAGTTTGATCATGGCTCAGATTGAACGCTGGCGGCAGGCCTAACACATGCAAGTCGAGCGGTTGACGGGAGCTTGCTCCCTGATTCAGCGGCGGACGGGTGAGTAATGCCTAGGAATCTGCCTATTAGTGGGGGACAACGTTTCGAAAGGGACGCTAATACCGCATACGTCCTACGGGAGAAAGCAGGGGACC